>NZ_BOMZ01000033.1 GCF_016862455.1 Actinoplanes utahensis
TCGGGATGTCCGGGTGGTCCGGCGGGGTCGGGCGGTCGGGTGGGCCGGTGTCCCAGGGATCGGGGCCCGGTGGAGTGGGAGGAAGGCCGCCCGGGCCGTCGCCGAAACGGCGGACGGGAGTGGCGAGTTCGGTGAGAAAGCGGCTCGGCTGCTCCTCGCCGATCTGGCCGCCGGCCGCGGCCGAGGCGACGGCGGTGACGACCAGGCGGCGGCGAGCCCTGGTGACCGCCACGTAGAACAGGCGGCGCTCCTCGTCGAGCAGGGCGGAGGTCTCGGCCATCACCGCCTCGGGCCCGGAAGCGGGACGGCCGGCGATCACGTCCACGAGACGTTCGGAACCGAGCAGGCTGCCGCGGAGACGCAGGTCCGGCCAGATGCCCTCCTGGACGCCGGCGATGATCACGACATCCCACTCCAGGCCTTTCGCGGCATGGGCGGTCAGCAGGCGGACGGCCTCGCCACGGTCGGCGCTCGGGGCGATCGAGTCGGCGGGCAGGTCCTGGCCGAGCACGTGGTCGAGGAAGACACCGACCCCCGCACCGGGCAGGCGGTCGGTGAACCGGGCGGCGGCGTCGAACAGGACCACCATCGCGTCCAGGTCACGGTCGGCCGCCTCGGAACGCCACTGCCGGGCCCGGCCGGAGTCACGCTGCTCCGGCATCGGAACGTCACCGGTGCTCATCGCGAACCATCGGTCGTGCAGGCCGCTCTCCCGCCAGACCGTCCACAGAACCTGTTCAGCGGAGGCGCCCGGCTCGGCGGCCGCCTCCCGGGCCACGGTGATCAGCCGGGCGATGGTCTGTGCCGGCCGGGCCCAGCGCCGCTCCACCAGGTCCAGGCCGGACGGGTCGCGAACCGCGTCGACCAGCAGCTCACCGGAGGGACGACGGTCGCCGGCGGCCACCGCCAGCGCCCGCAGACCCTGCCGCAACCGCCGCTCCGAGAGCGGGTCCGCCCCGCCGAGCGGAGAGTGCAGCAGCGCGACAGCGGCTTCCTCGGTGAGCGCCGGCGGGTCGATCGCGCAGCGCAGCAACAGCAGGAACGGTGCGACAGCCGGTTGCAGGTGCAGCGGCAGGTCCTCGGGATGGACGACGGTAGGAACCCCGGCGGCGGCGAGGGCGCGCTGTACCGAAGGCTGCTGCAGCGTGGTGGACCGCATCAGCACCGCCATCCGTGACCAGGGCACGCCGTGCAGCAGGTGCGCCTCCCGCAGCGCGTGCGCGATGTAGGCGGTCTCCGCAGCCGTCGACCGGAAGGTCCGCACCACCGCCTCCGGCCGTGGACCGAACGCCCCGGCCTCGACCACCTCGGCCCCGGCCGCACCGGACCCGGCCGTTCCCGTGCCCGTCGTCTCAGCCGTGGCGGCCCCGGTGCCGGGACCTCCCGCCGCAGAGGCCGCGGCGGGTCCGTCGCCCGCCGAGGTCTCCAGGGGCGAACTCGCGACGGCGGTGCTGCGGGCGTCCGGAGCCAGAGCGGCGATGCCAGCGGATGCGGCGGAGCCATCCCCGGCCGGACCAGCCACACCGGCAGATGCGGCAGAGCCACCCCCGGCCGGACCAGCCACACCGGCAGATGCGGCGGAACCATCCCCGGCCGGGACGGTGATGCCGGCGGATGAGGCAGGGCTGTCCGGGGATGGGGTGGGCTGGGGTGGGCGCATGGGGCGGTGGCGGAACGGACCGCGCATGCGGCGCGCGACGCGGGACGTGGCGGTGAGCAGGGGTGGGACGGCGCGGTAGTTGGTGTGCAGGGTGATCGTCTCGGCGGGGGTGCCGGAGGCGGTCGGGAAAGTGGTCGGGAAAGTCGTGACCACGGTGGGATCGGCGCCACGGAAGGCATAGACGGAGGAGTCGGGGTCGGCGAAGGCGACCAAGGGTTTGCCGCCGCCGGCGACCAGGTTGAGCAGCTCGATCTGGGCGGGGTCCGTCTCGGCCAGCTCGTCGACGTAGACGAAGGCGAGGCGGCGGCGCTCGGCCTCCAGCAGGTCGGGCTCGTCGGCGAGCAGTCCGGAGGCGGCACGGACCAGCTCGGCGGGGTCGTAGGCGGCGGAGCCACGGGTGGTGACGTCACGTAAGGCGAGGACCGCGACGTATTCCCGGAGGAAACGGGCGGCGGCGGGCCAGTCGTCACGGCCCAGGCGCTCGCCCAGGCGGGCCAGCTCGACCGGGCCGACGCCGCGCTCGGCGGCGCGCTGCATGAGGTCGCGCAACTGCTGGGCGAAAGCGCGGGTGGGCAGGGCCGGGCGCAGGGCCTCGGGCCAGCCGATCTGATCGTCGGGGGTGTCGGGGTCGGCGACGACGGACAGCAGCTCGCGGATGATCAGGTCCTGCTCGGGGCCGGTGAGCAGCCGCGGAGAGGGCTCGCCGCGCTCGGCGGCGGCCCGGCGAAGGAGACCGAACGCGTAGGCGTGGAAGGTGCGGACCAGGGGCTCGTGCACGATGCGGCCGGGATCGTCGGCGACGCGGGCCTCGATCCGGTCGCGCAGGGCGGCGGCGCCCCGGCGGCCGAAGGTGAGGATCAGGATGCGCTCCGGGTCGACGCCCTCGGCGATGCGGGCGGCGACGGCCTCGACCAGGACCGAGGTCTTGCCGGTGCCGGGACCGCCGAGCACGAGCAGGGGCCCGGTGGTGTGGCCGGTGACCCGGCGCTGGACCGGGTCGGCAGGCAACTCGGGCAGGACCGGGCGGGGGCGCCGGACCAGGCGGTAACTCGCCGGACGGCGCACCGGGGGAAGGGGGACCGGCGGGCTCACGGCATCTATGAGAGCACGCCGGTATGACGTTATTCCGAGCCAGGAAGGAGCCCGGCCCCGGATTCACACCAGGACGGCCGATTCGGGTGAGCCCGTTCGGACTGCCCGGCCAGTGGAAAGCCGGCGCCTGCCCACCGAAACCTCACCCGGGCTACCGGGAACGGCAGCGCCGCACGGAGAGCCGAACCTCAGCTCGCGAAGCGCCGGAGCCGACCGGCAGCCGGTAACCGGGCCCCGGCCTGCGCAACACCGGAGCCGACCCGCGACCGGTAACCGGTCCCGGCCTGCGGAACGCCGGAGCGCGCACGCGGCCCGGAAAGACGGGAGATTCCGTGCTTCACCGGGCCGCGCCGGACGGACATCTGGCGAGGCAGAGCGCGAGGAGCGTACCGATAAAGGGTGTGCGAGACGGGATGACCGGAAGTCGGGGGATCAGCGCTCCGCGGGGCTGGCCGTGCCGGAGGCGGTGCCGGAAGGCGCATCGGGCGGACCCGCGGCGAGACGGGTCTCGATGTGGTCGACGGCTTCCGCGACGGTACGCACGACGTGCAGCAACTCCATCGCCGGCGGGCGGATGAACTTCTGGTCGGTCAGGCCGGAGAGCCAGTGGAGCAGTCCGTCGTAGAAGCCGTCGGGGTCGAGGAGCACGATCGGTTTGCGGTGGACGTCGAGGGTGGCGGTGGTCCAGACCTCGAACAGCTCGTCGAGGGTGCCGAGCCCGCCGGGCAGGGTGATGAACGCGTCCGAGCGGTCGATCATCAGGTTTTTCCGGGCCGCCATGTCGCCGGTGACGATCAGCTCGTCCGAGGCCCGGTCGGCGACCTCGAGGTCGACCAGGCACTGCGGGATGATGCCGAGCGTGTGGCCCCGGGCGGATCGGGCGCCGTCGGTGACCGCGCCCATCATGCCGACGCAGCCACCGCCGGAGACCAGGGTGTGACCGCGTTCGCCGAGGACGCGCCCGGTTTCGTGGGCGAGGTCGGTCCAGCGTTCCTCGAGGGTGTTGGAGGAGGCGCAGAAGACGCAGATCGCGGCCACGTCACTGCTGCCCGTTGCGCGCGCCGGAGTCCATGATGATCCGGACTGCTTCGGCGACGTCGTCGGTGACCTGGATGAGTTCGAGATCCATGGCACTGATCTTGCCTTCGTCGAGCATCCGGCGCTTCATCCAGTCGAGGAGGCCGCCCCAGTACTCGGTGCCCATCAGGATGACCGGGAACCGGGTCACCTTCTTGGTCTGGACCAGGGTGATCGCCTCGAAGAGCTCGTCGAGGGTGCCGAAGCCGCCGGGCAGGACCACGAAGGCCTGCGCGTACTTGACGAACATGGTCTTGCGGACGAAGAAGTAGCGGAAGTCGATGCCGATGTCGACCCAGTCGTTGAGGCCCTGCTCGAACGGCAGCTCGATGCCGAGGCCGACGGAGAGGCCGCCGGCTTCGGCGGCGCCCCGGTTCGCCGCCTCCATCACGCCGGGGCCACCGCCGGTGATCACCGCGTAGCCCTGCTCGGCGAGGGCCGCGCCCAGGCTCTCGGCGAGCTCGCACTCGTAGCTGTCGGGGGCGCTGCGGGCCGAGCCGAAGACGCTGACGGCCGGCGGCAGGTCGGCGAGCGTGTCGAACCCCTCGACGAACTCGGACTGGATGCGCAGCACCCGCCACGAGTCCTTCGTCTTCCACTCGCCCCGGTGCTCGGAGTCGAGCAGTTTCTGATCGGCTGTGCTCGGCGGGATGGAGTCACGGCGCAACGTGACCGCCCCGCGGTGGCGCTCCGGACCCGGATGGGGTCGTCCGTTGGTGCTCTCCGTCATGCCACAAAGGTAGTGCGGACCGTCAGTACCCGGTGAATAACCGGTCGCGTTTCGGTAAGAGCATTGCGACCCGCAGACCTTTTTGCCAGATTGAAGCAACCGACAGTGACTCTGCCGCGTGTGTACTGTTACCGACCCTGGCATCACCGGGCTCCCGGCGAAGGAGCGACCACCGTGACGAACCGATACGAGCGTCTCAGGATGCAGCGCCGGATCCGCCTGGTGCTGGAGGAACGGCGGGCCGCCTTCGCGGGGCGGGACTCCGAGCCGGCAGTGGATCCGGAAGCGACCATGGAGATCCCCCCACCGCAGCGTGCCGTGGGGCGGGTGACCGTCCGATATTGAGCACTAGGGAGCGAGCCAGCGGTAAAGGGTGGCGACCCCGTCCCGGATCTTGCCGATCTCGACGTGCTCGTCCGGCGCGTGCGCGAGCGACGGGTCGCCCGGGCCGTAATTGAGCGCCGGGACGCCGAGGGCGGCGAACCGGGCCACGTCGGTCCAGCCCAGCTTGCCGGCCGGCTCGATGCCGACGGCGGCGAGGAACTCGCGGGCCGGGGCGGCGTCCAGGCCGGGCAGCGCGCCGGGGGCCGAGTCGGTGACCTCGAGGTCGAAGCCGTCGAACACCTCGCGCAGGTGCTCGAGGGCCTGGTCCTCCGAGCGGTCCGGGGCGAACCGCAGGTTGACGTCGACACTGCACTCGTCGGGCACCACGTTGCCGGCGACGCCGCCGGAGATCCGGACCGCGCTCAGGCCCTCCCGGTAGGTGCAGCCGTCGATGGTGACCGTCCGCGGGTGGTATTTCTCCAGCCTGCGCAGCACCTCGCCGGCGGCGTGGATGGCGTTGACCCCGCGCCAGGCACGGGCGGTGTGCGCGCGCCGGCCCCGGGTGCGCACCCGCACCCGCATGGTGCCCTGGCAGCCGGCCTCGACGGTCCCGAACGTGGGTTCGAGCAGCACCGCCAGGTCGGCCTCGAGCCATTTCGGGTGCTCGCGGGCGACCAGGTTGAGCCCGTTGAACTCGGACTCGATCTCCTCGGCCTCGTAGAACAGGTAGGTCAGGTCGTACTGCGGGTCGGGGAGGGTGACGGCCAGGTGCAGGGCGAGGGCGACGCCGGCCTTCATGTCGGCGGTGCCGCAGCCGTAGATCAGGTCGTCGACGACGGTGGACGGCAGGTTGCCGTTGACCGGGACGGTGTCCAGGTGGCCCGCGAGGATCACCCGCTGTTCGCGGCCGAGCTTGGTACGGGCCATCACCGTGTTGCCCACGCGGCGCACGCTCAGGTGCGACACCTTGGCGAGGACGTCCTCGACGCAGTCGGCGATCACCTTCTCGTCGCGGGAGACGGACTGGATGTCGACCAGGGCGCGGGTCAGCACGACCGGGTCGACCAGCACGTCCGGGGTAAGCGGGTTGGCCATGTGCGCACCATACCGGGGGGCGACGAGCCAACTGACGGCCAATGAGGCTCCGGTAAAGTTCGCCTCGTGGAAACCGTGATCTCGACTTCGCCCGCCTGGGGCATCGGCCTCGCCACCGTGACCGCCGACGGCCAGGTCCTGGACACCTGGTTCCCGGCCGGCTTCCTGGGCCTCGGTGAGGAGCCTGCCGACGCGCCGGCGCTCCCGGCCGGGCAGACCGGGCCGAAGCTTCTTCCCGGACTGAGCACCGTCGAGGTGCGGGTGACGGTCAAGTCGCTGGCCGACCCGATCGCCGACGCCTCGGACGCGTACCTGCGCCTGCACCTGCTGTCCAGCCGCCTGGTCCGGCCGAACGAGCTGAACCTGGACGGCATCTTCGGCAAGCTGGCCAACGTGGCCTGGACCTCGGCCGGCCCGTGTCTGCCGGAGCAGGTCGACGAGCTGCGTTTCCTGGAGCGCGCGGCGGGCCGTCAGCTCGCCGTCTACGGGGTCGACAAGTTCCCCCGCATGATCGATTACGTGGTGCCGGCCGGTGTCCGGATCGCCGACGCCGACCGGGTCCGCCTCGGCGCCCATCTGGCGTCCGGCACCACCGTCATGCACGAGGGATTCGTCAACTTCAACGCGGGCACGCTCGGCACCTCGATGGTCGAGGGCCGGATCGTGCAGGGCGTGGTGGTCGGTGACGGCTCGGACATCGGCGGCGGCTCGTCGATCATGGGCACGCTCTCCGGCGGCGGCAAGGAGAAGGTGCGCATCGGCGAGCGCAGCCTGCTCGGCGCGAACGCGGGTGTGGGAATCTCGCTCGGCGACGACTGCGTGGTCGAGGCGGGCGTCTACATCACCGCCGCCTCGAAGATCACGCTGCCCGACGGCCGTGTGGTGAAGGCCATCGAGCTGTCCGGTGTGAACAATCTCCTGTTCTGGCGCAACTCGGTCTCCGGCGCCCTGGAGGCGAAGCCGCGCAAGGGCACCGGCATCGAGCTGAACAGCGCGCTGCACGCCAACGACTGATCTCTCTCCTATCGCAGGACCAGGGCGGCCGCCGTGCGAACGGCGGCCGTCAGCGCGTCCAGGCTCGGCGAGGAGAGCCGCCAGCACTGCCAGTAGAGAGGCACGTCCAGGTGGCGGCCGGGGCGGATCTCGACGAGGCGGCCGGCCTCCAGGTGCGGGACGGCCTCCCGTTCGTAGAGCATCCCCCAGCCCAGGCCGAGCAGCATCGCCTGGTTGAAGGCGGCGGTGGCCGGGATGTAGTGCACCGGCGGGTCGTAGCGGGCGGTCAGGAACCGGTGCTGGATCCGGTCCTTGCGGTTGTAGGCGAGCACCGGTGTCCGGTTCAGATCGGAGATGTCGAGTTTGGGCGCGGCCACCGCCCGATAGCGCATGACGCCCAGCCTCTCCACCCGGCAGCCCTGGACCGGCACGTGATCGGCGGTGACCGCGGCCATCACGGCACCGGAGCGCAGCAGGTCCGCGGTGTGATCCTGATCGTCGGTGTGCAGCTCGAAGAGCACGCCGGGCAGGCTGGTCAGCACCGGCAGGAACCAGCTGTCCAGCGAGTCGGCGTTGACCACCACGGAGAGCCGGGTGGTCTCGGCGCCGAAGAGCTCGCCCTCCAGCAGCGCGACCTGGTTGGCGAACCGCAGCACGGCCTCGCCGGCGACGGTGGCCGCGCACGGCTTGGCGCGCCGCACCAGGACCTGGCCGACACTCTGCTCGAGGGCTTTGATCCGCTGACTGACCGCGGACGGCGTGACGTGCAACACCCGTGCCGCCGCCTCGAAACCACCCTGCTCCACGACGGCCTGGAAGGTCGCCAACTGCACCTGGTCCACGTTAGAGAATTTAATCCATCTTGAGAATGATTAGCTGGAGCTTGGTTCGCCCGGACCGTAGCGTCGGATCATGGCCTCCTCCGCTTTAGCCGGTTTTGTCGCGTCGGCTGTCCTGATCATCGCCATCGGCGCCCAGAACGCGTTCGTCCTGCGCCAAGGCCTGCGCCGGGAACACGTGCTCCCGGTCGTGCTCACCTGCGCCCTCTCCGACCTGGCGCTGATCTCCGCCGGGATCGCCGGCCTCGGCGCCGCGATCGAGGCGCGACCGGGGCTGATCACGGTGATCCGCTACGCCGGGGCCGCCTTCCTGATCGGCTACGCGGTGCTCGCCGCCGGCCGGGCGCTGCGCCCGCAGGCGATGGACCCGGCGGCGAAGGCCCCGGCCACCCTCCGGGCGACCCTGCTCACCTGCCTCGCGCTGACCTACCTCAACCCGCACGTCTATCTGGACACCGTGCTGCTGCTCGGCTCGGTCGCGCAACAGCACGCCGACCGCTGGTCGTTCGGCCTGGGCGCGGCGGCCGCCAGCCTGACCTGGTTCGTCACGCTCGGCCTCGGCGCGCGGAGACTGGCCCCGCTGCTGGCCCGGCCGGGCGCCTGGCGGGTGCTCGACGCCCTGATCGCCCTGGTCATGGCAGCGCTGGGAACCATGCTTCTGATTCAGGCCTGACCCTCTCCACCGGGCACGAGGAGAGCGCGGGTGCACGCTTGACTCTCGACGAGGTCGAGACACCAGGGTTCGAGGACGTGGAGAGCGACATGCGAGGCATCGGCGAGGTGGCCCGGGCCAGTGGGCTGAGCGTCAGCGCGCTGCGGTTCTACGACGGCGCGGGCGTGCTGGTCCCCGCCGCGGTGGACCCGGCGACCGGCTATCGCCGGTACACCACGGACCAGATCAAGGCGGCCCGGCTCATCGCCGGGCTGCGGCGGGTGGGCATGCCGGTCGCCGAGATCGCCGCGGCGGTGCGCGACATGCGGAACCCCGCGCTGGTACGGGTGACGCTGGACACCCATCTCACCCGCCTGGAGTCCGGTCTCGCCGACGCCCGGCGTGAGCTCCTCCGCCTGCACACCCTGCTCGACCTGGAGGAGAACCTGATGACCCGGATCACCCTGACCGCCGCCGACCTGTCCGCCGCGTTCGGCGCCGTGCTGTTCGCAGCTGCCGGATCCACCGGCCCGATCCCGGCCGGCGTGCTGCTGGAGACCGGCGACGGCACCGTCACGCTGGCCGCCACCGACCGCTACCGGATCGCCGTCGCCTCGGTCACCGCCACCGTCGAAGGTTCCGCGGCCCGGCTCTTCCTGCCGTTCGGTCTCGCCGGGGACCTGCACGACCTCCGCTCCGGCACGCTCACCCTCGACCTGACCGCCGACCGGGTCACCGCGACCGGTTCCACCGGCCGGGTGGTCGAGGGCAAGCCTCTCGACATGGAGTTCCCCGACTACCGGCGCCTGATCGACCCGGGCCCGCAACGGGTCACCGTCGACGCCGGCGCCCTGCGCGACCTGATCGCCGGCGCCCCGGTGATCGACCGGGAGCACGAGGGGCGGCCCTACCCGGTGTCGGTGCTGGCGGTCGGCCCGGACGGCGATCTCCGGGCCGTCGGCGCCGACGAGTGGGCCGCCGGCGCCGACTCGCACATCGCGGTCAACCGGGAGTTCTTGCTGCAGGCCGTGGACGCGGGCGGCCCCGGACAGCTCGTGCTCGCACTGGACGGCCCGGTCCAGCCGCTCGTGATCCGCCCGGTGGGTGAAGAGTCCCGTTTCTCGCTACTGATGCCGGTCCGCCACTGATCTGGTAACCGTTCAGCCACAGTCCGGCACCGGTCCTGGAAAGGCCGTGAGATCGAGTCGCTGGGGAACCGGGAGTCCGGCTACGTTCGGTCCGTGCGCAGCAACCGGCAGGGGGAAGATCTCAACGCCGCGGCTACCGGCGCCTCCATGACCGGGTGGGAGTTCGCCTGGCTGGACGGCCTGGCCGTGGCGTCCGAGCCGACCTGGTCGTACCTGGATCTGGCTCGCCCTCTGGTCCGCCGGGCCACCAGCGTCCTCGACCTCGACACCGGCGGCGGCGAGTTGCTCGCCGAGCTGGCCCCGCTGCCCTCGCACACGGTGGCGGTGGAGACCTGGGCGCGGAACACCCCGGCCGCCCGGGAGCGACTGGCTCCGTTCGGCGTGCCGGTGCTGACCGAGCTGCCGTCCGAGGAGGACGAGTTCGACCTCGTGCTGAGCCGGCACGGGCGGCTTCCGGCGGCCGACATCGCCCGCCTGCTCAAGCCGGGGGGCGTGCTGCTGACCCAGCAGGTCGGCAGCGACGACCTGGCCGAGCTGAACACCGCCCTCGGCGCCCCTCCCCCGCATCCCCGGCGCTGGGACGCCGAGGTCGCGGCGACCGCGCTGCTCGCGGCCGGGCTGCGGGTCACCGACGTGCGGGAGGAGCGGCCGCTGCTGACCTTCCGCGACATCGCGGCGGTGGTCCACCATCTGCGCACGGTTCCCTGGCAGATCCGGGACTTCACCCCGATGCGGTACGAACGTGAGCTGGCCCGCCTCACCGCGGTCATCCGGGCCCGGGGCGAGTTCACCGTGCGGGCGCACCGGTTCCTGGTGAAAGCCGAGCGACCGACAGAGGCATAGCGCCTAAGCATCTTTCAGGCGACTGACGGGCCCGATGGCCTAATCCGTTAGGGTTCGATGCGCTGAAATCGTTCCGAGACCCATTCCGGTTTCACCTTTTCTCGAACCCGGAATTCACGTTTCAAGCATCTTCTCGGGCCTCCCCGGCAATCCGAGGAGAACTCGGGCTTGCCTGATCGGTCGAATGGTGCGGGCGGCCTTCGTCGCAGGTGAGAGCGGTTCTACCGATCTTCGGAAAGACCGGGATTGATCGGTACGGCGGGCGCTGTCACGCCTGCGGGTTAGCCGGGACGGGTCGCGTCCGCCGTCGTCTCGCATGCAACAGGCCGACGGTACGGACGATCGCCGGGCTGGGACGGGTCCGCCATCTTTGTCGCAGCGCCGGGTGGCCTTGTGGGCCCCGGTGACATCCGATTAACGACGTGCACCCCGTTTCCGTCGCACCTGACCCGCGACGGGGTGACCGCACGCCGTCCCGTTCCAGGAGGAACACTCACATGGGTAACTTCACCAAGCGCTCCGCCGCCGTCGTCGCCGGCTCCGTTCTGGCCGTCGCGGGTGGGACCGCCGCCTTCGCCTACGCCCAGGGCTGGTTCTCCGGCAACGGCACCGTCTACGCCGCGTCCTCCTCGATCCTGCCGGTCCGGGCCACGGCGAACCTCGGCAGCACCACGACGTCCCGCCTGTATCCGGGGAAGACCGTGGCGATCACGTCCGCCAGCCTGAACAACCCGAACGACTATCCGGTCCAGGTGACCGAGATCGCGATCAGCAACGTCACCTCGAACAAGCAGGGCTGTGGCGCGGGTGAGGCCAAGCTGGAGTTCGGCGCGGTTCCGGCCGGCACCACCGTCGCCTCCGGCACGACGGCGACGGCGGTGTCCCTGGGCTCCATCACGATGGACGAAGAGGCCCTGCCGGTCTGCGCCGGCGCCGTCTTCACCATCACCGCGAACCTGACCGGCGGAATCGCCGATGCGGCCGGCTCGGGTTCGGGGAGCGGATCCGCCCCGGGCACCGGTGCGGGCGCCGGCAACTGACATTCCGGGCGGGGCGTCGGTGCGCCCTGACTGTCGTTGCGACCGGCGATCACGAGGGTAGGGCTGATGCGGAACCGGGCCAGATATCTGCTGATGGGAACGACCACCATGCTGGTGGCTTTCGGCGGCATGCTCGCGGTCTACGCGGACTGGTCCGTGCCCGGCGTCAGCGCGGTGACAGCACAGGCAGCCGGTATGCCGCGTGGCAGCACACCGCGGATCCTCGAGAAGCCGGGGGAGGTCGTCGTCAGGTGGAGACGGCAGGAGATCACTCCCGGCTCTCCGATGGACCACTATCTCGTCATCGCCCATCACGCAGGCGGTCCGGCGAAACCGGACATCAGCCGGACGGTGGTGGCCGGGGGCGCCGCGACCGAGTCGGTGAGCTTCACGACGGGTGAGCTGGCCGGTGGCAGGTGGTACTGGACGGTCACGCCGAAGCTGCACGGCTGGAGCGGGGACGCGAGCCCGAAGAGCGAGGAGCTCACTCTCCCGGCCGCGCCCGCCGCCCGGCCGGCGAGTCCGAGCGGAACGGCCACGGCCGGGGGCGGGGCGGTCGAGCCGGGTCCGGCCACGACCGCGACCGCACCGGCCGGACCGGGGGCGTCACCGGCCGGTTCCGGGAAGGGACCCGCGGGTTCGCCGGGTGCGGGCACCGGGTCCGGCGGGCACGGGAAGCGGCCGGAACCGAAGGTCACCACGACGGGTCCGGGCGCTCCGGAGCGGGTTCCGGCGCCGGCGCCGATCGAGTCGGAGAGCACCGCGGTGGAGCCGCCACCCGCCGTCGGGTAGGCGAAACCCGTGGGAGCCCTCGGTGCGGCCGCACCGAGGGCTTGCCGTCATGTCCGCCGATTTGGGTGTGGTGCGACCTCGCCGGGGCGACGTCGTGGCTGGCAGCACCGGTTACCGGCCGAAAACGATCATTCCGGGCAGGAGGTCGTACGGTCGATCGAATCACCCCGCAGAGTTAAGCCGCATGGGCAGACCTGTCCGATTTATGCGCCGGAAGGGCGTACGGAAAACCGATCACATCGGACATCTGCGTCGGGGAACGTTGTATTGAGCGCCGAACCCGGCAACATCCCACCGGCCTTCGAGGAGGAACGAGCCGCATGCCACACCCGAGCGCCCCCGGCGCGGCTGCGACCACCGAGGTTTCTTCGTGAACCGGCGTGACGTCCTGCACGGTGTCACCGCCGGCGACGACCCGCCGTCCGCGCGTATCGAGCTGGATCTCGCGGATCACGAGGAACCCACCTGGGAGGTGCACCGGCCCGGACCGCGGCAACGGTTCGACCGGCGCGCCCGCACCATCCTGACCGTGGCGGCGGTCGCGGCACTGCTCGCCAACGCCGGCGCGGCCTGGGCGTACTGGCGGTTCAACGGGGACACCGGGCGGGCGGACGAGGTCGCCGCGCCGCCGACCGCCGGGACCGCGGTGGACCTCGTGCTGAGCGCCACCTCGAATCCGGCGCGCGTGCTGCGGCCGGGCGACACCGGAGACCTCACGGTCACCGTGACCAACCAGCACCCGGTGGTGGTGCGGGTCCTCGCGATCCAGCCCACCGGCCCGATCGTCGCCGACCACGACAGCCGGGAGACGGGATGCGCCGATCCGAAGGTGCAGCTCACCGGGAAGAGCTTCCCGGTGACGTGGAACGTGGCGCCGAACAACGTGGCGGCGTTCACCGTGCCGAAGGCGCTGACGATGCGGGCGGACAGCCCGGCGGCGTGCAAGGGGGCGACGTTCACCGTGCCGCTACGGGCTCAGGCCGTACGCCCCTGAAAAGTCCCGAGGTCACGCGTTGATGCGGTGGCGCGGGATCGGCCGCTCGATGTGCGCCGGGTCGACGACCACCGCGTCGTGCAGCACGTGCCGGGCCCGGTCGGTGGCGGCACGGGCGAGGCCGCCGTCGTGGCTGGCCGCCTCGATGCCGTCGGCGATCACCTTCGCGGTGGCCTCGCCGTACGTCCGGGCGTCGTGGATCTCCCGCTCGTGCATGAGGGACGCCTCGTGCTCCCGCAGCCGGGCGATCCGGGCCTCGGCGCGTTCGTAGGCGTTGCCGCGGGAGGCCAGCTTGAGCCCGATGGCCGCGCAGTCCAGGGCCACCAGCAGCAACGCGATGCCCAGGTAGAACACGCCGACACCCCAGAAGTCGGTCTTGACCAGGTGCCACATCGCGGCGGTCCGCGCCCCGAACCCGGCGTCGTTGCGTACCACCTCGGCGTTGGCCGCCTTCTCGGTGCTGATCAGGTCGCCGAGGCGGGCCTGTTCCCCCGCCCGGGCGGCCCGGACCCGGCGCTGCTCGCGCTGCAGACCGGCGGCCTGCTGGTCGAGCCGCGCGGCCTGGTCGTCGAGGGCCCGGGACCGCTGCACGAGCGCGTGGCAGTAACCGCCGCGCGGGCAGCCGGGACTGCGGGTGACGCCACGGCCGGCCGAGTCGTCCAGGGCCTGGCGGTAGAGCAGGCGGGCGTCCTCGCGCTTCGCGGCCGCCCGGTCGGTGATCCGGCGGATCGCGGCGTCGTCGGCGGCCGCCTCCTTGCGCAGGTCGGCGAGCCGGGCCGCGTAGCCGGCCACCGCTCCCCGCGAGTCCAGATCGGTGAGCTGGGCGCTGTGCACGTCGGCGAGGTGGGCGTCGATCTCACCGCGGTACCGGGCCAGCATCAGCGGCTCGGTGATCACCAGGGCGAAGAGCAGCGCCAGGCCCAGCCGGCACAGGTAGAGACCGAGGGTGGGCGGGCGCAGCAGGTGCCGCGGGTCCGCCGACTCGAGCCGTTCGTAGCTGATCGTCACCCGGCCCACCACGGCCCGGTCGTAGGCGACCACGCCGACCGCCACCAGCGGGCCGACCACCCACTGGTACCACGGGTGGGCGTAGCCGGAGCTGGCGTCGATGAACGCGGCGCCGCCCACCGTCGCGTAGACGAAGTACAGCAGGACGAATACGCCGATCGATGAATACAGCACGCGATCCGAGTGCGTGTTCACACTTCGGGGATTCACGTTCGCCACCCGCAGCAGCAGGTGCCCGAGGCCCTTGCGCATGCTGCCGAGTCTGGCCGACGACCC
Source organism: Actinoplanes utahensis (assembly GCF_016862455.1). Classification (GTDB taxonomy): domain Bacteria; phylum Actinomycetota; class Actinomycetes; order Mycobacteriales; family Micromonosporaceae; genus Actinoplanes; species Actinoplanes utahensis. The sequence continues at coordinate 14,564 of NZ_BOMZ01000033.1, forward strand.
GCCCGCCCGGGACGGATTCGGCGGATCAGGTCCCCGGGACGGTCGGTTCGGTGATCGTGACCCGGAGCAGGACGCGCACCTCGACGGTCTGCTGCTGCGGGTGCAGGTCGAACGCGTCGCCGGTGTCGGCGGCCTCGAAGGCCATCGCCCGCATCATCTGCGGCGCGGAAGCGGCGTCGGCGTCCGCGATCTCGACGATGCGGTCCAGCCGGGATCCGACGGCCGAGGCGTAGTCCCGGGCGCGGTCGAAGGCGTCGGCGACCGCGGCACGGCGGACGTCGGCTCCCGCTCCGCTGCCCGGGCGAAGCTGCCACCAGGGGCCGGACAGCGACGTCAGCTCACCGGCGGCGAGCTGCGCGAGCAGCTCGCCGAGCGGCTCGAAGTCGGTGACCGTGACCGTCGTGGTGATCGAACCCGCGAAGGAGACGGCCTTCTCGCCGCGCCGCTTGAACTCCGGGTGCACCTGGAGGCCGGTGGTCTCCCGCCGCTCGATCGCGGTGCCGAACCGGTCCAGGATCGTGCCGACCTCGGCCGCCCGCCGGGTGAGACGGGCGACCACCGTCGCCTTGTCGCGGTCGGAGGCGTTGACCGTCACCGCGAAGACGGCCTGCTCCGGCGGCACTTCACGGCGTGCCTCGCCGTGGACGATCACGATTGTCGGGTCCACGGCGGGCACTCCGTTCAGTAGGCGGCCAGGCGGTCGGCCGCAGCGGCCACCCGCTCGTCGGTGGCGGTCATCGCGACCCGCACGTGTCTCGCCGCCGCCGGGCCGTAGAAGGCGCCCGGAGCGGCCAGGATGCCGAGCCGGGCGAGCCGGTCCACGGTCACCCAGCAGTCCTCGTCGCGGGTCGCCCACAGGTAGAGGCCCGCTTCCGAATGGCTGATCTCGAAACCGGCCTTCACCAGAGCGGACCGCAGCGTCTCCCGGCGGGCGGCATAGCGGTCGCGCTGCTCCGCCACGTGCGCCTCGTCGGTCAGCGCGGCGACCATGGCGGCCTGCACCGGCGCCGGGACGATCATCCCGGCGTGCTTGCGGACCGCCAGGAGCTCGCCGACCAGGGCCGGGTCGCCGCCGATGAAACCGGCCCGGTAACCGGCCAGGTTGGACCGCTTGGAGAGCGAGTGCACGGCCAGGACGCCGGTGTAGTCGCCGCCGGTCACCTCGTCGGACAGCACCGAGACGGGTGCGGTGTCCCAGCCGAGTGACAGATAGCACTCGTCGCTGACCACCGTGACCCCGCGCTCGCGGCCCCAGTCGACCACCTTGCGCAGGTGCTCGGCGGGGAGCACCCGTCCGGTCGGATTGGACGGCGAGTTGATCCAGATCAGCTTGACCCGCGGGTCCGGGCCGATCGCGGTGAGCGAGTCGGACCGGATCACCTCGGCGCCGGCCAGCTTGGCGCCGACCTCATAGGTCGGGTAGCAGACCGACGGGATCACGACCACGTCACCGGGCCGGACCCCGAGCAGCGTGGGCAGCCAGGCGACCAGCTCCTTGGAGCCGATCGTCGGGAGCACGCCCACCTCACCGGAGGCGCCGCACTCCCGCCGCAACCAGCCGGCGATGGCCGCGCGCAGCGCCGGGGTGCCCGCGGTCAGCGGGTAACCGGGTGAGTCCGACGCGTCCGTGAGGGCCTGCCGGACGGCCGGCGGGACCGGGTCGACGGGGGTGCCGACCGACAGGTCCACGATGCCGTCCGGGTGTGCCGCCGCGATCGTCTTGGCCGGCTCCAGCAGGTCCCAGGGGAAGTCCGGCAGAGCCGACGACAGGGCGCTCAGTGTGCGTCCCCGCGCGGCGGCTGGGCGAGGATGAACGGCGTGTCCTTGTCGATCTTGCCGACCTTGGAGGCGCCGCCGGGCGAGCCGAGGTCCTCGAAGAACTCGTAGTTCGCGCTCGTGTAGTCCTTCCACTGCTCGGGGACGTCGTCCTCGTAGAAGATCGCCTCCACCGGGCAGACCGGCTCGCAGGCCCCGCAGTCGACGCACTCATCGGGGTGGATGTAGAGCATCCGGTTGCCCTCGTAGATGCAGTCGACCGGGCACTCCTCGATGCACGCCTTGTCGAGAACATCGAGGCAGGGCTCAGCGATGATGTAGGTCACTGGTCTTTCCCTTCAAAGCCACGCCGCGGGAACCGCCGACGACAAATTGCAGAGCCTAGTATTCCCGCCGAGGGAGGTATCACGTGCTCCGACAGCAGGATGTGGGACACCGGGTGGTGGTACGGCGAATTGTAGGCGTAACCGGGGACCGCACGCTCTTCACGGATGCGCTCGGGGAACTCGTCGACCTCACCGAGACCGATCTCACCATCGCCACCGACAAGGGCACCGTCCGGGTGCCGCTGCGTGAGGTGCACCGGGCCAAACGGGTGCCGCCGGCCCGCCGGCCGCACGCCGCCGCGGTGATCGCGCTGGAACTCGCCGCGGACGAGGCGTGGCCCGCCCCGGTCCGGTCCCGGCTCGGAGGCTGGATCCTGCGGGCCGCGGACAACTGGACCGGCCGGGCCAACTCGGCGCTCGCCGTCGGCGACCCGGACCGCCCGCTCGACGCGGCGATCGACGCGGTGATCAAGTGGTACGCCGACCGTGGCCAGCAACCGCTGGTCAACACGCCGATGCCGCTGGCCGCCCCGGTCAGCGCGGCCCTGGACGAGCGCGGCTGGACCACCCGGCCGCTCACTCTGGTGCAGACCGTGGCGCTGGCCCCGCTGGTGACCGCTCCCACGCCGGGCGATCTGCCGCCGGTCGATCTGGCCGACTCCCCCGGCGACGACTGGTACGCCATGGTCGCCGAGCACAAGGGCACGCTCCCGGGGGCCGCGCTGAGCATTCTGAACGGCGTACCGGAGAAGGTCTTCGCCCATGTCCGCGACGCGGACGGTGAGCTGCTCGCGGTGGCCCGTGGCGCGGTGACCGGACCGGATCGCTGGCTCGGCGTGTCGCTGCTGCAGACGGCGCCCGCCGCCCGCCGGCGCGGCCTGGGACAGCACGTGATGCGCGGGCTGGCGCGGTGGGCGGCACAACGCGGCGCCGCCCGCGCCTACCTCCAGGTGGAGGAGCGGAACACCGCGGCGGTCGCGTTGTACGGCCGGCTCGGGTTCAGCACCCACCACACCTATCTGACCAGGCAGGGACGCGTCTAACGCCGGCCGACGACCCGGCGCGGGCGGGTGGTCCGGGCCTGGGTGAACGCCTTCAGCGCGCGGGAGCGGTAGTCCCGGCCCAGCATCACGGCGACCCCGTAACCGATCGCGATGCCGACGACGCCGAAGCCGCAGTAGAGCCAGATCTGTGAGAAGAATTCACCCGCGCCGTTGGCGAACGGGCCGATGCCGCTGACGAACGGGCCCACCAGAACCGTCAGCAGCATGCCGGCGAGCGCGCCGAACCCCACGTCGGGCATCCAGTCGGAGAGCTTGTCCCGCTGCGACCGGACGAAGGTCAGAACGGCCAGCACCAGCGCGACCACCACGAACATCACGATCGTGGCCAGGCTCTGCGCCCGGCCGTCGTCACCGTCCGAACTGAAACGGATCACCAGCCGGGCGATCACGTTGATCGCGAACAGGGCGACGGCCAGCGCCCCGATCCGGAACCAGCGCTGCTGCCTCATCTCGTCCTCCACCGTCGAACACCATGAATCTCGTGGGCGGGATCGTAGCGCCCGCACCATCGTCACGGGTGATGCACGTGGATTACTTGGCAGCGCCTGGAATTTCGCTGTCAGTCCGCAGCGGTCTCAGGATCAGCCGGTACGAATGGACGGCGAACGTCAGGCTCCCGGCCAGGATCGTCACCAGCGCCACCACGTTGGTCCCGCCGACCAGATAGTCGCCCTCGGCGGTCCGGGTGCCGGCGGCCGCCATCATGACCAGCGTCCACAGCACCCACGGCACCACCAGGCCCCGGCGGCGGCCGGTGGTGTAGACCGCGAACCAGCCGATCGCCAGGTTGGCCAGCACCGCCACCGGGACGGCCAGCGGCAGCGGGTCGCCGGAGCCCTCGTACGGCGAGTCGCCGGCGAGGACGGTGCGGAACGCGCCGATCCGCAGCGCGCTCAGCTCCAGCTCCAGGAACGCGGTGACCACGGCGGCGACGGCCGCGACGACGACCCCGGCCACCCGGATCACGATCTCCAGCCCGGCCGGGGACCGCCGGGTGTCCGGTATCCGGGTCTCCGGCATCATCGCGGTGCCACGTCCAGCCCGCTGAACAGGTCGCTCTCCCAGCCGAACGGGCCCGAACCGGGACCGCGCGAACCCTTGGCGAGCGTGTAGTACTCCACGCCCATGAACTCGCCGCCGAAGTCGCCGGCGATGCCGTAGAGCCAGGAGTTGTCCGGGATCTGGGTGGCGTGGGCGCGCATCGCCGCGGTCTTCTTCGCGTAGTGGTCGGTGCCGTCGACGCGGGCGGCGATCTCGTCGTCCGGCGTGCCGAACGGCAGGTCCTCCACCTTCTCCACCTCGGCGAACGGGTTGCTGTCCGACTCCCGGAACGCCTCCATGCCGTCCTGCAGGACGCTCAGCGGCATCGCGGTCCAGTAGATCTTCTCCGGGCCGTCGTCGCCGGCCAGCTCGGCGGCGCGCATCGCGACCCGGTGCGCCTGGATGTGGTCCGGGTGGCCGTAGAAGCCGTTCTCGTCATACGTGATCATGACCTGCGGGCGGATCTCGCGGATGATCTCGACCAGGTGGGCGGCCGCCTCGTCCAGATCGGCGCCCCAGAACGCGCGCGGATGCTCGTTGGTCGGCAGGCCCATCATGCCGGAGTCCCGGTAACGGCCGACCCCGCCGAGCATCCGGTGGTCGGTGACGCCGAGCGCGGCACACGCCCGCTCCCACTCCACCAGGCGGTAACCGCCGAGCTGGTCGGCGTGGGCGGCGCCGAGCGCGGCCAGCTCGGGCACGTGGATCTCACCCTCCTCACCGAGGGTGCAGGTCACCAGGGTCACGTGGGCGCCGGCGGAGACGTAGTGCGCCATCGTCGCCCCGGTCCCGATGACCTCGTCGTCGGGATGGGCGTGAACGAGTAGCAGACGGCGGGCGGGCAGCTCTTCAGTCACGGCCGATACTGTACGCGCGACCACCGACGAACTCGCTTCACCAGCCCGCGGTTTGCCCGGCGCGAGTCGCCCCCGATCGGCGATGCTGGGAGCGTGGGATACCCGTACGCCGTGACGGTCGGCGCCGACAGTGCCCGTGTCCTCTTCCTCCGCTGTTCCGAGCTCTGGCTGCTCGACCTCGCCGACGGGACGCGGCGGCGGGTCGGCGCAGGGCCGGTGGACGCGTACGCGACCGACCGGGACGCCCGGATCGCCGCGCTCGTCCGCGGCGGCGAGCTGTTCCGTGCCGACCTGACCGAGGGCACCGTCGTCCGGGTCGGCACGGCCGGGCCGGCGCACGACGCGCGGCCGGACCCGACCGGGACCCGGATCGGCTACCTCACCGAACCGCACGGCGCGGCGTCACTGCACGTGTCCGGGCCGGACGGCGACCGGCTGCTGGCCGGCGAGCCGGGGAACGCGTGGCGCGAGCACGGCGGGACGATCGCCTGGGGGGTGCCGGGGGCGTCGGCGGGCGAGTTCGGGCGTACCCGCGGCTGGTGGTGGGCCCCGGACGGCTCGCAGATCCTCGCCGTGCGCAGCGCCCGGACGGTCAGCCTGCACCTGCTCGACCTGGACCACGGCTGGGTCGACGTGCACTGGGACCGGGAGACGTACCCGCATCTGGCGCAGGTGCGCTGGGCCGGTGGCGGCCCGCTGATCACCGTGCTGCGCCGCATGCAGCAACACGGCCTCGTGCTCTCCGTCGACCCGCGCACCGGTGAGACGCAGGTGCATGCCGAACTCGCCGACGCCCGCTGGGTGGAGCCGATCCCGGGCACGCCGCGGCACCTGCCGGACGGGCGGGTGCTGGTCGGCGGGGAACTGGCCCACGACGGGTTCGACGCCCGCTGCCTGTTCGCCGACGGGAGCCTGCTCACCCCGCCCGGCCTCTACGTGCGGCGAGTCGCCGGGACGCTGCCCCGCGCGGACGGGCCGGCCGGCTCACCGGACCTGATCGTCGAGGGAAGCCTGGGCGACCCGGCGGTGCGGGAGATCTTCCGGCTGCGCACCTCGCTGGGTGGCGGCGGCCCGGAGCTGCAGCGGATCGCCGCGCTGGGCGCCGGCGAACAGGTCACGGTCGGCGGGGACGTGCTGATCGCCGGTGACCGGGTGTGGCACGCCGGCCGGCTGATCTCGCTGGGTGACCCGCCACCGTCGCCGTCCGCGGCGCCGGTGCTGGAGCGCGTCACCGACCGCCGGCTGTCGGCCGGGGTGCTCTACCCGGCCGGGCACGTCGCCGGGACGCGGCTTCCGGTGCTGGTCACGATGGGCGAGGGACCCGGACGGCAGCAGGTGCTGGCGGATCCGCGGGCCTGGCGGGAGCGGCAGCGGTGGGCCGACTCCGGCTTCGCCGTCGTGAGCATCGATTCCCGGGGTACGCCCGGAGTCGCGCCCAGTTACGAGAAGGCGGTGCACCGGCGGACCGCGGACGTGATGCTGGGCGACCAGGCGGACGCGTTGCGCGCCCTGCACGGCAAGCACCCGGACCTGGACCTGGGCCGGGTCGCGGCGCGCGGCGCCGGGCTCGGCGGATGGCTGGCCGCGATGGCGGTGCTGCGCCGGCCCGAGGTGTTCCACCGGGCGGTGGCCCGGGAGCCGGTGCTGGACTGGGCGGATCTGCCGGCCGCGTTCGCCGAGCGTTACCTGGGTGACCGGAACGACTCCCCGGACGTGTACGCCCACCACTCGCTGCGGGAGTCCGGCGGCTCGCCGGACGTGCTGCTGGTCGGCGCGGAGCTGGCCGGTTTCCCGTCGCGTCCGGCCGCGACCTTCGAGGAGGAGCTAACCTTCTTGGATGGGTGGTAGTCGCTTGAGGGGTTGATATGCGACTAGATGACGTGCAACCATTGTCTTCCGACAACACGGGAGACGCCATGACATCCGCTCTTCACCTCGCCAAACGCACCTGGACCGAGTCGGAGTACCTGGCCATCGGCGAAACGCCCGAGCGCATCGAGCTTTTCGACGGGAGCCTGCACGTGTCGCCGATTCCCACCGGGGGCCACCAGCACATCGCCAGCGAACTCCAGGCCGCGATGCGGGACGCGGTGCGGCACGCGGGGCTCTACTCGTTCCAGGGGCTCAACATCCGCCTTCGCCCAGGCCACATCCGCGTTCCCGACTTCCTCATCACGACGACGATCGACTACCAGGAGTCGGTCTACGACGTCGGAGTGGTCCGGCTGGCTTGCGAGATCGTCTCGCCCTCCAATCCGGCCACCGACAAGCTCCACAAGATGCACTACTACGCGGAGGCCGGCATTCCGTGGTACCTGGTGATCGATCCGCGAGCGGAGACATTCCACCTCTACCAGCTCAACGGGAACAGATACGCGGAGCACGCCTCCGCCTCTCCCGGTAAGCCGCTGGAGCTCATCGAGCCCGTCGCCGTGACCATCGATCCGGCGGACTTGCTGCCGCCTTCCTGAAACTGTCGCACCCGGCGCATAGGGTCGATTCATGACCCACTTCGATGAGGCGGGTGCGGCGGTGCAGGCCGCGCTCGACGCGGGGGCTCGATATGCCGATGCCCGGGTGATGGTGCGGCGGACCGAGTCCATGTCCGCACGGGACGGCGATGTGGAGGATCTCGGCTTCGACGAGAGCGCCGGCCTGGGTGTCCGGGCGCTGGTCGGCTCCAGCTGGGGTTTCTACGCCGTGCCCGATCTGTCCGACCCCTCCGCCCGTGCCGCCGGGAGGCGCGCCGCCCGGATCGCCGCCGCCGGGTCCGCGGTCCCGGGCCCGCCGGTCGATCTCGTCCCGGTCGCCCCGATCGTGGCGAGCTGGGCCAGCGACTGCGTGGTCGATCCGCTCGGCGTGCCGCTCTCCGACAAGGGTGACCTGCTGGTCCGGGCGACCGCCGCGGCGAGAGCGGCGGGCGCCGACGTGGCCGAGGCCAACTACGCGATCTGGGACACCCGCAAGTGGTTCGTCTCCAGCGAGGGCCACCGCATCGACCAGCACATCCGGGAGTGCGGCGCCGGTGTCACGGCGATCGCGATCGGCGCCGGCGAGGTGCAGCGGCGGTCCTGGCCGTCGCACCGGGGCCAGTTCGGCACCCGCGGGTGGGAGCTGGTCGACGAGATCGATCTGGTCGGCAACGCGCCGCGGATGGCCGAGGAGGCCCGGGCGCTGCTGACCGCGCCGCTCTGCCCGTCCGGCGAGACCACTCTGGTGCTCGGCGGCGAGCAGCTGGCCCTGCAGATCCACGAGTCGGTGGGGCACGCCATCGAGCTGGACCGGATCCTCGGCTGGGAGGCCGCGTTCGCCGGCACGAGCTGGCTCGACCTGAGCCGTCTCGGCTCGCTGCGTTACGGCTCCGATCTGATGAACATCACCATCGACCCGACCTTCCCCGGCGCGCTGGGCAGCTTCGGGTTCGACGACGAGGGCACCCCGGCGGCGAAACGGCACGCGGTCCGTGCCGGTCTCTGGGTGGGCGTGCTGGCCGGGCGCGACTCGGCGGCGGTCGCCGGGCTGGATTACGCGGGCAGTGTCCGCTCCGACGGCTGGGCCCGCCTGCCCATGGTCCGGATGACGAATGTGGGGCTGGAGCCCGGCCCGCACACCCTCGACGAGATCATCGCCGAGACCCGCGACGGCGTGTTCATGGACGTCAACCGCTCCTGGTCGATCGACGACCGCCGGCTGAACTTCCAGTTCGGGTGCGAGATCGGTTACGAGATAAAGAACGGGAAGCTGGGCCGGATGCTGCGCAACCCGACCTACACCGGGATCGGTCCCCGCTTCTGGCAGTCGATGGACATGCTGTCCAGCGAGACGATCGCCTGGGGCACGCCGAACTGCGGAAAGGGCCAGCCCGGCCAGGTCGGGCACACCGGGCATCCGGCGGCGCCGGCCCGGTTCACCGACGTTCGGGTGGGGGTGCACGGATGAGTGGGGAGAGCGGCCGGGCAGGGGCCGAGCTGGAGCTGGCGGCGCATGTCATCCAACTCGTCCGGGAGCTGGCCGGGCGGGAGGCCGAGGCCGAGGTCAACGTGCGGCACGAGGCCGAGGCGCTGACCCGGTTCGCCAACTCGGCGATCCACCAGAACGTGGCCTCGGCGAGCACCGGCGTCCGGCTGCGGCTGCACGCCGGCGGCCGCACGGCGGGCGGCTCCACCACGCTGAACAGCGCCGACGGTCTACGGACCCTGGTCGAGCGCACTCTGGCCGCGGTCCGGGTGTCGCCGGCCGACCGATCCTGGCCGGGTCTGGCAGCGCCGGCCCCGCTGCGCCTGTCGGCCGGGCATCCCGGCTCCGGTGAGCGGTCCGGGCTGGCGTTCGGCTTCGACGAGGCGACGGCCCGAGCCGACCCGTCCGAGCGCGCCGACCGGGTCCGTGACTTCGTCCGGGCCGCCGACGGCCTGGAGACGGCCGGTTACTGCCGCACCGTCTACGTCTCGGCCGCGTTCGCCAACAGCGCCGGCCAGGCCGTCGAGGGCCGCACCGCCGAGGCCGCGATGGACGGGATCGCCCGTTCCGGCGGCGCGGACGGGGTGGCCCGGCTGGCCGCCGCGCGCCTGGCCGACCTGGACGGGGCGGTGCTCGGCGCGCGGGCCGCGGCCAAGGCGCGGGCCGCACGCGAGCCGGTCGAGCTGCCACCGGGGCATTACGAGGTGGTTCTCGAGCCGGATGCGGTCCGCGACATGCTGGAGAACTTCGCGTTCTTCGGCTTCGACGGCAAGGCGCACAACCAGCAGCAGAGTTTCGCCGAGCCGGGCCGGGAGCAGTTCGATCCGTCGGTGACCATCGTGGACGAGCCGCTCGGCAGCCGCGACGAGCCGGCCGCCGATCTGCCGTTCGACGAGGAGGGCACGCCGCGCCGGCCGCTGGTGCTGGTCCGGGACGGGGTGACCACCGCGGTGACGCACGACCGCACCTCGGCGGCGCAGGCCGGCACCGAGTCGACCGGGCACGCGTCCGCGGTGTCCCGGTCGTGGGGTCCGCACGCACGGAACCTGCGGCTGGAGGCGGCTCCGCTGCTGGGCGCCGCGCCGGGCGCCGGGGGCACCGGCGCGATCGCCGACTCGGCCCGCCCGCTGATCTCCGCGGTCCGGCGTGGACTGCTGATCACCGACCTCTGGTACACGCGCGTTCTCGACCCCAAGGCCCTGGTGATCACCGGCCTGACTCGAAACGGGGTGTGGCTGATCGAGGACGGGCAGATCACCTCGCCGGTGGGCAACCTGCGGTTCACCCAGTCCTATCCGCGGGCGCTGGCTCCGGGGAAGGTGCTCGGGATCGGCGCCGAGACGGTGCTGCTGCCGGAGTCCTGGGGCCGTGCGCGGTACGCCGCGCCGGCCCTGCATCTGGCGGAGTGGAACATCACCGGCAACGCCTCGGGCTGACGACCCGGGCGGGGAGTCGGCCGCTGTCCGCGTGACCGCCCGCATCGAAGCCCTCATCGCCGCAGGAGGGTGACGAAAGGGTGGCCGGGCTACCGCGCCGCGCCCCTGCCTCACACCGCGAGGAAGATCTGATACTTCATCGGTGATGATCTTTGCGTACCGGGATGATGTTTTTGTGACCCAGTCCGCAAAGTGTCAGACGTTCGGCGTAACGTGTGCCCCACATCACCGTCGCGATGCGACGGAGGCGTGGGGCACCGTCATGTCCTGACCTCCTCGCGCCGCGGCCCCTGTCACGGCATTGTCAGGAGATGGAATGACGACGACGGCTACGAAGCCGGGCGGCGGCGGCAAGGCGCGGGCGGCGATCGCCGCCCGGACGCTGCGCACCGACCGCTGGTGGCTCGCGCCGCTGGTGACCTTCGTCGGGCTGGGCGCGTGGGTGGCCTACGCGACCGTCCGGGTGTTCATGCACAAGTGGTTCTACGTGGAGCAGTACCACTATCTGACACCGTTCTATTCGCCGTGCATCACCGACGTGTGCGGTCCGGCGGCGGAGTTCGGCACCCCGCTCCCGAGCTTCTTCCTCATCCCGGAGGCGGCGTTCACCCTGCCGTTCCTGCTGCTCTTCCGGCTGACCTGCTACTACTACCGGAAGGCCTATTACCGGGCGTTCTGGCTGTCGCCGCCGGCGTGCGCGGTGCCGGACGGTCACCGGAGGTATTCCGGGGAGACCCGCTTCCCGCTGATCTTCCAGAACGCCCATCGGTACGCGTTCTACGCCGCCGTGATCATCTCGGTGATCAACACGTGGGACGCGGTGCGGGCGCAGACGACCGGTCTCGGCCTCGGCAACGTGATCCTCTGGGTCAACGTGATCATGCTGTGGGCGTACACGCTGTCCTGCCACTCCTGCCGGCACATCGCCGGCGGCCGGCTGAAGCACTTCTCCCAGCACCCGGTCCGCTACCGCTTCTGGACGTTCGTGTCGAAACTCAACGCCCGTCACATGCAGCTGGCCTGGATCACGCTCGGCACCCTGGCGCTGACCGACTTCTACATCATGGGCCTGGCCGCCGACTGGTTCTCCGACCTGCGGATCATCAACTAGGAGGCGCAGGAATGAGCACCACCATCGAACGACACCTGTACGACGTCGTCGTGATCGGGGCCGGCGGCGCCGGCCTGCGTGCGGCGATCGAGGCCCGGCTCGCCGGGAAACGCACCGCGATCATCTCCAAGTCGCTGTTCGGCAAGGCGCACACGGTGATGGCCGAGGGCGGCGCCGCCGCCGCGCTGGGCAACGTCAACTCGCGTGACAACTGGATGGTCCACTTCCGCGACACGATGCGCGGCGGCAAGTTCCTGAACAACTTCCGGATGGCCGAGCTGCACGCCAAGGAGGCCCCGGAGCGGATCTGGGAGCTGGAGACGTACGGGGCGCTCTTCGACCGTACGAAGGATGGGAAGATCTCTCAGCGCAACTTCGGCGGCCATGAGTACCCCCGGCTCGCCCACGTCGGCGACCGCACCGGCCTGGAGCTGATCCGCACCCTCCAGCAGAAGATCGTCTCCCTGCAGCAGGAGGATTTCGCCGCCACCGGCAGCTACGACTCGCGGATCCGGGTGTTCCAGGAGACCACGATCACCGAGCTGCTGCTCGACGGCGACCGGGTGGCCGGCGCGTTCGGCTACTACCGGGAGTCCGGCGAGTTCGTGCTCTTCGAGGCGCCGGCCGTGGTGCTGGCGACCGGTGGGGTGGGCCGCAGTTACAAGGTCACCTCCAACTCCTGGGAGTACACCGGCGACGGCCACGCGCTGGCCCTGCGCGCCGGCGCGACCCTGATCAACATGGAGTTCCTGCAGTTCCACCCGACCGGCATGGTCTGGCCGCCGAGCGTGAAGGGCATCCTCGTCACCGAGTCGGTCCGCGGCGATGGCGGGGTGCTGCGCAACTCCGAGCAGAAGCGGTTCATGTTCGACTACGTCCCCGACGTCTTCCGCAAGCAGTACGCGGAGACCGAGGAGGAGGCCGACCGCTGGTACACCGATCCGGACAACAACCGCCGCCCACCCGAGCTGCTGCCCCGCGACGAGGTGGCCCGGGCGATCAACAGCGAGGTCAAGGCGGGCCGGGGCAGCCCGGCGGGCGGGGTGTTCCTGGACGTGTCGACCCGGATGCCGGCCGAGCAGATCATCCGGCGACTGCCGTCGATGCACCACCAGTTCAAGGAGTTGGCCGACGTCGACATCACCAAGGAGCCGATGGAGGTCGGGCCGACCTGCCACTACGTGATGGGCGGGGTGGAGGTCGAACCGGACACCGGTGCGGCGCTCGGCCGGGTGCAGGGCCTGTTCGCGGCGGGCGAGGTGTCCGGCGGCATGCACGGATCCAACCGGCTGGGTGGCAACAGCCTGTCCGACCTGTTGGTCTTCGGCAAACGGGCGGGCGAGCACGCGGCGGCCTATGTGGAGACGCTGCCGTCCCGGCCCAAGGTGGCGAAGGTGGACGTGGCCGCTGCCGCGGAGGTGGCGCTCGCGCCGCTGGTGCGGCCGGGTGGCGAGAACCCGTACACCCTGCAGCAGGATCTTCAAGCCGTGATGGGGGACCTGGTCGGCATCATCCGGCGCGCGGGTGAGCTGACCGACGCGCTCAAACGGCTCCAGGAGCTGCGCGTCCGGGTGGCGAACGTGGGCGCCGACGGCGGCCGGCGATACAACCCCGGCTGGCATCTGGCCCTGGACCTGCGCAACATGCTCGTCGTCTCGGAGTGCACGGCGAAGGCGGCACTGGAGCGCGAGGAGTCACGCGGCGGCCACACCCGCGAGGACTTCCCGAAGATGAGCCCGGAGTGGCGGCGGATCAACCTGGTCTGCTCGCTGGAGGAGACCGGCGAGGTGCATCTGGAACGCAAGCCGGTCCCCCGGATGCGTGCCGAGCTGATCACCTTGTTCGAGCGCACCGAGCTGGCGAAATACCTGACCGATGAGGAACTGTCCGACGTGGAGGCCCAGTGAAACGCCACTTCCGTGTCTGGCGCGGTGACGCCGGCGGCGGTGACCTGCGCGACTTCGAGGTCGAGGTGAACGAGGGCGAGGTCGTCCTCGACATCATCCACCGGCTGCAGGCCACCCAGGCGCCCGATCTGGCCTGCCGGTGGAACTGCAAGGCGGGCAAGTGCGGCTCCTGCTCGATGGAGATCAACGGCAAGCCCCGGCTGGGCTGCATGACCCGGATGTCGACGTTCGCCGAGAACGAGTTGATCACGATCACCCCGATCCGCACCTTCCCGGTGATCCGCGACCTGGTCACCGACGTCTCCTTCAACTACGAGAAGGCGCGGGAGACCCCGGCGTTCGCCCCGCCGTCCGGCGTCGCTCCCGGCGACTACCGCATGCAGCAGGTCGACGTGGAACGCAGCCAGGAGTTCCGCAAGTGCATCGAGTGCTTCCTCTGCCAGAACACCTGTCACGTGATCCGTGACCACGACGAGAACAAGCCGGCCTTCTCCGGTCCGCGTTCCTTCATCCGTGCCGCCGAGCTGGACATGCATCCGCTCGACTCGCGCTCCGACCGCAAGGAGTACGCGCAGGCCAGCCAGGGTCTCGGCTACTGCAACATCACCAAGTGCTGCACCGAGGTCTGTCCCGAACACATCCAGATCACCGACAACGCGATCATCCCGATGAAGGAGCGGGTGGTGGACCGGCGTTACGACCCTCTGGTCTGGCTCGGCCGCAAGATCCTGCGCCGGGACCAGCTCGAGACCCGCCCCGCGCCGTCCTCCGTGGCCGCGCCGCCGTCCAGCGCCCGCCTTCCCGCGAGCGCCGCGGTCGGTCCCGACGGCCACATGGACATCGCCGAGCTCACCGCGCCCCTGCAGGGTGGCCCCTCTCCGTTCGGCGACGACCTCACCTTCCCGATCGCACCGGAGGAGCTGCTCTACAACCACCCCGACAAGGGCAACAAGCCTTGACCCGGCCCGGTCCGCCGTCGGCCGCCTCTGCGGTCAGCGCGGTCCGGAGGGGGACTCGTCGCCGGTGATCAAGGTGAGCTGGCTGATGGCGACGTCGCGCCAGGCGCCGTGCTTCCAGCCGATGCGGGGATGGACGCCGACCGGCTGAAAACCGAGCGAGGCATGCAGGCCCATGCTGGCGTCGTTGGGCAGGGTCATCTTGGCGACGGCGGTCCGGTAACCACGGGCCGCCAGCCGGGGAAGCAGCACGCCGTAGAGGGCACGGCCGGCTCCGGTGCGCCGGCGGCCGGTCTCCAGATAGACGCTGACCTCGCAGGACCAACGGTAGGCCGGGCGGGCGGCGAACGGCCCGGCGTACGCGTACCCCACGGCCTCGCCGGCGACCTCGGCGATCAGCCAGGCGTAACCGTCGAGGGCCGTCTCGATCCGCCGGGCCATCTCGGCTTCGTCCGGCGGATCGGTCTCGAACGAGATCGCGGTGTCCACCACGTACGGCCGGTAGATGGCCGCGCACACGGCCGCGTCCTTCACCGTCGCGTCCCGAACCGACAGTTCTCCACTCACCTTGCGTCCTTCACCAGCAGCACCGGAGTCACTCCGTGACCCGGATCGACAGCAACGACTTCACCACCCGGCCGGGCCGGCGACCTCCGCTTCAGGCCTGGGCCCGAAGCGGATGTCATGCGGTGGGCCGGGTGAGCCATTGTTCGAGGCCGTCGAGGATGCGGTCCAGTCCGAAGGCGAAGCTCTGGTCGAACCCCTCGGTGGGATCCATCTCGGCGACGCCGTTCTCCTCACGCCACCTGGCGTAGTCCGGGTAGTCCACCGCCACCTTGTCCATGAACGGCTCCATCCGCGCGCGCAGCTCGGCCGCGGTCCTCCCGGACCGGCGGACGGCAGCGACCACGGCGCCCTCCATCGTCGCCGACCCGATCACGTGCGCCGTGACCAGCGCATGCACGTGGGACAGGCCCGGGCCGGTGAACCCGGCCGCCGACAGCAACGCGATGGTGCGGTTGCTCATCCGCAGAACGTTGGGGCCGATGGTGGGCCGCATCCCGAGATAGCCGATCACCCACGGGTGGCGCAGCAGCATGGCCCGTAGCCCGTTGGCCATCACGCTCACACCGACCCGCCACGGGGCGTCACCCGGCTCGGGCACGTAGACCTCGCCCATCACCTCGTCGACGGCCAGCTCGACGAGATCGTCCTTGGTCGCGACGTGCCAGTAGAGCGAGGTGGCGCCGGAGCCGAGCCGGGCGCCGAGGCGGCGCATGCTCAGCCCGTTCGCCCCCTCGGCGTCGAGCAGCTCGATCGCCGACCGGACGATCTGCTCCCGGCTGAGGCTGGGCTGACCGGTGCGGGGCCGGGCGGGTCTGGTCCACACCGAGTCGGTGAAGTCGGGCATGACGCCATCCTACGGGGACTCGCACACTGTTCGAGTCCACTGGTACGGTGTTCGAGCTTTCCCGAACGCCGTACGAGAGAGGAATATCAATGCCCGAACGTCACCCGCGGCGCTGGCTGATCCTGGGCGTGCTCTGCCTGAGCCTGCTGGTAGCCGTCGTGGACAACATGGTGCTGAACATCGCCATCCCCTCGCTGATCCGCGACCTGGGCGCGAGCACCGCCGACATCCAATGGATCCTGGACGCCTACATCCTGGTCTTCGCCGGTGTGCTGCTCACCGCCGGCAGCCTCTCCGACCGGCACGGCCGCCGCCTCGGCCTGGTCCTCGGCCTGGCGATCTTCGGTGGAGCGTCCGCGCTGGCCACCGCGTGCGAGACCCCCGGTCAACTGATCGCGGTCCGGGGCCTGATGGGTCTCGGCGCCGCCTTCCTGATGCCGGGCACCCTGGCCATCCTGACCACGGTCTTCGACGAGACCGAACGCAAGAAGGCGATCGCGATCTGGAGTTCGGTCCTGATGCTCGGTGCGCTCGGCGGCCCGACCCTGGGCGGCCTGCTGCTGGAGCATTACTGGTGGGGCTCGGTCTTCCTGATCAACATCCCGATCGCGGTCCTCGGCATCGTGGCCGCCGTGCTGATCATCCCGGAGTCCCGTGGCCCCGCCACCCGGCCGGACACGATCGGGGCACTGCTCTCCACGATCGGCATGACCGCCCTGGTGTGGGGCGTGATCTCCGCGCCCGAGCACGGCTGGGGGTCGGCACGGACGGCCGGTGGCTTCGCCGTCGCGATCCTCGCCCTGACCACCTTCGTGATCTGGGAGCGCCGGGTCACCGAACCGATGCTGCCGCTCGCCCTCTTCCGAAACCGCAACTTCCGGGGCGCGAGCATGTCGCTGGTCATCCTCGCCTTCTCGGCCGGTGGCGTGATGCTGGCGATCACCCAATACCTGCAGTTCGTCCTCGGTTACGAGCCGATCCGGGCGGGCGCCGCGTTCATCCCGATGCTCGTGACGACGATGATCTTCAACGGCGTGGGCGTGATGGTGGACAAGCGCTTCGGCGCACGGGTCGCCCTGTCGGCCGGTCTGCTGCTGGTGGCCGGCGGGTTCGCGGTCCTCGCCTCACTGAGCCCGGCCGACGGATATCTCAAGCTCGCGGCCGCGCTGGTGGTGATCGGGATGGGCAGCGGGGTGGCCTCGCCGGCCGCGGTGGGGACGCTGCTCGGCGCCCTGCCCCCGGAACGAGCCGGTGTCGGCTCGGCGGTCAACGACACGGTGCAGCAGATCGGGACGGCCCTCAGCATCGCCGTCCTGGGCAGCGTGCTGACCACCGCATATCGCGCGGCGATGCCGGCCGGCACCACCGGGCCGGCCCGCGACTCGCTGGGCGACGCCCTCGGGGTCGCCACCGCGACCGGGGACGCCGGACTGGCCGAGGCGGCCCGGGCCGCCTTCGTCGACGCCATCGCGATCACCTCCCTGGTCGGCGTGGTCGGCGGAATCGCGGCGGCGATCCTGGCCGCCACGGTGCTGCGCCCGCAACCCGCCCCCACCGCCACCCCATCGCCCACCGCGGAAGCCCCGACCCCGATCCCCAGCAACTGACCCGGCCACGGCGAGTCACGACGCCGAGTGGTTCCAGGTCGGTCGCCGTTCGTGTGCCGTGCGGTCGTGTGACGGCCGAACCGAACACGGAGGGTTGGTCGAACGTCCGTACTAACATGGCGGCATGACCAGCGCCTATCAGCCTTCGATGTTCGACCTGATGTCCGGGGCGGGCGAGGCGGTCACCTCGCTGACCGGCCGGGTCACCCGGCACCGGCTGACCGCCGGCGCGTGGGCCGACGTGCTGCCGGGGTGGCTGCACGGGTCCGACGCGGTGTTCGAGACCCTGCTCGGCATCGACTGGAAAGCCGAGCGGCGCAAGATGTATGACGACGTCGTCGACGTGCCCCGGCTCCTGCGGTGGTTCGGCCCGCGGGAGCCGCTTCCGCATGCCGCGCTCGACGCGGCGAAGACCGAGCTCAACCGGTATTACGCGGCCGAGCTCGGCGAGGAGTTCGTGACGGCGGGCATGTGCCTCTATCGCGACGGCCGGGACAGTGTGGCCTGGCACGGTGACACGATCGGCCGGTCGGCGACGCAGGACACCATGGTCGCGATCGTCTCCTTCGGATCGCCACGCAACCTGCTGCTGCGGCCACGCGCGGGCGGGCACGAGACGTTGCGGTTCCCGCTCGGGCACGGCGATCTGATCGTGATGGGCGGCTCCTGTCAGCGCACCTGGGAGCACGCCGTGCCGAAGACCGCGAAACCGGTGGGACCGCGGATCAGCGTGCAATTCCGGCCCCTCGGCGTCGCCTGAGAGCGACAAGCATGCAAGTCCGGCGCATCAGCCGCCGGCAGCGGCAGGCATGCGAGCCGGCCAGCTCGTTGACGCCCGCGACGACGTCGCTGCGGGCTGCCGGCCACCATAGTTCGGCGCATCAGCCGCCGGCAGCGGCAAGCGTGCGGTTCGGACGCATCGAGCTGCTGGGAACGCTCACCCCCGGCTGCTTGTCACTGCTGTCTCAAGCGCGCTTGAGACAGCAGTGACGACCAGCCGGACGACAATGCGGTTCTGGGACAGCAACGCCGCCGCGAGCGACGGGCATGGCGATTTCGGCATATCAAAGCGGCGGAGAACGACATGCATACGATTCCGGCGCAACAACGCCGTCGCGATCGACAAGGGTGCAATCCCGGCCTATCGCCGTCGCCGGAGCGCTCGGGGAATGCCCTGATCACGGCTGCCGAGTAACGGGGACATTGCAAGTGGTTGACGAGTCCGCGGAGAAAGTTACACTCCAAGTGTAAATAGTTGAGGCTCCATCTCCACTCAGGACTTCCACCGGTCCGATCGAGGCGGCCATGCCAACAGATCCCCAGCTCAAGGAGCTTGCGCTCCAGGACATCACCGTCCGCTTCGGCGGCCTGACCGCTCTCGAGAACGTTTCCCTGCGCGTGCCGCCGGGACGGATCGTCGGCGTCATCGGGCCGAACGGCGCGGGCAAGACAACCCTTTTCAACGTCATCTGTGGTTTCGTGCAGCCGACCTCCGGGTCGCTGACGTTGGACGGTCAGCCCTGGCGGCCCCGTCCGCACCACCTGAATCGTCTCGGTATCGCCCGGACCCTGCAGGGTGTGGGCCAGTTCGCCGGCATGACCGTGCTGGAGAACGTGATGGTCGGTGCCCGGCACCGGCATGCCGAGCGGGAGGCGCTTGCCGCTCTGGAGCGGTGCGGCGTCGCGAAATACGCGCCGGCCCACCCGGGCGCCCTGCCCTATGCGATCCGCAAGCGGATCGAACTGGCCCGGGCCCTGGTCGCCAAGCCGCGCATCCTGATGCTCGACGAGCCGGCCGGCGGGCTGGACTCCGACGAGATCCGCTGGCTGGGCAACCTGATCAAAGAGGTCGGCACCACCGTTCTGCTGGTCGAGCACCACATGGACCTGGTGATGTCGGTCTGCGACGAGATCCTGGTGCTCGACTTCGGCAAGTCGATCGCGCTCGGCACCCCGAGTGAGATCAGCGAGAACCCCAAGGTCACCGAGGCCTACCTGGGCGTCGCGGCCTGATCGGCCCTACGCGTGGTGAGCTGCGGCGCGCCTGACGGCCGAACTCGCCACACAGCGAAGCGTGGTGAGGTGCGGCGCGGACAGCGGCCGAACTCCACACGAGACGAAGCGTGGTGAGGGACGGCGCGGACAGCGGCGGATCTCCACACGCGGAATGAAGCGCAACACCCCACAGCCTGGGGTCGGTCCGGCCTCAGGTGTCACATATCCGGAAAGCCGGGCACGTACCGGCTTCCCTCGGCATACCCGGAAGCCGGCGAGACGGCGGCCGGCGTCGGCGGAAGCCGGCGAGAGAACGACCGGATCCAGGCACATGAACGAACGAGCGGCCCCGAAGGAGGAGCGCCGATGATCACCCGTACCCCGGCACTGCCGGGAGACTCCCGATGAGCGGCGCGCTGCTGCAGGTGGACGGCCTGACCGCCGGGTACGGCGCGGCGCCGGTCCTGCACGACGTGAACCTCACCGTCCAACCGGGAGAGATCGTCGCCGTGCTCGGGGCGAACGGCGCCGGCAAGACGACCCTGCTGCGCACCCTGTCCGGCCTGGTCAAGTCGGCCGGTGGCCGGGTCGCCTTCGACGGCGCCGACCTGGCCGGCACCAAGGTGGAGCATCTGGTCCGGCGCGGTATCGCGCACGTCCCGGAGGGCCGTGGCGTGGTCACCGAGCTGACCGTGGACGAGAACCTGCGGCTCGGCGGCCTGTGGCGGCGGGACCGGGCGGACGCCAAGAAGGCGCTCGACGAGGTGTACGAGCTGTTCCCGTCGCTGGCGCAGCGCCGCACCTTCGCCGGTCATCAACTGTCCGGTGGCGAGCGGCAGATGCTGGCCCTGGGCCGGGCCCTGATCGGCCGGCCGAAACTGCTGCTGCTCGACGAGCCGTCGCTGGGCCTCGCCCCGAAGGTCACCGCCCACATCATGACTCTGCTGCGTGACCTGCGGGAACGCACCGGGTTGGCGGTGCTGCTGGTCGAGCAGAACGTACGCAGCGCACTCTCCATCGCCGACGAGGGCGTGGTGCTGGCGCTGGGCCGGGTGGTCACCCGGAACAAGGCCTCGGTGTTGCGCGACGACGCCGATCTCCGTCACGCCTACCTGGGGTTCTGATGGACGAGTTCATCTATCTGACGTTCGACGGGCTCAGCCGCGGGCTGGTGTATGCGGCGTTCGCGCTGGCCCTGGTGCTGATCTGGCGGGCCGCCCGGATCGTCAACTTCGCGCAGGGCGCGATGGCGGTGGCCGCGGTCTACGCCGGTTATTCGGTCACCAACGCGACCGGGTCGTACTGGCTCGGGTTCGTGGTGGCGCTGCTGACCGGGCTGCTGCTCGGGGTGGTGGTCGAGCGGGTGGTGATGCGCTTCGTCGACCACTCGTCGCCGCTCAACGGGGTGGTGGTGGCGCTCGGCCTGGTGCTGATCATCCAGGGCACGCTCGGGATCATCTACGGCAACGAGTTCCAGCCGGTGCAGACGCCGTTCAGCCGGGACGCGTTCGAGGTGGGCGGGATCGCGCTGCTGTCGCGGTACGACCTGTTCGTCTTCGCCGCGGTCGGCTCGGTGGTCGTGATCCTCACACTGCTGTTCACCCGGACGGCGGTGGGCCTGCGGATGCGGGCGGCGGCGTTCGCCCCGGACGTGTCCCGGCTGCTGGGCGTCTCGGTCGGCGGCATGCTGACGCTGGGCTGGGCGCTCGCCGCGGGCGTGGGCTCGCTCGCCGGGATGCTCGTCGTCCCGACCGAGCTGGGTGTGCATCCGACGGCGATGGACATCGTGTTCGTGTCGGCGTTCGCGGCCGCGGTCGTGGGTGGGCTGGACAGCCCGATCGGCGCGGTGATCGGCGGTCTGATCGTGGGCCTGCTCCTGTCGTACGTCAGCGGCTATGTCGACGTCTCGGTCACCCCGATGGCGGTTCTCGCCCTGCTCGTGGTGGTGCTGCTGGGCAGGCCGGGCGGGCTCTTCTCCAGTTCGAAGGCGAGGGTGGCGTGACCGGCGTGCAGACGAACGAGGGTGGCGTGACCGACGTGCAGACGAAACAGAACGCGGAGCCCGTACCGAAGCAGGGTGTCGATCTGCCACGACGGCGCGGGTGGCGCCCGCATCCGGTGATCGTCGTCCTGGCAGGCGCGCTGATCGTGGTGGGGCTGACCTATGTCCTTCCGCCGTTCCGCAACTATCAGCTGGCCACGGTCGGCGCGTACCTCTGTGTGACGGCCGGCCTGACCGTCCTGACCGGACTGAACGGGCAGTTGTCGCTCGGGCACGGCGCACTGATGGCGACCGGCGCGTACACGCTCGCGCTGACCCAGAACAAGTTCGAGAACCTGCCGCTCAGCTTCGCCGCCGCGATCGCCGTGACCACGGTGGCCGGCGCGATCATCGGGCTGGCCGCGGCCCGGTTGCGCGGGCCCTACCTGGCCGGGCTGACGCTCGCCGTGGCGATCGTGGTGCCGTCGGTGGCCAGCACGTTCGACGAGACGTTCAACAGCGACCAGGGCCTGTCGGTGATGCTGAACCCGCCGCCGGAGCAGTTTCCGATGGAGCAGTGGCAGGCCTGGCTGTGCTGGAGCGCGGCACTGATCGTGGTGCTGCTGCTGGCGCTGCTGTCGCGCGGCCGGTTCGGGCGGGACATGCGGGCGGTCCGTGACGACGAGACCGCGGCGAAGCTGGCCGGTGTCAACATCGCCCGTACCCAGGTGCTGGCCTTCGTGGCGAGCGCCGCCTGCGCCGGTGTGGCCGGCGCCCTGTTCGCCGTGCTCGCGCAGAGTGTGTCGCCCGGCGCGTTCCCGCTGACGCTCTCGCTGTTCCTGCTCATGGCGATCGTGATCGGCGGCCTGGGGAGCCTGTTCGGCGCGCTCTGGGGTGCGCTGCTGCTCGTCGTCCTCCCCGCCCTGTCCCAGTCCGTCAGCGAGCAGGCCGGATCGCAGCGGCTCGAGGGCAACCTCGCGCTGATCGTCTTCGGCGTGGTGCTCGTCGTCGTCATGCTCGCCGCCCCCGGCGGCCTCGCATCCATCCCATCGCGAATCTCACGAATGCTCAGGAGGAATCGATGAAACGTATAGCTGCGTCGGCGCTGGCCGTCGCGTTGCTGGCCGCGGGCTGCACGAACGAGGGTGGCGGTGGTTCCGGCGGAACCGGCGGCGACGTTCCGGGTGTGACCGACACGTCCATCGTGGTCGGCACCCACATGCCGCTGACCGGCCCGGCCGCCGCCGGTTACTCGAAGATCGCGCCGGCCACCAAGGCGTACTTCGACTACGTGAACGCCAACGGTGGTGTGCACGGCCGCAAGATCGAGTACAAGGTCAAGGACGACGCCTACAACCCGGCGAACACCCAGACCGTGGTACGCGAGCTGGTCCTGCAGGACAAGGTGTTCGCGATCCTGAACGGCCTGGGCACGCCGACGCACACCGGCGTCCTGGACTTCCTGAAGACCAACCGGGTGCCGGACCTCTTCGTGGCCAGCGGCAGCCGGAGCTGGAACCAGGCGGACAAGTACCCGGGCACGTTCGGCTTCAACCCGGACTACACGGTCGAGGGCAAGATCCTCGCAACCCACGTCAAGGAGACGTACGCGGGCAAGAAGACCTGCTTCCTCGGCCAGGACGACGACTTCGGCCGGGACAGCCTGCTCGGCGTGAAGAAGATCCTCGGGACGGTCGCGGCCGAGGAGAAATATGTCACCAGCAGCCCGAACGTCGGGCCCCAGATCGGCGCTTTCAAGGCGGCCGGCTGTGAGGTCGTGATCCTGGCGACCATCCCGCCGTTCACCGCCCTGTCGATCGGCACGGCCGCGAAGATCGCGTACAAGCCGCAGTTCGTGGTGAGCAACGTGGGCGCCGACCCGACCACCGTCGCGAAGACCCTCGGCGACGCGGCGCCGCTGATGGAGGGCCTGGTGGCGGCGAACTACCTGCCGCTGAACACCGACGAGTCGAACCCGTGGATCCAGCTCTTCCAGAAGGTCAACAAGGAGCACAACGCCGGTGCGGAGTTCGACAACAACGTCGTCTACGGCATGTCGGTCGGCTACCTGTTCGTACAGGCGCTGCAGTCCGCCGGCAAGGACCTGACCCGCGACAAGATCGTCGAGGTGGTGCAGAAGAACGGTTTCCAGGGACCGGGTCTGGTGCCGCTGCGCTTCTCCGCGCAGGATCATTCGGGGTACGGCGGCGAGCAGCTCACGAAGATCGAGAAGGGCAAGGCGGTGTACTTCGGCACCCCGTACACCACCGATGACGGGGACGGCCCGGTGACGCCGTACACCAACCAGCCTGTGACTCCGCCGCAGAGCGGCGTCCCGGCCGCGTAATATATGCACTGAGACTGCAAATACACGACTCCAGGAGGTTGAGCGATGGCTGACCAGGTAGCAATCGTGACCGGAGCAAGCCGCGGGATCGGGCTGGCCATCGCCCAGCGTTTCGTCGCCCAAGGGGCGAGAGTCGTCGTCACCGGCCGGGACGCCGACGCCCTCGAAGCCGCCGTGAAGGAGCTCGGCGGCTCCGAGGTGGCGCTCGGCGTCGCCGGCAAGGGTGACGACCCGGCACACCGGGCCGCGGTGATCGACGCGGCCCGGGACCGGTTCGGCCCGGTGACCACGCTGATCAACAACATCGGGATCAACCCGGCGTACGGGCCGCTGGCCACCCTCGACCTCAACGCCGCCCGCAAGATGGCCGAGGTCAACCTGATCGGCACGCTCGGCTGGGTGCAGGAGGCGCTGCGCGGCGGCCTGGCCGACGGCGGCTCGATCGTCAACATCTCGTCGGTCTCCGGTGTCCGCCCGGCCCCGGGGATCGCCTTCTACGGCACCACCAAGGCCGCCCTGATCCACCTCACCGAGGAGCTCGCCATCGAGCTCGCGCCGAAGGTGCGGGTCAACGCGGTCGCCCCGGCCGTCGTGAAGACCCGGTTCGCCACCGCCCTCTACGAGGGCCGCGAGGAGCAGGTTGCCGCCACCTACCCGCTCAAGCGCCTCGGCACCACCGACGACGTGGCCGCCACCGTCGCGTTCCTCTGCTCAGCGGAATCCGGCTGGATCACCGGCCAGACCATCGTGATCGACGGCGGCATCACCCTCACCGGATCCGTCCAGTGAAGCGGGTCGTCGTCACCGGCGCCGGCGGCGGGATCGGCGCCGCCCTGGCCCGCCGGTTCGCCGCCGACGGCGCCCGCGTCGTCGTCAACGACCTCAACGCCGAGGCCGCCCGCGAGGTCGCCGACGAGATCGGCGGCCTCGCGGTGGCGGGCGACGCCGCCAGCGAGACCGACGTCCAGCGCCTCATCGACACCGCGTGGAACGAGCTCGGCGGGATCGATCTGTTCTGCTCCAACGCCGGGGTGCTGTCGTCCGGGGACGAGACGACGCCGGACGACCAGTGGCAGCGTGACTTCGGGGTCAACGTGATGTCGCACGTCTACGTGAGCCGGGCGCTGCTGCCCCGCTGGCTGGACGGCGGCGAGCCGAAACGGCTGCTGATCACGGTCAGCGCGGCCGGGCTACTGACCCTGCTGGGCAGCGCGACGTACTCGGTGACCAAACACGCGGCGCTGGCGTACGCCGAGTGGCTGCGGGCCACGTACGCGCACCGGGGTCTGATCGTCCAGGCGCTCTGCCCGCAGGGGGTCCGCACCGACATGCTGACCCGCGGCAACGATCAGGGCAGCGGCAGCGCGGCCCTGCTCGCCGAGGGCGCCCTGCCCCCGTCGCAGGTGGCCGACCTGGTCGCGGAGTCGCTGAACGGGGAGGGTTTCCTGATCCTCCCGCATCCGGAAGTCGAGGGTTACTACCGCTTGCGTGCGAGCGATCCGGACCGTTGGCTGGGGGGCATGAACAAACTCCAGCGCGGTTTCGAGCAGAGGGCCGGCTCATGAAGGGCCTCGACCTGGAACGACTCCGGGCATTCCTGGAAAGCCCGCCCCTGACCGGGACGATGTTCGCGGGCGGCAAGTCGAACCTGACGTATGCGGTCACCGACGGGACGACCCGCTGGGTGCTGCGCCGGCCGCCGCTGGGACACGTGCTGCCCACGGCGCACGACATGGCCCGGGAGCACAAGGTTCTGGAGGCTCTGTCGAACGCCGGCTTCCCCGTACCGAAACCGGTGTTGCTCTGCACCGACGCCGAGGTCATCGGGGCGCCGTTCTACCTGATGGAGCACGTCGACGGCACGATCTACCGGGACGCGGCGCTGATCGAGAAGGTGGACTTCCGGGCACTCACCTTCACCCTCGTCGACACGCTCGCCGACCTGCACTCGCTGGACCCGGCGGCGATCGGCCTGGGCGACTTCGGCAAGCCGGAGGGCTTCAACGCCCGGCAGGTGCGCCGGTGGAAGCAGCAGCTCGACGCCTCCCGCAGCCGTGAGTTGTCCGGCATCGAGGAGCTGCACGCCCGGCTCGCCACCGACATCCCGGCCGGTGGGCCCGGCGCTGTCGTGCACGGCGACTTCCGGCTGGACAACGTCCTGGTCAGTGACCAGCTGACGGTCAACGCGGTGCTGGACTGGGAGATGTCCACACTGGGCGATCCGCTCAGCGACCTGGCCCTGATGCTGGTCTACGCCGGCCGCCCGCTGCTGGAGCGCGACGGCCGGCCGGTGGCCCCGGTCGACATCCCCGGCCATCCGTCGCTGGACGAGATCGCCGCGCGGTACGCCGAGCGCAGCGGACGCGATGTCGGCGACCTGAACTGGTACGTGGGATTCGCCGCGTTCAAGCTCGCCGTCATCCTCGAGGGCGTGCACTACCGCTACACCAAGGGTCAGACGGTCGGCCCCGGCTTCGACTCCGTCGGGGCGATGGTTCCCGTCCTGGTCGAACAGGGCCATCGAGCGCTGGAAGGAAAGTAATGGACTTCGAGTTCGACGCGAAGACCGAGGACTACCGGAAACGACTGCTCGCCTTCATGGACGAGCACGTCTACCCGGCCGAGGCGACGTTCCACACCGGCCATGACGGTTGGGAGCCGCCGGCCGCGTTGAAGGGCCTGCAGGCCGCCGCGAAGGAGGCGGGCCTGTGGAACCTCTTCCTGCCGGGTGAGCACGGCGCCGGGCTGACCAACCTGCAGTACGCCCCGCTCGCCGAGATCACCGGCCGCAGCCCCGCCATCGCGCCGCCCGCTCTCAACTGCGCCGCCCCGGACACCGGCAACATGGAGGTGCTCGCCGACTTCGGCACCGCCGAGCAGAAGGCGAAGTGGCTCGCGCCGCTGCTGAACGGCGAGATCCGGTCGGCGTTCGCGATGACCGAGCCGCAGGTCGCCTCCTCCGACGCCACCAACATCAGCACCCGGATCCAGCGCGACGGCGACGACTACGTCGTCAACGGGCGCAAGTTCTACATCACCGGCGCGATGAACCCGAACTGCAAGATCTTCATCGTGATGGGCAAGACCGACCCGGACGCCCCGCGCCACCTGCAGCAGAGCCAGATCCTGGTGCCCCGGGACACCCCCGGCGTGACGGTCAAGCGGGGCATGACGGTGCTCGGCTACACCGACGGCGACCACGGCGGCCACGCCGAGATCATCTTCGAGGACGTACGGGTGCCGGCCACCAACCTGATCGGCGAGGAGGGCGGCGGTTTCGCCATCTCCCAGGCCCGGCTCGGTCCCGGCCGGATCCACCACTGCATGCGGCTGATCGGCATGGCCGAGCGCGCCCTCGAGCTGATGTGCACGCGCGCGCTGGTCCGCACCCCGTTCGGCAAGCCGCTCGCCGAGCAGGGCGTCGTCCAGGACTGGATCGCCGAGTCCCGGGTACGCATCGAGCAGTCCCGGCTCCTGGTGCTCAAGGCCGCCTGGCTGATGGACACGGTCGGCAACAAGGGCGCGCACACCGAGATCCAGGCCATCAAGATCGCGGTGCCGTCCACGGTGGAATGGATCGTCGACAAGGCCATCCAGACGCACGGCGCCGCCGGCGTCGGCCAGGACTTCCCGCTCGCCGGGCTGTTCGCCAGCGCCCGTATGCTGCGACTCGCCGACGGGCCGGACGAGGTGCACAAGCGCTCCCTGGCCCACCGAGAGCTCAAGCGCTACCGGAGTAGTAAGTGACCAACCCACCAACCCGCGTCGATGGTCGTACCGCACGGTCCGAACGGACCCGCAACGCGATCATCGACGCGCACCTCCGGCTGATCGGCGAAGGGGACATGCGCCCCACCGCCGACCGGGTGGCCAAGCTGGCCGGGGTGTCGCTGCGCGCCCTGTGGAGCCACTTCGCCGACATGGAGGCGTTGATGGCGGCCAGTGGCCAGCGGGTGCTGGAACAGCGGGACGCCTCGTACCACCCGATTCCGGCGGATCTTCCGCTGGACGAGCGGATCGAGGCGTTCTGCCGTCAGCGTGCCCGGCTGCTGGAGGAGCTCGCGCCCGCGGCGCGGGCCTCCGCGCTGAAGGAGCCTTTCTCCACCGGTTTGCGGCACTACCGGAAAGTGCACGTCTCCCGGGTACGCGACGAGTTGACCGCCACCTTCCCGGACGAGATCGGCAGCGA
Organism: Actinoplanes utahensis; assembly: GCF_016862455.1. GTDB lineage: Bacteria > Actinomycetota > Actinomycetes > Mycobacteriales > Micromonosporaceae > Actinoplanes > Actinoplanes utahensis. The sequence goes on from NZ_BOMZ01000033.1 coordinate 42,525, forward strand.
CCAGGAACTGCTCGACGCCCTGACCGCGGCCAGTCTCTGGCCCACCTGGGCGAGCTGGCGTGACGCCATGGAACTGCCGGCCGACAGCGCCCGCGCCGCCCTGACCCGGGTGGTCACCGCGATGCTGGCGCCGGCCGCGCGTTCCGGAGCCTGATCCCGCGCATCCCGCCTCGCCGGCGCGCTCGGCGGCCCGCTGTCGCGCGACAGCGGGCCACGAAGCCGTTACGAGTACTGCTTGCGCAGTTCGCGCTTGAGGACCTTCATGCTCGGGCCGAGCGGCAGGGACTCGGTGAACCGGACCTGGCGCGGGTACTTGTGCTTGCCGAGCCGCTCCTTGGCCCACTCGATCAGCTCGTCGGCGGCCAGGCCCTCCTCCGCCGGCACGACGACGGCGCAGATCTCCTCGCCGAGGGTCTCGTCGGCGACGCCGATCACCGCGACCTGCTGGATGGCGGGGTGGCGGGCCAGCACCTCCTCCACCTCGCGCGGGTAGACGTTGAAGCCGCCGCGGATGATCAGGTCCTTGGTGCGGTCGACGATGCTGATGAAGCCCTGCTCGTCCTTGACGCCCAGGTCGCCGGTCCGGAACCAGCCCTCGACCAAGGCCTCGGCGGTGGCGTCGGGACGGTTGAGGTAACCGGCGAACACGTTGTGGCCGCGGATCACGATCTCGCCGAGCTCACCGTCGGGCAGGAACTCGATGCGCTCCGGCACCTCCGGGCGGGCGATCTCCACCTCGACACCCCAGATGGGGTGGCCGACCGTGCCGGGCTTGGCGCCGAAGCTGGGCTGGTTGGTGGTGGCCGTCGGGGAGGTCTCGCTCAACCCGTACCCCTCCCAGATCGTCGAGCCGAAGGCTCCGGCGAACTTCTCCAGGACCGCGACCGGCAGCGACGCGCCGCCCGAGACGCAGAGCTTGAGGTTCGGCAGGCGCTCGGCGGTGGCCGCCGCCTCCAGCAGGCCGATGTACATCGTCGGCACGCCGTGGAAGATCGTCACGTTCTCCTTGAGCATCAGCTCGATCGCGGCCTCGCCGGTGAACCGCGGCAGCAGCACCAGCGTCCCGCCCAGGCGGAACGTCGCGTTCATCCCGACGGTCTGGCCGAAGGTGTGGAACAGCGGCAGGCAGCCGAGCACCACGTCGTCGCCGGTCAGCGGGTGCACGTCGAAGACGTTGACGGCCGCGTTCATCACCAGGTTGAGGTGGGTGAGCAGCGCGCCCTTGGGTTTGCCGGTGGTGCCGCTGGTGTAGAGGATGACCGCGACGTCCTCGGCCTCCCGGGTCACGTAGGTGCGCAGCGGCTCGAGGCCCTCGGAGATCTCCTCCAGCCGCGGCGGGTACTGCGGCAGGTCGGCGGGGAGCGGGCCGACGTTCGCCAGCCGGGTGCCGGTCGCGGCCGCCGCACCGCCGCCCGCGGCCAGGAACGCGGAGTGGGTGACCAGCAGCTTCGCGCCGCTGTCGGCGAGGACGTAACCCACCTCCTCCGCGTTGAGCAGCAGCGACACCGGCACGATCCGGGCGCCGACGGCCAGCGCGGCGTAGTAGACGCGCGGGAAGTCGGCGACGTTCGGGATCATCACGGCGACCGTGTCGCCGGGGCCGACGCCCAGTTCCCGCAGGCCGGCCGCGTACGACCGGGACTGTGCCCAGAGATCGCGGTAGGTGATCCGGCCGCCCGTCTCGTCGACGATCGCCACCTTCTCGGGGTACCGCCGGGCGGCCTCGGCCAGAACGGTGGCGAGGGATAGCGTCGTCATGCCTGATCTCCCTTAGTGATGTACATCGCAGCTGTGCTTAAACTAGCGGCGTAAGTTTTTACACGTCCAGTGTTGATTCCGGTTTTTTCAGGGAGTTCTCATGGCCCGGCCCCGGCAAGCGCTGCTCACCAGGGAGCGCATCGTCGAGGCGGCCGCCGCTCTGATCGACGCCGAAGGACTGGACGCCTGCTCGATGCGGCGCCTCGCGACCGAGCTGGGCGTGCAGGGGCCGTCGCTCTACAACCACTTCGCCACCAAGGCGGAGATCGTCGACGCGGTCGCCGAGCTGGTGGTCGCCCAGGTGGACATCACGGTCTTCCGGGGCAACGACTGGCGCGAGGCGCTGCGGCTGTGGGCGAAGTCGTACCACGCGGTCCTCGCCGCCCACCCGAACATCGTCCCGGTGCTGGCCACCGGCCCGGGTCGCCGCCCGGCCGGGCTGGCCATGGCCGAGGCCGTCTACGGCGCGCTGATCGACGCCGGGTGGTCCCGCGCGCGGGCCACCCACATCGGCGCGCTGATGCGTTACCTGATCACCGGCTCCGCGCTCGGCTCGTTCGCGCTCGGCTTCGACGCCGACCCGGAGCTGTACGACCGCTATCCGCACCTGCACCGCGCCCACGAGCTCGCGGCCCATCGCGCCGCCGTCGACGAGGGCGCGTTCGAACTCGGGCTGGATCTGCTGATCAACAGCCTTTCCGACCGCTATGACCAGGGGGTACGCCGATGACGTCGGTCTTCCGCGACGAGCACTGGATCGGGGGCGCTTTCGTGGCGCCCGGATCCGGCGACCGGATCGGGGTGGAGAATCCGTACACCGGGGAGGTGTTCGGGCACGTCCCGGCCGGCACCGCCGAGGACGTGGACCGTGCCGTCACCGCGGCCCGTGACGCCTTCGACGGCTGGGCCTCGGCGCCCGCCGCCGAGCGTGGCGCGGCCCTGGGCCGGCTGCACCGGACCCTGTCCGCCCGGGCGGACGAGATCGCCCGGATCGTCGGCCTGGAACTGGGCACCCCCCTCAAGATCGCCAAGGCGGTGCAGGCGGGGCTGCCCCTCACGGTCCTCGCGGGGTACGCCGAACTCGCGGCCCAGCCCCCCGCGGAGGAGACGATCGGCAACTCGCTCGTCGTCCACGAGCCCGCCGGCGTGGTCGGCGCGATCACCCCGTGGAACTACCCGCTGCACCAGGTCGTCGCCAAGGTCGGCGCGGCCCTGGCGGCCGGCTGCACGGTGGTCCTCAAGCCCAGCGAGCTGACCCCGCTGACGGCGTACCTGCTGGCCGACGCGGTCGCCGAGGCGGAGCTGCCGCCGGGCGTGTTCAACCTGGTCACCGGTACCGGCCCGGCCGTCGGCTCGGCCATCGCCGGCCACCCGGGCGTCGACCTGGTCTCGTTCACCGGCTCCACGGTGACCGGCCGGGCGATCAGCCACGCCGCCGCCGACCGGATCGCCAAGGTCTCGCTGGAGCTCGGCGGCAAGTCGGCCAACGTGATCCTGGAGGACGCCGACCTGGTCAAGGCGGTCAAGGTCGGGATCGGCAACGCCTTCCTCAACTCCGGCCAGACCTGTACGGCGTGGACCCGGATGCTGGTCCACCGCAGCCACTACGACGAGGCCGTCGAGCTGGCCGCCAAGTCCGCCGCCGGTTACACCCTCGGTGACCCGTTCGACCCGGCCACCCGGCTCGGCCCGCTCGCCTCGGCCGGCCAGAAGGACCGGGTCCGCGGCTTCATCGAGCGTTCCACCGCCCGCCTGGTCGCCGGCGGTCTCGACGCCCCGGTGCCCGCGCAGGGTCACTTCGTCGCGCCGACCGTCTTCGCCGACGTCGACCCGGACAGCGAGCTGGCCCAGGAGGAGATCTTCGGCCCGGTGCTGGCGATGATCCCGTTCGACTCCGACGACGAGGCCGTGGCGATCGCCAACAACTCGAAGTACGGCCTGGCCGGCGCGGTCTGGGGCTCCGACGAGCGGGCCCTGTCCGTGGCCCGCCGGCTGCGCACCGGAGCGGTCGACGTCAACGGCGGGTCGTTCAACCCGTTCGCCCCGTTCGGCGGTTACAAGCAGTCCGGTATCGGCCGCGAGCTGGGCGCTTACGGCCTGGCCGAATTCCAGCAGGTGAAGGCGATCCAGCGATGACCGATTACATGACCGGCCTGGTGGTCCGCGAGCCCGGCACGCCCGCCGCGCTCGCCGAGCTGAAGCTGCCCGAGATCGGCCCCGGCCAGGTCCGGGTCCGGGTCCGGGCGGCCGGCGTCTGCCACTCCGACCTGTCCATGGTGAACGGCACCCTGGCCCCGCCGCACCCGCTCGTGCTCGGTCACGAGGCGGCCGGCGAGGTGGTCGAGGTCGGCGAGCACGTCACCCGGGCCGCGGTCGGCGACCACGTGGTGCTGAACTGGCAGCCGGCCTGCCGCGCCTGCTGGTTCTGCGAGCACGGCCAGCCGTGGCTGTGCAGCACCTCGCACGGGGTGGCGGCGATGCAGAGCGGCATCACCCTGAACGGCGAGCCGGTCCACGTGACGCTGGGCGTGGGGGCGTTCGCGGAGCAGGTGGTGGTTCCGGAGAACGCGGTCATCCCGGTGCCCCGGCAACTCGGTTTCGATCTCGCCGCCCTGCTGGGGTGCGCGGTCCTGACCGGCACCGGCGCGGTCCGCAACACCGCCCAGGTCGAACCGGGCGAGTCGGTGGTCGTCGTCGGCCTCGGCGGCGTCGGCCTGTCGGTGGTCAGCGCGGCCCGTGCCGCCGGCGCCGGGCAGGTCATCGCCGTGGACGTCAGCGAGGCGAAGAAGGGGCTGGCCGAGGCGGCCGGCGCCACCGACTTCGTGGTCTCCTCGGACAACCTGTCCAAGGAGATCCGGTCCCGCACGAACCGGCTCGGCGCCGACCACACGATCGAATGCGTCGGCCGGGCCTCGACCATCCGGGCCGCCTGGCGCGCCACCCGCACCGGGGGCCAGGTCACCGTGGTCGGCATGGGCGCGGCCGACGACATGGTCCAGTTCAGCGCCCTGGAGATCTTCTCCTCGGCGCGGATCCTGCGGGCCTCGGTGTACGGCCAGGCCGACACCGACCTGGAGGTCCCGGCGCTGGCCCGCGACGTGCTCGACGGCAAGCTGAACCTCGATCATCTGATCACCGACCGGATCGGCCTGGCGGACGTGCCGGCCGCGTTCGACCGGATGGCCCGCGGCGAGGGCGCCCGCTCCGTCGTCAGCCTCTGAGCAGCGGCGGCAGCGCCGCCACGATCGGGACGTCGGCGGGCAGCCAGGGAACGCTGTCCAACTGGTCCACGGTCAGCCAGCGCATGGAGCGGTGCTCCAGCGCCTCCGGGACGTCGCCGTCGAGCAACTCGACGCCGTAGACCCGGAGCACGGCTCGGCCGTGGGCCAGCGGCACGTCGGGGCCGACCCGGTCCCCGACCGCGACGCGGACGCCCAACTCCTCCCGGCACTCCCGGGCCAGCGCCTGCCGCTCGGTCTCCCCCGGCTCGACCTTGCCGCCCGGGAACTCCCATCGCCCGGCTGCCTCCGGCGGACTGCTGCGCTCGCAGGCCAGAACCCGGCCAGCGGTGATGATCACAGCCGCCACGATCACCCTGGGTGATGGCGATGGTTTGACGTATTGTTCGGGCCGCATGAGATCCAAGATCTCATGAAACTCCACCGTTCAGGTTGCCCGCTGGTGCCCCGATCGTCACGCAAACACGGATATGTGGGCGTGGACACCAGTGACCGGACGGACGAAACTGTGGTCACCGACCATGACGACACGGCGACAGTTCGGCCACAAGCCGGCAACGACGCCAAGGGGGGTGCGGCAGTGCGGGCCAGAAGACGCCGGAACTCCGGCTCGGATTATCTCAGCGACGCCTTGGAGCTGTTGAGCGGCTGGACCCGCGACGGTGTTCAGTTGCGCCGGGAGCTGCCGTGTGACGACAGTCAGCACGCCGCCTTGACCGAGCGCATCAAGGTGGCCGCGGACACGCTTCACATACGTCCGACCATTGTGCGGCGCGACGGTCACACTCAGATCTGTCTCGGCCCGCCGGACGGAACGACCATCACCGACGGTGAGGTCACGCTGGCGGCACGCATCGAGGATTTCTATCGCACCGTCGTCGGAACCCCGCAGTAGGCGCCGACTACGCTGCGCCGCATGACTGACGTGGTGTACGACGACAAGGGTCAGCTCGAGCAGATCCAGAGCGGTCTGCTGGAGGGCGAGCGGATCATCGCGGTCTATGACGCGATCGGCGCCGGGACCGGCTTCATCGGCCTCACCGACCGGCGGATCATCATCCAGGACCGGTCCTACGTGGGCAAACGGTTCGCGATCACCAGTATTCCGTACGCCAAGGTGAGCAGCGTCAGTGTGATCAGCAACAAGAGCTGGGCCGGGCAGTTCTTCTCGTCCGGCACGATCGGCATCACCGTCGGCACCCACACCTACGAGATCGAGTTCCGCGGGTCGGACAAGGCGCACCGGGTCCACAACGTGATCCTGGCCCACGCCTCCTGACTCAGGACTGGGTGAGGTCCCAGACGTAGCGCCGGCCGGCGGGTTTCTCGTCCTGCCAGACGACCTCCCAACGGCCGCGCGCGTCCCGTTCCGGCTCGCTGATCCGGCCGTACCCCTGCCGCTCCTTGACGCTCGGCGGCTGATCGCCGTCCGGGAAGCTGAAGGTGATCTGGAACCGGGTGAACGCGGACGGCGTGCCGCTCGCGGTGGGCAGCCGGTCCTCCCAGACGAGCTGGTCCCAGCCGCGTTCGCGCAGCGGGCGCCACAGCCCGACCGGCCGGTACTCGAGCTGCCACTCGGTCGGCGTCGCCATCGCCGGATCGAAGATCAGCCACACCCGCAGCAGCCGGCTCTCCTCCAGCGGCAGCGCGGTGATGGTGCCGCCGACCGGCCGCAACGTCTTGAACGAGATCTCGTCGAGCCGGGCCAGCCGATCGGTGTGGGTCGGCACGATCGGCCGTACGGTCCGGTGGGTGACCAGGGGCTCCGGGGTGGTGACCCGCTTCTCCACGAACCGGTCGCCGTCGTCGTCGGAGCCGATCACGACGAGCACTTCGAGGGTCTCGGAGAACAGTGGCTTCTCGCGGTCGCTGATGCGCTGGATGGCGTCCCGGTAGAGCCGGTGACCGGCCTGCTGCATGGCGAGCAACTCGGTCACGTCCTTCAGGTCCGTCTTCAGCTCCCGGATCTTGAGGACGAAGACGATCTGCCACAGGCGGACCACGAAGTAGAGCAGGCAGGCCAGGAAGACGGCGGTCAGCACCCACTGGCCGACCGGGGTGGGGATCTCGGTGAGCTGCGCGACGCCCGATGCCAGACCGATGAGCACGACCGAGACGTTCAGGGTGCCCCTGAACAGGGTTTGATACTTCGACGGAGTCTCCGGCATCGTCATAATGATGGCGAAAGATGCCTTAACGACAAATCCTCATAAAGAGTGACTGGCCACGGGACGGGACGCCTGATCGCCCGATGTCCAGTGACCGATCAGGGGAACGACCATGCCAGTCCGGGCCACCCCGGACGGTTACCCACGAGTAACCATTGCTCGCCGTTTCCGGGGCGACGCATGCTACCCACAGTCCCGACCGCAATCAGGCACTTCGATCCCAGGTTCTGTCTCGCCGCAGCCCCGCGGAATCCACGAGACAGAACCTCAACCCCGGAGGCGATCACCGGTGCTGACCCATCTGCAACGACCGTTGACTCGGAGACACCGGGCCGAATTCTTCGGCTCCGACCTCGATCCGGTCCCGGCGGCAGGTGCGGGTGAGGGTGGCCAGCCGCGCCGCCGCAGGCTCTTGATCAGCCACAACGCCATCTTCGTGGTGGCTATGCTGCTCTCCGCGGTGCTGGTCGGTCTCGCCACGGTGGCCCTGCATTAGGCACCCCGGCGAGACCACGCTCAGCTACCGCCTTCGCCGCCCTTGACGGACATGGCTCTCCTCACCCCGACGATGGACTCCGCAGTGACAACGGAGCCGGTGCCCTTCGAGTTGCGGACACCTATCCAGCCTAGGCTCTAGGCGGTGGGCCCCGAGGGCGAAGGCAGGACCCGGGTCGGCAGCGGCGTCTCGGTCACCGATCCGTCGTCGGCACGCGTGAGCTCGTACGCCAGAGGCCCCGGACGATCCGCGACCGCCTCGGACAGTGACGTGCCGCGATAGATCAGCCCCGCGCCGTCGTCGGTGGCGAAGCCATCCGCCAGGGTCCCGTCACCGACCAGCCGGTGCATGGTCGGCCGGCGCCGTTCCTCGCTGTCGTAGTGCACCCCGTTGCTGTACGGCAGGAAGCCCAGCCCGTCGGTGAAGCCGCGCAGCTCGTACCCGAAGCTGTCGGTGCTGCCGCCGGTGTGCCAGCAGATCGAACCGGCCGACACACCGCTGAGCACCACTCCGGCCTGCCACGCCTCGTGCAGGATCTCGTCGAGGCCGTGCACCCGCCAGACCGCGCAGAGGTTCGCGACGCTGCCGCCGTCGACCCAGATCACGTCCTGGGCGAGCAGGTGGGCGCGGATGTCGTCGACGTTGGGCATCGGGAACAGCTGCAGGTGCGACATGGTGAACTCGGTGCCGGCGAACGCCGCGTAGTGGTATCCGATCCGGGCCTCCGGGTCACCGGTGGCCTGGGTCAGCACGCAGATCCTCGGCGCCGTCGTGTTGTTCGCCAGCTCGGCGGCCAGATAGTGGATCGCGCCCGGGCGCATGGCCAGCGGGCTGACCTTGCTGCGGCGGAAGAAGGCGCTGGTGGCGAGGATGGTGGGAACGTCAGCGGTCACCGCAGCATCATCGCGCACGCGTCGGCCGTCTCGAGCACGAGATCCGCCGCCAGGTCGATCGCGGTGGCCAGCCGCAGCGGATCACCCTCGACCGCCGCGAACACCGCGTCGACCCGCGCCCGGAACCGCTCGGGCGCGCCGGGCAGCGCGCCGGCCGTGGCCACCGCGCCCTTCTCGTTGATCAGCCAGTGGCCGGCCGCGCCGTGCAGCGCGTGCGCCAGCACCCCGGCCAGCCGGAACAGGCAACCGGCGATGTAGGCGCTGTCGCCCCGGGACACCGCCTTGCGCGCCAGCCCGATCAGGAAGTCGGCCTCCCACAGACCGGCCACCAGGGCCTCGGACAGCGCCCGCGGATAGACCCGGACGCGGCGTTGCAGATCGGCCAGGTCCCCGCGCGGGTCGGCGAGGATGCGGGCCAGGGCCAGCTCACCGGGGTACGAGAAACCGGTCACGCCCAGCGGATGCCCGGCCTGGACGTGAAACGCGTATCGTCCCTGTTCCGCCTCCGACCAGCACTGCTCCACCCGGTCCAGATCGCGGTAGAGCCAGTCGACCGCGCTCGCGCCGATGCGCAGCCAGCCGCCGCCGTCCACCCACGGCCCCCACTCGCCGACCCCGGTCACGCCGGCGTCCGGCCCGGCGACCTCCCGGGCCAGCTCGCCGATCCGGCCGGTGTCCAGCGGCGCCCGGTAGTAGAGGCCCAGGTCGTAGTCGGACTCCTCGGTGTGGGTGCCGCGGGCCCGGCTGCCGCCCAGGACCACCCCGACGACGCCGGGAACGGTCAGCAGCCGGTGCGCGAGCTCGTCGAGGACGGAATCGGTCAGCGCCATGTCCCGATCTTGCCCGGCCGTGGCCGGATCAGCACAGCTTCGCGGGTTCGAGCCGGAGCGCGTCCAGGCCCTCCGGCCCGAGCAGTTCCAGGTCCTCCTCGGCGATCAGGATCTCGCCGGACTCCTCGACCTTCGCGGGCTCGGCCGGCGCGGCATCCGCGCCGGGCGGGCACACCGCGGAACGGCCGAGCGGCACACACAGGTTGAGTGCCTGTTCACAGGCCGGGTCCAGGGCGGACTGGCGGCGGGCGCCGAGGGCCACCACCCGGTGCTGCGGCGGTTTCGTGACGTCGCTGCCGAGCAGCCGCCGCGCGGTCTGCCGGCCGTCGGTGAGCGTCACCAGGTACCGCGTCGTCTGCTCGCCGGGCATGCCGTCCACCTGGACCCGGCGCGTGCCGCGGGGCAGCGACGCGTCCCGCACCACCTGGGTGTGGAACGGGATGGGCCGGGTCTCCACATCGGTGCGGGTGGTGACCACCGGTGCGGCGGCCTGCTTGCGGGGGGCCGGCCCACCGGTCTTCTTCCCGGGGGTACGCACGGAGCGCGGCCCGGTCCGGTCGGCGCGCTCGTCGGCCACCCGGGCGCGGCTGAGCTGATCGGTCACCGGGGCGGTCCGGGCCGGCGGCGGCGGCGGCAGCGCCGGGACGGTGACGGCCGGCGCCGTGGTGTGGGCGTGCCGGCGGGGCAGCGGCTGAGCGGCGGCGGCGGCCCGGCTGACCACCTCCGGGTTCTCCTCCAGCATCGGGGCGCCGAGGTCCGGTTCGGCCGTGGCCTGCGCGGCGTCGTCGGCCCGTGGTCCGGTCATGGTGGCGACGCCGGCCACCCCACCGCCGACGACCACGAAGATCGCGCTCGCGCCGGCGGCCATCCGGACGCCGAACGGCAGTCGAGCCCACCAAGACTTTCGTGGCATTTCGAGCAGACGCTGCAAAGAGGCACTAGTTGTCTGGTTTTGCACCAAAACATTGTGACTTCTGCCCTCTCGAAGGTAAACGACCACTTGTCACCCGAAATGCTGACCACCGCGCCCCACGACGGTCTTCACGCGTTGCCCCGGCGAGGCGCAAACTCGACAGCCGGTGGGGCTGCGCGGCGGTCGTACGATCAACGGCATGGCCGCACCACCCGCTCCACTGAGCCCCGACGAGGAGGCGGTGATGCGTGCGCTCGGCCGGTTCCTGCTGGTCATGCCCCGTGCGCTGGACGCCGACCTGACCCGCGAGCAACGCATGTCCGCCAGCGAGTACGCGGTGCTGCGCCACCTCTCCGAGACACCCGGCCATCTCCTCCGGATGAGTGAACTCGCCACGGCGTGTGACATGTCACTGAGCGGCATGACCCGGCTCGCCGCGAAACTCGAGTCGCTCGGGCTCCTCCGCCGGATCCGCTGCGCCGAGGACGCCCGCGGCGCCAACGCCGTCCTCACCGACAAAGGCATGGAACGGCTGCGCGAAGCCTGGCCCACCCACCTCGCCAGCGTCCGCCGGCACATCTTCGACCACCTCGGCGACCTCGATCTCCAGCGCCTGGCGGCCGCGTTCAACGCGATGACCCGGGACACCTGAACCGCCCGGACGGTCACCTCCCCGCTCCACCCTTCCCTGGTTGCGATGATGAAGGGGTGCTGAACACCACCCTCGACGAGGACCGCCCCGCCGCCTCCACCCCCGGAGTGCCCGACCGGATCGCGATCGTCGTCTCGGAAGTGCTCGCGCCGGCGGTGCTGGTCGCGGTGCTGCTGCTCGTCGTCGGATGGCACGCCGGGGAGACGCCGGGGGTGTCCCGGTGGTGGGGGCTGCCGGGCGCGCTGTTCGCGGCGGTCATCCCGCTCGGCTATGTGCTGCACGGCGTACGCCGGGGCCGCCTCACCAACCACCACATCCCGGAACGCGCCGACCGCCGGATCCCGCTGCTGTTCGGCACCGCCTCCCTGGTCGCCGGGCTGCTCCTGCTGCTGGCCCTCGGCGCGCCGCGGGAGATCCTCGCCCTGCTCACCGCCGGCGGGGTCGGGCTGGCCGCGTTCGCGCTGGTCACACACTGGTGGAAGATGTCGATCCACGCCGGGGTCGCGTCCGGGACGGTCGTGGCGCTGACCGCGGTGTACGGCGCCGTCGCGATGCTCGGCGTGCCGCTGGTGCTGCTCGGCTGCTGGGCCCGGGTCCGGCTCACCGCGCACACGCCCGCGCAGGTGGTCGTCGGCGCCCTGGTCGGCGCGGTCATCGCCGGCACCGTCTTTCCCGCCCTCCGCTGACCCGTACCTCGCTTCGCCTTCCCTGCCCTCCCGCTGACCGACTCCCACCTTCCGCTGGGCCAGCCTTCCGCTGACCCGCACCTCAGGCTGCGCTCTGCCTTTCCCACCCGGCCGGCCCACGCTCGGCGTGAATTCTCGGGACGTGCGCTAGAGCAGGCCGTAGGCCGTCAGGGTGGCGTCGAGCATCCGCTCCTGGTCGGCGGCCGGGAAGGCGGCCGGGTCGGCGGCGGCATAGGCGCCCATGCCCTCGGTCATCGCGATCAGGGCGAGGGCCGTGGTGGCGACGCGGTCGGGCGCCCAGTCCGGCGCGGCGGCCGCGGTGAGCCGTTCGACGCGTTCCCGCCAGAGCCGGTTGTTGCGCCGGTGCTCGGTGATCAGCTCCTCGTCGGCGACCGCCGCGGCGAGGAAGCCCGTCCACACCACCGCCTCCTGCCGGGTCGCCTCGTCAGGCGCCATCGACTGCTGCAGAACCGCCCGCAGCGCCGCCCGCGGGGTCGCCGCCGCCGATTCCAGCGCCTCGACCCGCTCCCGGGTGACCTGATGGAGCAGGTGCCGGGCGTGCAGCAGGAGCGCCCGCCGGTTCGGGAACCGGTGCATGACCAGCCCGGTCGTGCACCCCGCCGCGGCCGCGACCGCCCGCACGGTCAGCCGCTCCAGTCCCTGCTCGGCCAGCACGCTCCACACCGCCCGGGACAGCGTCTCCCCCTGCGCCGACCGATCCGCCGTCCGTGACATGCGTCGCACCTCCCCTTTCCCGTAACGGATGTTACCGTAACGCCTGTTACGAATGGAGGACGCCATGACCTGGATCATCGAGTCCCGCCCCTGGGACGACCCCGCCGGCACCGCGCTCCGCACCGCCCAGCGCACCGAACTGGACGCCCGTTACGGCCACGGCGACCACGAGCCCGGCACCCCACCCTCCGGCGCCGACATCGACCTCTTCCTGGTCGCCACCCACCCGGCCACCGGCGAGCCGGTCGGCTGCGGAGCGCTGCGCCGCCTCGACGACTCGGCCGCCGAGATCAAACGGATGTACGTGGCGCCCGGCAGCCGCGGCTCCGGCGTCTCGACGGCGATCCTGCGCGCCCTGGAGGCGGCGGCCCTGGACCGGGGCTGGACCACGATCCGCCTGGAGACCGGCCCGGCCCAGCCGGACGCGATGCGCTTCTACGAGCGGGAGGGTTACCGCGAGATCCCGCTGTTCGGCGCCTACCTCGACTCCGACCTCTCGGTCTGTTACGAGCGCACCCTTGTCGCTCACACGCCGGGAGCACTCTCGAGGTAGTGGCCGGCGACGACGTGACCGAGAAGGGCGACGAGCGCAGCGGCGGCCACCCAGATCAGCACGGGATGCCGCCGCCTGATCCAGGCGCCGTAGACGATGAGAGCGATCCCCGCAGCGGCGGCGAGAGGGGCGCCCCACGGCCCGAGGATCCGCCCCGGCACCGAGCAGAAGTCGCTGTCCCCGCCGTCGCAGTTGCCCGACACCAACAGGGCCAGAAGGGCGAGGAACAGCCGGAACGCCAGCCACACCCCGAGCACGGCGACCGCCACCCCGGCCACCACGTTGTCCGGCCTGCTCCGCCGCGTCCGGGGCGCGGACGACGGATGCGCGTGCGGTGAGGGATGGTGTCCCGGCTCGGTCATGCCGAGACCGTACACACCCCCATCAATATCATCGCGTCCCGATGATGTAATCGCGGGATGATCGAGGACGAGCCGCTGACCTGGGGCGTCGCGGCGAACGTCAGCCATGACGTCTTCACCCGCCAGCGGACGGACACGAAACGGCCGGGCACACGCCATTTCGTGCCCGGCGCCAAGGTGTGGGTGCTGCCGACCATGTGGGGTGACGGCGGCGAGCAGCGGTACGTGGTCGGGACCCGGCGCGGCACCGGCGGCCGCCGGCTCATCCGGCTGGTGATGAACACCGCCTACCTGGTGAACTTCCGCGTCAAGCCGGTACACAGCCCCGCTGTCTACGCCGCCATGGGACAGCCGGGGAAGCACGGCAGAGAGTTGCCGCTGTACGCGTCGCGGGAGGACGCCCAGCGGACCGCCGACTCGTGGAAATGGGCACGGACCCGCCTGCCGCATCTCGGCCTGGGCGACGAGACGGCCACCATGCACGATGCCGACGAGACATGCGAGTTCTGCGACGGCCGTGACGCCGCTCAGGCGGGCGCCGGGGCCGACGCGAATCCGTATGCGAAGCCGTCCGGTGAACCCGCGGGCAGTGTCGACTGGTGGGGCACCAGCCACGGCATGTGGTGGTGCGGCTGGCTCACCGAGACGAACCGGGGAAACGTGTACCGGATCGACGACCTGAGCGCACTGCACATCGCTCTGGCCCGCCGGAGGCTGCGCCGCAGAGCGGAACACACCTGGCTCGTCTCGCGACCGGACGAACGGTCACCGAACTCGAGGACGACGGCATCGGCCGCAACCGGCTCCGCTTCGTCCGGGGCGCCTACTGGCCCCGCGCGCTCGACGGGATCGTCCACGCCTGGCTCGACGACGACAATCGGGTCGTCAGCACCCAGGTCGGCTGACAGCCCTCACACCGGCACGAGCCGCACCCGGTCACCACAGAGTTTGCGCATGTCATCGACATCGGAGGTCAACATGACCACGGGACGGCGCTGACGCAGCGCGGCCTCGGCGACCGCCGCATCGATGGCGTACTTGTGCCCGTGCAGGCCGGCATCCATCAACAGCCCCGACGCCGCCCGGGCCTCCTCGTCGCCGACCGGGATGACGCGCAGCCCGGAGAGCAGCCAGTTCAAACGTGACTTGTTCGTTCGGGCATGGACGGCCTCGATGATGGTGAGTGCGCTGACCACAGCCTCCATGCCGCGCGAGCGCGCCTCGGCTGTCAGAGCCACCACCTGCTCGTCGTCGGCCAGCAGTTTCGAGAGCCCTTCGCTGTCGAGGACCAGCGTCCCCTCGTGGCTCAGCTTGCGGCGGGGCATTCACGCTCCTCGGCGAACACCTCGTCGAAGACCTGCCGCGCCCGCTGACGAACCACTTCGGAAACCGGCCCCTGGCGGCTCTCGTAGTCCGCCAGATACTCGTCGAGAAGCTGCCCGCGCAGCTCCCGCTCGACCGCTTCGGCGATGAAAGCCGAGAATTCCCGCTTGCCCACCCGGGCCCGAATCGCCTCGGCGGTCCCCTCCGGGAGCGAAAGGCTCACCCGCGTCGCAGGCCCTTCCCCGATGTTGTACGTCGCCTCACTCATCGCCCGATTGTGTCAAACGAGTAGGAAACCCGCCATGCAGCCGGACGCGAGACTCACGCCGCTCGTCCGGTCTCCTCAGCCCTGCGCAGGAGCGCCCGAGCCTCAGCCATCTCCTCGACGGTGAACGCCCCGAACTCGCCCTGATTAGTGGTCCAGCTCCTCGCGGAGGAGCCTGCGCCGCTCCGCCCGCTCGGCCAACTCGGTGAGGTAGCCGGGAACGTTGTCGGTGTGCGATTTCATGCTCCCCAGCAGCGTGATCGTCACCTTCTTCGTCCTCGCCATTCAGCGACCATACCGCGGTATCACCGCAGCGAGGGGCCGTGTTCCGGGCGGGGCCGCACGCCCGGAACGACACTCGACCGGAATCAGACGTCGAAGCGGAAGTACTCCGCATTGATCCGCGACCTGCCGATCTTTCCCTGAACAGCGCCATAACCGGCGCTTACTGCGCTGGGTTGTGTTGGTTAGTTCCGACCCTCTGCGACCGTCCTGCGGACTATTCACGGACCGCAGACCGCGGACCGCAGACCGCGCGGACCACCGAGCCCCCGCATCACCTCGCCCGACGACAGGCGAGCCCTACGGCTGGACCGGCACCGCTGTCACGCCGGTGCAGGTCGGCATTCGGCTCGCCTTCCTTCAGACGCCGAATACGTTCTCCAGCTCGTAAGCGCTGGCATCGAGCACCATTTCGTTCACTTCGACGCATTGCCGGGCGTCGGTGTAGGCACGCCGGGTGATTGAGATGACCCATGCACCTCGGGGCAGCGACAACGCCGCGGCCTCGGCCGGCGTAGGCGCGCGACAGATGACCCGCTCCTGGAGCACCTCCGGTCCGACGCCGACCTCCGTCATGCGGGCGTAGATGCCACCTGGGCCGGGCCCCGTGTATGCGACAGCCGGCGCGACCGCCACCACGGCCAAGGGGATATAGCTGGTGGCGATTTGTACGATCCGGTCGTCGACAGCGAAGCGGCGCGCCCTGACGAGAACTGCCGCGCCCACCGGCACGCCGAGCGCCTCGGCGATGTGCTCGGGCGCAGGGTGCTCCTCCACCTCGACGTGCACGACGCGGAGTCTGCCGCCGGTGTCGGCGTCCTGGATGGCGTTTCCCTCGCCCCACCATGATCGGGCGAGGCGGGCGGGTGACGAGCGGAGGATGCGCTTGAACCCGGAGACATAGAGCCCGCGGCCGTGTCGGGTGGTGATCACGCCGTCAGCCCGGAGGACGTCAACGGCCTTGGCCACGGTACCGATCGGCATTCCGAAACGGACCGCCATGTCCCGTACGGTCGGCAGCCGGTCTCCGTCGACGAGGCGCCGTTCTTCGATGTCGGCTCGGATCCGATCGGCGAGTTCTCGGTATGCCGGTTCACCCATGAGTGTTCACGATACCCAGTGTTCAGCATGAACACGCCTTCGGTGTTCACACGTTCTGCTGCCAGATTGAGTGTCAGCGGCGGCGGGCACTGGCGCCCCCAAGAGTGTCTAGGCACCTGCCCGCCGCCGTGCAGGCTGTGCGCAACCGGAGGCGGCCCCTCGCGGTGCTGCACGGTCCGGCGGCGGCGGGGCGCGCACCCATGATGGCGCGTCTCGCCGCTGTCCCCCCGCTCACGGCAGGGAGGTGGCGCGATGCGCAGAGATCGATACCCGATACACGGTCCGCGGCGTCGGTGGTTCCGACCCTGGCGGTTGATCTGCCGGTGCGGCCTGGACGCGTACCCGTGCGTCGTCATGAAGACCCATGCGGCCTACCGCGACCGGGTCAACGCGGCCCGGACCTGGCGCGACTACGAACGGCGGAACATCCGCTGGTAGCTACCCTTGCCGGGGCGGTGAGGGCGTCGGACCGCCATCGAGGGATGTGGCGGCGGTCCGACGCTCTCGTCGTGTCTCAGGACAGGTGATCCACGGAAGCCGCGACCACCCGGGCGATGGGCGCGGTTGTGCTACACGTTGAAGCGGAACTCGACGACGTCGCCGTCCTGCATGATGTAGTCCTTGCCCTCCATGCGGACCTTGCCGGCGGCCTTGGCGGCGGACATCGAGCCGGCGGCCATCAGGTCGTCGAAGCTGACGATCTCGGCCTTGATGAAGCCGCGCTGGAAGTCCGAGTGGATGACGCCTGCCGCCTCCGGGGCGGTCGCGCCGACCGGGACGGTCCAGGCGCGGGCCTCCTTCGGGCCGGCGGTCAGGTAGGTCTGCAGGCCGAGGGTCTCGAAGCCGACCCGGATCAGCCGGTTCAGGCCGGGCTCGGACTGGCCGGTGGACTGGAGCAGCTCCAGGGCCTCCTCGTCGTCCAGCTCGATCAGCTCGGACTCGATCTTGGCGTCCATGAAGACGGCCTCGGCCGGGGCGACCAGAGCGCGCAGTTCGTCAAGGAACGCCTCGTTGCCGAGTTCGGCCTCGTCGACGTTGAACACGTACAGGAACGGCTTGGTGGTGAGCAGGTGCAGCTCGGCCAGCAGCTCCAGCTCGACACCCGCGGACTTGGCGCCCTGATAGAGGGTGACACCGTCGTTGAGCAGCTTGAACGCGGCCTCGGCGGCGGCCACCGTGGCGGCCTTGTCCTTCTTGAGCTTCGCCTCTTTCTGCAGGCGGGGCAGCGCCTTCTCGACGGTCTGCAGGTCGGCCAGGATCAGCTCGGTGTTGATCGTCTCGATGTCGTCGGCCGGCGAGACCTTGCCGTCGACGTGCAGCACGTTCGGGTCGGAGAAGGCGCGGACCACCTGGCAGATCGCCGAGGCGTCCCGGATGTTGGCGAGGAACGCGTTGCCGCGGCCCTGGCCCTTGGACGCGCCACGGACCAGACCGGCGATGTCGACGAAGCTCACCGGCGCCGGGAGGATCTTCTCGCTGCTGAACAGCTCGGCGAGTTTCCCCAGCCGCTCGTCGGGCAGCCCGACCACGCCGACGTTGGGCTCGATCGTCGCGAACGGGTAGTTCGCGGCGAGCACGTCGTTCTTGGTCAGGGCGTTGAACAGGGTGCTCTTGCCGACGTTGGGCAGGCCGACGATTCCGATGGTGAGGCTCACGGAACGCCAGTCTACGCAAGCGTCATCGAAAGAACCTGCGCAGTTCGGCGGCGACCAGCTCCGGCTTGCCGCCGTCGTCCGCGGCGAGATGCCCGACGCCGGTGAAGGTCACCCGCCGCACTCGCGGCAGGACGGGCTCCAGGCCGTTCAATACCGAGGTGAGGTACGCCGGGGAGCGCTCGCCACCCAGCAGAAGCGTCTCCGCGGTGACCGTCGCATAGGTGCTCAACGGCCCGGCCGCGTCCTCGACGACCGCGGCGTCCAGGCGCATCGTCGGGATCAGGTCACCGATGCGCCGCCGGCCCTGCCCGGCCCGGATCGCGACGCCGAGCAGCGGGATCAGGGCCGCGCGGGGCGCGTACCGAAGATCGCCTGTGCCTTTGGCGGCCGTGACGAAAGCGGCTGCCCGGCGGCCCCGGGCCAGCTCCTTCTCATATCTCGGCAGCCAGGCGACCGGATCGTGATCGTCGTGTTTGAGGGGCGGCTCGTAGAGCGCGAGGCGCTCGATCGGCAGCTCCATCGCCGCCCGCAGCGCGATGACGGCGCCGGAGCTGAGGCCGAAGACGTTGCGCGCCCCGGTCTCGTCGAGCACGGCGGCCAGGTCGTCGATCTCGGCCCGCAGACCGTGGCCGGATGCTGCCGGACCGCTGAGCCCGCGGCCGCGCCGGTCCGGCACGTAGACGGTGAAGCCGGTCGCCAGGGAACGGGCGAGCTTCGTGAGATTCGCCGAGGTCTGCATGCCGCCGTGCAGGAGCACGACCTTCGGGCCGCCACCGAAGGCGCGCCACCGGATGTCCGTCCTTGCCACCAAAGCCCTCATGCCGTCAACCGTAGTTGACAAGTCTCGAAGTCGTCAACTTCGGTTGACAGGCGATATGCCGATCAGCGGCGCCTGGCAGGTGGACTCGCGGCATCGATCCGATTCCCGGTCAGCTCGCCCTCCGGTAGACGGTCTCCCGTGGGCGCCCCTCGCCGACCGACGGTCGTGTCCGAAACCCGCCAGCCGTGCGATGGCCGGCGGAGCAGACTCGACGGCATGGAGCTGGACTTCGAGCACTGCTACCGGGCCGTCGACAGCCGGGACCCGCGGTTCGACGGATGCTTCTACACGGCCGTGCGCACCACCGGGATCTACTGCCGGCCGTCCTGCCCGGCGATCACGCCGAAACGGCAGAACGTCACGTTCTACGTGAGCGCGGCGGCCGCGCAGCGCGGCGGCTTCCGGGCCTGCCGCAGGTGCCGGCCCGACGCGGCCCCCGGCTCACCCGAGTGGGACACGCGCGCCGACACCGTCGGGCGAGCCATGCGGCTGATCGGGGACGGAATCGTCGACCGGGAAGGGGTGCCCGGACTCGCGGCGCGGCTCGGGTACACCGAACGGCACCTCAACCGGATCCTCACCGCCGAACTCGGGGCCGGGCCGCTGGCGCTCGCCCGGGCACAGCGGGCACAGACCGCCCGGATCCTGGTGGAGACCACGGATCTGGGGCTGGCCGAGATCGCGTTCGCGGCCGGGTTCGGCAGCATCCGGCAGTTCAACGACACGATGCTCGAGGTGTACGCGCGGTCGCCCAGCCAGCTGCGGGAACGGCGGCCGGTGACACGGGGCGAGCCCGGCGCGGTCAACCTGCGGCTCGCGTATCGGCCGCCGCTGCACGCGGAATCGCTGCTCGAATTCTTCGGGGCGCGGACCCTGCCGGGCGTGGACGAAGTGGACGGTCACACGTACCGCCGGGGATTGAATCTCCCGAACGGGACCGCAACCGTCACGCTCCAGCCGGGCGACCGCTGGGTTCATGCGACGTTGCGGCTGAACGATGTGCGCGATCTGGCGCCGGCGGTGGCGCGGTGCCGGCGGCTGTTCGATCTCGATGCCGATCCGGTGGCGGTCGACGGGCTGCTGGCGGGGGATCCGGCGCTGGCGGCGGCGGTGGAGGCGGAGCCGGGAGTGCGGGTGCCGCGGGCGGCGGACGGGTTCGAGATGGCGGTGCGGGCGGTGGTCGGGCAGCAGGTGAGTGTGGCGGGGGCGCGGACGACGCTGGTACGGATGCTGCGAGCGGCTGCCGGTGCGTCTTCGGGGGAACCCACCCCCATCCCCCAAACCGTCACCACCGCGCCGGCCACCACTTCGACGGCACCCCCCGACCTCACCGGCTTCCCCCCAGCCGATGTCATCGCCGCCCTGCCGGACACCGCTTTCGGCATGCCCGCCGCACGCCGCGCCACCGTCCGCGCTCTCGCCGAGGCCGTCGCCGACGGCAAGCTGGACCTGGATCCCGGCGCCGACCGCGCCGAGACCACCGCCCGCCTCACCGACCTTCCCGGCATCGGCGCCTGGACCGCCGGCTATGTCGCCATGCGCGCCATCGGCGACCCCGACGTCCTCCTGTCCACCGATCTGGCCGCCCGCCGCGGCGCCGCGAATCTGGGTCTGCCGGGCTCGGCGAAAGCCCTGGCCGCCCATGGCGAACGCTGGCGTCCGTGGCGTTCCTACGCGCTGATCCGCCTGTGGCGCGCCGCTTGACCCGAAGTTACTCGCCGCCCGGCCGCCGCCCGGCGTCGTCCACAGTGGCGACTTGTCCACAGGCCGATTCCGGCGGCCGGCCCGGCCGGGCGACGCTGGCGCCCCCTGACAAGGAGATGAACGATGTTGGTGCATTCGACTCTGGACACCCCGATCGGCCCGTTCACGGTTGTCGTCAGCAGGACCGGCACGGTGCGGGCGGCGGGTTTCACCACCGATGTGGCGGAGCTGATGACGCTGGTGCATCCGGCTCTGCGGGAGCCGGTGGGGCCGGGTGATCCCGGGGAGGTGGGCGCCGCCGTGGTGGCGTACCTGGGCGGGGATCTGACCGCGATCGACGCGGTCGGGGTGGAGCAGCACACGGCGGGCGCGTTCATGGCGCAGGCGTGGCGGGTGATGCGCGGGATCAAGCCGGGCGCCCCGGTGACGTACACCGGTTTCGCCGAGCTCTCCGGGCGTCCGGCGGCGATCCGTGGGGCGGCTTCGGCGTGCGCGCGCAATCCGGTGGCGTTGTTCACTCCGTGTCACCGCGTTCTGCGTACGGACGGCTCGCTCGGTGGCTACCGATGGGGCCTGCATGTCAAGGAGTGGCTGCTGAAGCACGAGTCCGTGAGCTGATAATGGCGTGGCAGCACGTCCCGGCCGGTCCTACGCTGACCGGTATGACTGATACGGGAACCGGGCGTCTCGGTCTCCCCGAGCGGCCGTCTCTGGACGGGCTCGAGGGGAAGTGGGCGCCGCGCTGGCAGGAGGAGGGCACGTACACGTTCGACCGTTCGAAGGAGCGGGCCGACGTGTATGCGATCGACACACCGCCGCCGACCGTATCGGGCTCGTTGCACATCGGGCACGTCTTCTCGTACACGCACACCGACATGGTCGCGCGGTTTCAGCGGATGCGCGGCAAGGCCGTCTTCTATCCGATGGGGTTCGACGACAACGGGCTGCCGACGGAGCGGCGGGTTCAGAACGTGTTCGGGGTCCGCTGTGACCCGTCGTTGCCGTACGACCCGTCGTGGGAGCCGCCGGCCACTCCGCCGAAGGAGCCGGAGTCGATCTCGCGGCGGAATTTCGTCGAGTTGTGCGGGCGGCTGACCGTCGAGGACGAGAAGCAGTTCGAGGCGTTGTGGCGGCGGCTGGGGCTGTCCGTCGACTGGGGTTTGACGTACACGACGATCGGGGAGACGGCGCGGGCGGTCTCGCAGCGGGCGTTCCTGGCGAATCTGGCGGCGGGGCAGGCGTACACGGCGGAGGCGCCGACGTTGTGGGACGTCGGGTTCCGGACCGCTGTCGCGCAGGCTGAGCTGGAGGATCGGGAGCGGGCGGGGGCGTACCACACGTTGCGTTTCCACGGCCCGGACGGGCCGGTGGAGATCGACACGACGCGGCCGGAGCTGTTGCCGGCGTGTGTCGCGCTGGTCCGTCATCCCGACGATGACCGGTTCGCGGGCCTGACCTCGGTCCGGACGCCGTTCTTCGATGTCGAGGTGCCGGTTCTGGCGCACCCGCAGGCCAACCCCGGCAAGGGTACGGGGATCGCGATGGTCTGCACGTTCGGTGACCTGACCGATGTCACCTGGTGGCGGGATCTGCACCTGGACACCCGGGTGGTTCTGGGCCGGGACGGCCGGTTCCTTCCGGACGCCCCGCCGGGTGTCCCGGTCGCCGCCTATCAGGGCCTGGCCGGCCTGACCGTCAACGCGGCCCGTGCCGAGATGGTCCGGATCCTGCGGGAGTCCGGTGATCTGGTCGGGGAGCCGCGGCCGGTGAAGCATCCGGTCAAGTTCTACGAGAAGGGTGACCGGCCGCTGGAGATCGTCACGAGCCGTCAGTGGTTCATCCGTAACGGCGGCCGTGATCCGGAGCTGCGTGCGCAGTTGCTGGCGAAGGGCCGGGAGCTGCGGTGGACGCCGGAGAGCATGCGGCATCGTTACGACCACTGGGTCGGTGGTCTGACCGGTGACTGGCTGATCAGCCGGCAGCGGTTCTTCGGTGTCGCGATCCCGGTGTGGTACGGCGTCGACGCGGCCGGCAACCCGGACTACGACCGGTTGCTGGTTCCGGACGATGCGGCGCTGCCGATCGACCCGTCGTCGGACTGTCCTCCGGGTTTCACCGAGGAGCAGCGGGACGTCCCGGGCGGCTTCACCGCCGATCCGGACATCATGGACACCTGGGCCACGTCGTCGCTGACCCCGCAGATCGTCACCGGCTGGAGTACCGACGCGGATCTGCACGCCCGGACGTATCCGATGGATCTGCGCCCGCAGGGTCAGGAGATCATCCGGACCTGGTTGTTCTCGTCGGTGCTGCGGGCCGGTCAGCTCGGCGGTGGTCTGCCGTGGCAGCGTGCGGTCCTGTCCGGGTGGATCCTGGATCCCGACCACAAGAAGATCTCGAAGTCGAAGGACAACGCGGTCGAGACCCCGCTTCAACTGCTGGAGCAGTACGGGTCGGACGCGGTTCGCTACTGGGCGGCGCTCGGCCGTCCCGGCGCGGATCTGGCCTTCGAGCCGGCTCAGTTGAAGGTCGGGCGGCGCCTGGCGACGAAGCTGCTGAACGCGTCGAGGTTCGCGCTGGGGTTGGGTGCGGCCGAGGCGCTGCGGCAGCCGGTGACCGAGCCGCTGGACCGGGCGATGCTGGGCCGTCTGGCCGAGGTCGTGGTCGCGGCGACCGCGGCGTTCGAGGACTACCAGCACACCGATGCGCTGCAGGCGGTGGAGACGTTCTTCTGGACGTTCTGCGACGACTACATCGAGCTGGTCAAGGATCGGGCGTACGGGTCCGGTCCGGGCGCCGACTCGGCTCGGGCCGCGCTGGCCACCGGCCTGTCGGTGCTGTTGCGGTTGTTCGCGCCGTTCCTGCCGTTCGTCGCCGAGGAGATCTGGTCCTGGTGGCGGTACGGTTCGGTGCACCGCGCGACCTGGCCGACCCGGTACGAGTCGACCCGGGTCGCGCCGGAGAGTGATCCGTCGCTGCTGGATCTGGCCGGAGAGGCGCTGCGGCAGGTCCGCCGGGCCAAGTCGGACCGGAAACTGTCGATGCGGACCGAGGTGCCGCTGGCGGAGGCGCTGGGCCCGGCCGGGATGCTGGACCGGCTGGAGCTGATCGACGGTGATTTCCGGGCGGCCGCCCGGATCGGGAAGCTCGACCTGCTCCGCGACCGCACTCCGGAGCTGGTGATCGCCTGCGCCTTCTGATCGCGGAACGCCCGCTGACCGGCGGATTCGCCGGTCAGCGGGCCACCGGTGGTCCACCATAGGAGGCATGTCGATCGCCCCTGAGCAGGTTCGGGCTCCGGCCCGCGATGCGGTGCTGTTCCGGTCGTCTCCGGCGCGGACCTTCGTCACGGTGTTCGCCGTGCTGATGGTCGCCTATCTGGCGGTGTCGCCGCTGATCGGCTGGGTCGCCGGGGGTTCCGGTGACCCGTGGTGGGTGATCGCCGCGCAGGCGGCGCTGGTCGGGGCGGGGGTGGCCGGGGCCTATGCGTTGTCGGCGCGGGCCGCCCTGCCGACCTGGGTGCGGGTGTCGTCCGGTGGGCTGGAGCTGGCCAGCCAGGATTCCGATCCGATCCTGCTGGACTGGTCGGACATCGTGACCGTGCTGGTACGCCGGGACGGGCTGCGGACGGTTCTCGAGGTGGTTCCGGGTGACCTGGACAGCGTCCATCCGGTGCAGGAGGGCGACTCCGGCGGCCCGGCCATGGCGGACACGCCGCGGGGGCCGGCTTTCATCGCCGACCTGACCCAGATCTGGCCGAGCCCGCGCGCGCTGATGCGCGAGATCGACCGGCACCGGCACGCCGCCGCCACCGAGCAGAACTGACGGTCAGGCCCGCTTTCTGTGTGGGGTTCGGGCGAAATACACGGCCGAGCTGCACACGCTCGAAGGCCCGTCGATCACCGGTCGAGGCCGCAGCCACTAGGCCCGTCACACGCCGCAGCGAGCAGGCCCGTCACACGCCGCAGTCGGCAGGTCTGTCAGAAGTCGCCGCCGCCGAAATCGCCGCCGCTGAAGTCGGTGCCGCTGTCGCCGACGGTGGGATCGCCGCCCGCGAACTCGGTGCCGGTGAAGTCACCGAACTCCGGCGAGAACAGGGCGTCGAAGATCAGCATGCCGCCGAGCACACCCGCGCCCGCGCCGAGCGCCGTCCGCCACACCGGCGTCGAATACCACCCCGCCGGGACGGGGCGTCCCTCCACCCGGCCGCCCGGGTAGTAGTAGGGCGTGTCGGCGGCCGGCCGCGGCCCCGCCTTGTAGGAGTGGCCCTGCACGGTCACCTCACGCTCGCGGGTGAGCCGCCCGGTGTTGTGCGCGGCGCCCAGCGGCGGCAGGGCGGGCCCCTCGTCGAGGCCCATCGCGAGGCGGGCGGCCCGCACATAGGTGAGTCCTTCCAGCGCGGACTCGCGGGCCAGCTCGAACTGCCGGACCGAGTTGGCCATCTGCAACTGGCCGCCGGCCGCGTTGTACCGTTCGCCGGCGTCGGCGAGTGCCTGGCGCGCCGCCGGGTCGTCGGAGCTCAGGTTCATCACCTGGCCGCCGAGTCGCTCATACCACCGCTGGGCGTCGGCGCGGGCGTCGTCGAGCCGGGTCTGCCGGCGCGTCTCCGCGCCGCGCTGGGTGACCGCGACGATCAGGCCGATCACCACGACGATGACCAGGATGAGCAACACGCCTCTCATGTTTCCCACGGTACCCCCGCCGGTCATGTCTCACCCTTCTGGCAATCTGCGATGGTGACGTTCTCGACACTGGCCGTGGTCCTCGCCTGTCTCGCCGCCGGCGCCGCCGCCGGATGGCTGGCCGCCCGGGCCCGCGCGGCCACCGACATCGCCCGTCTGGAGGCGACGCTGGAGGCCGCCCGCGACGGCGAGCAGCGCCTCGAGCAGTCGTTGCGGGCGCTGTCCTATGAGGCGACCGCCCAGTCGCAGGAGGCGGTGGCGCGGGCGGTGGCGCCGCTGCACGACACGCTGCTCCGCTACGAGCAGCGGGTGGCCCAGCTGGAGCACGACCGGGTGGACGCCTACGCCGAGCTGCGGGAGCAGGTGCGGTCGATGGGGGCGGTCTCCGGCGAGTTGCGCACCGAGACCCGGCAGCTGGTGGCGGCGTTGCGGGCGCCGCAGGTGCGGGGCCGGTGGGGTGAGCATCAGTTGCGGCGCATCGTGGAGGCGGCCGGGCTGCTGGAGCACTGCGACTTCGCCGAGCAGGTGACGGCGGCGACCGACGAGCAGGGGGTGCGGCCCGACCTGGTGGTCCGGTTGTACGGCGGCCGCACCGTCGTGGTGGATGCGAAAGCGCCGCTGGAGGGCTATCTGTCGGCGATGGAGGCCCGCGACGAGCACACCCGCGACGGCCACCTGGACCAGCACGCCCGTCATCTGCGGATGCACGTGGACGCGCTGTCGGCGAAGAAGTACTGGTCGGCGTTCGAGTCGACGCCGGATTTCGTGGTGCTGTTCGTGCCGGCCGACCCGTTCCTGGACGCGGCGTTGCAGCGGGATCCGGCGCTGATGGAGCACGCGTTCCGCCGCAACATCGTGCTCGCCACCCCGGCGACGCTCATCGCGATGCTGCGGACGGTCGCCTACTCGTGGCGGCAGGAGGCGCTGACCCGTAACGCGGCGGCGGTGCACGGGCTGGCCCGGGAGTTGTACGCGCGGTTGTCCACGCTCGGCGACCATGTGGACAAGCTGGGGACATCGCTGTCGGGGGCGGTCACGGCGTACAACCGGGCGGTCGGGTCGCTGGAGTCACGGGTGCTGGTCAGTGCCCGCAAGCTGGCCGAGATGGGGGTGTCCGACGAGGAGCTGCTCCCACCCGTACAGGTGGAGATCGCTCCTCGTCAGCCGCAAGCCCCGGAGTTCAGTTAGCTCGCCTTCGCCGCGGCGGCGGCTTTCATGTCCCTGCGCAGCTCCTGCGGCAGGGAGAAGGTGAGCCGCTCCTCGGCGGTGGTGAACTCGGTGACCTCGCCGAAGCCGCGCTCGGCGAGGTGGGCGAGCACCTCCATGACCAGGTCCTCGGGGACGCTGGCGCCGGACGAGACGCCGACCGTGGTGGCGCCCTCCAGCCACGCGTCCTGGATCTCGGAGGCGTAGTCGACCAGGTGCCCGGCCCGGGCGCCGGCGCCGAGGGCCACCTCGACCAGGCGCACCGAGTTGGACGAGTTGGTGGAACCGACCACGATCACCACGTCGCACTCCGGCGCGATCTCCTTGATCACGTGCTGGCGGTTGGACGTGGCGTAGCAGATGTCGTCGCTGGGCGGCGACTGCAGCAGCGGCAGCCGGGTCTTGAGCCGGGCGACGGTCTCCATGGTCTCGTCGACCGACAGGGTGGTCTGGGAGAGCCAGACGACCTTGGCCGGGTCGCGGACCACGACGTTGTCGACGTCGTCGGGGCCGTCGACGAGCTGGATGTGCCGGGGAGCCTCACCGGCGGTGCCGATGACCTCCTCGTGGCCCTCGTGACCGATCAGCAGGATGTCGTAATCCTCGGCGGCGAAGCGCTTGGCCTCGTGGTGCACCTTGGTCACCAGGGGGCAGGTGGCGTCGATCGCCTTCAGGTTGCGCTCGCGGGCCTGCTCGTGCACCTCGGGCGCGACGCCGTGGGCGGAGAAGACGACCGTCGAACCCTCGGGAACCTCGTAGTTCTCCTCCACGAAGATCGCGCCGCGGGCCTCCAGCGTGCTGACCACGTGCTTGTTGTGCACGATCTGCTTACGCACGTAGACCGGGGCGCCGTAGAGTTTCAGCGCCTCCTCGACGGTCTGCACGGCGCGGTCGACACCGGCGCAGTAACCACGCGGTTTGGCGAGCAACACCCGTTTACGAGCTTCAGTCACCCGGCCATGGTACGTGCAGGTCTCCGCCGCCCGCCTCTCTGCGATCAGCGCCACAGCCGGCGCCGCAGGTCAGGCAGCGTAAAGCCGTTTCGCCGCGGATCACCCGGAACGACCGTGATACTCGTTTCATGAGCGCGGATCTGTGGCCGTCTGTCCCGGCCGTGCTGCGTGTGATGACCGGCTGGGCGCTTCTCGGCGTCGGCCTGCTCGACATCGCTGTCGAGGTGGACGGTGGGCTCACCCGGACGTACCTGGTGTTCCACCTGATGATCGTGGCCGGCGGCGTGCTGCTGCTGTTGCGGCAGCGGCTGGCCCCGAGCCGCGCCGGTCTCCTGGTCACCGCCGGGACGGTGGTCGCCGCGACGGCGCTCACCGCGCTGCCCGGCCAGGCGGGCTACCCGTTCCCGTTCTGGGGTGACGGCGCCGGCGTCGACCGGTTCCACCTGGGCGCCGACCTGCTCTTCTGGGGTTGTGCGGGCCTGTTGCTGGCGGCGGTCCTGGCGCAGGCCGAGCGGTTCCTGCCGGAACGGCGGACCCCCATCGACCTCTCCCGGTACGGCGGTCACGCGGAAGTGCGTTCGATGGCCGCCACCCCGGATCGCGCGGGGGAAAATGTCGGTGGGCTTACGTAATCTGGCCGGGTGAACGAGCCGAGCACCGCCGAAGAGCCCTGGCCGGTCCGTGTCGTCAGCCAGAAGATCGGGGCCTGGATCAACAAGCTGGGCTGGGTCTGGGTGGACGGGCAGGTCGCCCAGATCAACCGCCGTCCCGGCTCGGGCGTGGTCTTCCTGACCCTGCGCGACCCCTCGGCCGACCTGAGCCTGACCGTCACCACCCACCACGACGTGCTGCACGCCGGCGCGCCCGACCTGTCCGAGGGCGCCCGGGTCACCCTGCACGCGAAACCGGAGTTCTATCCGGCCCGCGGCACGCTGAGCCTGCGCGCCGACGAGATCCGCCAGGTCGGCATCGGCGAGTTGCTGGCCCGCCTGGAGAAACTGAAGCGCCTGCTGGCCGCGGAGGGGCTGTTCGCGCGCGAGCGCAAACGGCGGCTGCCGTTCCTGCCGCGCCGGGTCGGCCTGATCACCGGCAAGGCCAGCGCCGCCGAGCGCGACGTGCTGATGAACGCACGACGCCGCTGGCCGTCGGTGGACTTCCGGGTGATCAACGTGCTGGTGCAGGGCGCCAACGCGGTGCCGCAGATCATCGAGGCGCTGAAGGTGCTGGACGGCGACGACACGGTCGACGTCATCGTGATCGCTCGGGGTGGCGGCAGTGTGGAGGATCTGCTGCCGTTCTCCGACGAGGCGCTGTGCCGGGCCGTGTTCGGCGCTCGCACCCCGGTGGTCAGCGCGATCGGCCACGAGACCGACGCGCCGCTGCTGGATTATGTGGCCGACCTGCGTGCCTCCACCCCGACCGACGCGGCCAAGCGGATCGTGCCGGACCTGGCCGAGGAGCAGCGGCTGATCAGCCAGGCGAAAGCGCGGCTGGACCGGGCGGTCATCGGCATGATCGACCGGGAGCGGCAGCGGATCGAGTCGTGGCGGTCCCGGCCGGTGCTGGCCCGCCCGGAGGTGCTGATCGACCAGCGGGCCACCGAGGTGACCGCTCTGCGGGACCGGGCCGGCCGCAGCCTGGAGCACCGGCTGCGCCGTGCCGACGACGCGCTGGAGCACACTCTCGCCCGGCTGCGCGCGCTGTCCCCGGCCAAGACGCTGGATCGTGGCTACGCGATCGTGCAACGCCCCGACGGGCATGTGGTCCGCGCCGCGGACGAGGTGTCCACGGGCGACCTTCTTCGGATCCGGCTCGCCGACGGCGAGCTGCGAGCAGCGGTAATGGAGAGTTGATGACCGACGAGAACCTGACCTACGAGCAGGCCCGCACCGAGCTGGCCTCCGTGGTGGAGCGGCTGGAGCAGGGCGGCGGCACCCTGGAGGAGTCGCTGGCCCTCTGGGAGCGCGGGGAGAAGCTGGCCGACGTGTGCCGGCGCTGGCTGGACGGCGCACGCGAGCGCATCGAGACGGCCCGCGCGGCCCGCTCCGAGGAGTGAGGGGCTAGGACAGCGAGGAGGCGAGCTGTTCCAGGTTCTTCGTGTCGCCGTCCTGGCCGAGGATCACGATGGTGTGCGACCGCTCGGTGGCGATCATCGCGGTCTCGCCGGGCCGGCCGTCGTACACCATCCAGGTGCGCCGGTCGGTGCGGAAGGTGCCGGTCCGGGTGGGCGCCTCGGACACTTCCGCTTTGACCAGGGCGGCGGCGTCGGTGGTGCTCTGGACGAGCAGGATCGGCTTGTCGGCGGGATCGACGTAACCGAGCCGGAGCGTGGCGCCGCCGTCGGCCCGGCGGAAGATCGCCGACGAGACGTGCCAGTCGTCGCTCAGACCGGCCGGCTGCGCCACGGTGAACTCCTTCGACGCCTGCTGGATCGCCGAGGACGGGTCCACGGTGACCGGCTTGTCGCCGTCCAGCACCACGCGATAGAAGATCATGATCAGAGCGATCGGCACCAGCAGCACGGCCAGCGACATGATCATGTCGCGCGGGCGGCGTTCCTCCCGGGCGGCGAGCCGGGGCTTCTCCGCCGGGGCGGTGGACTGAGGGGTAGCTGGTTCCACGAGTCCCATTGTTAACCATGTCGCTGAACCGAGACTTGGCACGTCCTCAGGTGCCAGGATCGGAGGACTTACAGCCCCGCAACGACGCGAGGAGGCCGCCGTGCCCGCCCGAGTCCCCCAGGACCTCGACCGCAACATCGCCCTCGACCTCGTCCGTGTGACCGAAGCCGCCGCGATGGCAGCCGGCCGGTGGGTCGGCCGCGGTGACAAGAACGGCGGTGACGGCGCCGCCGTCGACGCCATGCGCAAACTCATCAACTCGATCCAGATGCGCGGCGTCGTCGTCATCGGCGAGGGTGAGAAGGATGAAGCGCCGATGCTCTTCAACGGCGAGCGGGTCGGTGACGGCACCGGCCCCGAGGTGGACGTCGCCGTCGACCCGATCGACGGCACCACGCTGATGAGCAAGGGCATGCCCGGCTCGATCGCGGTGCTGGCGGTGGCCGAGCGCGGCGCCATGTTCGACCCGAGCGCCGTGTTCTACATGGACAAGATCGCGGTCGGGCCGGACTGCGCCGACGTCATCGACATCGACGCCGGCGTCAAGGAGAACCTGCGCCGCATCGCCAAGGCGAAGCGTTCCAGCATCTCCGACGTGACGGTGTGCATCCTGGACCGTCCCCGGCACAGCAAGCTGGTCGAGGAGGTCCGGCACGCCGGCGCCACCATCAAGTTCATCTCGGACGGTGACATCGCCGGCGCCATCTCCGCGGCCCGGCTGGAGTCCGACGTCGACGTGCTGATGGGTATCGGCGGCACCCCGGAGGGCATCACGGCGGCCTGCGCCCTCAAGTGTCTCGGCGGCATGATCCAGGCGAAGCTGTGGCCGCTCGACGACGCCGAGCGGGAGAAGGCGATCGCCGGCGGTCACGACCTGGACCGGGTGCTCACCACCGACGACCTGGTCACCGGGGACAACTGCTTCTTCGTCGCCACCGGCGTCACCAGCGGTGACCTGCTCAAGGGCGTGCGGTACCGGTCCGGCGGCGCGCACACCCAGTCGATCGTGATGCGGTCCAAGAGCGGCACGATCCGGGTCATCGACTCGTACCACCGCCTGGAGAAGCTGGCGTTGTACTCGGCTGTCGACTTCGACGGCCACCTGCCGACGGTCCCGATCGGGGACCCGGTCATCTGAGGCACGACCGGCGGTCCGGGCCCGGCCCGGACCGCCGGCTCAGGCTTTGCGGCGGCGGAAGACGACCGCCGCGACCAGGCCGCCGACCAGGCCCAGCAGGTGCCCCTGCCAGGAGACCCGCTGGTCGGTGGGGAGCACGTTGAACAGCTGGTACCAGTAGAGCAGCCCGATGAACCCGGCCACCGCGAAGTGCCACCAGCTGCGTTCCACCAGGCCGCGGGCCAGCACCAGACCGAGATAGCCGAAGATCACGCCGCTGGCGCCGACCACCACGGTCCGCGGGTCGCCGATGAACCAGACGCCGATGCCGGCCACCGCCATGATCAGCAGCGTGGACCAGATGAACCGCCGGGCCCCGCCGGACAGCACGAACGTGCCGAGCAGGATGAGCGGCACCGCGTTGCCGTAGAGGTGCTCCCAGCCGTCGTGCAGGAACGGGCTGAACAGGATGCCGTCGATGCCGTCGACGGCGTGCGGGATGATCCCGCCGGCCACGTCGAGGGTGCCGGCGCCGAGCGCGACGTCGATCACCTCGATCAGGAACAGGGCCGGGACCACGGCGCACATCGTCACGAACGCCCGGCCCAGAGCCGCGTAGAAAGCCTCGGTGCCGAAGCGCGCCGACTCGTCAGCCTGCGCCCCGGCCGCCCATTCGTACCCCATGCGTCGATGGTCGCAGGCCGCGGCGAACCCGGCCACCGGAAGACCGCTCAGGAGAGGCGGCGGGTGGCCTCCAGGATCTCCGCCCGGAACTTGGCGATCTGCGTGTAGACGCCGAAGAACCCGTCCCGTGCGCAGCCGAGCCCCCAGCTCACGATGCCGACCTGCACCCAGCGGCCGGTCTTGTCGCGGCCGACCATCGGGCCGCCGGAGTCGCCCTGGCAGGTGTCGACCCCATGCCGGCCGGCGCAGATCGACTCGTCCTGGACCAGTTCCACACCGGCTTTGCGGTACGCCGCCGCGCACTCGGCGTCCGGGATGGTGGGCACCTCGGCGTAGTGCAGGCGGCGTTCCTGCTGTACGGCCGCCTCCCGGGTCTGTCCCCACCCCATCACGGTGAAGGTGCCCTGGTCGACGTCCTCGGCGGTGATCGGCAGGGTGGGCAGGGCGAGCTCGCGTTCCAGCCGGACCACGGCCCAGTCGTCGCCGGCGGTCTCGGTGACGAAGTCCGGGGAGCGGTAGACCTCGACCGACTTGACCGCGACCGCCGAACGGGACCGCAGGTCGGTGGCGCCGGCGGTCACGGTGATCCGGTCGTTGGGGCCGGTCGGGCCGACGCAGTGGCCGGCGGTGAGCACGACGCGGGGCGCGGTCAGCGCGCCGCCGCAGCCCATGGAGAGCCGGACGGCCCACGGGAACCTGCCGTTGCCGGCGAGTTTGCCGCCGACGACCTCACGTACCGGCAGTCGCCCGGTGTCGGCCTGTGCGGGTGCCCCGGCCGGGCCGGCCAGCACCAGAACGAAGAAGCACAAAGCCGCTTTTCGGACCATACAGACATTTGATCACAGCAAAACGGGGCCACGCGGAACGCCGCGCAGCCCCGTCCGGAAGCTTGCCGTCAGTACCAGCCGACGTTCTGCGAGTGGCCCCACGCCTCGCACGGGCTGCCGTACCGGCCCTCGATGTAACCCAGGCCCCACTTGATCTGCGTGGCCGGGTTGGTCTTCCAGTCGTCACCGGCCGAGGCCATCTTGCTGCCCGGCAGGGACTGCGGGATCCCGTACGCCCCGGAGCTGGGGTTCTCGGCCTTGTAGTTCCAGCCGCTCTCTTTCTTCCACAGCTTGTCCAGGCACGGGAACTGGTCGAGCCCGAAGCCGGCCTGGAGCATCAGGGCGCACCCGGTCTTGCGGGCGCCGCTGTACTCGCTGCAGGACGCCGGGATCTCGCCGGTGTACTCCACCGGGCCGCCGGCCTCCTCGGCCTTCTTCTTCGCCGCGGCCAGCTCGGCCTCGATGACCTTCTTCTCCTGCGTCCACGCCTTGGACGCGGCGGCCTTGGCCTCGCGGGCCGCCTCGACGGCCGCGGTCTCCTCGGCGACGGCCCGGTGGGCCCGCGCCGCGGCGTGGTCGGCGTGGCGCGTCTTCAGCAACTGGAGCTCGTCCTGCTCCGCGACGATGACAGCCTGTGCCGAGACGTTCTGGGGCTGGACTTCCCGGTTCTGCCCGAGGTAGACGCCGCCGCCGAGGCCGGCCACCAGAAGGCCGACGGACAGGACACGCACACCGAGCCGGCTCCAGAGCCGCTTCACGAAGAATTCCCTTCGTCGGGGGGCAAGAAAGCGGCGCGCTCCCGGCCCCGAAGGGGCGGACCGCGCCGCGCGTTGCTCGCCGAACACCTTGGCTCAACGTGAAGTGGATGTGAAATGCCAGCGCGGTGATGTGATTTTAGTCACGCTACCTACCGGGTGAATTCGGCACGAAATCACCGCGCTGGCGTTATAGAAGATCTACAGCGGGATCTCCTCCAGAAGGTCTGTCACGACCTCAGCAATCGGCGAGCGCTCCGACCGCGTGAGGGTTACGTGGGCGAAGATCGGGTGACCCTTCAACGCCTCGATCACCGCGGTGACACCGTCGTGCCGGCCGACCCGCAGGTTGTCCCGCTGCGCGACGTCGTGGGTGAGCACGACCCGCGAGTTCTGCCCGATCCGGGACAGCACGGTGAGCAGCACGTTGCGTTCCAGCGACTGCGCCTCGTCGACGATCACGAACGCGTCGTGCAGGCTCCGGCCCCGGATGTGGGTCAGCGGCAGCACCTCGAGCATGCCTCGGGCCAGGACCTCCTCGACCACGTTGGCGTGCACGACCGCGCCCAGGGTGTCGAAGACCGCCTGCGCCCAGGGCGACATCTTCTCCGACTCGCTGCCCGGCAGATAGCCGAGCTCCTGACCGCCGACCGCGTAGAGCGGGCGGAACACCACCACCTTCTTGTGGCGGTTGCGCTCCATCGTCGCCTCCAGGCCCGCGCAGAGCGCCAGCGCCGACTTGCCGGTGCCGGCCCGGCCGCCCAGCGACACGATGCCGATCTGCTCGTCGAGCAGGATGTCCAGCGCCACCCGCTGCTCGGCCGAACGGCCGCGCAGCCCGAAGGCGTCACGGTCCCCCCGTACCAATCGGAGGCTCTTGTCGGGGTTGACCCGGGCCAGCGCCGAACCGCGCGGCGAGTGGATCACCAGGCCGGTGTGGCAGGGCAGGTTCTCGGCCGCCTCCGCCTCCAGTTCCTCACCGGCGTAGAGGGCGGCCACCTGCTCCTCGCCCAGCTCCAGGTCGGCCATGCCGGTCCAGGTCGGGTCGCTGGCCTGGCCGTGCCGGTACTCGTCGGCGGTCAGGCCGACCGAGGCGGCTTTCACCCGCAACGGCATGTCCTTGCTGACCAGCGTGACCTCACGGCCCTCGGCGGCCAGCCCCAGCGCCACGGAGAGGATGCGGGTGTCGTTCGAGTCGTTGCGGAACCCCTGTGGGAGCACGCTCTGGTCGGCGTGGTTCAGCTCCACCCGCAGGGTGCCGCCCTCGTCGTTGCAGAGCACCGGCTGATCCAGGCGGCCGAACTTGATCCGCAACTCGTCCAGCATGCGCAGCGACTGCCGGGCGAACCAGCCCAGTTCGGGGTGGTGACGTTTCCCCTCCAGCTCGGAGATGACCACGAGAGGCACGACCACCTCGTGGTCGGTGAACCGGCGGAACGCCGCCGGGTCGGACAGCAGGACCGAGGTGTCCAGGACGAAGACCCGGCCGGCGGGGGCGGGTTCGGCGTCGGCGTGCCGGTCCCGGGGCTTGCGGCGCCCGGTGGTGGCACGGCTGCTGGGCACGTTGTCGGCCGGGTTCTGGTCGATCCCGGCATCGGTACGGCGAGATGTCACAGGCCTGCTCCAGCGGGCGTGCAACCCGGTCCGCCCGCGGTCCGCCACCTCCGGTCGCCGGCCCTCTGCACGGGGTCGGGATGCGGTCCCCGTGGCGCAGTAATCGCAGGTACGGACCGACCGGCTGGCTCGGGACGACCCCGTGCCATGACTCAAACGCTAGCGGTCAACTACGTCCCGCGGTAGTGCGCAAAATCGGGCACCCAAGGGTGACGCTCGACCCACGCGAATTCGCCGGGCATAAAAGACGACCATCGGCGGGTAATCTGACTTGCGTGGCCGAGACTCCGCGTCCGATACACCCGCTGACCACCGATGAGGCGTGGGCGTTCACCGTTTCCCGTGCGTCCGCGACGACGTTCTTCTTCGATTTCGACGGGGTTCTCTCTCCCGTCACCGACGACCCGGACGCCTCACAGCCGGTGCCCGAGGTGCTCGACGTTCTCGACCGGCTGGCCGGCGCCGTCGCCCGGGTGGCGATCGTCTCCGCCCGTCCGGTCAGCTTCCTGCGGTCCCGCTTCGAGACCCTGGCCAACGTCGACCTGTTCGGGCTCTACGGGCTCGAGGTCTGGCACGACGGCGAGGTGGTCACCGAGCCGGCCGCGCTGGAGTTCGTGCCGGCCATGGCCGAGCTGTCCGACCGCGCCCGCGCCGAGCTGCCCGCCGAGATCCTGGTGGAATACAAACGGCTCTCCGTCGCCCTGCACTACCGGACCGCTCCGGAGCACGCGGCGACCGTCGAGCGCTGGGCCCACGAGCAGGCCGAGCGTCTCGGCCTGCGGATTCAGAACGGGCGCATGGTCGTCGAGCTGAAGCCCCCGGTCGACCAGGACAAGGGCATGGTCATCACCGAGGGCGTCCGCAACGCCGGCTGCGCGTGGTACTTCGGTGACGACATGTCCGACATCAAGGCGTTCGACGCGCTGCGCGCCCGAGAGGCGGTCGACCCGGCCTTCTTCGGTATGGCCGTCGCCGTCGCCAACCCCGAGACCGGCGCCGAGGTCTCCTCCGCCGCGGACCTCACGCTGGAGTCCCCGCACGCGGTCGCCGCCTTCCTCACCGAAAACCTCAAACGCTTCTGAACCCCCTTTCTGGTACGCCGTTGGCCGCCCCCGCCGATTTCGGCCGTCCCGTGACCCCCGCGCGAGATCTAGTGAGTTTCGGGCGAACCGATTCACCACGACCTCGCAAGATCGACGGCCGGCGGGCAAGCAATTGACCAGCAGGGTCAGCACCGACAACCAGCCGGACGACCCCCGCGGACCGGGCGGCGTGCTGCGGCCGTAACGACCGTGTCCGTCGCGGGCCGCCGGATTCAGCCCGGTGGCCGCGCTGCGGTCCGGGCCCCCTGCGGGCATCGCGCGGGGGCCACGGGACGGGTTGGATCTGGCGGGGCTGCTCACGCCGTACCGGAAAAGGGTCGGGAAGTGCGCGGAGTCAGGCGTTCGGGATCACCGCAACCGCACGCGGGGTTGCGGAAGCAGGCACCACTGGCAAGTGCACGCGAGGTCGCGGGAGCAGGGGCGACCGCAACCGCACGCTGGGGTTTCGGGGTGGGTCAGGCGCCGTAGCGGCGTTGGCGGAGGGCGTAGGAGCGCAGGGCGCGGAGGAAGTCGATGCGGCGGAAGTCCGGCCAGTTGGCGTCGTGGAAGTAGAACTCCGAGTGGGCGGACTGCCACAGCAGGAAGCCGGAGAGGCGCTGCTCGCCGCTGGTGCGGATGACCAGGTCGGGGTCGGGCTGGCCACGGGTGTAGAGGTGCTCGGCGATGTGCTCCACGTCGAGGATCTCGGCGAGTTCCTCGATGGTGCCGCCGGTCGCGGCGTGCTCGTAGAGCAGGGAGCGGACCGCGTCGGTGATCTCGCGGCGTCCGCCGTAACCGACGGCCATGTTGACCTCGACGCCCTCGCCACGGTCGCGGGTCTTCTCCTGCGCGGCCTTCAGCGTCGCGGCGGTCGGGGCGGGCAGGATGTCCAGCGCGCCGACCATGCGCAGCCGCCAGGGATTGCCGTCCTCGGCGAGCTCGGTGGCCAGATCCTCGATGATCTTGACGAGGGGATCCAGTTCGGCGGCCGGGCGGCGCAGGTTGTCGGTGGCCAGCAGGTAGAGCGTGACGTGCTCGATGCCGGCCTGGTCGCACCAGCCCAGCAGCTCCTTGACCCGGGTCGCACCGACGCGGTGACCGTCGTTCGGGTCGACGAACCCCATCTCACGGGCCCACCGGCGGTTGCCGTCGCACATCACGCCGATGTGTTTGGGCACGGGCTTGCCGGCCAGCTTCCCCGCCAGCCGCCGTTCGTAAAAGGTGTAGACCAGAGAACGCAGACTCATCACCCCAAAGCGTAGCCACCCGCGCCAGAGGCTCAAGCGGGACCGCCGTCATGGGACCATCCGCGTGCCGGATGCGCCCGATCGTGCCATCGAGCGTATCGGCCGACCGGCCGGTCCCGCCCGGGGCGCCGTTGCCGCGGGCGGGGACCAGCCGGGTGTCAGGCGTCGGCGAGCCGGGCGCGCAGCGCGTCCAGTTCCGCCCACAGGACCGCGGGCAGCTTGTCGCCGAACTTGGTGAACCACTCGGTGACCTGCGGGATCTCCGCCTGCCACTCGGCGGGGTCGACCCGCAGCGCCGCGGCCAGGTCGGCCGGGTCGATGTCCAGCCCGGTGATGTCGATCGCCTCCGGGGTCGGCACGTGGCCGATCGGGGTCTCGATCGCGTCGGCCTTGCCCTCCAGGCGCTCGACGACCCACTTGAGGACCCGGCTGTTCTCGCCGAACCCGGGCCACAGGAACCGGCCGTCGTCACCGCGGCGGAACCAGTTCACGTAGAAGACCTTGGGCAGCTTGGAGGCGTCGCCGGACGCACCCTTGGCCATGTCGATCCAGTGCTGGAAGTAGTCGCCGGCGTGGTAACCGATGAACGGCAGCATCGCCATCGGGTCGCGGCGGACCACGCCGACCTGGCCGACCGCGGCCGCGGTGGTCTCCGACGAGAGGGTGGCGCCGAGGTAGACCCCGTGCACCCAGTCGCGGGCCTCGCTGACCAGCGGGATGGTGGTCTTGCGGCGGCCACCGAAGAGGATCGCGTCGATCGGCACGCCGCGCGGGTCGTGGTACTCGTCGGCGAGGATCGGGCACTGCTCGATCGGGGTGCAGAAACGGCTGTTCGGGTGGCTCGACGGCGCGTCCGACGACGGCGTCCAGTCGTTGCCCTTCCAGTCGGTGAGGTGCGCGGGCGGCTCGCCCATGCCTTCCCACCAGATGTCCCCGTCGTCGGTGAGCGCCACGTTGGTGAACACCGAGTTGCCCTTGGCCAGGGTGCGCATGGCGTTCGGGTTGGTGTGGAAGTCGGTGCCGGGCGCGACACCGAACAGCCCGAACTCCGGGTTGGTGGCCCAGAGCCGGCCGTCCTCGCCGAACCGCATCCAGGCGATGTCGTCGCCGATGGTCTCGACCTTCCAGCCCGGCAGGGTCGGCTCGAGCATGGCCAGGTTGGTCTTGCCGCAGGCGGACGGGAACGCGCCGGCGATGTAGCGGACCACGCCCTCCGGCGAGGTCAGCTTCATGATCAGCATGTGCTCGGCGAGCCAGCCCTCGTCGCGGGCGGCCACACTGGCGATGCGCAGCGCGAAGCACTTCTTGCCGAGCAGCGAGTTGCCGCCGTACCCGGAGCCGAACGACCAGATCTCCCGGGTCTCCGGGAAGTGCGAGATGTACTTGGTCTCGTTGCACGGCCAGGCGACGTCGGCCTGCCCGGGCTCCAGAGGCGCGCCGATCGAGTGCAGCGCCGGCACGAAGTCGGCGTCGTCACCCATCGTCTTCAGGACCTCGGCCCCCATCCGGGTCATGATGCGCATGCTGGCGACGACGTACGGGCTGTCGGTGATCTCGACGCCGAACATCGGCTCGGCCGCGTCGAGCGGGCCCATGCAGAACGGGACGACGTACATCGTCCGGCCTTTCATGGCGCCCCGGTAGAGCCCCGTCATGAGCTGCTTCATCTCGGCCGGCGCCATCCAGTTGTTGGTGGGACCGGCGTCGGCCTCGTCGGCCGAGCAGATGAACGTGCGCTCCTCGACCCGCGCCACATCGGACGGATCGGTGCGCGCCCAGAACGAGTTCGGCTTCTTCTCCTCGTCGAGCCGGACCAGCGCGCCCGATTCGACGAGCTCGTCGGTGAGACGGGTCCACTCGGCCTCGGAACCGTCACACCAGACGATGCGGTCCGGTGTGGTCAGAGCGGCGACCTCGTCGATCCACGCCAGCAGGCGGGGGTGCGAGGTGGGGGGAAGAGACAAGATGAAGCTCCTTCGGTCGGCATTGACCTATGACTGACCTGCCGGGGATTTCCGGCCTTGTCATGGGGAGTCACGTCAGCCTAAGCCCGATTCCACGCCGAGTTCATCGGCAGAACTTGTGGACAACCGCACAATCTATGGCTGCCGTGCGCGCAAACGATCGATTCTTCGCCGCAAAGTGCACCAGCGCGCATCTCGCCCCTCTGGAGCCCGCGCCACACCCCACTCATGGCAACTTTCACAAAAAGGACTTAACGCCTTAGACTCCCGGGTAATCGGGCTTTCTTCGCAGTTCCGGCCACAGGAGGCGGAATGACGATCCCGGGCAACGACGCGGACTCGGACACCGGCCTCCTGGCCGCGGTCCGGGCCGGCGACACCGCCGCGTACGGGACGCTCTACGAGCGACACCACACGGCAGCCCGTAAGTTCGCCTTCGGCCTGGTCCACTCGCCCGCCGACGTCGACGACCTGGTGGCCGAGACGTTCGCCAAGGTCTTCGCGACGCTCCGCGCCGGCCGCGGGCCACTCGTGGCGTTCCGCGCCTATCTGCACACCACCATGCGGCACCTCTTCTATCAGCGGGCCCGGCGCGACCGCCGGCTCGAGTTCACCGACGACCTGACCCGGTACGACGCGGGCGAGCCCTTCACCGACCCGGCTCTCGACCGCCTCGAGCGCAGTTTCGCCGCCGCCGCCTTCCGCCAGCTTCCGCAACGCTGGCGCGACGTGCTGTGGCAGACCGAGGTCGAGGGCAACACCCCGGCCGAGCTCGCGCCCCGGATGGGCCTGACCCCGAACGCGGTGGCGGTCCTGGCCCACCGCGCCCGCGAGGGCCTGCGCAGCCTCTACCTGCAGCAGCACGTGACCGTCGCCGAGCACCCGGAGTGCCGGTGGGCCGGCGAGCGGCTCGGGGGGCAGGTGCGCGGGCGCCTGGCCACCCGCGACGAGCACCGGATGCGCACCCACCTCGCCTGGTGCTCGGAGTGCCGCGGCCGGCTGGCTGAGATCCGCGAAGTCGACGGCCTTCGTCACGGTCCGTATCGCCAGCGTCACCATGTCGAGACGCCCGGTTAAGACCCGGCAACGAGGACGGCGATGCGTGACTCGCGCCGGTACCCTCGAACCCGTGCCCCCGACCGCCACGCAGGAGAGTGTTCTGCGCACCCGTCTCCGGGGGCTCGTTCGCGAGCTGGGCAAGTTCGGCACGGTCGGCAGCGTCGCCTTCACCGTGGACCTGGTGCTCTACACCGTTCTGCTGCGCGCCGGCATGGAGACGCTGCTGGCCAAGACGGTGTCCACCGCCGTCGCCACCACCATCGCGTTCCTGGGGAACCGGTTCTGGACCTGGCGTGACGGCGGCCACAGCAACATGGCCCGGCAGTACACGATGTTCTTCGTGCTGAACCTGATCGGCCTGGGCATCGCCCTGGCCTGCCTCGCGATCAGTCACTACGCGCTGGGCCAGATCTGGCCGGTGCTGCAGAGCAAACCCGCCGACATCATCGCGGGGTCCGGCGTCGGAACCGTACTGGGTACCCTGTTCCGGTTCTGGTCCTACCGTCGCTTCGTCTTCCGGGTCACCGCCGACCCGGCCGTCCGCAGTGACCCCGCGTCATCGCCCCCGTCCCCGTAAGGTTGCCCAATGCCCTCAGCCAGCATGCTGACGGAACGACTCCGCCAGCTCGCCCCCGAAGCCGTCGCCTTCGGCATCATCGGGGCCGGCAACACCCTGCTCTACCTCGCCATCACCTACGTGGCGATGGGAATCGGGCCGGTGAAGGCGAGTGTTCTGGCGACGGTCATCACGACCACGCTGGCGTACGTGGCCAACCGCTACTGGACCTACCGGCACCACACCCGGACCGCGCTGCGCCGGGAGTACACCATGTTCTTCGGGTTCAACCTGATCGGCATGGTCATCCAGTCCGGCATGACCGCCCTCGGCAAGTACGGCCTACACCTGTCCGAGCACGACGACAAGCTCAAGCTGCTCGGCATGACCACGATCGGCATCGTGATCGGCACGATCTTCCGCTTCTGGGCGTACCGCACGTTCGTCTTCCTGAAGCCGCCGGTCGACGGGCACGAGGGCGCCATCACCGACATGGACGCGACCGCCGGTTTCGCCGAGCTCAGCGCGATCGACGAGCCGGGCAGC
Organism: Actinoplanes utahensis; assembly: GCF_016862455.1. Classification (GTDB taxonomy): domain Bacteria; phylum Actinomycetota; class Actinomycetes; order Mycobacteriales; family Micromonosporaceae; genus Actinoplanes; species Actinoplanes utahensis. Next base: position 83,873 of record NZ_BOMZ01000033.1, read on the forward strand.
GCCGCTAACCTCGACCTGCGGCCCGAGCTGGATCCTCGCTGACCGGCTCCTCCTCGTCGTCGGCCGGGGCCAGCTCGATCAGCTCGTAGAGGGTGCTCTGCACCAGCTGGGCGGCAGGCACCCCGGCCAGCACCGCGCTCTGGTCACCGACCGAGTCGATGGTGAGGGTCCCGCTGCCGAACATCCGGTCCAGCAGCGACTGGGCCATGGTGTGATCGTTGATCCGGTTCAGCGGAAGGTCGCGGCGTTCCCGCACGAGGACGCCGCGCTGGATCAGGAGCCGCTCGGTGGTCAGCACGTACTCGGTGCAGCGCCACCGCAGGAGCGGTTGCACGCCGTACCGCGATCCGTAGTAGACCATGATCGCGACGACCATCAGCAGGCCGATCCGGCCGCCCTCGCTCGGCGGCAGCATCACCCAACCCATGGTCAGACCGGCCACGGCCAGGATCAGCACCAGCGACGGGGCCACCGCCGCCTTCCAGTGGCCACGCAGGTGGAGGACGATCTCCTCCTGGTCGGCGAGCAGCTCCTCCGGGAATGACACGCCGTCAGCGTACGTGCAGGACATCCCCCGCTGAGACCCGGAAATCCGCACCTTCCTCCGTACGGATCACCAACTGGCCGGCCCGGTCCACCCCGGTCGCCTCGCCGGACCGCTCGTCGCCGCCCGGCAGCAGGACCCGTACCCGGCGGCCGACCGTCGCGCAATGCCGCTGATAGGCGGCGAGCAGCCCGCACATCTCGGCGTCGCCGCCCGACTCGCGCCAGCCGGTGTACCACCGCTCCATGCCCCGCAGCAGCCCGCGCAGCAGCGGATCCCGGTCGAAGCTCTCCGCACCGGCCACCCGCAGCGAGGTGGCCGGCACCCCGGTCGTCTCGGGCAGTTCCTCGGCCCGGGTGCTGACGTTCAGCCCGATCCCCACCACGACCGCGTCCCCGGCCACCTCGGCCAGGATGCCGGCGCACTTGCGGTCGCCGACCAGCAGATCGTTCGGCCACTTCAGGGCCGACTCCACCCCGGCCACCCGGGTCACCGCCTCGGTCAGCGCCACCCCGGCCAGCAGCGGGAGCCAGCCGAACTCGGCGGGCGGCACTCCGGGCCCCGGCCGCAGCAGCACGCTCACGGTCAGCCCGGCCCGCGGCGGGGAGACCCACTGCCGATCCCGGCGGCCCCGCCCGGCGATCTGGCTCTCGGCCACCACGACCAGGCCCTCCGGCTCACCGCCCGCGGCGGCCGCGGCGGCGTCGGCGTTCGTCGAGCCGGTCTGCTCGCGCACGTCGAGCCGGGACCACAGTCCGCCCGGCACGATCAGCGCGCGGGTCAGTGCCCGCGCGGACAGCGGCGGCCGGTCCAGATCGGTGTAGCCCATCCGGGCAGACTACGGGGCCGAATGCCGGCTGACGTACGGAGTGGCCGGCCGGGGCCGGGGACTCGGCCGGTCGGCGTCGGTGAGACTGTGCCGGGGCCGGCTGTCCCGCTCGCTCCACGATCGCGGCAGCCGGACCCGGTGTTCCCGCATCGGCCACTCGGGCGCGGACGGGGCCGGTTCGGCGGGGACCGGCGGCAGGTCGAAGCCGGTCGCCGGCTGGTAGTCGGGCACCGGTGGCAGCACGCCGATGGCGGATGCGGAGAAGAGGTCGTCCGGCACCGGGGTCCAGTAGTCACCGGTGGGCGGGCGATCCCAGTCGTCGTCGTGCGGGCTGCGGTAGCGCCCGGCGTACCCGAGCGGATCCTCGGCGTCGCGGCGCGCCCAGGCCGGCCCGTCCGGTTCCGGGTCGCGGCGGCGCCGCCGCGGCGGCCAGGAGTCGTCGTGCGCGGGTTCCGCCTCCATGGCCTGCTCCTCGTCGTCCTCGTGGTCGGCCAGGCCGATCGACGCCAGCGTGCTGGGGCCGGGATCCGCCGCGGCGGGGCGGCCGCTGAAAGCCTCCGCCAGCCGCCGGCGGCGGACGGCCGCCGGCTCGCCGTCCACCGGGGGCCGGGGCGGCACGGCGGCTTCCGGACGCCGGCGGCGGGCCCGACGCTCACCGCCACCGAAGAGCACGGCGCGGAAGCTGATCAGTGTGGCGAGGCCGGCTGCGATGAAGGCGAGCCCAGCCGCGGTCATCCAGTTCGTCACGCCGGATGTAACGAATGGGGCATTGGGTATGAAACGCACGCGTAGCGACGCCCGCCCGGTGCGACATCCGCCCAGTTACGATGCTGATCGTTGCCTTAACGAGCGCTCAGAGGGTGGAGACCTTCGTGACCACAGAGCCCGACATCCACACCACCGCCGGTAAGCTCGCCGAACTCGCCCGCCGCACCGAGGAGGCCGTGCACGCGGGCTCGGCACGCGCCATCGAGAAACAACACGCCCGCGGCAAGAAGACCGCACGGGAACGCATCGAACTGCTCCTCGACAAGGACTCCTTCGTCGAGCTCGACGAGCTGGCCCGGCACCGGTCCACCGCCTTCGGGCTGGACAAGAGCCGGCCGTACGGGGACGGCGTCGTCACCGGGCACGGCACCATCGACGGCCGGCAGGTCTGCGTCTTCTCCCAGGACTTCACGATCTTCGGCGGCTCGCTCGGCGAGGTGTTCGGCGAGAAGATCGTCAAGGTGCTCGACCTGGCCATGAAGATCGGCTGCCCGATCATCGGCATCAACGACTCCGGCGGCGCGCGCATCCAGGAGGGTGTGGTCGCGCTCGGCCTCTACGCCGACATCTTCTTCCGCAACGTCCGGGCCAGCGGCGTCATCCCGCAGATCTCACTGATCATGGGGCCGTGCGCGGGCGGCGCCGTCTACTCCCCCGCCATCACCGACTTCACCGTGATGGTCGACCAGACCTCGCACATGTTCATCACCGGGCCCGACGTCATCAAGACGGTCACCGGTGAAGAGGTCGGGATGGAGGAGCTCGGCGGGGCGCGGACCCACAACACCCGCAGCGGCAACGCGCACTACCTGGCCAGCGACGAGGAGGACGCGATCGAGTACGTCCGGGCGCTGCTCTCCTACCTGCCGAGCAACAACCTGGACGAGCCGGTCGTCTTCGACCCGGTCCAGGAGGACGCCGCCGACCTCGACCTGGACACCCTGATCCCGGACTCGCCGAACCAGCCGTACGACATCAAGAAGGTCGTCGAGACGGTCGTCGAGGACTTCCTCGAAGTGCAGCCGCTCTACGCGCAGAACATCGTCGTCGGCTTCGGGCGGGTCGAGGGACGGCCGGTCGGGATCGTCGCCAACCAGCCGCTCAACCTCGCCGGGACGCTCGACATCGCGGCCTCGGAGAAAGCGGCACGGTTCGTGCGGACGTGTGACGCGTTCAACATTCCGGTGCTGACCTTCGTGGACGTCCCCGGCTTCCTGCCCGGGACCGGCCAGGAATGGGACGGGATCATCCGGCGAGGAGCGAAACTGATCTACGCGTACGCCGAGGCCACGGTCCCCAAGGTCACGGTGATCACGCGCAAGGCGTACGGCGGGGCGTACGACGTGATGGGGTCCAAGCACCTCGGCGCCGACGTCAACTTCGCCTGGCCGACCGCACAGATCGCCGTGATGGGCGCCCAAGGGGCGGTCAACATCCTCTACCGGGGCGAACTCGCCTCGGCCGAGGACCCGGCACAACGCCGGACCGAACTCATCCGGGAATACGAGGACACGCTCGCCAACCCGTACATCGCGGCGGAACGCGGGTACGTCGACGCGGTCATCCAGCCGTCACAGACCCGCGCCCAGGTGACCCGGGCACTGCGGATGCTCCGCACCAAACGGGAGACCCTGCCGCCGAAGAAGCACGGCAACATCCCGCTCTAGACGGCGGCGCTCAGCTCCGGCAGCCACTGACCCGCCAGCAGGAACGCGCCGGTTGCCAGGGCGAGCAGGTTCACCACGAGAAAGACGCCGACCCAGAACAGCGCGGGCAGGTGGGTCAGCCGCGCCAACTGGTCGGCGTCCGAATCGCGCATCCGGCCGCGGCTGCGCAGACGCTGCAACTCGAACACCGGGCGGACACCCCCGAAGAGCAGGAACCACACGCCGGCGTACGCGAACGCGGCCTGCACCTGCGCCGACGCGTACCAGGACACGGCGAACACGATCGCCCCCGTGACGACCAGCGAGATCACGCCGAAGAAGTTCCTGATGTTGATCAGCATGAGCAGCAGCAGCGCCACCGCGAGCCAGAGCAGCAACGTGATCCGGTTGCCGCCGAGCAGCCACGCGCCCAGCACCCCGACCAGCGACGGCGCGATGTAACCGCCGAGCAGGGTCAGGATCATGCCGAGCCCGGTCGGCCGGCCGGCCGAGAGCGTGAGGCCGGACGTGTCGAACTCCAGACGGATGCCCTTCAGCTTGCGGCCGCTCAACAGGGCGATCAGCGCATGACCACCCTCATGGGCGATCGTGACGGCGTTACGGGTCACCCGCCACACCACGGTGATCGCCACCGCGAGAAAGCCGGCCACCGCGGTGACCAGCACCAGCGCCCTGGGCGGGTCGGGCTGTGCTCCGAGAAGCTGATCCCACAGATCACTCACACCGTCGATCGACACGCCGGGGACTGTAGCCGATCCGGCTATGCACCGGGTTATGCGCGCCTGCGGGCCACGATCTCGGCGGGCTCCGGCTCGGGCCGGGCGATCGAACGGGCCGCGGCCACACCGACAGCGGTGAGCAGCGCGAGAGTGGACAGGACCAGCAGCACCGCGAGAAGACCGGTGGACGCCATGATGATCGCGACGTCAGCCACCGCCACCAGCATCCACAGGGCGATCGTGGGCTTACTGCCGTGTCGTCGGCAGTTCATGGTGTACCTCCATCCGTGATGTTGGATAACTACCCCGTCATCCGGATCTCACGCATGGAGGTCATCACTACCCGACTTTGAAACCCTGAAAGACCTTGTCGCGGTCGCTCTTGGCAGCGTCCCAGTCGTCGCTCTGGGCGTACCAGGTCAGCACGTACGTCTTGCCACCGTGGACGAACACCCGCCGGACCGCACGCTGGCTGCCGCCGTTCCGGGGGTACTCCACCTCGGCCGCGGTGGTGCCGTGGTACTCGAGCGTGCTGGGGCTGCCGCCGCCCACCGAGGAATCATCCCGCAGGTACTCGACCGGGTCGTTCTTTCCGGGCACGACGTCGATGCGGAACTGCCGCGCTCCGTACTTGCCCCACTCGAGCGTCATGTTGCTTCCGCCCGAACCCTTCACATCCTCCGGAACCCAGAAGGTGAAACCGCTCGCCTGATAGGTACGCCAGCCAGCGGGAACGGTCGGGTTGGTCGCCGCGGGACTCGACGGCGCCGCCGAACTCGGCGTGGCACTGGCAGCCGGCGAGCCGGACGCCTTGTCGCCGCCCTGATCCGCCGGAGCCGACGCCACGCCGAACGGCACGATCGCCTTGTCGCCCGCGTCGTCGTTGCCGAACGCCTGCACCAGGATGATGCCGACCAGCAGCACGAACGTGAGCACGATGCCGAGACCGATCGCCGCCTGGCGACGGGTCAGGGTGGTCCCGAAGATCGTCACCCCGCGGCGGGCCGCCGGGCGCAACTGCATCGGCGTCCAGGCCGGACGGTTCGGCCGGTTGATGCCGGGCACGTCACCGACGATCCGGGTCTCCTGCTCCGGCTCGGTGATGATGCGGCGCCGCGGCGGCATGCTGACCACCGAGGTCTTGTCATCGCCACCGGAAGCGGCGGGCCGGGCGGCCGGCAGCAGCAGCGAGGTCTTCTCGTCGCCGGCCGGCGACAGCAGCGAGGTCCTCTCCTCGGACAGGACCGAGGTCCTCTCCTCGGACAGGACCGACGTCTTCTCCTCCGCCGGAGCCGACAGCACGGAGGTCTTCTCCTCCGCCGGAGCCGACAGCACGGAGGTCTTCTCCTCGGCCTGCCGTGCGGCGGGGCTGACCACCGAGGTCTTGTCCTCAGCGGGCGGCTCCCCGGCCACCGGCTCGGCGGCGGACTCCTCAGCGGACTCCGCCGGCGCGATGGACTCGGGCGCCGAAGCCTGTTCCGGCGTCTCGTCAGAATCCGGCGTCTCCGCGGATTCCGGCTTGTCCGTCGGCTCCGGCTTCTCCGCGGGCTCCGCCGTTTCGGCACGCTCAGGCGTCGCAGCGGCTGCCGCCGTCTCGGCACGCTCAGGAGCCGCAGCGGCTCCCGCCGTCTCGGCAGGCTCCGGCGTCGCCTCCGGCTCCGGCTTCGAGTCCGCCTCCGCGGTGTCCGTTTCCGTCGAGGATGCGGGCGTCTCAGCCTCAGCAGTGCTCTCGTCACTCTTCGGAGTGGCATCCGCCTCGCCGGCGAGCTCCCGCTCCGGCGCGGCGGTCGCCCCGGCCCGGGCGTCCTGCCCGCTCTCGGCGGCGCCCGACTTCGCCTCGGCGTCCGCCTTCGTCATCGTGGTCGACTGAGCGTCCCCGGCATCCTCGGCCGCGGCGTCGCGCGGGGTCACGACCGGGTAGCCGGACGTGGCCTGAGCCAGCGAACGCTCATGCTCGGGCGCGGCCTGCTTACGCCGGTTGGCGGCGACGTCGGCGGCGGTGAAGCCGGTACGCAGCGCGTTCGTGGGCGCCGAACTGTTCGCCATCGACTGCGGGTCGGTGGACGCACGGGCCTGACCGGCCTGCGGCGTGCTCCCGAGAGACCCCACACCGGGACGTGCCGGCTGACCCGGACCAGGACCCGTCGGACGGCCGGGGGCGGAACGCGGGGTCGAACCAGCGCCGGGAAGCGGCGACTGACCGGGAGCGGAACCGGAAGGCTGACCCGGACCGGGACCCGTCGGACGGCCCACACCGGAACCCGGCGCCTGACCCGGACCGGGACCCGTCGGACGGCCCACACCGGAACCCGGCGCCTGACCCGGAGCGGAGCCCGTCGGACGGCCCATGCCGGGACGCGGTGGCTGACCGGTTCCGGACAGCGGCGGCTGACCCGGGCCGGGACCCGTCGGGCGGCCCACGCCGGGGCGGGGCGGCTGACCGATTCCGGACAGGGGTGCCTGACCCGGGCCGGGGCCCGTGGGGCGGCCGGCGCCGGGACGGGGCGCTTGGCCCGTACCCGAGAAGGGGTTGACGTCGTCTCTGACCGGCGGGGTGTCCAGGCGCGTCGGGTCCAGGGGCTTTCCGCCGCGACGCGGCGGCTCCGGCGGCGTCTGACCGCCGACCTGGGCTTTGCCGGACGCGAAATACGGCGGGCGGCCATCGGCTGCGGGCGGCTGCACGACCGGAGGGCGCGGATTGGGTACGACCGGGGCCGAACCGGTGGCGGTCCCCCAACCGGAACCCGGCAGCACCGGCGGGCCACCCGGGCCGCTCGGCAACGACGGACGCTCCCGGCCTGCGCCCGGCCGGCGCATGCTCGGGCTCATCGGGAACGTGATCTTGGAGCGACGGCCGGCCGCGCGCGCCAGCAGACGCTCGGCCTCCTCCGCGCTGATGCGGTGCGCCGGATCCTTGCGCAGCAACCCGTTGAGCACCGGCTTGAGCGGGCCCGCGTTCCGGGCGACCGGCACGTTCTCGGTGGCCAGGGCGGCGAGCGTGGCGATCGCCGACGGGCGGGCGAACGGCGACTGCCCCTCGACCGCGGCGTACAGCGTGGCGCCGAGCGACCAGAGGTCGGCTGCCGGACCGGCGGTGCCGTCACGGGCACGCTCCGGAGCGATGTACGCCGGGGAGCCGAGCACCAGGCCGGTGCGGGTCACGTTCGGGTCGCCGGGGACGGTGGCCAGGCCGAAGTCGGTGAGGACCACCCGCCCATCCGCTCCGAGCAGGACGTTGCCCGGCTTGACGTCCCGGTGCATGACGCCGTTGCGGTGCGCGGCACGCAGCGCGTTGAGCACGCCGAGGCCGATCTCGGCGGTGCGCAGCGGGTTGAACGGCCCGTCCTGCGCCAGCGTGTCCTGGAGGGAACGGGACGGAACGTACTCCATCACGATCCACGGGTCGGCATCCGTGGAGAGCACGTCGAAGACGCGAACCACGTTGATGTTGTTGAGCCGGGCGATGGCGCGCGCCTCGCGAAGGGAGCGCTCGCGCATCTCCTGCCGCTCGCCCGGGGTCAGTCCCGGCGGCGGCACGAGCTCCTTGATCGCTACTTCTCGGTGCAGGACGACATCGGTCGCCCGCCAGACACGACCCATCCCGCCCTGACCGAGCGGCGCAACGAGCCGGTACCGATCAGCGACAACGAGTGGGGGAGAAGAAGACATCACGCAGAAAATACCTGGTTCTGTCGAGCGGCCGCGAATTGATCAGCCGAGTGTGGGACACGTGTCACCGGATCTCCGGGCATGCGTCGTACGCTCGGTTGATGAATGAGGAACCGCTGGTCAGCGTCGTACGAGGAAGCCTAGACGATCATGAGGTCGCGGCGCTTGTCGCCATCCTGGCATCTCGATCCACTTCGGTCAATTACCCCACGCCGCCCCAAGCCGTCTCAGACTGGTCCCGGTCCGCGCGCCCCGCGGCAGCCCCGCGAAACTGGCGCACCTCCGCCCTCCCCCGCTGACCGTCATCCACAGGGGCAGCAACCGATAGCACTTGTTCGCTAACCTCCTAGCGGCATTCGTCGATTGCCGAGGGGGAGGTTCGCCGATGAAGTCGTACGACGACTACGGGCCCAAGAGCACGGTCGCCGACTACGACCTCAGTTCCATGGCGGGAATTGAGGCCGACATCGCCGCCATGGAGGACTTCGCAGCAAAGCTGCAAGCGGACCTCCAGGACAACTACGCGCCACACGCCAACGCAGTGGCCGAGGCGATGTTCACCAAGGTGCCCACCAACAAGGAGTTCTACGAACTGGACCTGTTCCTGTACACGCACCAGCAGGTCCAGGACCTCACCCAGAAGAACGTAGACCTCTACTACGAGGGCACCCACCAACTCGCCGTCGCCGCCCAGAACGTCAGCGCGAAGTATCGGGACTCCGACGCGTTCTCCCGAGCCACCGTCGCCGACGTCGAGGCTGAATTCAAGAAGTCCGGGGCGGTCGCGCCGCCGCCCGGAGGGACCTCCGCACCCGCAGCGGATCCCTACACGCCGTCCGGGGAGGCATGATGGCCGTCGCCAACGACAGCGGAGGCGCGTACCTCGGCACCGGTAGGTTCGCGAGCTCCGACATCGAGCAGATGTGGAACCTGGTCCGTGACCACGACCATGTCCCACACCAAGCGGCCCTCGAAGGATGGCGGCACGCTTACGAGCTGATCCTTATGCACCGGACCCAGATCGAGACGTACAAAGACAAGCTGATCCAGGCATGGCCGCCGGAACGCAGCTCCGCATCCCGGGCTTACGTCGCACGCCTCGACGTCCTTATCGAGAACCTGACGAGTACGTATGAGGCCTCGATCGCCAATTACACGACGTACTCCTCAGCCATCAACGCGGTCAGTGCGGCCAAGGCGGAGATCAAAACCATCCGCGATGAGTACCTGAAGAACGCGGCACTGATCGCGGAGTACCAGGAGGCGAAGAGCAGCACTTCGCAGCCCCTCGCGGAAGCCGGCATGATCCCCGGGCCGGAGCCGGTGAATCCGGTTCCCGACTGGAAGCAGAAGATGCTTCAGCAGCAGGCCGCCGAGGTCATGACCAAGGCCAGCGCCGAACTCTCCGCCGCGAAGTTCGCCCTAGTCTCCCCAGCACCTTTCCAGCAGGCATTGGAAAATGTCTATGCGAACTCCGGTTCGATCGGCGGAGGCGGAGGCGGAGTCGGAGGCGGATCGGTTGCGTCGGCCTCTTCAGGCTCATCGGGTCACTCGGCTCGCCTTAGACCTGCGGATTCCATCATTCCTGCACCAGTCGAAACGAGTCGGCCTTCCACAGAGGCGAATCCGCTCCCCACAGGCGGTGGATTCACCGGTCAGCCAAACTCTCCAGACTCTGGCTCCCCGTCCGACGGGCCGGTGCTAGGCGGCGCGAAACCAGATCCGACTGGTCCGGTGAATACACTTCCCACGAATACAAACCCCATTACCACCACGCCGAACACCGGTCCGAACTTGAACAACACTGGGCCTTACACCATTACGCCGGGCGTCCCGCCGACAAGCACGCTCCCCCGGTCCGGATTCGGCCCCCACTCGCCCACAACCGGCCGAGGACCGGGCACACCTCCCGGCGTAGGCCCCGGCATCATCGGCGGCAGGGGAAACCCTGCCCCGCATCCGGGGGTCCTTGGCGCGGTGCCGCCAGGCGGCACGTCGGCATCTGGTCGGGGCGGAATGCCTGTCGGGGGGATGCCGGTGGGCGGAGCGCCCTCCGCCAGTCGTGCAGGCCAGGCGGGATCGCCAAACCGTGCTGGGCAGCGAATCAACCCCGTCGGCGGCATGATCGGCCAGGACGGAATGGTTCGGCCTGGGCAACGTCAGACCCGCCGGAGCGGGGAGGAAGAGCAATCCCGGACTTGGGATCCGGACAACCCCTGGGAGACCGACGCTGGAATTGATCCCGTGTTGCTTCCTCAACCAGAGCGGCGCATCGATCCTGGTCCGACAATCGGTGGGCGATAAGTGAAGTTGCTCAAGAAAGCGGTGGCGGTTACATTCGTCACCGCCGCAATCCTCTATCCGTCACCCCCTGCGCGGGCAGACCAAATCCGAGATTTACAGTGGCATGTCAAGTTTCTTGACCTCTCGCGCGTGCACAGCATCACAAAGGGCGACGGAGTCATCGTTGCCGTGCTCGACACGGGAGTTTCATCACACACCGATATAGCCAAAAACCTTCAACAGGGCACCGACACCGTGCCCGGCGGCGATGGCGTTGGCAGGACAGATAAAGATGGCCACGGAACAGCAATGGCTGGATTAATAGCAGGACACGGTCGCAACTCCGGCGATGGCGCGATCGGGGTAGCGCCGAACGCCCGCCTGCTTCCAGTGCGGGCTTCTGACGGCGAAAACAGCGGCGACTCCCTCGTAACCGCGATTCAGTGGGCTGCCCAGTCTCGCGCAAAAGTGATCAATGTCTCGCTTACAACTATTCGCTCGAGATCGATGAATGAGGCCGTGGCCGAAGCAACTGCAGCTGACATCGTTATTGTGGCCGGCGCAGGGAACACGTCCACGAACGGTCGAATGGGTTACCCTGCAGCAATGCCCGAAGTGGTCGGAGTGGGCGCGGTAGATCGAAAAGGCCAGCACGCTAAATTCTCTGTCACTGGTTCTGGAATTGACATCTGCGCGCCTGGCGTGGATATGGTATCAACAGATCTCGGGAATAAGTATTCTAAAGGCGAAGGCACCTCTGCCTCGACGGCGATCGTGTCGGGGGCGGCGGCGCTGGTGCGGGCGAAGTTTCCGGATCTTTCGGCGCCCGAGGTCATTCACAGGTTGACGGCTACGGCTACGGATATTGGGCCGGTGGGTAAGGACGACCAGTGCGGCTACGGGGTGCTGAACATCGTCAAGGCGCTGACGGCTGACGTACCGCCGCTCACTGCGCCTGCGGGGGTCTCCTCCGGGCAGCCGACCGGTTCCCCGGCAACCGCTGATCCGGCATTGTCCGCGACCGGGCCGGCCGGAGATACGCCGTCGGTCGGGGTCGCGCCGGCTCCCGAGCCGGCCGGTTCCAACCTGCCGATCATCATGGCCGGGGTGGGTGCCGGGATCGTTGCTGCCGGAGCGCTTGTCGCGCTTCTCGTCGCACGCCGGCGACGGCCGGGTTCGTAGATGTCGCCCTCCGGTGGCCGCGGACGATAACGCGGCCACCGGAGTGGCGTCTCCCTCATCCACGGGGGCGGAAGCCTGGGCGGTCATTCGCTAACCTCTCAGGGGTCATTCGCCGGGGATCGATGGGAGGACGCGGTATGCCCGAAGCTCGGGACAGCAGTGGGACGTGGCTGGGCAACGTCGACTACACCGACTTCGGTGCCATCGAGGCGGACATCGCGGCGATGGAGCAGTTCGCCGCGCAGCTCAAGGCTGATATTCAGAACAACTTCGCGCCGTACGCGGAGGCTGTCAGCACGACCATGACGGAGCCGCTGCCCGAGACGACCTACTACGACCTGCACCTGTTCCTGTATTCGCACGACCAGGCTCAGATCGCCACTCAGATGAACGTGGCCGTCTACACCGACGGCACTTACCAGTTCGCCGACGCAGCGAGTGGAATCAGCCGGCAGTACCGCGGTTCCGACGCCTTCTCCAGCGCCAAGCTCTCCGATGTCGAGGCCGCTTTCAAGAGCACCGCCCCGTCCCTGAACCCGGCAGACATCCGCTCCGGCACCGGAACCAGCGGGTCAGGGACCGGGACCGGCGAGACCTTCACCGAGATTCCCAGCTCCGGAGGTGCTTGATGGGTATCGAGACCGGCGGCGGCGTCGACCGGGCCGACTGGCGGACCATGCCGATCGAGATGATCTGGCCGCTTCTGAAGAACCATGACAGTGCGCCGCACCGCACCATGGGCGACGCCTGGTCGAAGTCCTCCGAGCTCTTGGCGAACCATGTGCGCCAGGTCAAGGCCTACCGCGACAAGCTTGCCGAGGCGTGGCCGCCGGAGCGGAGCCGCGCCGCGGCCGCCTACGTGGACCGTCTCGAAGTTCTCATCGCCAGCCTCGAAGAGACCCAGCTCGCCTCCAGCGCCAACGGGCGTGCCCTCATCGGCGGTGTCGACGCCGTGGACGAGGCCAAGGTCAAGCTGGCCGCTCTCGAGCAGGAGTACACGGCGAACAAGGCCACGATCGAGGCGTACGAGAAGGCCGCGGCAGCGACTCCTCTCGCGACGACGGACCCGCTGCCGACGGCGCCGACGGGGGCCTACGAGCGCCGGACCGAGTTGGAGAGGCAGGCGCGGGACACGATGCAGTCTCTCTCCGCCGAGCTCGCCGCCACGCAGAGCACCTTCATCGCCCCGAAACGTTATATCCCGTCGGGCCGTGTCGACGGCGGCGAGGACGGGCTGGGGTCGGGCGCTTCGGGCGTCGGCATGCCTCCGATGGTGCCGCCGTTCACGCCCCGTTCGGTGACCCCGCCGAGTACGTCGAAACGCGCTGTCGACAGTTCGGTCGAGGAGAGGCCCACGACGAGTCCGGTGACCCGGCCAGGACTGCCGGACTCGTCGCTCCCGTCGAATCCGTCGCTCCCGTCGTATCCGTCGACGGAGGGGCCGATTCTCGGGGGCACGAAGCCGCAGCAGCCGTCCACGACTGGTCTGCCGCCGGTGACGACACCGACGATCACGCCGACGACCACGCCGACGATGAATACGCCGGGCCCGTACACTTTCACGCCCAGCAGCCCTTCGACTCCGAGCGCGACGCCGGTGTCTACCTCGCCGTTCTCCCGCTCACCCGCGGTGAACGGCGCTCCGCCCGCGGTGAACGGCGCTCCGCCCGGCACGTTCCAGCCCACTTCGGGCGCTCGGGGGACCTCCGTCTCGAACGGTGGGGTCATCGGTGGTCTCCCGTCCGGTACGAGTGGTGGCGCGCAGCCCGGTGGGCGAGGGCTTCCGCCGGGCTCCCCGGCCCGCGGAGCGCAGCGGATCAACCCGTCCGGCGGCATGATCGGCGGCGCGAACCCGGCTGCTCCGATGGGACGGCGTGCCTCCGCCCGTGGTGACGAGGAGTCCCGCGGCCGGCAGTGGGATCCGGACAACCCTTGGGAGACCTCGGAGGGCATCGATCCGGTGCTGCTTCCGCCGACGGCGGCGCAGCGGATCGATCCCGGGCCCACCATCGGTGGACGATAAGTGATCAGAAGCGGGAAAGCGGCCGGCTTCGTCGCGGCCTGTGCACTGACGGCGAGTCTCGTCCCGGGCACGCCGGCGTTCGCCGACGAGATCAGGGACGCGCAATGGCACCTGCCCTACCTGAAGGTGGACCAGGCGCACCGGATCACCAAGGGCGCCGGCGTCACTGTGGCGCTGGTCGACAGTGGGGTCTTCCCGCACCGTGATCTGACCGGGAACCTCCAGAGGGGCGCCGGTCCGGGCGGCGCCGGCTCGGGACAGACCGACAAGGACGGGCACGGGACCCGGATGGCCGGCATCATCGTCGGTCACGGGCACGGCACCGGGGACGGCATCCTCGGGATCGCTCCCGCGGCGAAGCTCGTCCCGATCGATGACGGCGCCGCGACGGACATCGGCCGGGGCGTCCCGGAGGGCATCACGCGAGCGGTGAGGTCCGGCGCCGATGTGATCAACCTGTCGGTCGTCGTGCCCGACTCGAGGTTCATCAGGAGCGCCGTGCGGGCCGCTGTGGCCGCGGATGTCGTCGTCGTGGCGGGTGCCGGGAACACCACCACCAACCTGAAGCTGGGCTATCCTGCCGCGCTTCCCGGCGTGATGGCTGTGGGGGCGACGGATCGGCAGGGCAGGCACGCCGCGATCTCCGTGACCGGGCCGGAGATGGCGATCTGCGCTCCCGGCACCGAGATCGCCACGACGAGCCGCACCGGCGGCTATGGCCGGTCCACCGGGACGTCCGATTCCACGGCGATCGTCTCGGGGGCGGCGGCACTGGTCCGGGCGAAGTTCCCGAAGCTCTCGGCGCCGGAGGTCGTTCACCGGTTGACGGCGACCGCGGACGACATCGGGCCGCCCGGCAAGGACGAGGAGTGCGGGTACGGCGTACTCAACATCGTCAAGGCCCTGACCGCTGATGTGCCACCGCTCCCGGTTTCGGCAACCCCCTCGGCGTCGGCATCGTCGGCGGTGGCGAAGCCCGCGGAGTCGGCGGTGCAGCTCGGGGAGTCGGCGTCGGCCGAGGCCGTGCCCGCGCCGAAATCGTCCGGTTCCGGTCTTCTTCTGTTCGGGGGGATCGGCGCGGTGGTCGTTGCCGCCGGTGCGGTGGTGGCGCTCGTGCTGGTCCGGAGGCGACGGACCGGCGCCTGAGCGAAACCGGAATCAGGGTGGAAACACGCTGCTTGGTGACGGTTTTGTATGGGTGGGGCTTGTAGGCTCGTTTTCCGTGCAGACCGACATCGCATACCGCCTGATCCTCGCCTCGGCCAGCCCTGCCCGGCGGGCGTTGCTCACCGGGGCCGGGATCGATGCCGAGGTCATCGTCAGTGGCGTGGACGAGAGTGTCGTCGATGCCGATGACGCCTACACGACGAGTCTGGCGCTGGCGCGGATGAAGGCGCGGACGGTCGCGGCGAACCTGCCGGCGGATCCGGCGGCGCTCGTGCTCGGCTGTGATTCGGTGCTGGCTTTCGAGGGTGAGGTGTTCGGGAAGCCGGCCGATGCCGGGCAGGCGGTGCGCCGCTGGATGGCGATGCGCGGCAAGTCGGGGGTGCTGCACACCGGGCATCACCTGACCGGCCTGGTGAGCGGGTTGCAGGCGGAGGCGGTCGGTACCACCACGGTGCACTTCGCCGATGTGACCGACGCGGAGATCGAGGCGTACGTCGAGTCCGGTGAGCCGCTGCAGGTGGCGGGCGCGTTCACGCTGGACGGCCGGGGTGGCGCTTTCGTGGAGCGGATCGAGGGCGACCCGGGCAACGTCATCGGGTTGTCGCTGCCGCTGTTGCGCCGTCTGCTCGCCGACATGGGCATCCCGATCACGAGCCTCTGGCGTGACTGATCCGGCGAAGAGCGCGCCCGGTCCGGACGAAGAGCGCGCTCGAAGCGCCCTGTCCGGACGAGGAGCGAGGCCGGCCCGAACGGCAAGCCAGAGCCAGGAGCAAGCATACGACGTGCGAAAATTGACGAATCTGGACTAACATATCGATTGACGGTCATGCGGTGTCCGTGTGGTGGGAACGATCCACAACCGTGAGGCCTCAGCGGCCCGGATCCACCTGAGGAACCGTTAGGCTCACAGTCGTGCGGAAGATTCTGATCGCCAACCGTGGCGAGATCGCCGTCCGGGTCATCCGGGCCTGCAAGGACGCCGGCCTCACCAGCGTCGCCGTCTACGCCGACAGTGACCGGGACGCGCCACACGCGCGCCTGGCCGACGAGGCTTACGCGCTGGACGGCGAGACCGCCGCGGACACCTATCTCCGCATCGACAAGCTGCTGGAGATCGCGACCAGATCCGGGGCCGACGCGGTGCACCCGGGTTACGGGTTCCTCTCCGAGAACGCCGAGTTCGCCCAGGCCGTACAGGATGATGGCCTGACCTGGATCGGGCCGACACCGCAAGCGATCCGCGATCTCGGCGACAAGGTCACCGCGCGGCACATCGCGCAGCGTGCGGGGGCTCCCCTGGTGCCGGGCACCCCTGATCCGGTCGCGGACGCGGCCGAGATCGTCGCGTTCGCCGAGCGGCACGGCCTGCCGGTGGCGATCAAGGCGGCGTTCGGCGGCGGCGGCCGAGGGCTGAAGGTGGCTCGCACGATGGAGGAGATCCCGGCGCTGTTCGAGAGCGCGACCCGGGAGGCGGTGGCCGCGTTCGGGCGTGGCGAGTGTTTCGTCGAGCGTTACCTGGACCGTCCCCGGCACGTCGAGGCGCAGGTCCTGGCGGACACCCACGGCAATGTGGTGGTGGTCGGCACGCGGGACTGCTCACTGCAGCGCCGTCACCAGAAGCTGGTCGAGGAGGCGCCGGCGCCGTTCCTGAGCGACGAGCAGCGGGCGCAGATCCACGAGAGCGCGAAAGCGATCTGCCGGGAGGCCGGTTATCACGGCGCCGGCACCGTGGAATACCTGGTGGGCCAGGACGGGACGATCTCGTTCCTGGAGGTCAACACGCGTCTCCAGGTGGAGCATCCGGTCAGTGAGGAGACGGCGGGTGTCGATCTGGTGCGGGAGCAGTTCCGGATCGCCGCGGGCGAGCCGCTGCCGTTCACCGCGGATCCGGCGCCGCGCGGTCACTCGATCGAGTTCCGGATCAACGGGGAGGACGCGGGCCGCGGCTTCCTGCCGGCGCCGGGCACGGTCACCGCGCTGACCTGGCCGTCCGGGCCGGGTGTGCGGGTCGACTCCGGCGTCGAGCAGGGCAGCGTGATCGGCGGCAACTTCGACTCGATGCTCGCGAAGATCATCGTGACCGGGGCGACCCGCGCCGAGGCTCTGGAGCGGGCCCGCCGGGTGCTGGACGAGACGGTGATCGAGGGCATCGCCACGGTCCTGCCGTTCCACCGGGCGGTGATCCGCGACGAGGCGTTCACCGGCGAGCCGTTCAGCGTGCACACCCGCTGGATCGAGACCGAGTGGAACAACCAGGTCCCGCCGTTCGCGGCCCCCGCCACGACGGAGGCCGAGGCCGGCGAGCGGGAGACCGTCGTGGTGGAGGTGGGCGGGCGGCGCATCGAGGTGCGGCTTCCCAAGACCCTCCTTTCCGGTACGGGCCAGGCGGTCCCCAAACGCAGCTCATCGCGTCCCCGTGGCGCCCAGGGCCGGGCGGCCGCGGTGACCGGCGGCGGGCTCACCGCGCCGATGCAGGGCACGATCGTCAAGGTCGCCGTGCAGAACGGGGACGTGGTCGCCGAGGGCGACACCATCGTGGTGATCGAGGCGATGAAGATGGAGCAGCCGTTGCAGGCGCACAAGGCCGGCACGGTGGCGGGCCTGGCGGTCGAGCCGGGCGCCACGGTCACGGCCGGCACGGTCCTCTGCACCATCGACTGACCGCTGCACGATCCGAAGAAGCCCGAGTGCGCTGGCGCACTCGGGCTTCGTGCTGCCCGAGGCCTTTCGCGGGCTTCTCGCGGGTTTCTCGCGGGTTTCTCGCGGGCTTCTCGCGGACGAAGGAGGCCTCCGCGCGGCAGGAACACGGGGTGGGGCCTCCGCGCGGCAGGAGTAGGGGTGGAGCGGCCTTCTCACGGGGCGGACAGGGGGTGGAGAGGCCGTCACATCCCGTCGTGTGGCGCGTTCAAGGAGCGGGCCGCCGATACGGGACCTACCGACGGCCCGCGGCCGCGCGCCGCTGCACAGCGCGGGGCGAGTCCACCGTACGCCCGGTCCTGGCGGCCACCGCAAACCGGGCGCGCCGGGCGGACCCGCGCCGTAGCGTGTCCCGCATCACCGCAGAACCGCGCCCGGCCGGGCGCATGCTCGAACACAGCGCTCTCTCAGCCGGTCCCGCGCAGAATGCTGTGAGTCCCGAAGCCGCGAGGTGACCCGCACCGATGACCGAAATGTTGACCATGGTGGCAACGCCGGCCTGGGCGTACCTTGCCCTTTTCGCGTTCCTCGCGGTCGACGCCCTGGTGCCGGTGGTGCCCACCCAGGCCATCATGATCACCTCAGGTGCCCTGACCGTCTACGGCGATCTCGATCTGGTCCCGGTGATAGTGGTCGGCGCGGTCGGCATGTTCACCGGCGACGCGATCGCCTTCGCGCTGGGCCGGTCCACCGGCGCCCGGCTGAGCTCGCTGCGTGCCAGGTTCGCGCCGCGCGGTGAGGAGCACGAGTCCCGCACCCGGCGCGCCGCCGAGCGTTTCACCCGTGGTCTGCGCAAGCCCGGCCCTCTGGTGATGCTGCTGTGCCGGTTCGTCCCCGGTGGCCGGATGGCTGCCGGTTACCACGCGGGCCGCGCCGGCTATCCGATCCGGTCCTTCGCCGGTTTCGACGGGGCGGCCGCGCTGACCTGGGCGGCGTACGGCGGACTGGTCGGGCACCTCGGCGGCACCGCGATCACCCAGTCCGCCTGGCGCCTGTTCGCCGTGGCGGCCGTCGCCGCCGTCGTCTTCGGCACCGCCGGCTGGGTCCTGGCCCTGTTCGGGGGCCAGGACCACGAGGGCCGGGACGACCGGGATCAGCCGGCCGTCACTGCACCTCGTGCTGCATCAGCTGACGTGCCGCCTCCGCGATCGACCCGGAGAGCGAGGGGTAGATCGTGATGGTGTGCGCCAGCTGATCGACCGTCAGGTTGTTCTCGATCGCCATGGTGATCGGCAGGATCAGCTCGCTGGCTTTCGGCGCCACCACGACACCGCCGACGATCTGGCCGGTCGCCGGGCGGCAGAACAGTTTCACGAAACCGTCCTGGAGGCCGGCCATCTTGGCGCGGGCGTTGCCGGTCAGCGGCAGCATCACCTGGCGGGCCGGGAACCGGCCGGAGTCGACCTCGTTCTGCGAGACGCCGACGGTGGCCAGTTCCGGATCGGTGAACACGTTCGCCGAGACGGTGCGCAGCCGCAGCGGGGCGACGGCCTCGCCCATCGCGTGCCAGATCGCGATCCGGCCCTGCATGGCCGCGACGCTGGCCAGCGGCAGCACGCCGGTGCAGTCACCGGCGGCATAGATTCCGGGCACATTGGTACGCGACACCCGGTCCACGGTCACGTAGCCGCCGTCGGAGACGTCCACCCCGTACTCCCGCAGCCCCAGATCGGCGGTGTTGGGGATCGCACCGACCGCCATCAGGGCGTGCGACGCCTCGACCGTGCGCCCGTCGGAGAGGGTGACCCGGACCCCGTCTCCGGTGTTCACCACCGAGTCGCCACGGGACTGGCTCAGGATCGTCATGCCCCGCTCGCGGAACACCCGCTCGATCGCCATGGCCGCGTCGGCGTCCTCGTGCGGCATGACCCGCTCCCGGCTGGAGACGAGCGTCACCTTCACACCCATCGCGAGGTAGGCGCTGGCGAACTCGGCGCCGGTCACACCCGAGCCGATCACCACCAGGTGGCTGGGCAGCTCCTCCAGGTCCCAGACCTGCCGCCAGTCGAGGATCCGCTCCCCGTCCGGCCGCGCCGAGGAGAGCACTCGCGGGGTGGCGCCGGTGGCCAGCAGCACGGTGGTGGCCTCCACCGGGTACGTCTCCCCGCCCTCGGGTGTGATCAGCACCTGGTGGGTGTGGCCGAGACGGTCCTCGCCGAGACGGGCCCGGCCGCGGACCACGTCCACCCCGGCCTTGATCAGCTTGGTCTGGATGTCACCGGACTGGGCCAGGGCGAGCTTCTTGACCCGCTCGTTGACCGCCTTCGCGTCGACGCTGACCCCGTCCAGCCCCGCCGACCGGATGCCGAACCGCTCGTTACGCCGATAACCGGTCATCACCTCGGAACTCGCGATGAACGTCTTGGACGGAACGCAGTCGGTGAGCACGCACGCTCCACCGGGCCCGTCCGCCTCCACGAGGGTGACCTCCGCGCCCAGCTGGGCCGCGACGAGAGCCGCCTCGTAGCCTCCCGGCCCCCCACCGATGATCACGATCCGACTCACGATTAATGACCTCCAAAATGCGGCAACTGTGCCGACACGCTCTCCTCATATTCTCACTGACCCTTCATACGACTATCGTCGTCGCCGTGCGTCACTACGCCGCGTATGGCTCGAACCTGGATCCCGCCCGCATGCGGGCCTACTGTCCGCACTCGCCGATGGTTGGCGTGGGGTGGATCGAAGGCTGGCGCCTCACCTTCGCCGGTGAGGGAGAAATGGGCTGGGAGGGGGCGGTGTCGACGATTGTCGAATCGCCCGGCGACCGTGTCTTCGTCTCCCTCTACGACGTCCACCCATGGGACGCCGCCCAGCTCGACGAGGTCGAGGGGGTGACTGCGGGGACCTATCAGAAGCTCACCGTGCGTGTATCGACGCTCGACGGTGACGTACCCGCCTGGGTCTACGTCTTCGCCGGTTACGAGGGTGGCCTGCCGACCGCGTGGTACCTCTCGGAGATCGCGAACGCCGCCGAGAAGGCCGGTGCGCCCGACGACTACGTCGCCGATCTGCGCGGCCGGCCCACCGGGACGTCGTCTCCCGAGATCTAGGCCCGGGTCGTGGTGATCGTGGTCTGGTAGACGTTGCCGCGGTAGAGCGCGGTCATGCCGACCTTGAAGTACAGGCTCGCGGCGTCGGTCGGGTTCGCCAGGTCGACGCCGAGCCCGGCCTTCGGGCGCCCGTTGGCGGCATAGGTCGCGAAGGCCCGACGCAGAAGAGCCTCACCCACACCCCGCTTGCGGTACGGGCGAAGCACCGCGAGGTACTTCACATAGCCCTCGTCGGTCTCCCCGCTGCCGTCGGACGACTGCAGGGCGCCGGCGATCTCCCCGTCCACCTCGGCGACCAGCCACTCGTCGGCGGAGATCGAGGACTCGCCGTCGACCTGGGCGCGCCATCCCTCGTACCCCATCGCGGGGTGATCGGAGTCCTGGAAAGCCGACTCGATCACCGCGTGGAAGGCGCGCACCTCGGCCTCGTCGTCGAAGCGCAGCGGCCGGACGGTCACCCCGGCCGGCGGCTGCGGCGCGACCGGCGAGAAACCGTCGAGCGGCATCTGCATCCGGGCGAACTGCTTGAGGAACTCGAAACCGGCCTCGGTCATCGCCGCGATCAGCTCGTCCTCACCCGGGAGCGCCCCGGCGCGGACGTGGTAGACGTCGTGGCCGAACTCGGCGCCCCGCTCGGCGATCCGGGCCATCAGCAGCTTCAGCAGCGGCCGCAGGGCGGGCAGGCCGAGCTCCGGCCAGAAGAAGACGTTGGCCATGTCACGGGTGCCGCGGGTGGCGTTGTACGGGTACGCCCAGGCCACGATCCGCCCGGTCTCGTCGAGCGCCAGCCAGGAGTCTCGGGAGAGGTCGGTGTTCGGCGCGGTGAGCTCCTCGCGCACCTCGCCACTGGTGAAGTCGGGCTTCCCGACCGCGGCGATGTCGCTGGCGTGCACCACCTCGAGGATCGCCGGAACGTCGTCGAGAGTGGGCCGGCGAGTCGTCCAACCGGCGGGCAGTTCCGTCATGTGGGAATCCGATCACGCCCCGGTACGCCCCTCAACCGAGTTTCGCCGCGGGCGCCGGTCGCCTACCATCGGCCGCATGCAGCCGCGCCGTGAGCGAATGATGCGCCCCTTCCCGGGGCTCCTCGCCGTGCGCTGATCCACACCACGACCAGGCCTCGTCTCCGCGGGGCCTGGCTTTGCCGTCTTCTCCCGCCGGACTCGGGCCGTCAGGAGAGAGACGATGAACACCTTCTACGTGACGACCGCCATTCCGTACGTCAACGCCGCTCCGCACCTCGGCCACGCGCTGGAACTGGTGCAGGCCGACGTGCTGGCCCGGCACGCCCGGCTCCGGGGTCGCCCGGTGCGTTTCCTGACCGGCACCGACGACAACGCGCTCAAGAACGTCACCGCGGCCCGTGCGGCCGGCGTGGACGTACGCGCCTTCGTCGACCGCAACGCCGACCGTTTCGCCGCCCTCCGCGAACCCCTCGCGCTGTCGTTCGACGACTTCATCCGGACCGGCGCCGACACCCGCCACCCGGCCGGGGTGGAACGGCTGTGGCGGGAATGCGCCGCCGCCGGCGACTTCTACCGGCACTCCTACCAGGGGCTCTACTGTCCGGGCTGCGAACAGTTCTATCCGGAGAACGAACTGCCGGGCGGCCTCTGCCCGGAACACGGCGTGCCACCGGAGACCGTGTCCGAGGAGAACTGGTTCTTCCGGCTGTCCCGCTACACCGAACAGATCCGGGAGATCCTCGAATCGGGCCGGGTACGGATCGAGCCGCCCGCCCGGCGCAACGAGGTGCTCGCCCTGGTCCGGGACGGCCTGACCGACTTCAGCGTCTCCCGCCCCGCGGCCCGGGCCGGCGGCTGGGGCATCCCGGTGCCCGGCGACCCCGGCCAGGTGGTCTACGTCTGGTGGGACGCGCTCGCCAACTACGTCACCGCGCTCGGGTACGGCTCCGGCCACCCCGAATACCGGCGCTGGTGGGCGTCGCCGGGCGAACGGGTCCACGTGATCGGCAAAGGCATCGTCCGCTTCCACGCCGTCTACTGGCTGGCGCTGCTGCTCTCCGCCGGTCTGCCGCTACCCACCGCCGTCCTGGTGCACGACTACCTCTCGGTGGACGGCGCGAAGATCTCCAAGAGCGCCGGCAACGCCGTCGACCCGGCAGAGCTCTCCGCGCGGTACGGGGTGGACGCCGTCCGCTGGTGGCTGCTGCGGGAGGTGGCCCCCCTCGGCGACACCGACTTCACCGTCGAGCGGCTGGTCCGCCGAGCCGACGGTGATCTGGCCAACGGCCTCGGCAACCTGGTCAACCGCACCCTGACGCTGGCCTGGAAGCACCGGGACGGCCGGATACCGGAGACCGTGGCGTCCGGCGGCCGGCTCGGGGGACTGTGCGCGGCCCTGCCCGGCCGCATCGACGCGGCGCTGCACCGCTTCGACTTCCGGGCGGCGACCGGTGCGCTCTGGTCGGTGGTCGACGAGGGCAACCGGTACGTGGAATCCGAACGCCCCTGGGAACCGGCCGCCGAGGAACGCCGGGACGCCGTGCTGGGCACCCTGATCGCCGCCTGCCGTCTCGTCACCGCGGAGCTGGAGCCGTTCCTGCCGGCCGGCGCGGCCCGCCTCCGCGACCGCCTGCTCACCGGCGACCACGTCGCCCGCCCCGAGCCGGTCTTCCCTCGCCTCGCCGCCCCATCCCGGCGGTGAGCCGAAGCGACCCCGCCCGGCGCTGAACCGAAGCGGGGTCAGTGGGCCAGGCGATGGCCCAGCGACTCGAGCAGGCCGGTGAACTCGACCCGCTCCGCCTGCTCCAGTGCCGCGTAGGCCTGACCGGCCAGCGAGTCGGCCACCGCCTCGGCCCACAACATGCGGCGGATCAGCGGACCGGGCGGAGGGTACGGCGCCTGCCAGCCCAGTGCCACGGCGTCGGTCTCACCCTCCGGCCCGGCGATGATCGCCTCCAGGGGCGTCAGGCCGCTGGCCCGGACCGCGATCACCTGCACGCCCAGCCGGTGCTCGTGCAGCAGGTGCAGCAGGACCGCCGCACGGGCGCCGGGCTCACCGCTGGGCACCGGCATGGCCCGCCACGCGGCGAACAGCGGCAGCCCGGCGGCGTCCACCCGGTCGACGATCCGGCGGGCGAGGTCGAGCAGCCGGGTCAGCCGGGGGAACCCGCCCAGGTTCTCGGAGCCCCAGTTGCACAACTCGCCAAGGTGCCAGCCGGCCACCTTGGCCGGCGCCGACGACTTGACGGCCGCCTCCCAGCCGTCGGTGACGGCCTCCGGCGCGATGAAGGCCAGCGCCGCCGCCACGGTCTCCGGCCGCACGTCACCGAGCGCCCCGGCCCGGGCGGAGACGTGGTACGCCCAGCCGGAGAGCCCGAGCAGCCGCGCTCCCTGCAGGGTCCGCGGCGATTCCGAGAAGGCTCGGTGGAGGGCGGCGAGTCCGGCGCGAGCGTTGGCGGCAGCCTGTTCCGGGGTCACCTGCCCGATTCTGCTCCCCCTGACCGTCTAAAGAAAATCTCCCGGACCGTCCGAAGAAAACGCTTTCGCGATCTTGGTCCCACCGCTCCGAACCGGGAGCGCCGGATCCGACCGAACCGGACGGCCATCCCGTCCACCCCACCCGGCAGCGTCCTTCCTCGCCCGGCTTCGAGGGGCAGCCGAACCGGATGGCTACCGCTCCAGGTCTTCGAGGGCGGCTTGTGCGTCGCCCACCCGGCGCCGGGCGGCGGCCGCCTCACGTTCGGCGGTCCGGCGGGCCTGCTTGCGCCGCGCCACGTCGGCCACCGCCTCGGTCCGGCGCCGCTCCAATTCGGCCAGTTCCGCCTCCAGATCCTCGACCAGGTGCCCGGCGTCCCGCTCAGCGTCCTCAGCCCGCTGGAGCCGGCTGTCGGCCCGCCTCTCGGCCGCCTCCGCGGCGGCGAACTCCCGTTCCAGCTCCCGGCGGCGGCGCTCACGTTCCCTACGGCTCCGTTCCGCCGCAGCCGCCTCCCGCGCAGCCGCGGCCTCCCGCCCGGCCGCAGCGTCTTCCCGCGAAACCCCAGCCACAGCCTCCTGCCCTGCCGCAACCTCCTCCCTTCCCCGGGAAGCCCCAGCCGCACCCGCATCTGGTTGCGCTGCGGACGCAGGTGACGAAGGGGATGAAAGGGGCGCTGAAGAGGTCGAGGAAGGAGACGAGGACGAGGCCAGAGAGGGCGCGGCGGACGAAGGCAGGGAGGACGGGGGGGACGACGAGGACGAAGGCGAGGAGGACGGGGAGGGCAAGGACGAAGGCGAGGAGGAGGACGGCGAAGAGGGAGGGAACGACGGGGAGAAAGGCGAGGTGGTGTGCGACGGGGAGGGCGGGTCGTCGTCGGTGACCAGGCGCAGACGGGGGCGGGGCACCTCACCGAAACCCGCATAGGTGGCCGCCCGGATCAGCCGCCCCGTCCGGACCTGTTCCGCGATGTCCGGCTCGGCCAGCGCCGCCGTGAACGTCGCCTCCACCTCGTCCAGGGGGAGTTTCGCCCGCGCCGCCCCGGACGCCACCGCCAGCCGCCGGGCCGCGTCGACGAGTGAGGTGACGAATCGCCGCCGCTGCAGGGACAACTCCCGCATCTGCGCACCCTGCAGATCCCGCTGAGCGGTCCGCAGCGCCGTCGACAGCTCGGCCAGCTCGTCGATCAGCTCCGGGCGCCGTAACGCCAGCAGGTTGACCACCCAGGCGGCCACGGTCGGCTTCTTGAGCGCGGCGATCCGCTTGGCCGTCTCCCGGTCGCCGGCTTTCCGGGCCTCGTCGACGGCGGCGGCACGGGCGGCGACGAATCCGTCCGGCGGCGCCTCGTACAACCGCCGGACGATGTCGTCGGTGGCGGGCACGTCAGTCCAGCACGCTGCCGGGCGCCACCTGCTGGAACCGAGTTTCGGAGAAGCTTTCCAGGTGTTTGCCGTAGACGGCCGCGCCGCGTTCGTTGATCAGCCCGTCGTGCAGCGCGAAGGCCCGTTCCGGCCGGACCCCGCGGACGAACTCGAGGGACTCGGCGATGGTTGCCCACGGCGCGTTCATCGGCACGAACAGGGTCTGCACGGCGGTGTCCGGCGCCACGAACGAGTCGCCGGGGTGGTACAGGTTGGCGCCCCCGTCGTCGATCAGGAAGCCCAGGTTCGCGAAGACCGGCACGTACGGGTGAATGATCGCGTGCCGGCCGCCGTACGCCCGCACCCGGTACCCGGCGGCCTCGAACTCCTGCCCGGCCGCGACGGCGGTGGTCACCTCGGCCACGTCGCCGAGCAGTTTCAGCACCGCCTCGTGCGCGAAGATCCGCAGTTCCGGCCGGCGGGCGGCCGCCGCGGTCACCGCCGCAACGTCCACGTGGTCGGCATGCTCATGGGTGATGAGCACGGCGTCGGCTCCCGCCAATGCGGACGCTTCCGAGAATTCGCCAGGATCTACGACGAGTACTCCCGCGCCTTCGATGCGTAGGCAGGAATGCGTGAACTTCGTGACCCGCACGGGACCCCTCCGCTGCTGAATTGATACCACCCACCCCGCAGTCTGCCGGAACCGGGAGGTGTGTGCCGCACGTCCCACGGTCAGTGAAGACGCGAGATCGGAGCTGCCATGAATAAACGGGGAATCGTCGTCGCGCTACTGGGGGGCCTGCTGGTCGCCGGTTGCGGGGCCGACAACAAGGACAGCGCCGAGTCGACGGCGGCCCATCCGGCGGTGCGCCAGGCGGACGGCGGGGCCGCCGCTCCTGAGGCCGCGCAGGGGCCGACGCAGGGCAAGGACACCGCGGCGCAGGCGCCGGATCTGCGGGTGGATCAACGTTCGATCGTCTACACCGGTTCGATCACCGTGCGGGTGGACGACGTGACCACCGCCGCGGCTCAGGTCACCGGCATCGCGTCGGGGGCCGGCGGGTTCATCGGCGGCGACGAGCGGCAGAGCGGTACCGGCTCCGCCACCGCGAACATCACGTTGCGTATCCCGGCCGACAAGTTCACCTCGGTGGTGGACCAGATCGGCAAGCTCGGCAAGGAGGAGAGCCGGGGCCTCAACACCGAGGACGTCACCGAGCAGGTGGTCGACCTGGACGCGCGGATCTCGGTGCAGAAGGCCCGGCTGGACAGCGGCAAGCGCCTGCTCGCCGAGGCGAAGAGCCTGGACGACCTGGTGATGCTCGAGCGCGAGGTGGCCACCCGGGAGTCCGACCTGGCCTCGCTGGAAGCCAAGAAGCGCCGCCTGGCCGATCTGACGTCGCTGTCCACGATCACGGTGGTGCTGCTCGACCCGGAGGCGACCGCGAAGGACGGCGACGACGAGCCGACGGGTTTCCTGGCCGGCCTGTCCGGTGGCTGGAACGCGCTGGTCGCCTCGCTGGGCGTGCTGCTGACGGTGCTCGGCGCGCTGCTGCCCTGGGTCGTCGCGTTCGGCGTGCCGGTCTGGGCGGTCATCCACTTCCTGCGGCGTTACCGCCGGCGCAACACTCCGGCCCTGGCCCCGCAGCAGCCGTCACCGGGCAACTGATTTCGAGGTACGGGGTGGGCACGGGCCGTGCTCACCCCGTACCTCTCAGAAAGCTCCTGTGGAGAGCGCGGCGAGCGCGGTGTGGGCCATCACCCGCACGCCGTGGCCGATGCAGCTCTCGTCCACGTCGAAGTCGCCCTGGTGCAGGTCGTGCCGCTCGTCCGAGCCGGGGGTGCCGGTGCCGAGCCGGATCATCGCGCCCGGCACGTGTTCCAGGTAGAACGAGAAGTCCTCGCCGCCCATGCTGAGCTCCGCCTCCACCACCCGGTCCGGGCCGAGGGCGGCCCCGGCGGCGCCGGCGATGACGGCCGACGCCATCCGGTCGTTGATCACCGGCGGAACGCCGCGGATGTAGTTGACGTCGACCTCGGCGCCGGTCGGCGCGACCACCTCGTGGATCAGTCGGGTGATCAGCTCGGGGGCCTCACGCCAGGCGTCCCGGCTCAGCACCCGGACGGTGCCGCGCAGCTCGCCCGCGCCGGGGATCGCGTTGAACGCCTGACCGGCGTGCACCGCGCCCCAGACCAGGGAGAGCCCGGACCGGGGGTCGAGCCGGCGGCTGAGCAGGCTGGGGACGTCCACGATGATCCGGCCGAGCGCGTGCACCAGGTCGGCGGTGAGGTGCGGCCGGGCGGTGTGCCCGCCGGGACCGGTGAGTTTGACCTCGACCGCGTCGGCGGCGGCGGTGAACGGCCCGGAACGCACCCCGACCAGCCCGGACGGCAGCTGCGGGTAGCAGTGCAACGCGTAGATGGCGTCGACGTCCTTGAGGCCGCCGGCGGCGATCACCTCGGGCGCGCCGGACGGCATCGCCTCCTCGGCGGGCTGGAAGAGCAGCCGGATCCGGCCGGGCAGCAGACTCTGCTCGTCGAGCTGGGCGAGGGCCATGCCGAGGCCGAGCATGATCGTGGTGTGCACGTCGTGACCGCAGGCGTGCGCCCGGCCGTCGACGGTGCTGCGGTACGGCACGTCCTTGAGGTCCTGCAGCGGCAGCGAGTCGATGTCGGCGCGGAACGCGATCATCCGGTCGCCGGTGCCGATGTCGCAGATGACGCCGTTGCCGCGCGGCATCATCCGCGGGCTGAGACCGGCGACGGCCAGTTCCCGGGCGATCAGCGCGGCGGTCTCGAACTCGGAGTGGGACGGCTCCGGGTGGGCGTGGATGTGCCGGCGGATCGCTACCAGCTCGGCGCCCCTCTTGGCGAGCCAGCGGTCCAGCCGGCCGGGGAGCGGGTCGGTGCCGGGCAGTTGCCCGGGCCACGACGTCTCAGCGCCTTCCGGCGCCTCCAGAGCAGTAGTCACGTCGGCTTCCGTATCACTCTCGAGTTTCGTCGGATTACGCAACGGCCGACAGCTTAGTCCGGTTTTCCGTAACTCTGTGTAACGGTCGCGTAAAAGAGGTCGGCCCACGGGAGATCGTCCCGGCCGCCAACCCCTCAACGGGTAGTGGATCGCGCAGGTGACGCGACACACCACGAGTGCGTCTCACTGATCAGAACCGCTCGACGGGGCGATGGACACCCCAGACTCCGCGGAGGGTGTGGCACACCTCCCCTACGGTGGCACGCAGCCGCAACGCCTCCTTCATCAACGGTAGGACGTTCGTACTTCCGGCGGCGGCCTTCGCCAGATCTGCCAGCGCGGCCTGCACGGCCGGTTCGTCGCGCTCGGCCCGCAGCTTCGCCAGGCGGGCCACCTGGGCGGCCTCGATCGCCGGATCGACCCGCAGCGGCTCGTATTTCTCCTCGGTCTCGGCCACGAATCGGTTGACGCCGACGACGACCCGCTCGCCCGAGTCGATCTCGGTGGCGATCCGGTAAGCCGACGCCTCGATCTCGTTCTTCTGGAAGCCGGCCTCGATCGCGTCGACCGCCGAGCCGAACTCGAAGACCCGGTCGATCAGCGCGGTCGCCTCGGTCTCCACGGCGTCGGTCAGCGCCTCCACGGCGTACGACCCGGCGAACGGATCGACGGTGCCGGTCAGGCCGCTCTCGTAGGCGAGCACCTGCTGGGTGCGCAGGGCGAGCCGGGCCGACTTCTCGGTGGGCAGGGCGAGCGCCTCGTCGTACGAGTTGGTGTGCAGCGACTGGGTGCCGCCGGCCACCGCGCCGAGCGCCTGGATCGCCACCCGGATCAGGTTGACCTCGGGCTGCTGCGCGGTGAGCTGGACGCCGGCGGTCTGGGTGTGGAACCGCAGCATCAGCGACTTGGGGTTCTTCGCGCCGAACTCGTCGCGCATGATCCGCGCCCACATCCGCCGGGCCGCCCGGAACTTGGCGATCTCCTCCAGCAGCGTGGTGCGGGCGACGAAGAAGAACGACAGCCGGGGCGCGAAGTCGTCGACGGCCAGGCCGGCGGCGATCGCGGTCCGGACGTACTCGATGCCGTTGGCCAGGGTGAACGCGATCTCCTGCGCGGGCGACGCGCCGGCCTCGGCCATGTGGTAGCCGGAGATCGAGATGGTGTTCCACTTCGGAATCTCGGCCTTGCAGTAGGCGAAGGTGTCGGCTACCAGGCGCAGCGACGGCTTCGGCGGGAAGATGTACGTCCCGCGGGCGATGTACTCCTTGAGGATGTCGTTCTGGATCGTGCCCTGCAGGGCCGTCCCCGGGACCCCCTGCTCCTCGGCGACCAGCTGGTAGAGCAGGAGCAGCACCGAACCCGGCGCGTTGATCGTCATCGAGGTGGACACCCGGTCCAGGGGGATGTCCTTGAAGAGCAGCCGCATGTCGTCGATCGAGTCGATCGCCACGCCGACCTTGCCGACCTCACCGTGCGCGATGGGGTCGTCGGAGTCGTAACCCATCTGGGTCGGCAGGTCGAAGGCGACGGACAGGCCCATGGTCCCGGCCGCGAGCAACTGGTGGTAACGGGCATTGGACTCGGTGGCGGTGCCGAAACCGGCGTACTGCCGCATGGTCCACGGCCGCTTCGTGTACATCGTCGAATAGACGCCGCGAGTGTAGGGATATTGACCGGGCTCGTCGGCCCCGGCGCTCGCGGGCACGTCAGCAGGGCCGTACACCGGCTTGATGGGAAACCCTGACTCTGCATTCACACGGGTGATCCTAAGACTCGTTAAGGCGGCCCACCGTGAGGAATTTGCCACCCTCCGTGGGAAATCGCTCCACCCTGCGCCACTCGATCGCTACCCACGGTGGAAGTGTGGTGAACAGTGACGCAGCGGCTTTCGTTACAGGGCAACCTGCGGGCAAGATAGCGGGGTTGGTCGACAGCCCCTATACCCCCTCGGTGGCATCCTCAGTGACTCAAATTCCGACGTGGAACGGTGGTTCGGCTCCGGTCAGCGGACGCGCCGCCCCGGGCACGCTCATCGGCGGGCGGTACACGCTGCGCGCCGCGGTGGGTCACGGTGGCATGGGAACCGTGTGGAAAGCGGCGGACACGCTGCTGCGCCGCGACGTGGCGATCAAGGAGGTCATCCTCCCGCCCGGCCTCGCACCGAGCGACCGCGACGCGATGTACGAGCGGACCATGCGCGAGGCCCGGGCCGCGGCCGCGCTCCAGCACCCCGCCGTGGTGCAGGTCTACGACGTCGTGCACGAGAACGGCCGGCCGTGGATCGTGATGGAGCTGCTGGACGCCCGCAGCCTCGCCGACATGGTCATCGAGGACGGCCCGATCTCCCCGCGCGTGGTGGCGAAGATCGGCATCGCGCTGCTCGGCGCGCTCGAGGTGGCCCACGCCCACGGGGTGCTGCACCGCGACGTCAAGCCGGCCAACGTGCTGATCTGCGGTGACGGCCGGTGCGTGCTGACCGACTTCGGTGTCGCCCGGATGCCCACCGACGTGCAGCTGACCACGCCGGGCATGGTGCTCGGCTCGCCACACTTCATCTCCCCGGAGCGGGCCATGGGCCACGACTTCGGGCCGCCCAGCGACCTGTTCTCGCTCGGCGTCACGCTCTACACCGCGATCGAGGGCCGGCCGCCGTTCGACAAGGGCGACCCGATCGAGACCATGCACTCGGTGGTCGAGGACCCGCCCGCGCCGGTGGTGCGAGCCGGCTCGCTGACCCCGGTGCTGATGGGCCTGCTGGAGAAGAACCCGGCCCAGCGGATGGACGTTCAGACCGCCCGGACGATTCTGCGGCAGCAGCTGGCCGGCCCGCTGGCCAGCAAGAACCCGCCGCACATGATGACCGACCCGTACTCGGTGGTCCCGTCGCCGCGCCCGGTCAGCCCGGCCCCGGCGGAGACCCAGCAGATCCCGCCGCAGCCGCAGCCGTCCGGCCAGATCGGGGGCCGGGCGATGCTCTCGGCCGACGAGTCGCTCACCGACCACCTGGCGAAACTGGAGCAGCAGAACTCCGGTGGCCGCCGGCGCGCGCCCGAGCCGCCCGTCCCGGCCTCCAGCAAGAGCGTGCCGACCGGCACGATGCCGGCCTACAAGCTGCCCGACGGCGGCCGGTCCTCGGCCGACCCGACAAGCGTCATCCCGCCGCAGAACTCGTGGGTGCAGCCGCCCGTCGCCGAGCCCCGCCAGGGCACCGTGGTGATGAGCCCGGCCGCCAAGCGCCGCACCACGGTCGGCAATGTGGTCGGCACGGTGCAGCAGACCGCCGGGCGGGCCGCCGCGACCTTCCGGTCCTGGCCGCGCAACAAGCAGCTGATCTCCGGTGGCGCGGCCGCCGTGGTGGTGCTGATCCTGGTGCTGGCCTTCGCGCTGAGCGGGTCCGACGAGAAGCCCGCGCCGACGCAGGCGGCCGAACGGCCGAACGCGCCCGCGGCCGCCGCCTTCGAGACCACCGACTACAAGGGCAACGCCGCGGTCAGCGTGAAGGTGCCGGCCGGCTGGACCCGGGCCGCCGGTGGGGTGTACGTGGATTACATCGAGCCCACCGACAAGACCACGAAGGTGCGGGTCCTGGTGGAGAAGGGCTCGGTCGACCCGACCAAGTTCGTCACCCAGACCGCGCCGGCCGGGCTGAAGAAGGGCAAGACCTGCCCGGCGCCCTTCACCTCGGTCGCGGTGCAGCAGGTGCAGGTATCCGGGAACCCGGGGGCGCAGTTCGAGTACACCTGTGGCGAGGGCGAGAGCATGCGTCACGGCATCTGGCGGATGACCACGGTCGGCGGCAAGATGTACTCCTTCTACCTGACCACCACCGACGCCAAGTTCGCCGACTACAAGAAGTACTTCGACACCATGGCGGAGACGTTCCAGCTCACCCTGTGACGGCCCTGTGCTATCAATCCCTGATGGCACCACAAGTTGATGTTGACCTGATCGCCCGGGCCGAGGCCTGGCTCTCCGACGACCCTGATCCGGTGAGCCGGGCCGAGTTACGCGCGGTGATCGACGGTCTGCCGGGTACGGCGGCCGACCTGAGCGACCGGTTCGCCGGACCGCTCACCTTCGGCACCGCGGGCCTGCGCGGCCGGCTCCGCGCCGGGCCGAACGGCATGAATCTGGCGGTGGTCACCCGGGCGGCCGCCGGTCTGATCAACTGGCTGGGCGCGCAGGGCGGCGAGGGCCCCCTGGTCATCGGCTACGACGCCCGGCACGGTTCGCGGGAGTTCGCCGAACGGACCGCGCGGGTGGCGACCGGAGCCGGGCGGGAGGCGCTGCTGCTGCCGGGCACACTGCCGACCCCGGTGCTGGCGTACGCGGTGCGCGCGCTCGGCGCGGTCGCCGGGGTGATGGTCACGGCCAGCCACAATCCGCCGCAGGACAACGGCTACAAGGTCTATCTCGGCGCTGCGCTGGGCGGCCCGGCCGGGGACGGGGCGCAGATCGTGCCGCCGGCCGACGCCGGCATCGAGGCAGCCATCCGGGCGGTCGCGAGCGTGGCGTCGGTTCCGCTGGGCGGTCCGGGCACGGTTCTCGGCGACGACGTCCTTGAGGGGTACGTCCGCAGCGCCGCCGCCGTCCTCACCGAGGACGGCCCGCGTGACCTGGCCATCGCCTACACCCCGATGCA
This sequence comes from Actinoplanes utahensis, assembly GCF_016862455.1. GTDB lineage: Bacteria > Actinomycetota > Actinomycetes > Mycobacteriales > Micromonosporaceae > Actinoplanes > Actinoplanes utahensis. Next base: position 116,889 of record NZ_BOMZ01000033.1, read on the forward strand.
CGGCGTGGGTGGCTCGACGGTGGTCGCCGCGTTCGCCGCCGCCGGTTTCCCCGCTCCCGCGGTCGTCGCCGACCAGGCCGAACCCGACCCCGCCTTCCCGACCGTCGCCTTCCCCAACCCGGAGGAGCCGGGCGCGATGGACCGGCTGCTGGCCCTGGCCGCGTCGTCCGGCGCCGACCTGGCGATCGCCAACGACCCGGACGCGGACCGCTGCGCCGTGGCGATCCCCGGTCCCGGCGGCTGGCGGCCGCTGCGCGGCGACGAACTGGGGGTGCTGCTCGCCGACCATCTGATCCGCCGCGGCGTCCCCGGCCTGTACGCCACCACGATCGTCTCGTCGTCGCTGCTGGGCCGTCTGTGCGCGGCCCGCGGCGTGCCCTACGCGGAGACCCTGACCGGCTTCAAGTGGATCGTCCGGGCCGCTGACGAGCTGGCGTTCGGTTACGAGGAGGCGCTCGGTTACTGCGTCGCCCCGGCCATGGTCCGCGACAAGGACGGCATCACGGCCGCGCTCACCGTCGCCGAACTGGCCGCCGAGCTGAAACGCCACGGCCGTACCCTGGCCGACCGGCTGGACGAGCTGGCCGCCGAGTTCGGTCTGCACGCCACCGATCAGCTGTCGGTACGGGTCGACGACCTGGCGGAGATCGGCGCGGCGATGGGCCGGGCCCGGCGCAACCCGCCCGTGACGCTCCTCGGAGCGCCGGTGGTGGACGCCGTCGACCTGCTCCCGGAGAACGACGTGCTGACGTTCCGGACCGCCACGGCCCGGGTGGTGATCCGCCCGTCGGGTACCGAGCCGAAGCTCAAGGCGTACCTCGAAGTGGTCGTCGACGGTGACCCGGCGACCGCCCGCACCCGGGCGGCGGCCGAGCTGACCGCCCTCCGCGCCGAGATCGCGGCAACGCTCGGCGTCTAGGGCCTGCTGTCCCGGGGCTTCGGCGAAGCCCCGGGAGACGACCTCAGATCGGTTTCGGAGTTCCCAGGGCGGCCTGGATGGCCTTGCCCAGAGTGGCGACCACCAGTGCGACGCTGGGCCGCACGATGGAGTCCTCCAGGCTCACGTCACCGACGAAGCCGGCGTTGCTGGCGATCTCCGCGAGCCGCTCGTGCGCCCGCGCGGACTCCTCGGCCGGAAGCTTCAGCGCCGGGGTCATCCGGGCGGCGACGAGCAGGGTCGCCAGCGCGGCGGTCCGCTCGTCGGGCAGCGTGTCACCGATCAGGGCGGCGGCCAGCCGCTGCCGGATCTCGGCCTCGTAGGCGTGGTCGGTGGTCGGGTAGCGGTGCACGTGGATCACGCCGAGCTGGGTCTCGTCGACGTCCTGCACGACACCCCGGGCACACAGGTCCTCCAGCACCCGCGTGCGCAGCCGGTGCCGGAGACGCTGCAGCCACTGCGCGGGCGTGTGCGGCTCGTCGGTGGCCACCTTCGCCAGCACGGCGTCGGCGACCGGGTCGCCCAGGGGGGTGGCGTCGACGACGGCGAGGTGGCCGTCGGCGGCGTAGGCGATCCGGTTTGCCAGCGCGAGGTCGATCAGCACCGCGGCGGCCATGCCCAGGTCGAGCCCGATGCGGGAGCCCGTGGCCTTTCCGGTCTGGTCGTCATACGCGAGGAGCAGAAGTTCCTCGGCGAGCGGGATGGGGGTCATAAATGGCAACGATAGTGGTCCTCGTCATCAGCTCCGATCCCCAGGTCGGTCAGATCCAAGACCATCCTGCGAGCCGTGTCACTCCGCCGTTACCGCTACTTGAGCAACGATCGGCTCGATCACCGGACGGGTGATGCCCGTTCCGGACAGGTCCGGGAGAATCCTGCCCCGATGGGCGAACCAGGTCAGGGAGTCCCGGATGCCCTCGGCGACGGTGCGCCCGGCCCGCCATCCCAGGAGCTCCGCCGCCCGGGTGCCGCGGGTGAACGCCCCCGCCGGATCCCCCGGCCGGCGCGGCGCCGCCACGGTCGCGACCGGGCGGTCCGCCACCCGGTTGAAGGCGTCGACGAACTCCAGCACGGTCGTGCCGGCGCCGGTGCCCAGATTGATCGCCAGGTGCCCGCCGCGGCCCGCCGGGAACAGCGAGTCGAACACCTCCAGCGCCCGCAGGTGCGCGCCGGCCAGATCCCACACGTGCACGTAGTCGCGGATTCCGGAGCCGTCCCGGGTCGGGTAGTCCACGCCGGTGACCGGGAACGGGCGGCCCTCCCGGTACGCCTCGATCAGCCTGCCCAGGACGTGGGTCGGGGCCGGCAGTTGCAGGCCGGTCCGCATCCGCGGGTCGGCGCCGATCAGGTTGAAATACCGCAGCGCCAGGGTCCGCAGCGGGGTGGCCGCCCCGATGTCGGCGAGCATCTGCTCCACGATCAGCTTGGTCCGGGCGTACGGGCTCAGGGCCGTCGTCGCCGACTCCTCGTCCACCGCGAAGTCGTCGCCCGGCCGGCAGATCGCCGCCGAGGAGCTGAACAGCAACCGGGTCACCCCCCGGCCGATCAGGTGATCGACGAACTCCAGCGTCTTCGCCACGTTCTCCCGGTAGTAGTACGCCGGGGCGCGCACCGAGTCCGGCACCACGATCAGCCCCGCGCAGTGCACCACCGCGGTGATGTCCGGATGGTCGTCGAAGATCCGGTCGAGCACCGCCGCGTCGGCGATGTCACCGAGATAGAAGAGCCGCCCCCGGCAGAACTCGCGACGGCCGGTGACCAGGTTGTCGAGGATGATCGGCTGGTGACCGGAGTCGACGAGACATGACGCGATCGTGCTGCCGATGAAACCCGCGCCACCCGCGATCAGAACCTTCACCGAGGTCCTCCCGATGCCGAAGTCCGCCAGAAGGCTAGCGCCACCGGCTACAACGACCCGCGCCGGATAAGGTGCTCCGCGTGCAAGCGATCCTGGCCACCCTCGGCTACGTGCTCTCCCCCGACCGCCGCAGCGTGCTGATGATCCGGCGGGACGCCCGCCCCGACGACATCCATCACGGCTATTACAACGGACTGGGCGGCAAACTCGAACCCGGCGAGGACATCGTCACCGGCCTGCGCCGGGAGATCCACGAAGAGGCCGGTCTCGACTGCACCGAGATCGATCTGGCCGGGACGATCTCCTGGCCCGGATTCGGCCGCGGCGGGGAGAACTGGTTCGGTTTCCTCTTCCGGGTCACCGCGTGGACCGGCACGCCGTACACCGCCAATCCGGAAGGCTCCCTGCACTGGGTCGACGTCGCCGAAGTCCTCTCCGGCAACCTCCCGATGTGGGAATCCGACCGCCATTTCCTTCCGCTGGTCTTCGCCGCCTCGCCGCAGGTCTTCCACGGCGTCATGCCGTTCTCTTCCGGCAAGGCGACCAGCTGGTCCTACACCCTCTGATCCGGTACGACCCAGCCAGTCCGCAAACGCGACGACGGCCGCCCCGTGGCTCCCACGCGAGCTTTCGCACGGGTCACCACCGAGACGCGCCTTTCGGGCGTGTGCGATGGCTGAGGCGTATCGGAGAAGGCTTCTCAGAAGCGGCGCATGCCGCCGAACTGGCGGTCGCCGGCGTCGCCGAGGCCCGGGACGATGTAGGCCTTCTCGTTCAGGCCCTCGTCGATGGACGCGGTGACCAGGCGCAGCGGCAGGCCCGACTGCGCGAGGCGCTCGACGCCTTCCGGGGCGGCCAGCACGCAGCAGATGATGATGTCGGTGCAGCCGCGGTCGGCCAGCAGGCGGCAGCAGTGCAGCAGGGAGCCGCCGGTGGCCAGCATCGGGTCGAGCACCAGGACGGGCCGGCCGGTCAGGTCGGCGGGCAGCGACTCCATGTACGCCCGCGGCTCGTGGGTCTCCTCGTCGCGAGCCAGGCCGACGAAGCCCATCGACGACTCGGGGAGCAGCCCCAGGGCGGCGTCGGCCATGCCGAGGCCGGCCCGCAGGACCGGGACGATCAGCGGCGGGTTGGCCAGCCGGGTGCCCTCGGTGGGCGCGACAGGCGTCTCGATGGGGTATTTCTCGACGGCGAAGAGGCGGGCGGCCTCGTAGACGACCATGGTCGTCAGCTCGTGCAGCGAGGCACGGAAGACACCGGAGTCGGTCTCGGTACGGCGCATCGCGGTGAGCCGGGTCTGGGCCAGCGGGTGATCTACGACAAGGACGTCCACGGGCAACAACCTATCGTTCAACCAAGATCAACTGTCACAGGGTTGCGTAGAATCGTCTTCATGACTGTGACAGCGTCCGCTGGTCTGTCCGATCTCCGCTCCTTCCTGCACGGCCTGCCCGGGGTCGACAAGGTGGGCGTCGAGGCGCGGGCGGCGGCGCTCGCCACCCGCTCGGTCAAGGCCACCAGCAAGGCCACGGCGATCGACCTGGCCATCCGCATGGTCGACCTGACCACCCTCGAGGGCGCCGACACCCCGGGCAAGGTGCGAGCCCTGTGCGCCAAGGCGCGGCGCCCGGACCCGGCCGATCCGTCCTGCCCACCGGTCGCCGCGATCTGCGTCTACCCCGCGATGGTCGGCGTGGCCAGCGCCGCCCTGGCCGGTTCCGGCGTGCATCTGGCCAGCGTGGCCACCGCGTTCCCGTCCGGGCAGGCGCCGCTCGAGGTGAAGCTCGCCGACACCCGTGAGGCGGTCGCCGCCGGGGCTGACGAGATCGACATGGTGATCAGCCGGGGCGCGTTCCTGGCCGGCGACTACAACCGGGTCTTCGACGAGATCGCCGCGGTCAAGGACGCGTGCGGCGGCGCCCACCTCAAGGTCATCCTGGAGACCGGCGAGCTCGGCACCTACGACAACATCCGCCGCGCCTCCTGGCTGGCGATGCTCGCCGGGGCCGACTTCATCAAGACCTCGACCGGCAAGGTGGCGGTCAACGCGACCCTGCCGATCACCCTGGTCATGCTGGAGGCGGTCCGCGACTTCCGGGAGCGGCACGGCCGGGTCATCGGGGTCAAACCGGCCGGCGGCATCAAGACCACCAAGGACGCCATCAAATACCTGGTGCTCATCAACGAGACCGCCGGCGACGACTGGCTGCACCCCGACCGGTTCCGCTTCGGCGCCTCCTCACTGCTCAACGACCTGCTCATGCAGCGCACCAAGCTGACCACCGGCCACTACGCCGGCCCGGACTACTTCACCCTGGACTGAGCTGACCAGGGCGGCTCCGCCGCAAACCCGTAAACCCATTGGGGAGCCCTCATGTTCGAGTACGCACCAGCCCCGGAATCCCGATCGGTGGTGGACATCGCCGGGTCCTATGGGCTGTTCATCGACGGCGAGTTCGACGGCGGCAAGGACGGCAACGTCTTCAAGACCGTCAACCCGGCCACCGAGGAGGTGCTGGCCGAGGTCACCTCGGCCGGCTCGGAGGATGTGGACCGGGCCGTGGCCGCCGCCCGTCGGGCGTTCGGACCCTGGTCGTCGCTGCCCGGCGCGGAGCGGGCGAAGTACCTGTTCCGGATCGCCCGGATCATCCAGGAGCGGTCCCGTGAGCTGGCCGTGCTGGAGTCGCTGGACAACGGCAAGCCGATCCGGGAGTCCCGCGACGTCGACCTGCCACTGGTCGCCGCACACTTCTTCTACTACGCGGGCTGGGCCGACAAGCTGGCCTACGCGGGGTTCGGCCCGGACCCGCGGCCGCTCGGCGTGGCCGCCCAGGTGATCCCGTGGAACTTCCCGCTGCTGATGCTGGCATGGAAGGTCGCGCCCGCCCTGGCGACCGGCAACACGGTGGTGCTCAAGCCGGCCGAGACCACCCCGCTCTCCGCGCTGTTCTTCGCCGACGTGTGCCGGCAGGCCGACCTGCCGCCCGGCGTGGTGAACATCGTCACCGGGGCCGGCGACACCGGCGCCTACCTGGTTCAGCACCCGGATGTGAACAAGGTGGCGTTCACCGGCTCGACCGAGGTGGGCCGGGAGATCGCGCGGACCGTGGCGGGCACCGGCAAGCGGCTCACCCTGGAGCTCGGCGGCAAGGCCGCGAACATCGTCTTCGACGACGCCCCGATCGATCAGGCGGTCGAGGGCATCGTGAACGGGATCTTCTTCAACCAGGGGCACGTCTGCTGCGCCGGTTCGCGGCTGCTCGTGCAGGAGTCCATCGCCGAGGAGCTGCTCGCCTCCCTGAAACGGCGGATGGCCACGCTGCGGGTCGGTGATCCGCTGGACAAGAACACCGACATCGGCGCGATCAACTCCGCGGCCCAGCTCGCCCGTATTTCGGAATTGTCAGAAATAGGGGCAGCAGAGGGCGCGGAGCGCTGGTCTCCGGCGTGCTCGCTGCCGGACCGGGGCTTCTGGTTCGCGCCGACGATCTTCACCGGGGTCACCCAGGCCCACCGGATCGCCCGGGAGGAGATCTTCGGGCCGGTGCTGTCGGTGCTCACCTTCCGCACCCCGGAGGAGGCCGTCGCCAAGGCCAACAACACGCCGTACGGATTGTCCGCCGGCATCTGGTCGGAGAAGGGCTCGCGGATCCTCGCCGTCGCCGACCGGTTGCGGGCCGGGGTGGTGTGGGCAAACACGTTCAACAAGTTCGACCCGGCGTCGCCGTTCGGCGGCTACAAGGAATCCGGCTACGGCCGGGAGGGCGGCCGGCACGGCCTGGAGGCGTACCTTGCCTAAGTCATCGAAGGTCTTGGAATCGGGGCCGTCCCGGCTTACCGTTCGCAAGACCTACAAGCTCTACATCGGCGGCAAGTTCCCGCGCAGCGAGTCAGGACGAACCTACGTGGTGGACGGCGACAACGTGGCCCTCGCCTCACGCAAGGACGCCCGTGACGCCGTGCTCGCGGCCCGGGCCGCCCAGCCGAAGTGGGCCGGCACCACGGCGTACAACCGGGGTCAGGTCCTCTATCGCGTCGCCGAGATGCTCGAGGCCCGCCGGGGCGAGTTCACCGCGCTGGGCGTCCCCGGCTCCGAGGTGCACGCCGCCGTCGACCGCCTGGTCTGGTACGCGGGCTGGTCCGACAAGATCGCCCAGGTGACCGGTGGCGCCAACCCGGTCGCCGGGCCGTTCTTCAACATCTCCGCGCCGGAACCCACCGGAGTCGTCGCCGTCGTCGCACCGGCCTCCCTGCTCGGTCTGGTCAGCGTCGTCGCCCCGGCGATCGTGACGGGAAACACCGTGGTCGTCCTGGCCGCCGGTCCGCAGGTCGCGATCACCCTGGCCGAGGTCCTGGCCACCTCCGACGTCCCGGGCGGCGTGGTGAACCTGCTCACCGGGCGATATGCGGAGACCGCACCGTGGCTCGCCTCGCACGACGACGTCAACGCCCTCGACCTGACCGGGGTGGAGCATCCGGAGCTGGCCGCCGAACTGGAACGGGCCGCGGCGGGCACCCTGAAGCGGGTGATCAGGCCCGGGGCAGCGACCGACTTCACCGCCGATCCCGGGCTACGGCCGATGACGGCACTGCTGGAGACGAAGACGGTGTGGCATCCGAAGGGCTACTGAGCCCACCGGGGACGCTGTCACACAGCGTTGCCGACTAGGGTGTGTGCCCAGAGTCACCAGTCCCACCACCCCCAGATCACCCGGAGGTCACCGTGACCAGCCAGTCCGACGAGCCCGAGGCGTCCGCGCCGGTGGCTGAGAAGTCCTCGCCCGAGGGGTCTTCCGGGCGGGAGCTTTGGGATCAAGTCCGCATCGAGCCGGTGGAGATCGCGCTGCCGGGTGGGGTGGGTCTGACCCTCCGGGCGTACCGGAAGGCGTCCGAGCTCACGCCGACCGAGATCGAGGTCGATGAGGACGACCCCTTCGAGGCCCGCAAGCGGCGTGCCGAGAAGGAGGCGGAAGAGGAAGAACTGGCGCTCCTCGCCGAGGCTTCGCCGGATGACGCGGACCCCACCACCGCCGAGGAGCCGGACCCGGCCGACTTCGAGGACGAGAAGGAGGCCCAGCCGGCTGACGAGGAAGTACCCATGTTCCTCAGCCACAAGGGCCGACTGATCGCGTTCAAGAGCGCCGAATCGCTCGTCTCGTTCGTTCGTTCGGGTGCTCCGCACGATCTCGCACAATTGGACAGCTGGGGCGACCTGGCCGAGCGGGTACAGTCGAGCGACGTCGACCCGCAGCCGGAGGACCGCTACGAGCTCGACCTGGTGGTGGAGAACCTGCGCGGCGGCCACGACACGTGGGATCTGCCGTTGCTCATCAACGCCGGCGAGGTGGCCCGTGATCTGGGTTACGCGCTCCGGATCAAACCGGTGATCCTGGCACTGTCGCCCGGTTCGCCCCTCGACGACCTCGACGAGTCCCTCCGAGCTGCCGAAAAGGGCGGAATGGGCGGGTTCTTCGGTCGGCGCCGATTGAAGAAAATCGGGGCACAACAGGCGAGCCTCGGCTGGCGCTCGGTCATCGGCAAGATCTCTGCCGCCGTGGACTGGCGTGACTGACCGATTACCAGGGAACATCAGTCCTTGGCCACAGAGAAGCACTCCCGGGGAGGAGGACGACGCCGTGGCGCTCGTGCGCGTGTACTGCGGTCTGGCGTCGGCTGATGATTCGGTGCGTTCGGCCTCGGCCGCTCCGCTGACCATCGCCGTGGTGGACGACGCAGGCCGGCTGCTCGGCGTCCATGAGATCAGCGACGACCCGGCCGGGTACGCCCAACTGGGAACGCTGCTCGTGGAACGGACGACGGGCTTCAGCGACGCGGCGGTCGCCGCCGACAGCGACGACCACGTCGTCACCTCACTGCTCACCGCGGCCGGCCGGCCGCTCGTGGTCGTCGACGACGATGCCGTCGACGACTACGCGGAGCGCTTCTCCGACGACGACTCCCCCGAGGAGATCTCCGCGCCGACGGCCGCACGCAGGGCCGTCGGCCTGGCCCGGGCCCTGCAGGCCGGCGCGATCGCCGCGGTGACCTCGCAGGCGCCCCGGGAACTGGTCAGCTACAAGCCGGTCCTCGCGGCGCACGTCGCCATGCTGAACGGGCGGAACGCCGCCGCCATCGCGCTGCGGGAGGTGCTGCGCGAGCTGTACCCGGCGGCCCTCCGGGCCTACCCGGACCCCGCCGACCCGGTGGCCCTCCTGGTCCTCAACGCGCTTCCCGAGCCCGGCCGGCTGACCGGCCGGGACGACGACCCCGCAGAGGTCGCCCGGGAGATCTCCGCCGACCTGGCCGCTCGTTCCGAGACCGTGAGCGAGACCGAGCTGTTCACGGCCATCACCGCCCTGCAGGTGGCGATCAGCGAGTCGCCGCGCCGCGGCGGCGTCAACAAGTCCCTCGCCCCCGCCGCCGCCGACGCGGTCCGCCAGGCCATCGCGGCGGTCCGCGCCAGCGACTTCGCCTGCCACGTCCTGGTCGGCACCCTGACCGCCCGCGCCACCCCGCCCACCACCGGGCCGAACGTCGGCCGTCGCGGCGCCCGCCGCGGCTCCGAACCGGTACTGGAGCCCGTGCCCAGCGCCGACAACGGCTCCCGGTTCGGCCGCCGTGGCCGCCCCGAGCCGATCTCCACCGGCACCGGCCCCGTCACCCCGCAGCCGATGACCCCGCCGCCGGTCGCACCGGACCCGCTCACCGCGCCCCCGGTCGCCCCCGCCGCAGCGAACGGCCTGCCCGGCCGCTCCACCGCCGGCCCGCTGAACCGGCCCGTCTCGGTGCCGCCGCCCCCGCCGGGCATGACACCCATCACCCCCGGCACCCGCCCGATTCCGGCGACGCGCAACCCGATCGCGCCGACCTCGGTGCCGCCGCGCAACCCGGCCGACCCGATCTCGGTGCCGCCGCGCAACCCGGCCATCCCGACCTCGGCGCCCCGCAACCCCGCCACCCCGACCTCGGCGCCCCGCAATCCGGCCACACCCTCTTCGGTGCCGCCGGGCGGCGCGAGCACCCCGGCCGAGGCCGGCGAGCCGTTCCGCGCCACGCTCAGCCACGCCGAGCTCAGCCGGGCCCGCTCCGAAAGGCAGCGCTCGGTCACCCCGTCGTCGCCGGCCCGCCCCGCTGCGGCGGCGGCCAACGGCGCCACCGACTTCAGCCTGCCGATGCCGACCCAGCGGCCCGCTCAGGAGACGCCGGAACCGGGTTCCCGCGCCAACTGGCCACTGCTGAAAACGGAGAACGACGAGGCCACCCGCCCCGACCTGCCCAACCCGGACGACCTGCCCTCCCGGACCGACCTGTCCTCCGCCTCGCGGACCGACCTGACCTCCGCCTCCCGGAGCGAGCTGCCCTCCTCGTCGCGGAGCGAGCTGCCCTCCTCGTCGTCCCGCAGCGACCTTTCCGGCCTCTCCTCCAAGCCGGACCTGCCGGGCCGGACCGGTCCTTCGTCGCGGTCCGACCTCGGTGCCATCACCTCCCGGCGCGACGTGTCGTCGCGGGGCGAGAAGACGTCCCGGATCGATCTTCCGTCGCGGGGTGAGAAGACCTCCCGGACCGATCTGCCGTCCCGCGGCAGTGACCTCCCGTCCCGTAACGGCGACCTGCCATCCCGGAGTGGCAGCCTCCCGTCCCGGGGTGGCGACCTCCCCTCCCGCGGTGGCAGCCTCCCGTCCCGCGGTGGCGACCTCCCAGCCCGCGGCGGAGACCTGCCGTCCCGGGGTGACCTGCCGTCGCGGCCTGCCGCGGCTGCCTCGGTCAGTTCGCCGCCGGCCGGTGGCCGGGTGAAACCGCCGTGGCACGACATGCCGCAGGAACCGCCGGCGCTGGACCTCCCCAAGGAACCCGCGCTCCGTCTGGTCGACCAGGCACGTAACAGCAGCGGCCGGGTCCGCCTGCCCGGACTCGACCAGCTCGGTGGTACCCCGTCGGCCCGGCGCCCCGAGGAGAACCAGCCTCCCAAGATCACCGCATTGGACCGCAGCACCACCCCGCCGGTCCCCGCCGACAGCAACGACGGCGACCTGCTGATCTTCGCGGCGGCCCGATCCGCGTGGTTCACCGGCCACAACGACTCCACCGACGTCAGCTGGTCCAACCCGAACGACAGCGGATGGCGCGCCGCCCAGAAAGCCGCCACCCCCGCCGTCGCCGCGGAGACGTCAGCCGGCCTGCCGAAGCGGGTACCTCAGGCCAACCTGGTTCCCGGTTCCCCGCTGCGCGAGGAGCGCCCGGTCCGCATCGTCCGTGACGCCGCCTCGATAGCCGCCCACACCACCGGCTACTTCCGCGGCTGGCGCCGCGGCCAGGAGATCGGTGGCTTCGCGATGGGCGGCCGCCCCGGCCGCGAGGCCGCCGGCGGCTGGGACTTCAGCCGCGACGGCCAGCCCGCCGACGAGTACCGCAACAACAACGCGGGCTACAGCGGCCGCTGACCGGCACGACAACCGAAGGGCCACGACCATCCCGGTCGTGGCCCTTCGTCGTTCCCACGGCACCTTGACGGCTTGGCAGCACCAAGGGCCGAAGGCGGGGGCAAGCGGCGCGGAGGCAGCGGCGCGGAGACAAGCGGCGCGGAGACAAGCGGCGCGGAGGCAAGCGGCACAGCCTGGCAGCCAGCGCACGTCTGCAAGGGCGTAGGCCGGCCGAGACACAACTGGATGGATCGAAGTGCGACTCGGGACTCGGCGAGGAGCAAGGAATCCTGAGACGCCTGACGGAGGGTCTCGAGACCGCCGGAATCGGGCGGCGCTGTCGAGGCGAGTGTTCCGGCACTCCACGGTGCCGAAAATCGTTCTGGGACCTTGGCAGCAGGGCCCGTAGAGCGGCCGCGGCAAAGGGAGGTTTCGATAGCTTCGACAGTTTGATGCTCACCCGGTTCTCGCGTGGCGAAGCACTCGGCCTGCTGCTCGAGTTCATCGCCGCCGCCGCTGATGCCGTCGTGCTACCCCCGGTTGTCCTCCCTTGCTGGGGCGAGAAGGCCAGCGCCCTCGTACGGGAAGACCAGCGCCCTCACTTGCCCGAGAAGCTATGAGCGGAGGCGTTTGTGGGGCAGACAGCGCAGCTGATGTTGAGCACCTCCTGCAGGAAAGCCAGAGAACCACTGCTGCGGCGATTAAGACGTCGGAGCCACGGAGGCGACTCGGACTCGACATATCGATGAGCCGGCCAGGCCCACCGGTGATGCGTTGTACGCCGGCACATGGAAGAGCGGGAGCCCTCGGTGCTGCTACGGCGTACCCGGTGTGGAGCGGTTCCGGTTTGTCCGGCTGGTTGTCACGGCTGACTCGAAGTCGGCCATCACCGCAGCAAGCCTTGATCGAAAGCGTTCTGTCAACCGCGCCCAGCGGCCGACTTTCACGCACGGCATGGGCGCCGCAAGGACACGGACGGCACGGGTGCCGCAAGGAACACGGACGGCTGTCCCAGCGCCGCTGAGACAGCCGTGACAACCAGCCGGGGAGGGGTGACCGGGACGGGCATGCATGACCTGCACCCGCGGACGGTCGTGAGGGGCGGTCTGCCGTGGCCGCCGCGAGGCACGGGACGCTCGGTGGCCCGTACCGGAGCAAGGTGCGAGAGAACCGCCGCGGACCGGAAGCGGACAACCGCCGTCGTGGGGCTTAGGTCGGCCGGCAGGGGGTAGGGCGGTGTGTGGGGATCATGAATGGGTGGAAGGGGATGATCCGTTGAATGGGATCGAGCGATGACAACGGGTGATCACTCGTATACGATTGCGAACGGCCGGAAAGCGGTCGAAAGCCCCGCTCCGGCCAGTGGAGTGTTCCACCGGGCGGGGCGGGGCTTTCGACCGCTTCGTCAGACGGGCGCTGTGCTGACTAGGGGGCGTTCGGCTGCTTAGGCGGGTGCCGTGGCGCGCGTGCGACGCATCGTCAGCACATACTCGACAAGCGAGATGAGGACGTTCTTCGTCGACTCGCGGTTACGGGCGTCGCAGCTCACCACGGGCACGTCGCTCGAGACCGCCAAGGCGTCCCGCACGTCCTGCGCGTTGTGGTACTGCATACCGTCGAAGCAGTTGATCGCCACCAGGTACGGCAGGCGCCGATGTTCGAAGAAGTCGATGGCGGCGAAGCAGTCGGCGAGCCGACGCGTGTCCACCATGACGACTGCACCGATCGCACCCCGGACCAGTTCGTCCCACATGAACCAGAACCGTGTCTGGCCAGGTGTGCCGAACAGGTAAAGGATCAGGTCACGGTCGATGCTGATCCGGCCGAAGTCCATGGCCACGGTCGTGGTCATCTTGCCCGGCACCTGCCGGTTGTCGTCGACACCCACACCGGCCGAGGTCATGATCGCCTCAGTGGTGAGCGGGGTGATCTCAGAGACCGACCCCACCAGCGTCGTCTTACCGACGCCGAAGCCACCGGCGATGACAATCTTCGCCGATGTCACGCGTCCCGCAGCGGGACGGTGCGACATGTCAGAGCCTGCGAAGTCCACTCAGCACCCTTTCCAGCAGTTCCGTGCCTACCGCATCGGTCTCGTCCTCGAGCGAGGTGGGCTCGTACACCGCGACCAGGCCGTCAGTGGCCATGTCCGCGACGATCACCCGTGCCACACCGAGCGGCAGTTGCATGCGTGCGGCGATCTCGGCGAGCGACTGAACCCGGCCGCCGTCGCACATCGCCGCGATGTACTGATGCTCGCTTCCACCCTGCCCGCCGCGGCTGATCCCAGAACGGCCACGCACGGTTGTCTCGACCAGCGCTTCCAGCGCTATCTCAAGCTTCGGCCGGGTCCGACCACGGGTCATGGCGTACGGCCTGACCAGCGCGCCAGTCGGCTCATCGCGTTCAGGCATCGTCACCCTCAACCCCTTCCTCGGCCCCTCGAAGTGTATTGGTTATCAAAGCTTTGACCAGTAGCCGGCTGAGCTTATCCGTGGTGTGAAACCACGGGTCGACCCGTGAATCGTGCCGGCCCACAACCGGTGTCAGCCCAGCACCCCGGCCGCGGAGCGCGGCGCGGGGGTGAGGGCCTCTCCGACCCGGTCGACCAGGAGAGCCATCTCGTATCCGACCTGCCCGACGTCGCAGCTGCGCGCCGCGAGCACCGCGAAGGACGAGCCATCGGAGATGGACATCAGGAACAGGAAACCATTGTCCATCTCGACGACTGTCTGGAGGACGGCGCCACCCTCAAAGCATCGAGCGGCACCCTGGGTCAGGCTTACCAGCCCGGACGCGATGGCCGCCAACTGGTCGGCCCGGTCCCGGGGGAGGTCCCGCGAGGCCGCCAGGAGCAGACCATCGGCGGAGACCGCGATCGCGTGCGCGACCCCGGGAACGCGGTCGGCGAAGTTGGCCAGAAGCCAACCGAGATCCTGCGTAGATGTCATGCCTCATGCTCCTTGCCAGCCTGCGAGGGCTGCTGCCCTCCCGGAGTGTCCTCCAGGTTGGTCGATTGTTCCTTGGTGCGACCGCGCTGCACACCGCGGTGGTACGCGGACAGGAGACCGCGGACCCCCTCGGGAGTACGGCGCTGGACGGAGTTACCGCCCCGGTCGACACCGCCGGGGACGAGTTGAGCCATCGGCGTGCGCTTCGGCAGGCCCGCCGTGGTGGTGCTCTCCACCGGTGCTTCGGCAGCCGCACGGGCCGCCTGCCAGCCGTCGTCCGCCGCGGTGCGCCACGGGTTCGACGCGGGAGCGCCGTTGCCGTAACCCACCGCCGCGGCGGCCGGTGCACCAACAGTAGCCGTGTCGCGGTCCCGCGACTCCGGGGATGCGGCCTGCTGCGGCACTCCCGGGCTCCGAACCGGCTCGCCGGTCGGGATCCGCTGCGAGACGACCGACTCGTCGCCGAGGCCGGCGACCTTGGGCCGCACCTCCGCGTTGGGTCCGGTGGTGGTGAACCAGGCCGACTCCAGCTCCCGGAAGATCGGCAGCTCCATCGTCTCGTCCGCGAACGGGACGGCGCCTTCGCGGGCCGACGCCATCTGCGCGGCGGCGGCGGCCTGCGCCTCCACCGGCTCGACCGGCGGGGCCGAGTTCGGCACCGGCATGGTCTGCGGGTTGGTCGGCGGTGCCACCTGCGGCTGGGCCTCGAAGTTCTCCGGCCGGAACCGCGGGATCTCGGCGGTCATGTCGAGCGCGGCGGCGAGGTTCTCCGGGACGTGCGGGGCGGCCGTGTCACGTTCCGCGGAGACCGGCGGCCAGGCCGGGGGCGCCGAGGCGAACGGCGTCCGCTGGTCGGGCGATCCGGAGACCGGCGATGCCGACACCGGCTCGGCCGGACCCGTGTAGAACGGGGCCGCGGAGACCGGCGGGGCGGACGAGACCGGCGGCGCCGAGACGGGCGGGAGCGGCGGCGCGGAGACCGGCGGCATGAACGCGTTACGGGCCTGGGTCTGGCTCTCCGGGTTGGCCGGGAGCTGCCGCGGGATGGTCGCCCCGAAGCCGTTGTTCTCGCCGTCGGGCCGGAACTCGTCGGACCGGAAGTCGTCGGGCCGGAAGTCACCGCCGTTGCGGCGCTGGGCCAGCTCGTCCAGTCCGGCGAAGCCCTGCGGGCCGGCCGGCAGCGGCGGGATGACCTCGTTGCTGCGCGGGCCGTGGAATCCGTTGGACGAGCCGTTGGCGCCGTTCGAGCCGTTGGCACCGTTGGAGCCGTTGGCACCGTTCGTGCCGCCGAACCCGTTGGCGCCGCCGAACCCGTTGGTGTTCGCGGTGTAGCCACCGAATCCGGCCGGCGCCGCGCCGGTCAGGTCGGACCAGGCCGGAACCGAGCCGTTGGAGCCGTTCGACGGGTTCATGCCGCCGCTCTCCAGGGCCAGGGGCTCGCCGAAGCCGGGCAGGCCGGAGCCGGGACCACCGTCGAAGGAGGCACGCGACTGGACCTGGGCGGAGGCCGCCGCGGCCAGGACCGAGACGGGCAGGCCCACCTCGGCGACGGTGCCACGCTCGCGGTCGGCCGGGCGGAGCTCGACCCGGACCTGGTGCCGGTTCGCCAGCCGGGCGACCACGACCAGGCCCATCATCCGGGAGACGGCCACGTCCACCGTCGGCGGGTTGGCGAGCCGCTCGTTGAGGTCGCGGAGCTGCTCGCGGCTGATACCGATGCCGTGGTCCTCGACGGTCAGCACGGCGGTGTCGCCGATCTTGCGCGCCTCGACGAGGACGTTGGAGTTCGGCGGGGAGAACGCGGTCGCGTTGTCGAAGAGCTCGGCGACCAGGTGGACCATGTCGTTCACGGCGTGCGCCGCAACCTCGATGTCCCGGTCGATCATGCCGAACTCGATGCGGGTGTAGTGCTCGACCTCGGACTGCGCGGCCCGGAGCACGTCGATCAGAGCGGCCGGTTCCCGCTGCACGCGAGTCGAGTCGGCGCCGGCGAGGACCAGGAGGTTCTCGTCGTTACGCCGCATTCGGGTGGCCAGGTGGTCGAGCTGGAAGAGCTCGGCCAGACGGTCCGGGTCCTCCTCGCCGCGCTCGAGCCGGTCCAGGTGACCGATGAGCCGGTCGACCAGGATCTGCGAACGGCGGGCCAGGTTGACGAACATCGTCGCGACGGAGGCACGCAGTGCGGCCTGTTCGGCGGCGGTGCGGACGGCCTCGAGGTGGACCGCGTTGAACGCCTCGGTCACCTGCCCGAACTCGTCCCGGCTGCGAACCGGGAGAGGCTCGGCGATCTGGTCGGCGACCTGCGCCGGGGTGAGCGACGCGGACAGTGCCGGGTCACGCAGCCGGCTCACCGCGTGCGGCAGGCCGAACTGGGCGACGGCGAGCGCGCCCTGGCGCAGCTCACGGAGCGAGCGGGCCATCGACCGGGCGACCAACCACGCGAAGAGGATGGCCAGCAGCAGCATGCCGAGCAGCAGGCTGGTCTCCAGGAAGACGTCCTGGTTGGTGTCGTTGCGCAGGGTGGTGGCCTGGTCCACGATCCGCTTGTCGAACTCGACCTCGACCTGGCGGTACAGCTCGTTGTAGCCGGCGAGCGCTTCTTCCCACTTGGCCGGGTTGATCGGAAGGCTGGAGATGTCCTCGCCCTGCAGCGAGATCATCGGGCCGGTGTAGTTGGCCGCCTGCTGCTTCTTGGGGCCGGAGATGGTGTTGTCGTAGAACTCCGTCTCCGCCGTCGAAGCGACCGAGTCGAGCGTCTGCGCGGTGAGCTCGAGGCCCGTCATGGTCGACAGGAGGTCCTTGCGGAAGGTGGCGTCGAAGGCCTTCTTCGCGATGACCTGCTGGCCGATGTAGCGCTGCTGGGCGACGTAGTCCTTGGCCTGGGCGACCGCGGCCACCACGCGCAGCCGGTCGCTCAGATCCTGGTTGTTGGCCAGCTGCGCGGAGATGACACGGACCTGGAGGAGGTCGTTGATCAGGGTGTCGTAGGTCTTCAGGACGTCGCTCGGTTCCACGCCGCCCTTGGCGACGCGGCTGCGGAACACCGGCAGGTCCTCGAGGTTGCGGTCGAGGCGGAGGAGCAGGACCCCGACGTTCTCCGGGACGTCCTCCAGGCCGGTCTGCTGGATGTACGGAACCTTGGCCGCGTCGACGTCGCCGTGCTCGCCGTTGTAGAGGTCGACAGCGGACTTGAAGTTCTGGCTGCCGGTGGGAGCGACGGTGATCATGACGCCGTACGTGCGCTCGGCCTGGAGGTGGTCGACCAGACCACCGGAGGCTTCGGAGAGCACCGAGAGGGTGCGTGCGCGCTCCGCGTTACTGGCTTCGTCGATGTGGTCCACGAGGCCGTTGACACCGACGATGATCGTTGCGACCGTCGGCACCAGCATGATCAGGCCAAGTTTGGACCAGATTGGTAGGTCTCGCAGCCGACCCGCGGGTCGCCGCAGACGCGACATGACGCCGTTCGCGCTACTGGGGCGCTTGCTCACGTCACCGTCCTCCTGATTCGGGCCCGGCATTCGGCTCGCCGGACACCGCACACGGCCGACTCGCCGACGTCGGGCCCCCGAGATTCCATCACGACAAGTGTCAAAGAGAAAGAGCAGGCGGACACGGACCGGTTGTGTGACGCGATGTTGCAACCTCATAGTTGGACATCGCCGGTCTCAGATCACTGCCTGTGAAGCTGCACATCTCTCAAGGTCACTCACTGGCCGGCGTGGCATTGGGGGGTGGGTGCACGCCGGCCGGGTCCCGATCGTAGTCGATCGCGATAAGAGTGACGATGACTCGGTTTCCCGCGATCGGCAAGGCGAGCCGCCCGAGTATGCCGACTTTGCAGGCGGCAGTCTAGCCGAACGGTGCGCCCCCCGCGTCTGACGGCCGATTTCTATTGACGTACGTTCGTTCAGATCCCTATATCGCCGGAAAAAGGCACTTTTCAGGCCACGAGCTTGGCGTACGCCGGCTTGATCACCTCATTGATGAGCACCAGCCGCTCGTCATAGGGAATGAACGCCGACTTCATCGCATTGATCGTCAGCCACTGCAGTTCCATCCAGCCCCACCCGAACGCCTCGGTCAGCAGCGTCATCTCCCGTGACATGGAGGTTCCGCTCATCAGCCGGTTGTCGGTGTTGACGGTGACCCGGAACCGGAGGTCGTGCAGCAGCTTGATCGGGTGCTCGGCGATCGACGGTGCGGCACCGGTCTGCACGTTCGACGACGGGCACAACTCGAGGGGGATCCGCTTGTCCCGGACATAGGAGGCCAGCCGGCCCAGCACCGGTGGCGCCGAGTGGGTACCCCCGGTGACCGACGGGGCGCTCGGCCCGTCCGCGGTGACCGTGATGTCGTCGACGATGCGTACGCCGTGGCCCAGCCGGTCCGCGCCGCACCACTGGATGGCCTGCCAGATCGACGGCAGCCCGAAGGCCTCGCCGGCGTGGATGGTGAAGTGGAAGTTCTCCCGCTGGAGGTACTCGAAAGCGTCGAGGTGCCGGGTGGGCGGGAAGCCGGCCTCGGCGCCGGCGATGTCGAAACCGACCACGCCGCTGTCCCGGTAGCGGACCGCCAGCTCGGCGATCTCCTGCGACCGGGCGGCGTGCCGCATCGCGGTCAGCAGGGTGCCGACCCGGATCGGCGTGCCGTTGGCCGCGGCCTCGGCGCAGCCCTCCCGGAACCCCTCGTGCACCACCTCGACCACCCGGTCCAGGGTGAGGCCGCGCTCCAGGTGCTGCTCCGGGGCGTACCGGATCTCGGCGTAGACGACGCCGTCGGCGGCCAGGTCCAGGGCGCACTCCTTGGCGACCCGGTGCAGGCCCTCCTCGGTCTGCATCACCGCCACGGTGTGCGCGAAGGTCTCCAGGTACCGTTCCAGCGAGCCGGAGTCGGCGGCCGCGACGAACCACTCGCCGAGCCGTTCCGGATCAGTGGAGGGCAGTTCGTGACCGACCGCCTCGGCCAGCTCGACGATGGTGGCCGGCCGCAGGCCACCGTCCAGGTGGTCGTGCAGCAGAACTTTCGGGGCCTTGATGATGTCGGAGTGTGCGATGCCAGCCATCCGAGAAGCCTAGAGGGAAGCGCCCGATGATCGACGGAGCAATTCCGTATCTGCGGTGCCCGGTGTGCCGCGACACACTCGCTCGCCGGGAGCGGGCGCTGCGCTGCCCGCGCGGGCACAGCTTCGACATGGCCCGGCAGGGGTACGCCGATCTCAGCGCCGGCCGCCTCCCGCACACCGGGGACAGCGCGGACATGGTCGCCGACCGGGCCGATTTCCTGGCCGCCGGGCACTACTCGTTCATCGCCGGCGCGCTGGCCGGGCACCGGACCGAGGGGCTCGTGCTGGACGCGGGCACCGGGACCGGCGACTACCTGGCCCGGTTCCTGGACGCCTCCCCCGCGGCGATCGGTCTCGGACTGGACGTCTCCAAGCCGGCACTACGCCGGGCCGCCCGGGCCCATCCACGAGCGGCGGCGGTGCTGGCCGATCTGTGGCGCCCGCTCCCGGTCGCCGACGCGGTCGCCTCGGTGGTGCTCGACGTGTTCGCGCCCCGCAACGGTCCCGAGTTCCACCGGGTGCTGCACCCGGACGGCGTGCTGCTGGTGGTCACCCCGGCCGCCGACCACCTGGCCGAGCTGATCACCGAGTACGGCCTGATCCAGGTCGACCCGGACAAGGCCGCCCGGGTCGGGGAGAGTCTCGGCGGGCACTTCACGCTCGCGGAGACCGCCACCCACCGCCGCGAGCTGAAGCTGACCGCGGCCGAGGCGCGCACGCTGATCGGGATGACCCCCAGCGCCCGGCACGTGCCGGTGGACGACCTGCCCACGCACGACGTCCGCGTGACGGCCGCCGTCGACGTGACGGTCTATCGGCCGCTACGCCCGTCCCGGGCGTAGCGGCCCGGTGTCCCGCCCACCTCGCTCCCGGACCTCCCGGGACGGCCGGGTTCCGGCGGGACACCGCGTGGCCCGTACCAGCGAAGGGTCGGCAAGGCCCTAGACGGAGAGGTCGACCTCTTCCCACTCCGGAGGTCTGTCGTGGTACGGGCCGTCGAAGACGACCGCCCACTCCAGCGCCCACCGGCGCTGGCCGATCGCGTTGCTGTCCACCTCGCCGGGCAGGGACCGGCCGTGCTGTTCGGCCTCCTGGTAGGCCCAGTCCAGACAGTAGTAGAGGTCGAGCAGCACCGCTGCCTCGATCGGATCGCGGACCGCGACCAGCGACCGGGACCGCCAGCGGGTGAAGCTCTCGCCGGCCGGCAGGTCCGGCATCTGGGCCATCAGCCGGTCGTCCGGCGCCACCGTGGGGTCCAGGTGCCGGCTCAGGCCGAGCAGCCAGGCCAGCGCGAAGACCGCGTCGTGGTGCAGCACGAACGAGCGGTGGTCGCCTTTCGCGCCGATGACGAACTGCCACTCCGGCGGGGTGA
Source organism: Actinoplanes utahensis (assembly GCF_016862455.1). GTDB lineage: Bacteria > Actinomycetota > Actinomycetes > Mycobacteriales > Micromonosporaceae > Actinoplanes > Actinoplanes utahensis. The sequence continues at coordinate 137,492 of NZ_BOMZ01000033.1, forward strand.
CGAGCTCGACCAGATGCGAGCCGAGCAGCCAGCTCATCGCCGCTTCGGTGGGCATGCCGAAACAGCGCGCGACGACGACGTGCAGCACCGCGGCGCGGGCTTCCAGCTCCGCGACCGGACGCAGCTCGACCGTGTCACCCGGCTCCCAGACCAGCGGGAACGCCAGCGGGGGCAGGGGCAGGCCGAGCCGGGCCAGTTCGTCGAGGCTCGCCTCGCGAACGGCGCGGGGATCGGGTACGGCCTTCTGCATGGCGCCTCAGGCTATGCGGTCGAGCAGCAGCGGAACAGGGGCCGCCGCCGCCGCTCCGAAGGTGAACGCCCCGGCGGCGTCGGCGCGGGCCGCGGGGATCCGCGACTCGTCGTCGGCGCGCAGCTCCAGCAGCACGTCACCGGTCCTGACCCGGTCACCCGGGCGGACCTTCAACTGCACGCCGGCGCCGAAGCTGACCGGGTCCTCCTTGCGGGCGCGGCCGGCGCCGAGACGCCAGGCGGCGATGCCGATCCCGTACGCGTCGATCGAGGTCACCACCCCGTCCTCGGTCGCCCGCAGCACCTCGGTGTGCGCGGCCACCGGCAGCGTCGCGTCCGGGTCGCCGCCCTGCGCGCGGATCATGTCGCGCCAGGTGTCCATCGCCTTGCCGGAGGCCAGGACCTTCTCCGGATCGGCGTCCACGCCGGCCGCGGCCAGCATCTCCCGGGCCAGGGCCAGGGTCAGTTCGACGACGTCGGACGGGCCGCCGCCGGCCAGCACCTCGACCGACTCGGCCACCTCGTTGGCGTTGCCGACGGCCAGGCCGAGCGGGGTGCTCATGTCGGTGAGCAGCGCGACGGTGGTGACGCCGCTGTCCTTGCCGAGCTGGACCATGGTGCGGGCCAGCTCCTGGGCCGAGGCCAGGTCCTTCATGAACGCGCCGGTGCCGACCTTGACGTCGAGGACCAGCGCGCCGGTGCCCTCGGCGATCTTCTTGCTCATGATCGAGCTGGCGATCAGCGGGATGGCCTCGACCGTGCCGGTGACGTCGCGCAGCGCGTAGAGCTTGCGGTCGGCCGGGGCCAGGCCCTCGCCGGCGGCGCAGATGACCGCGCCGATGTCCTGCAGCTGGCTCTTGAACTGCTCGTTGGAGATGCGGGCCTGCCAGCCGGCGATCGACTCCAGCTTGTCCAGGGTGCCGCCGGTGTGGCCGAGGCCGCGGCCGGACAGCTGCGGCACGGCCACCCCGCACGCGGCGACCAGCGGGGTCAGCGGCAGCGTGATCTTGTCGCCGACGCCGCCGGTGGAGTGTTTGTCGGCGGTCGGCCGGGTCACCGAGGACAGGTCCAGCCGCTCGCCGCTGGCGATCATCGCGGCGGTCCAGCGGGCGATCTCGGCGCTCGTCATGCCGCGCAGCAGGATCGCCATGGCCAGGGCCGACATCTGCTCGTCGGCGACGATCCCCTTCGTGTACGCGTCGACGACCCAGTCGATCTGGGCGTCGGTGAGAACGTGCCCGTCCCGTTTGGCCCGGATGACGTCCACTGCCGCGAATGCGCTCATGCCTGTTCTTCCCAACGCTGCGGGATGCCCTCAGGGGCCTCTCCCTCACCCGCCCAGGACAGTCCGCCCTCGGCATCCACCACCACGACCCGCGGAGTGCGGACCAGTCCCCAGGCCACGGCGGCGGCCGCGGAGGCCAGGTTCGGGCCCTCCTCCAGGATGCCCTTCTCCTCGGCCGATCCCGGCTCGCCGGAGGAACGTTCCCAGTAACTCGTCCAGATCGTCTCGCCGCCGGACAGGTCCGGGTGGACGAAAACGGTCCCCCGGCCGCGCCACTTCGCCAGCTCGGGGGGCACGTCGGCGCCGCCGACCGGGCCGGTGACCCGTTCCATGTCCTCGTAACCGAACGCGTGCGGCAGCAGCTCGGTCATCCGCAGTGGCCGGGGCAGCGCCTCGACCAGCAGCTCCGGGCCGCCGTGCTCCCAGAGGAGCTGACGGCAGCGGCCGCACGGCATCAGCGGGGCGCCGGTCGCGTCCACGCACGAGATCGCCACCAGGCGCCCGCCGCCGGTCGCGTGCAAGGAGCTGACCAGGCCGCACTCGGCGCACAGGGTCATCCCGATGGACGCGTTCTCCACGTTGCAGCCGACGATCACGCGGCCGTCGTCGACCAGGCCGGCCACCCCGACCGGGAAGTCGGATATCGGCGTGTACGCCCGCCGCATCGTCTCGATGGCGGCGGTCCGCAGAGCCGCCCAGTCGATCTCCATGACACCGATTCTGCCGTAGCGCTCCGGGGCGGGAAGCCGCGGCACCGGCGACTTCCCGCGTGATCCCGCGTCTTCTCGCGCGGGAAATGATCTTGAAACAGGCTCAGCTCTTGATGTACGGCTGACCCGAGGCCGCCGGCCCGCGCACCCGGCCGACCAGACCGGCCACCGCGATGAGCGTCGCCAGGTACGGCAGCATGTTCAGGAACTGGCTGGGTACCGGGCTGTCGATCGCGCTCAGGTACGTCGCCAGCTTCTGCGCGAAGCCGAAGAACAGCGCCGCCCCGAACGCCCCGATCGGGGTGAACCGGCCGAAGATGAGCGCGGCCAGGGCGATGAAGCCCGCCCCCGCGGTCATGTTCTTGGTGAAACTGCCGGTCGCCACCAGCGTGAAGTACGCCCCGCCGATACCGGCGACCACACCACCGAGGAGCACGTTCAGGTAACGCAGGCCGCGTACCCGGATGCCCACCGTGTCGGCCGCGGTCGGGTGCTCGCCGACGGCCCGCGTCCGCAGGCCCCACCGGGTCCGGCTGAGCCCGAAGTGGATCACGATGACCAGGCCCAGTGCGAGCCAGACCAGCAGGTTCGCCTCGAACAGCACCGGCCCGACGACCGGGATGTCGGCCAGGCCCGGCACCCGCCACTCCGGCATCTGCGGCGGCTGGTTGTAGGTCTGCGCGTTCGGCTGCATCAGCCGCTCGTACAGGAAGCCGGTGATGCCGAGCGCGAACAGGTTCAGCACCATGCCGACGACCGTCTGGTCGACCAGGTAGCGGATCGAGAGCACGGCCAGGATCGCCGCGATGATCACGCCGCCGACGGCCGCGCTGATCAGACCGGCCCAGACGCTGCCGGCCATGGTGCCGACCAGGGCGCCGGCGAAGGCGCCCATCAGGAACTGGCCCTCGATCGCCACGTTCACCACACCGGAGCGCTCGCCGAGCACACCGGCCAGCGCGCCGAGGATCAGCGGCAGGGCCAGCTGCAGCGTGCCGTCCGTGGTGTCCACCAGCGGCATGAACTCACCCGCCACCTGCCAGCACAGGAAGGACAGCACGAAGGTGAGGATGCCCAGGCTGAGCCACACGTTGGCGTGCCGCTTGAGCACCCCGGCGAACAGCGCCCCACCGGCGGCCACCGTCAGCACCCCGAAGAGCACCGCGCCGAACCTGCCGTCGATGGCGAGCGCCGCGCCCTCGGCGTTCTCCGTCAGCGTGAACCTGGCGTCCTCGCTCGTGGCCAGCGCACCGAACACCACGGCCGCCAGCCCGCCGAGCAGGATCAGGGCCAGGCCGAGACGGCGGTACCGGGTCCAGAACGGCTCCGGCGCGGTGACCTCGGCCAGGTCCTCCACAGTCGCGGTCGACATGTCTCAGCCCTTCGCCAGGTTGACGCCGAGCCCGGTGGCCCGGGCGGCACGCAGTCGGAAGATCGCCTTCACCAGGGCGGGGGCGGCGATGAAGATGACGATGAGCGCCTGCAGGACGGTGACCAGCTCCAGCGAGATACCGGCGTACGACTGGATCCGGTTCCCGCCGGCCCGCAACGCGCCGAACAGCAGCGCGGCGAAGAACGTGCCCCACGGTTTGTTGCGGCCCAGCAGGGCGACCAGCAGACCGTCGAAGCCGATGTTGCCGGCCACCGAGGGGGTGAGGGCGTGGGCCGTACCGAGCACCTGGGTGGCGCCACCGAGACCGGCCAGGCCCCCGGCGAACGCCATCAGCAGCACGTACGTCTTGCCCACGCTGATCCCGGCGGTCTTCGCGGCGTGCGGGTTGGCGCCCACCGCGCGGATCTCGAAACCGAACGCGGACCGGTTCAGCAGCCAGGCGACCGCGACCGTGACCAGCACCGCCAGGATGATGCCGAGGTGCACCCGGAGGACCCCGCCGGGCGAGGGCAGCTGGGCCGACTCGGCGACCGACTTGCTGATCGCGTCGCTGCGGCCGGGCGCCTGGATGCCCGACTGGATGACCAGCCAGGACAGGAACAGCGCGGCCGTGTAGTTGAGCATGATCGTGGTGATCACCTCGTGCGCCCCGGTGCGCGCCTTGAGCAGGCCGGGGATGAAGCCCCAGAGCGCGCCGCCGAGGATGCCGGCGACCAGCGCGACGATCAGGTTCAGCACGATCGGCAGGCCGAACGAGAAACCGGCGACACCGGCCGCGATGCAGCCGAGCACGGCCTGGCCCTGCGCGCCGATGTTGAACAGGCCGCCGCGGAACGCGAGCGCCACCGACAGGCCGGTGAAGACCAGCGGCGCGGCGTAGGTGAGCGTCTCCGACAGCGGGGCGAACGCCTCCTGCCAGGTGGCGGTCCCGGCGAACCACTTCTGGAACGTCGCCGGGTCGCCGAACGCGCCCTTCAGCAGGTCGGCGTAGGTCGAGCTGACAAGCGTCCAGCTCGCCTGGAGAGCGTCACTCGGACGGGCGGTGAAGTAGGTGAACTTCTCCAGCACCTTCTCGTCCGAGACGATGATCAGAACCGCGCCGATCAACACCGCCAGCAGGATCGACAGCGTGGTCAGCACGAAGTTGTTCGCCGACCAGAGGTACCGCAGGAAGCCCGGTCCGCTGGTCTTCGGCGCCTTGGTGGTCTCGGCGGTCACTTCTCCCCCTCCGCCGTCGCGCCGGTGATGCCGGCCATGAGCAGGCCGAGCTCTTCGCGCGGCGTGTCGGGCGAGACGATGGCCAGGATCCGGCCGCGGTACATCACCGCGATCCGGTCCGCGAGGCCGACCACCTCGTCCAGCTCGCTGGAGACCACGAGCACGGCGGTGCCCTGGTCCCGTTCGTGGATGATCCGGCTGTGGATGAACTCGATCGAGCCGACGTCCACACCGCGGGTGGGCTGCGACGCGATGAACAGGCGCAGCGGGCGGGACATCTCCCGGGCCACCACGACCTTCTGCTGGTTGCCGCCGGACAGGGTGCCGACGGCGGTCTCCGGCGACTGGCACCGGATGTCGAACTGGCTGATCCGCTCCTCGGCGTTCACCGTCACGGTGCTGCCGTTGATCGCGAAGGCGTTGCCGTACGGGGCGCGGTCGTACATGTCCAGGATCAGGTTCTCGGCGACGGAGAACTCCTTGACCACCCCGTCGTGGCTGCGGTCCTCGGGGACGTAGCCGACCCCGGAGCGCAGGATCCGCTTGGTGCTCAGCCCGACCAGGTCGTCGTCCTCGAGCTTGACCGAGCCGGCCCGCGCCGCGCGCAGGCCCATCACGGCCTCGACCAGCTCGGTCTGCCCGTTGCCCTGCACGCCCGCGATGCCGAGCACCTCGCCGGCCCGGACCTCCAGGTCCACGCCGTCGACCGCGCGGACACCGCGGTCGTCGTCGACCACCAGGCCGTCGATCTTGAGGACGGCGGCGCCCGGCTCGGCCGGGGCCTTCTGCACCTCGAGGCTCACGGCCCGGCCGACCATCAGGGCGGCCAGCTCGTCCTCGCTGGTGTCCGGGCTGGCGGTGCCGACGATCCGGCCGCGGCGGACCACGGTGATCCGGTCGGCGATCGCCTTGACCTCTTTGAGCTTGTGCGTGATGAAGACGATCGACTTGCCCATCGCGGTCAGCGACCGCATGACGGCGAGCAGTTCCTCGGTCTCCTGCGGGGTGAGCACGGCGGTCGGCTCGTCCAGGATCAGCAGGTCGACCTCGCGGGTCAGCGCCTTGACGATCTCCACGCGCTGCTGAGCGCCGACCGGCAGGTCCTCGATCAGGGCGTCCGGGTCGACCGGCAGGCCGTACTTCTTGGAGGTCTCCAGGACGTCGCGGCGGGACCGGCGCCGGTCCAGCCAGCCGAGCGGGCCGCCGCGCACCTCCTCCGCGCCGAGCGCGATGTTCTCCGCCACGGTGAAGACGGGCACCAGCATGAAGTGCTGGTGCACCATGCCGATGCCGGCCGCGATGGCGTCGCGGGGGCTCTTGAAGACGACCGGCTCGCCGTTGACGACGATCTGGCCCTCGTCCGGCTGCAACAGGCCGTACAGCTGGTTCATCAGCGTCGACTTGCCGGCGCCGTTCTCGCCGAGCAGGGCGTGAACCTCGCCCGGCTCGACCGTGATGTCGATGTGGTCGTTGGCCACCAGGTCGCCGAAGCGCTTGGTGATGCCGCGCAGTTCCAGTTTCAGCGGAATCTCCCGACGTCGGGTATCTGCCTGGTGGACGGTGTAATGCGAGCCGCCGCTCGGCCACGGGTGCTGGACCCGTGGCCGGGCGGCGGCCAGATGTTACCTACCCGAGGGTCACTTCGGCGCGCTGGCCGACTCGACCTTGACCTTGCCGGAGATGATGTCGGCCTTCAGGGTCTCGAGCTCGGCCTTCAGAGCCGCGTCGACCTTGCTGTCGAACTTGTTGAAGCTGCCCAGCGAGACGCCGTCGTTCTTGAGGTCACCGACGTAGCCGGCGTCCGCGGCCAGCTTCTCGCCCTTGGCGCCCTTGACCACGACCTCCTTGACCGCACCCTCGATGTTCTTGACCACGGTGCTCAGGAACACGTCGCAGTACTGGGCGGCGCTGACGCAGCCGTCCTGGTCGACCCAGATGACCGAGACCTTGCCGGCCGAGTCCTTGGCGACCTGCGCGGTGCCCAGGCCGGTGCCGCCGGCGACCGGCATGACGATGTCGGCGCCCTGCGAGACCAGGGTGTTGGTGATGCTCTTGCCCTTGTTCTGGTCGATGAAGCTGTCGGCGAAGCTGCCGTTCTGCGCCTTCTTGTCCCAGCCCAGGACCTGGACGTTCTTGCTCTTCACCGTGTTGTAGTGGGTGACACCGTCGGCGAAGCCGTCCATGAAGATGGTCACCGGCGGGATCTTCATGCCGCCGTAGGTCGCGACCTTGCCCGACTTCGAGTAGCCCGCCGCCAGGTAGCCGGCCAGGAACGCCGCCTGGTGGGTGGCGAACTGCATCGGGTAGACGTTGCTGTTGCCGCTGTTGCTGTCGACGATGCCGAACTGGGAGCTCGCGCTCTCCTTGGCGACCTTGGTGGTCACCTCGCCCATCAGACCGCCGACGGCGAGGATGAAGTTGCAGCTCTGCGAGACGTAGCTGCGCAGGCCGGGCTCGTAGTCGGCCTCGGAGGACGACGCCACGTACTTCGGCTCGACGTTCGCCGCTTCCTTCTGCGCGGCCTGCAGACCGGCCCAGGCGGAGGCGTTGAACGACTTGTCGTCGATGCCACCGAGGTCGGTGACCATGCACGCCTTGTAAGCAGCGGCAGCGGTGCCACCGCTGGCGCCGGTCGTCGGGGTCTCGGCGGGGGCCTCACCACAGGCAGCGGCAGCGAGCGTCAGCCCACCTGCCGCGAGAATCGCCACGATCCGCTTCCCACGTACTGGGCGCAAGACGCCCTCCTTCCGCTGCACACCGAGGTCTCTTTGCTCCGGTGAATCTCAGGTCGGGAGCGTATGCCTCGCCCGCGGGGAACGTCAGGGCATCGGTACGGACTGTTGGCGCACTGTTATCCCACCGCAATCACCAGGCACCGGGAGCGCCGCTTTCGGCTGGTTAAAGAAGGAATCGCGCCCGGCGGGGAAACGAATAGTTAATCTTCCGCGACCCGCGAAGCCCGCCGCCAGGCTCGCACACCGAGCACGCCCACAGTGGTCCCGATCGCCAGCGAGGCGGCGATCAACAGGGCGTGCACCCACAGGAACGAGGTCGGCGCCCCGTCGGCGAAGGACCGCTCGTCCTTCCAGATCGCCAGCCCGAACCGGGGCCAGATCAGCCAGGTCCACACCCCGACCGCGATCAGGAACGCCGCCCACCGCTTGTTGATCACCACGGGACGAGTATCTCAGCCGGTCAACCGCGCCGTGATCCGCCGCCATCCGGCCCGCACCTCGGACGGCTCCGGCGGGACGTCCGGGTAGTCCCCGGCCGGCTGCGGCGGGAAGTCCTCCTCCTCCCGGGTGCGCGCGGCCGCGATCTCGCGCCGGATCGCGTCCACCCCGTCCAGCGGCGCCAGGGGCTCGACCACGGCCATCAGATCGTCGTCGGCGACCACGGCACGGGCCAGGGCGAGCGCATGGGCACGCTCGTACGGCCCGCAGACGAGGGGTTCCCAGTCCTCCATGTCGCCGAGCGAGGCGATGGTGATCACCCACGGCTGCTCGGCGATCGGCGAGCCGGGTGGCAGATGCAGCGTCACGAGTGTGCCCACTCCGACATCATCGCGGGCGGGCATGCCGAATCCAGATGTTTTGCCCCACCGGGACGGTCTTGTCGTCAGCTGACAGATCGACCACCCGGCCGTGCGGGCTGGTCGCCGCCCAGGCCGCGCCGAACAGCAGCAACTGGTTGAAGACGTAGAGGTAGACCAGGGCGCCGACGGCCGAGCCGACCAGGCCGTACGCCGGGTTCCGCTGGACGATCTCGACGAACGTCTTGCCGATCGTGTTGAGCAGCATGATGCCGATCCCGACCTGCAGCACCGGCGGGGCCATTCGCCGGGCGGTCATCCGCAGCCGTGGCACCGCCGCCAGCAGCGCGGCGGCCAGCATCATGTTGACCGCCAGCGTCAGCGCCCAGCTGACCAGCGACAGCGTGGTCGCGAAGCCGCCGCCGGCCAGCCAGTTCAGCAGCCGCTCCAGGCCGTAGACGGCGAGCTGGGTGAGCGCCAGCAGGAGCATCAGCCCGACCAGCACCAACAGGTCGACGGCCTGGCGCACTCCGAAGTAGCCGGGCTGCTCACGCAGCCGCCAGATCAGCCGCTGCGACGACCGGATCGACTCGACCCAGCCGATGCCGGTGAAGGTCAGGCCGATCAGGCCGACCATGCCGACGCTCGCCTTGCTCTCCAGGATGGCCTGCACGTCCAGGAAGGGCAGGTTGGCGTGGAGGAAGTCCTCGACCAGATCGAGGAGCTCGACGTTGTTGGTGAGCAGGAAGCCGAAGACCGAGTATCCGATCAGCAGCAGCGCGAAGATCGCGAAGAAGCCGTAGTACGCGATGGCGGCGGCCAGCCGGCCACCCTGGACGCTGTCGTACCGCAGGAGCGCCCGGCACAGGTGATCGAAGTACGGCGACCGGTACCGCAACGCCATGACCCGGGCTTCGGTCGCGTCGTAAGCCCGGTCGATCGGATTCACCGGCCGACCGTATCCGACACGTCAGCTCCCGAGTGGGAAGTCCCGGCGTGGCCTCCACGGTCCTTCACCGCCGTGCGAGAAGAGCGTGAAGGAGGAGACCTCGAAACGGGCCGAGAATCCGGCCAGATCCTCGAACACCGCGTCCAGCGCGTCCGCGGCAACGTCCTGAGCGACCGTCACATGCGGATGGTAGGGGAACCGGGTGTCCCGGTTGATCTCCTCCGATCGGGTGATCGCCGCGGCCAGCAGCTCACACTCGCTGATGCCCTGCGCCAGGGTCACGAACACCACCTCGGTGACCGGCCGGAACGTGCCGGTCCCGCGCAGATGGATGGTGAACGGCTGCTGAGCGGTCGCGATCTCCCCGAGGTGCTTCTCCACCGCCGGCAGCGCGTCGGCCGCCACCTCCGTCGGGCCGAGGAGCGTGACGTGCGCCGGCGTGTAGGCGGCTTGCGGGTCACCGGCCTCCGCACGCCGGCGGGTGAGCACCGATCCCCACGGCTCGGGGATGTCGATCGCCACGCCGATGCGCACGATGGAGGGCTGATCCATCCCGGGTCAGGCCTCGCGGGCCGGGCTGAGGAAACCCACGTTCCGGTACGCCGTGGCGAGGGTCGCCGCGGAGACCGCGCGGGCCTTCTCCGCCCCCATCGCCAGCACCTTGTCGAGCTGGGCCGGGTCGTCGAGGTAGAGCTTGGTGCGCTCCTGGATCGGCTTGACGAACTCGACGAGCACCTCGGCGAGGTCCTTCTTCAGGTCGCCGTAACCGCGTCCGTCGTACGCCTCCAGCAGCTCGTCGATCGCCCGGCCGGTGAGCGCCGCGTAGATCGTCAGCAGGTTGCTGATGCCGGGCTTGTTCACCTCGTCGTAGAGGATCTCCCGCCCGGTGTCGGTGACCGCCGACTTGATCTTCTTGGCCGAGCGGGCCGGGTCCTCCAGCAGCTCGATGATGCCGTTCGGCGCGGACGCCGACTTCGACATCTTGATCGCCGGGTCCTGCAGATCGAAGATCTTCGCGGTGTCTTTGACGATGTACGCCGAGGGGATGTTGAAGGTCTTGCCGAACCGGCTGTTGAACCGCTGCGCCAGATCGCGGGTCAGCTCCAGGTGCTGCCGCTGGTCCTCCCCGACCGGAACCTGGTCGGCCTGGTAGAGCAGAATGTCGGCGGCCTGCAGGATCGGGTAGGAGAAGAGGCCGACGGTGGTGCTGTCCTGCCCGGCCTTGGCCGACTTGTCCTTGAACTGCACCATGCGTCCGGCCTCACCGAACCCGGTGATGCAACTGAGCACCCAGCCGAGCTGCGCGTGCTCGGGCACGTGGGACTGCACGAAGAGGGTGCACCGCTCGGGGTCGAGGCCCACGGCGAGCAGCTGCGCCGCGGAAACACGGCTCCGATCGCGGAGGATTGCCGGATCATGACCCATGGTGATCGCGTGCAGGTCGACCACGCAGTAGAACGCGTCATGCGTCTCCTGCATCGACACCCAGTTGCGCACCGCACCCAGGTAGTTGCCGAGGTGGAAGGAGTCTGCGGTCGGCTGGATGCCGGAAAGCACACGCGGGCGGCGGGCAACGTCGGACATGGCCGCCATTGTGTCAGCCCCGCCCCGGAATTCGCGAATCCCCTACCCCCTCCCGGCGATGTTCGAACCTGTTGACCCATGAGCGATTCTGGGGGATTCTATGGATGTCTTGACTAGGGAAAGGGCCTGAGCCGTGAAATTGCTCGTCACCGGCGGCGCCGGCTATGTCGGCAGCGTGACCAGCAGGCTGCTGCTCGACGCCGGCCACGAGGTCGTCGTGCTGGACAGCCTGCGCACCGGCTTCCGTGAGGCCGTCGCCCCCGACGCCACGTTCGTCCAGGCGGACATCGCCGACGCCGCACAGGTGCTCACCCCGGACGCCGGGTTCGACGCCGTCCTGCATTTCGCCGGGCTCATCGCGGCCGGCGAGTCGATGGCCCACCCCGGCCTCTACTGGCACGAGAACATGGTGAAGTCGCTCGCCCTGCTCGACGCGGTGCGTGCCGCCGAGGTCCCTCGGATGATCTTCTCCTCTACCGCCGCGGTCTACGGCAACCCGGTCGAGCTGCCCATCACCGAGTCCGCCGCCAAGGCCCCCACCAGCACGTACGGGTCGACGAAACTCGCCTTCGACCTGGCTCTCACCTCCGAGACCTTCGCCCACGGCCTGGCCGCGATCTCGCTGCGCTACTTCAACGTGGCCGGCGCCTACATCAGCGACAGCCACGAGATCGGCGAACGGCACGACCCGGAGACCCACCTGATCCCGATCACCCTGCAGGCCGCCGCCGGCAAGCGGGAGAAACTCCAGCTGTTCGGCGACGACTACCCCACGGTCGACGGCACCTGCGTGCGCGACTACATCCACGTGGCCGACCTGGCCCGGGCGCACCTGCTGGCGCTGGACAAGACGGTCGCCGGCGAGCACCGCATCTACAACCTGGGCAACGGCAACGGCTTCTCCAACCGGCAGGTCGTCGAGGCGGCCCGCGAGGTCACCGGGGCGGCGATCCCGGTCGAGATCGCCCCGCGCCGCGACGGCGACCCGGCCACCCTGGTCGCCTCCTCCGCCCTGGCCCGCGCGGAGCTGGGCTGGGTCCCGGAGAAGAACACCCTCCAGGACATGATCGGCGACGCTTGGGCCTTCTACCGCAAGCACGTCGCATGAGCATCCCGGAGACGGCCAGGGCGGCATTCCTGGAGGCGTACGGGGAGGAGCCGGCCGGGCTCTGGGCGGCGCCCGGGCGGGTCAACCTGATCGGCGAGCACACCGACTACAACGACGGGTTCGTGCTGCCCTTCGCGCTGCCGCAGCGGACCGTCGCGGCCGCCGGTCCCGCGCCGGACGGCAAATGGTCGGTCTGCTCGACGCTGGCGCCCGAGCCGGTCACGTTCGGTGTCACCGAGCCGGGTGAGGTGACCGGCTGGGGGGCGTACGTCGCCGGGGTGGTCTGGGCCCTGCAGGACGCCGGCTTCGAGGTGCCGCCGGCCCGCATCGCCCTCGCCTCGGACGTGCCGCTCGGCTCCGGGCTGTCCTCGTCGGCCGCGCTGGAGTCGGCGGTCCTGACCGCGCTCGCCGACCTGGGCGGGCTGGACGTCGCCCTGGAACGCCGGCCGGCCATCGCCCAGCGAGCCGAGAACGTGTACGTCGGCGCGCCCACCGGCATCCTGGACCAGAGCGCGTCGATCCGCTGTCAGGAGGGCCGCGCGCTGTTCCTGGACTGCCGCAGCTATCAGATCGAGCAGATCCCGTTCGACCTGGCAGCCGAGGGCCTGGCCATCCTGGTGATCAACAGCAATGCCCCGCATCAGCACGTCGACGGCGAGTACGGCGAACGCCGCAAGAGCTGTGAGGCGGCCGCCGCGGCGCTGGGCGTCCCGGCTCTGCGCGACGTGTCCACCGCGGAGCTGCCGGAGGCCCTGGACCGGCTCGGCGACGACGTGCTGCGCCGCCGGGCCCGGCACATCGTCACCGAGAACCAGCGGGTGCTGGACACCGTCTCGCTGTTGCGCGCCGGCCGGGTGCGGGAGATCGGCCCGCTGCTGACCGCCTCGCACGCCTCGATGCGCGACGACTTCGAGATCACCGTGGATCAGGTGGACGTGGCCGTGCGGGCGGCCCTGGCCGCCGGGGCGTACGGCGCGAGGATGACCGGCGGCGGCTTCGGCGGCTGCGTGCTGGCTCTGATCGACGCCGGCCGGGCCGACGCGACCGCGACCGCGGTGGCCGGCGCGTACCGGGAGCGGGGTTTCACCGCACCCACCAGCTGGGTCGCGACCGCCGGGCCCGGCGCCACCCGGATCTGACGCTTTGAACGGTTCTGCTGCGGGTATGCCCGGCTCCATGACCACCGAACAGCACCCGCAGCAGAACGAGCCCAACGAGTTCGGTTTCGCCGGAGACGGCACCGGACCGGAGCCGCGCCCCGAGCCGACCGGTGGCGCCGAGGACGTCGCGGTGCCCGCCGACGACCTGACCGGCCCGCTCACGAGTGCGCTCGAAGAGGCCACCGACGGCCGGGACGACTGACCGGCGCCCCACCCATTGGGGGTGCGGGATCGGCCTTTCGCCTGACCACCTTCGTCTTTCACCTGATCACCCGCAGGAGCGAGACCAGAGCCCCGGGAACCGGTCGTGGCACTATCGTGACGGCATGGGGGTAAGCCCGCCGTATCTTCACGATCACACCGAGCAAGGTGTCCGCGTCAGCGCCGACACCGCCGCGGACGCCGCGGTCTCGCTCCTCACCGTCCGCGGGCCCTGGGACGCGCAGCTGCGCCTCAACGCCTCCGTCTCGCTGCGCCGCTGCTTCGCCGACCATCCGGACGGTCTCATCGTGGACCTGTCCGGCCTGCTCGACCCGCACAGCGAGAGCGCATCGACCTGGACGACCGCCCGGCAGTTCGCCGCCGCGCTGGAGCCGCCGGTCCACATGGCCCTCTGCGTCCCGCCGGACCTGCCGCTCGCCGATCACCTGCAGGGTCTGAGCGCCGGCCGTTTCCTGCCCGTCTACGCCAGGGTCGGCCAGGCCCGGGTGGCGCTGGCCGGCCGGATCCCGGGCGATGACCGGCTGACCGCGACGTTGTGGCCGGAGGCGGAGGCGCCCAGCCTGGCCCGTGACCTGGTCAGCGACGCCTGCCTGTCCTGGGGGCTGGTCCGCCTGCTGCATCCGAGCCGGCTGGTGATGTCGGAACTGGTGACGAACGCCGTCGAGCATGCCGGCACCGAGATCCGGGTGACGGTGACACGGCGCGGCAACGGGCTGCAGCTCGCGGTGGCCGACGGGAACCCGTCGCTGCCCCGGATCGTGCGCCCGTCCCGTCCGCGCCCGGGTGTGCCGCTCGACGAGCGGGGCAGCGGGCTGCGGACGGTGGAGCGGACCGCCGCCCGGTGGGGCGCCGTGCCGGCCGAGACCGGCAAGGTCGTCTGGGCGACGGTCCGGCCCGCTTCCTAGCGGGCCTTCTCCACGAGCGGGCTCAGCGAGCCTCGATGATCATTCCGGCGGCGACCGTACGGTTGGTGCTCTCGTCGATCAGGATGAAGCCGCCGGTGGTCCGGTTGCGCCGGTACTCGTCGGCCAGCAGCGGCACCGTGGTCCGCAGCTTGACCCGGCCGATCTCGTTCAGCTTGAGCTCGCCGGCCGAGTCGTCGCGGTGCAGCGTGTTCACGTCGAGGCGGTACTGCAGGCCGCGTACCACGGTCCGGGCGGTCCGGGTGGTGTGCTTGATCGCGTACTTGCCACCGACCCGCAGCGGAGCCGACTCGTCCATCCAGCAGACCATCGCCTCGATGTCCTGGGCGACGGCCGGCGCGTTGTTCGGCCGGCAGATCATGTCACCGCGCGAGATGTCGATCTCGTCGTTCAGCCGGACCGTCACCGACATCGGCGGGAACGCCTCACCGACCGGGCCGTCGGCGGTCTCGATCGACGCGATGGTACTGGTCAGGCCGGAAGGGAGGACCATCACGTCGTCACCGGGCTTGAGGATGCCGGAGGCGACCTGACCGGCGTAACCGCGGTAGTCGGTGACCGTGGTGGACTGCGGGCGGATCACGTACTGCACCGGGAAGCGCACGTCGACCAGGTTGCGGTCGCTGGCGATGTGCACGTGCTCCAGGTGGTGCAGCAGCGACGGGCCCTCGTACCACGGGCTGTTCTCCGAGCGGGAGGCGATGTTGTCGCCGTTCAGCGCGGAGATCGGGATGATCGTCAGGTCCGGGGCGTCAAGCTTGGCCGCGAACGAGGTGAACTCGTCGGCGATCCGCTCGAACACCTGCTGGTCCCAGTCGACCAGGTCCATCTTGTTGACACACAGGACCAGGTGCGGCACCCGCAGCAGGCTGGTCAGGAAGGCGTGCCGGCGGGACTGCTCGACCAGGCCCTTGCGCGCGTCGACCAGGATCAGCGCCAGGTCCGCGGTGGACGCGCCGGTGACCATGTTCCGGGTGTACTGGATGTGCCCCGGGGTGTCGGCGATGATGAACTTGCGCCGCGGCGTGGCGAAGTACCGGTACGCCACGTCGATCGTGATGCCCTGCTCCCGCTCGGCGCGCAGGCCGTCGGTGAGCAGCGCGAGGTTGGTGTACTCGTCGCCGCGGGACGCGCTGGCACTCTCCACCGCCTCGAGCTGATCCTCGAAGATCGTCTTGGTGTCGTACAGCAGCCGGCCGATGAGCGTGGACTTGCCGTCGTCGACGCTTCCGGCGGTGGCGAACCGCAGCAGGTCCATGCCGCGGGAGGCGGCGGCGTCAGGCTCGAGAACTGCCTGGCTCATCAGAAGTAACCCTCTCGCTTACGGTCTTCCATCGCGGCCTCGCTGACCTTGTCGTCACCGCGGGTCGCGCCACGCTCGGTGATCCGGGTCGCGGCGACCTCGTCGATCACCTTGTCGACGGTGTCGGCGTCGGAGAGCACGGCCGCGGTCTGCGACGCGTCACCGACCGTCCGGTAGCGCACCCGGCGGACCTCGGACGTCTCGCCGTCACGCAGCTGGATGAACTCGTTGACCGCGTAGAACATCCCGTTGCGCTCGACGACCTCGCGGTCGTGGGCGTAGTAGATGCCCGGCAGCGGGATCTGCTCCTTGGCGATGTAGTGCCACACGTCCAGCTCGGTCCAGTTGGACAGCGGGAACACGCGGATCGACTCGCCGGGGTGGTGGCGCCCGTTGTACAGCGACCACAGCTCGGGCCGCTGGTTCTTCGGGTCCCACTGGCCGAACTCGTCACGGAAGCTGAACATCCGCTCCTTGGCGCGGGCCTTCTCCTCGTCCCGGCGGGCGCCGCCGAAGAGGGCGTCGAACCGGTACTTCTCCACGGCGGCGAGCAGCACCGGCGTCTGGATCCGGTTGCGGGTGCCGTCCGGCAGCTCCCGCACCTGACCGGCGTCGATCGCCTCCTGAACGCTGGCGATCACCAGGTTCAGGCCGAGCGAGGCGACCCGGCTGTCCCGGTACTCCAGGACCTCGGGGAAGTTGTGGCCGGTGTCGACGTGCATGACCGGGAACGGGATGCGCGCCGGCGCGAACGCCTTCTCCGCGAGGCGCAGCATCACGATCGAGTCCTTGCCGCCGGAGAAGAGCAGCACCGGGCGCTCGAACTCGGCCATGACCTCACGCATGACGAAGATGCTCTCCGCTTCGAGAGCATCGAGATGCGATACGCGATAGGGCTTCGTCTGGCTCATGGGTTCTGTCCCAGACCTTTCTCCGGTGTCAGCCGGGCAGGGCAGAGGTCATTGTGACGGAAGGTGCCTCTGCAGTGCAGCAAGCAACCGAGGAGCGAGATCTTTACGACAAACGACCAGGTCAGGCAACTTGGTGTCGGCCTGGTTGTAGGTCAGCGGAGAGCCGTCGATGCGGGACGCGTGCAGGCCTGTGGCCAATGCCACCGCGACCGGCGCGGCCGAGTCCCACTCGTACTGGCCACCGGCGTGCACGTAGGCGTCGGCGTCGCCGTTGATCACGGCGGCGATCTTCACCCCGGCCGAGCCCATCGGCACCAGCTCGGCGCCTATCTCCTCGGCGAGCGCGGTGACGAAGGCCGGCGGCCGGGTCCGGCTGGCGGCGATCCGGATCGCCCCGCCGGTCGCCGACTCCAACGGCATGGGCGGGTACGCCGGCGGGTTGTCGGTGGCGAGCGTGCAGTGCCGGGCCGGCATCGCGACCGCGCCGGCGGTCAGCCGGGCCGGCGCCGACGAGTCGGCGGTCCAGAGCGCCACATGCACCGCCCAGTCGTCGCGGCCCTCCTCGGAGAACTCCCGGGTGCCGTCCAGCGGGTCGACGATCCAGACCCGGTTGGCGCTCAGCCGGTCCGGGCGGGCCAGGGCGGTGTCGTCCTCGGTCCACGCGACCCGGGCGTGCTCGTCCTCCTCGGAGAGCACCGCGTCGGCCGGCCGCCAACGGGCCAGCTCGGCCCGGAGCAGCTGGTGGGCGGCCTGGTCACCGGCCGTCTTGAGAGCCTTGCCGTCGGCGTGGCCCATCTCGGCGCGGACCTGGAGAAGCACCTGACCGGCCCGGTCGGCCAGCCAGCGGGCGAACGCGGCGTCGATGACCGGTGGGGCGCCGCCCTCGTGCGCTTCGCGCTGCCCGGCTACGCGTGCGGACTCCTTCGTCTGCTCGCCCATCGTCTCGCTCCTCACTTCTGCACGTCAGTACGCTCCCGACGACCGCACCACCGCGGTCACGGTCCTGAGCAGGATCACCAGATCCAGGCTCAGCGACCAGTTCTCCACATAGCGCAGGTCCAGCCGGACCGCCTCCTCCCAGGAGAGGTCCGACCGGCCCGACACCTGCCAGAGACCGGTCATGCCCGGCTTGACGGCCAGGCGGCGCCGCACGTCGTCGGCATAGGCGGCCACCTCCGTCGGCAGTGGCGGCCTCGGGCCGACCAGCGACATCCGACCCGACAGGACGTTGAGCAGTTGCGGCAGCTCGTCCAGGGAGAACCGGCGCAACCAGCGCCCGACC
Organism: Actinoplanes utahensis; assembly: GCF_016862455.1. Classification (GTDB taxonomy): domain Bacteria; phylum Actinomycetota; class Actinomycetes; order Mycobacteriales; family Micromonosporaceae; genus Actinoplanes; species Actinoplanes utahensis. The sequence goes on from NZ_BOMZ01000033.1 coordinate 155,321, forward strand.
GGGGTGACGCGCGGGTCGTCGCGGATTTTGAAGAGCACACCGTCGTGCTCGTTGAGGTGCCTCAGCTCGGCAAGCCGGGCCTCGGCGTCCACGTACATGCTGCGGAACTTGAAGATCCGGAAAAGACGGCCATCTCGTCCCACGCGCACTTGGCGAAAGAGTACCGGGCCACGGGACGTCAGGCCCACGCAGAGCGCCACGGTGAGAAGCACCGGGCCGAGAAGGATCAGCAGGACCGCCGCACCGATTCGATCGACCAGGTCTTTCACCAACCTCGATCCGCCGTGCAGGCGGGGATGCTCGACGTGCAGCATCGGCAGGCCGTCGAACGGGCGGATGGTGGTCCGCGCACCGGCGACGTCGACGAGCGCGCTGGCCACCACCAGGTCCACCTCGTCGCGCTCCAGCCGCCAGGCCAGCCGGCGCACCGCCGCGCCGTCCAGCTCCGGGCAGCTCAGCACGACCACGGTGTCGGCGTCGGCGCGTTCCACGGCGTTCGCCACGTCCTCGAAGGTGCCGTAGACCGGGGGATCGGTCACCCCGATCCCGTCCGCGCCCGGCGGCAGGCACGCGCCCACCACCTCGAGGCCGTGGTACCGCTCGCGGCGCAGTTGGCGGGTGATCCCGATGACAGACAGCTCATGGCCGACGACGATCACCCGGCGGAGGTTCTCGCCACGGGACCGGGCCAGATGCAGCCGCTTACGCAGGACGAACCGCAACACCACGATCGCGGCTGTCGCCAGCGGGAAGGCGACGAGGACGTACGACCGGGCGAGGTCCAGATTGAGGGCGTACGACACGACGGCCGCCCCGCCGATCAGGCCCGCGCCACCCCGGAGCACCCGCTGGTACTCGTCCGAGCCGACGAACAGATAGCGCCGCTCGTACGCCCGGGACGCCGCCAGCACCAGCAGCAGCACCACCGGCAGCAGCGCCGACCAGATCAGGTACGTCCGGTTCCACTCGGTGACCACGTCCCCGAACCGGACGGCGAACGTACCCGCCCCGGCCGTGACCCCGGCCGTCAGATCGGCGAGGACGAGGCTGCGCACGTACCGGCGCTCCCAGTCCTGCCGCCGCGACATCGCCGCGTGCCGGCCCCGGGTCCGGACGAACGGCCGGTTCGCCGGGCGGGCCGCCATCGACCGGTTGCGGGCCTTCGCGAGATGCCGATCGGCCGCTTGGTTCCGGGCCGGCTCCGGGCTCTCCCGGGCCACCAGGGGCGGCGCGTTCTCGCCGCCCGCCGCCGGACCGGGGATCCTGCTGTTGTGGCCGCTGCGACGGCCGGCCGGCCGCGGCTGCGGGCCGGAGTTCAGCGGACGTTCGCCGGTGAACGCGTCCGTCCGATTCTCGGACACGTCCTGCGACATCCCTGAACCTCCGTCCCTTCGGCCTGCGCACCGCTCTCGTGCGCCCGTGTGACCAACGGATGGACGGCGGCCGCGTCACGGGATGGACAAATCAGACCCCGTGGTACTTGTTCTGCGCCCACTCGACGCCTTCGTGGACGATCGCCTCGACCACGTCGGCCGCCCGGTCCACCAGGAAGTCGAGCTCCTTGCGCTCCGTCGCGGAGAAGTCGGAGAGCACGTAGTCGGCCGGGTCCTGCCGGCCCGGAGGCCGGCCGATCCCGAACCGGACGCGCGCGTACTCCTTGCTCGCCAGCGACTTCGACATCGAACGGAGCCCGTTGTGGCCGCCTTCGCCCCCACCCCGTTTGGCACGAACCTGCCCGAACGGCACATCCAGCTCATCATGCACGGCGATCACCTGAGCCACCGGCACTTTGAAGAACTGCGACAACGCCACCACCGGCGCGCCGGACAGGTTCATGTAGGTCAACGGCTTCAGCATGATCAACTTGGGGCCGCCGAACCCGAGACGGCCCTCGGCCACCTCGGCCTGCGCCCGCTTCGCCCGGCCGAACTTCCCACCGGCCCGGGACGCCAGCAGGTCGGCCACCATGAAACCCACGTTGTGCCGGTTACCGGCGTACTCCCGGCCCGGGTTGCCCAGCCCGACAACCAGCCAGGGCGACTCGTCGCTCAACCCTCTCGCCTCCACATACACATCAGGGAAAGTGCCGGACGGCACTTTCCCTGATATCTGGCTTACCGCTGCTGCGCGACAGGATTACTCCGCGCTGTCACCCTCGGCCGGAGCCTCTTCCTCAGCCGGAGCCTCGTTCGACTGGGCGGCGTTGATGACCGCGAGCACCGTCTCCGGGTCGACCGCGAGCTCGATGCCCTTCGGCAGCTTCACATCGCCGGCGGTGATGTGCGAGCCGGCCTCCAGACCCTCGATCGAAACCTCCAGCTCGGAAGGCAGGTGCAGCGCCTCGGCGACCACCGCGACGGTGTTCGACTCGTGCACGATCAGGGTGTTCTTCGCGGCCTCACCGGTCAGGACGACGGTGATGTCCACCTGGATGCGCTCGCCACGCTTCACGATCAGCAGGTCAACGTGCTCGAACGTGTCACGGATCGGGTCACGCTGAATCGCCTTCGGCAGAGCCAGGGTGGCGGCCGCGTTGCCGGCGATGTCGATCGTGAAGATCTGGTTGATGCCGCCGTGGCGGATGGCGGCAGCGAACTCACGGGCGGGGAGGGCGATGTGCTGCGGCGCCTCGCCGTGGCCGTACAGCACGGCGGGCACGAGGCCGGCCCGGCGCGTGCGGCGGGCACCACCCTTGCCGAACTCGGTACGGGGCTCGGCGCTGATCTTTACCTCGGACACGGGGAAACTCCTGAAACTCTTCGATGCGGGCTGCGGCTAAGTCTGCGGCTGCGGTATCCGGCAGTGCTGCGTGGTGACTTTCGACGGCAATGAATACCTTCGAAAGTGACGGTGTTTCGGGCGCTGCCGGGCAAGGGGGCGCGCTGGGCACAGGCCCGGAGCACCGCGTCGATGACGGCACCTCGAGTGGACTGCGAACCTCAGCAGACCACGAGGCACCCTCGCCGTGGCAACCGCACTAGCTTACCTGCCACGATCGTGCATCGGTCAGCGGGTCCGCCCAGCAGGCGGCACCCTGCGAAAAAATCACCCTACCAAGGCCCGTTCACGACAACGGCGATGTCGTCACCCGCCCCAGCGGCCACAGAAGCCGCGGCGAGCCGTGAACGAGCCCGGTCAAGAACTACCGGATCAGCTCAGGCCACCGAACAAAGTGGTCACCGAACCGTCGTCGAACACCTCACGGATCGCCCGCGCCAACAGCGGAGCGATGGAAAGCACCGTGATCTTGTCGAGCCGCTTCTCCGGCGACAGCGGCAGCGTGTTCGTCACCACGAGCTCGCTGATCCGGCTGTTCTTCAGCCGCTCGGTAGCCGGATCGGAGAGCAGCGCGTGGGTGGACGCCACGATCACATCCGCCGCACCCTCCTGGAACAGGATGTCGGCGGCCTTGGCAATCGTGCCACCGGTATCGATCATGTCGTCGACGATCAGGCAGACCCGGCCCTCGACCTCACCGACCACCCGATTCGCCACCACCTGGTTCGGCTTCAACGGGTCACGCGTCTTGTGGATGAACGCCAGCGGGCAGCCACCCAGCCGGTCCGTCCAGCGCTCGGCGACCCGAACCCGGCCGGAGTCCGGCGCCACCACGGTCATCGGACGGCCGGCGTACTTCTTCTGCACGTAGTCGGCCAGGATGTCCATCGCGAACAGGTGATCCACCGGACCGTCGAAGAAACCCTGAATCTGCGCCGTGTGCAGGTCCACCGTGAGGATCCGGTTGGCGCCCGCCGTCTTCAACAGGTCAGCCACCAGCCGGGCCGAGATCGGCTCCCGGCCCCGGTGCTTCTTGTCCTGCCGCGAATACGGATAGAACGGCAGAACGACGGTGATCCGCTTGGCCGAGCCCCGCTTCAAGGCGTCGATCATGATGAGGGTCTCCATGACCCACCGGTTCACACCCTCGGTCACCGACTGGACGACGAAGGCATCCGACCCGCGGACCGAATCCTTGAACCGGACGAAAATCTCCCCGTTGGCGAATTCGTAGGAATCCGACGGCGTCGGCGCGACGCCGAGCACCTGGCCGATCTCCTCCGCCAGCTCGGGGAAACCCCGGCCGGAGAAAAGCATCAGACTCTTACGGTTCTCGGCGACGATGCTGCCCATCGGCTCGCTGCTCCCGTGGTTAGGGGGTAGGGGGTTCGCTTGAAGTATCCCTTGCGGCAACGTAACCGCCACGTTTCCAGGCCCCCGGGTGGGATGCCTCACCCCGGCTGGATCACTCCTGCTCAGGGGTGATATTCGCGGCCTCGGCAGCGGCTGCCGACACCGTGCCCGGACGCTTACGGGCGACCCAGCCCTCGATGTTGCGCTGCTGCGCGCGGGTCACCCCCAAGTGGCCCGCCGGGACATCCTTCTGCACGGCGCTGCCGGCCGCCACGTACGCCCCCGGGCCGATCTCGACCGGCGCGATCAGCACCGTGTCCGACCCGACGAACGCGGCCTCACCGACCGTGGTGTGACTCTTGTTGACACCGTCGTAGTTGGCGAAGATCGTGCCCGCCCCGATATTGGCCTTCGCCCCGATCGTCGCGTCACCCACATAGGTCAGGTGCGGCACCTTCGCACCCTCGCCGAGCTCGGCATTCTTCGTCTCGACGAAACCGCCGACCTTCGACTTACGAGCCAGCCTCGTCCCCGGCCGCAGATAGGAGAACGGGCCCACCGTCGCCGACGGGCCGATCTGCGCCCCGATCGAGTGAGTCCGCAGAACCGTCGCCCCCTCGGCCACAGTGGTGTCGACAAGAGTGGTGTCCGGGCCGATCACCGCACCGGTCGCCACCGAGCTCGCACCGAGGATCTGAGTGTTCTGGTCGACGACCGCGTCCGGCTCCAGAGTGGCGGTCACATCGATCCAGGCAGTCGCCGGATCCAGGATCAACACGCCGGAGCGCATCCAACCCTCGTTCACCCGATCGCGCATCAGCACCCGCAGCTTCGCCAACTCCGCCCGGTCGTTGCAACCGAGCGTCTCGTACGCGAACTCGGCCACCTCGATCGCCACCGGATGCCCCTCCGCCGCCAGAATCGCGAAGACGTCGGTCAGGTACTCCTCGCCCTGCGCATTGTCGGTGGACAACTTGCCCAGAGCGGCCCGCAGCAGCTCCGCGTCGAAAGCGTAGATCCCGGAGTTGATCTCCCGGATCCGCCGCTGCTCGTCACTCGCGTCCTTGGCCTCGACGATCCGCTCCAGATTGCCGTCGGCGCCCCGGACGATCCGGCCCAGACCGCCCGGCTCGGCCACCTCGGCGCTCAGCACGGTCGCCGCCGCGCCGGCCCCCTCGTGCCGGGCCAGCAGCGCCTCCACCGTCTCCGGGCGCAGCAGCGGCACATCGCCGCTGAGCACCACGACGGTGCCGGTCAGGTCAGGGGTGGCGTCCAGCGCGATCCGCACGGCATGGCCGGTCCCGTTCTGCTCGGCCTGCAGCACCGGCGTCGCCGCCGGCGCGACCTCGGCCAGGAACGCGCCGACCTGGTCGGCCTTGTGCCCGACGACGACCACGGTGCGGTCGGTGTTGATCGCCGAGGCGACGTGCAGGACGTGACCGAGCAGCGTCCGGCCGAGCAGCGGCTGCAGAACCTTGGGCGTCGCGGACTTCATCCGCTTGCCCTCACCGGCGGCGAGGACGACAACGGTACGGCTGGGGGCCTGGCTCACGCGGGACTCCATCGTTTCGCAGTGGCACCGTGCATATGCATGGGCGGCATCCCGCCACCTGCAACCATCCGGCGCTTATACCACAAAAATTGCTCGGCCGCCAGGACTCGAACCCGGAAAGCTAGGACCAAAACCTAGAGTGTTGCCAATTACACCACGGCCGACTGGTTCTGAGGACAGCCTAGCGTCCCGGTCCGGGATCACGATAAGCGGACGAAGCCTCTTGGACGACCGCCTTGACCACACCCTCCATACGCCAGTAGAACTTCCGGGACTTCGGCGCCGCAATCGTGAGGCATCCGTGGTAGTCGTCGCCCACGTTGTGCCGGACGGTCTTGGGATCATGGGACTTGATCGTCGGCTTCTGGAAGGCGTCGCGGGGTATCGCCAACGTATCGGCCCACCAATCGGCGGCCATCACAGGATCAGCCGTCTCATGAATGCTGACGCGATAGCTCAGCTCGTCGAGGCGGTACCCGCCGAGCTGGAGAAACCGCAGGTGTAGGGCCAGCAGACCGGGATCACTGTTGATGAAGACCAGCCGGTCGCGACGTGCCCACGGTTTCGACTTGGCCCCCTCACACCAGTAGGCGACCGCCCCCATCAGAAGCACGTCACGATCCGACAGGTGGCCGACCTCCCGGGCCGCCGCGTCCCAGACCTCCACCTGCAATCGATCGCGATCAGTCCGGTAATCGTCCCAGCGCCCGGCGATCCGCTTCTCCGCCGGCTCGCGCTTCTCCTGAGCCCGCTCCGCATCCGGATCGAGGGGAACGTGGCCGACCCACCTGAACGCTGTCGATTTCGCGACACCCAGCTTGGCCGCGATGTCGTTGATCGACCATCCGGCCTCCCGCAGGTCGGCGGCCTCGCGCCGGAGGCCGTCCTTCGCGTTCGGCCGACGGGTCCACTCCGGTGGCTCGATGCCCCGAAGCCAGTCCGTCAGCGTCCCGTTGCTCACCCCGAAGATCTTCATCAACTGCGACCGCGACAGTCCCGGGTCGACCCGTAGCCGTCGCGCCTCGTCACGCATCTCGCCCTTGTCCATGTGAGCCCCCGCTCCTAGCCTGGTGGACACTGGGCACTCAGCCGCTTGACCAACACCAGCTAGTCGCACGACGGCTAGGCGCAAAGCTAGGGTATGGGATCACGGTGTCGGCGGGCAAGGAGTCGATGTGTCACTCCTGGCAGGATGGCCGGGTGACCGAGCGCGGGGACTTCAACGACAGGCAACGACGGGTCCGGATGCCGGCCGCCCAGCGCCGGGAGCAGCTGATCACCGTCGGTCGTCAGCTGTTCGCCGAGCGGGGGTACGACGCGACAAGCGTCGAGGAGGTCGCCGCCCGGGCCAAGGTCTCGAAGCCGGTGGTCTACGAGCACTTCGGCGGCAAGGAGGGTCTCTACGCGGTGGTCGTCGACCGCGAGGTGCGCGCGTTGTTGGACCGGATCGCCACGGCATTGACCGCCGGTCATCCGCGGGAGCTGCTGGAGCAGGCGACGCTGGCGCTGCTGGATTACATCGACGAGGAGCCGCACGGTTTCCAGGTGCTGGTGCGCAATTCGCCGTTGCTGTCGGCGTCGGGCAACTTCTCCAGCGTGATGAACGACGTGGCGCATCAGGCGAAGTACATTCTGGGCGCTGAGTTCAAGAGCCGGGGTCTGGACCCGAAACTCGCCGAGCTCTACTCGCAGGCGCTGGTGGGGATGGTGGCTCTGGTCGGGCAGTGGTGGCAGGAGGCGCGTAAACCCAAGAAGGAGGTGGTTGCCGCGCACCTGGTGAATCTCGCCTGGAACGGGCTGTCACACCTGGAGGCGAAGCCGGATCTGCTGACCCGCCGGGTCCGCTGAGGGACCCGGCGACGGATCAGAGGTCAGGCGGTCCGGCCCTCGCGGACCTGGCGCGGGGCCCCGGCCTGCGACTTCGGCGCGGACTTGCTGTAGAGGCTGACCGTGATCAGCAGCAGGCCGACGATGTAGGTGACGATCACGGTCGACATGGTGAATCCGAAGAAGTTCACGTCGTCGGTGCGGAGCACGCACAGTTCGTAGCTGCCGAGGACGAGCAGGCCCCAGCCCAGGTACTGGTCGATCGCCACGTCGATGTTGCGGCCGACCGCGGTGCCGAGCAGCACGATCGCGCCGAGGGCCAGCGAGACGATCGACCAGGCCATGTTGCTGCCCTGGCCGAGTGCCCGCACGCCGGGCCCGGTGAAATCCTCACCCGAGGTCGTGATGAACCCGATGATGCCGAACGCCACCAGGTAGGCCCCGGTGATGAAGCCGACGATCCGGTAGATCGGCCGAAGCGGGTGATTGACCGGGGTGTGCGCCATGGTTCCGTCTCCAAGGTCAGGTGTCTTCGCGTCGATTCTCGCGTATCCCCGACAAGCGGCGCAGGCACACCCCCCGGATCACGAATTACGACAACTGCTCCGCCAGTTCCAGCCAGGCCTCTTCGGCCTCGGCCTTCTCCTGCTGCACCGCCTTGAGCTGAGCCTCCAGCTCGACCAGCTTGTCGTAGTCGCTGCCGTGCACGGCCAGGTTCTCGTTGATCCGGGCTTCCTTCTCGGCGAGCTTCTCCATCTGCCGTTCGAGTTTCGCCAGGTCTTTCTTGGCTTGGCGCAGCTCGCCGGAGGACAGGCCGCTCACGGCCTGCTGCGCTTGCGGCACACCCTTGGGGGGTACGCCCGGAGCGGTGGGAGTGCCCACCCGGGCCAGGTATTCGTCGACGCCGCCGGGCAGGTGCACCATCTTCCCGTCGCCGAACATGCCGTAGACGGTGTCGGTGACCCGCTCCACCAGGTATCGGTCGTGGCTGGCCACCACCATGGTGCCGGGCCAGGAGTCGAGCAGGTCTTCCAGCGCGGCGAGGGTGTCGGTGTCCAGGTCGTTGGTCGGTTCGTCGAGCAGCAGCACGTTCGGTTCGGTGGCGAGCAGGCGCAGCATCTGCAGCCGTCGGCGCTCACCGCCGGACAGGTCGCTGACCGGCGTCCAGATCCGTTTGTCGGTGAAGCCGAACACTTCGGCGAGCTGGCCGGCCGAGAGTTCCCGGTCGCCGAGCTTGACGCGTTTGGCGACCTCTTCGACCGCCTCGAGCAGGCGCAGGTTGCCGGGTAGCTCCTTGAGCTCCTGGGACAGGAAGGCCGGCCGCACCGTCGATCCGGTGACCAGACGGCCGCCGTCCGGCGTGGTGACTCCCGCGAGCATCCGCAGCAGGGTGGTCTTGCCCGCTCCGTTGGCACCCAGGATCGCGATCCGGTCGCCGGGGCCGACCTGCCAGGTCAGGTCTTGGAAGATCGGTTTCGGTCCGGCTTTGAGCTCGATCCGCTCCAGGTCGTAGACCTGTTTGCCGAGCCGGGTGGTGGCCAGGCGTTGGAGGCTCATCTGGTCGCGGGCCGGCGGCACGTCGGCGATCAGCGCGTTGGCCGCGTCGATCCGGAACTTCGGTTTGGACGTGCGGGCCGGCGGGCCTCGGCGCAGCCAGGCGATCTCTTTGCGGAGCAGGTTCTGCCGGCGGGCCTCGATCGAGGCGGCGATCCGCTGACGCTCGGCGCGGGCCAGAATCCAGGCGGCGTAGCCACCCTCGTAGGTGTGCACCTGCTCGTCCACGACCTCCCAGGTCATGGTGCAGACGGCGTCGAGGAACCAGCGGTCGTGGGTGACGACCAGGAGCGCGCCCCGGCGGGTCAGCAGGTGTTTGGCCAGCCAGTCGACGCCTGCGACGTCGAGATGGTTGGTGGGCTCGTCGAGGATCAGCAGATCGCTCTGCCGGACCAGCAGCGCGGCCAGGGCGACCCGGCGGCGCTCGCCGCCGGACATCGGCCCGACCGGCGTGTCCAGGCCCAGATGGCCCATGCCGAGCCCGTCGAGGATGGTGCGCACCCCGGCGTCGCCGGCCCACTCGTGCTCGGCGCCCATGCTTTGCGGCAGCCATGCGGTGCCGAGCACGACGTCGCGCACGGTCAGGTCGCCGGCGAGGTCGAGCGTCTGCGGCAGGGTCGCGACGCGCAGGTCGCGGCGGTGCGTGACGCGGCCGGAGTCCGGCTCTTCGGTTTTGGCGAGCATGCGGAGCAGAGTCGATTTGCCGGCGCCGTTGAGGCCGACGATGCCGATGCGGGCGTCGTCGTCCAGGCCGAGCGAAACGTCGGTGAGCAACTGGCCGGCTGCGCCGTAACCCTTGCTGACCCGGTCCAGGTTGATGATGTTGGCCACGATGCGTCTAGGTTACCCGCGCGCCCGGCTGTGGTCCGCGGGCGGTGACCACGGCCCGGCACACTCGCGCCGCCGAGAGCCCGTCGGCGACCTCTTGCGCGTGTGCCGCGTCGGCGGCCAGGAAGACACAGGTCGGCCCGGATCCGGAGACGAGCCCGGCGAGCGCGCCGGCCTCGTGCCCGGCTTTCAGCACGTCGGCCAGCTGCGGGCGCAGCGAGAGGGCGGCTGCCTGCAGGTCGTTGCCGAGCGCCTCGCCGAGCACCTCCGGGTCGCGCTGGCGCATCGCGGCCATCAGCCGGTCGGTGCCGCCGAGCGGGACGGGCGGCGCCGGCTGGTCGGCGGCGCGCAGCCGATCCAGTTCGCGGTAGACCGCCGGGGTGGACAGGCCGCCGTCGGCGATGGCCACCACCCAGTGCCAGACGGTCGGGCGGGCCAGGATCGGGCTGACCGCCTCGCCGTGGCCGGTGCCGAGGGCGGTGCCGCCGTGCAGCAGGAACGGCACGTCGGAGCCGAGCTCGGCGCCCACCTCGGCCAGCTCGTCCCGGGACATGCCGAGACCCCAGAGCAGGTCGCAGGCGATCAGTGTGGCGGCCGCGTCGGCGCTGCCGCCGGCCAGCCCCCCGGCCAGCGGGATGCTCTTGCGCAGGTGCAGTCGCGCGAACGCGGGCACCTGCCGCCGGGCGGCCAGCGCCCGGGCGGCCCGGATGATCAGGTTCGACTCGTCGAGGGCCAGCTCACCGGTGCCCTCACCCTCCATGGTGAGTGTGAGGGTGTCCCCGCGGCGGGCGGTGAGCTCGTCGAAGAGGCTGATCGCGTGGTAGACGGTGTTCAGCTCGTGATAGCCGTCGGGCCGCAGCGGGCCCACCCCGAGATGCAGGTTGATCTTTGCCGGGACTCGCACCTTGACCGGACCACGGTGCGGGCGGGGCTCGTCGTCGTCCGGTCCCCACGCCTCCGTCACGGAATGTTGTCCCGGGTCGCGAACGGCTTGCTCAACACCAGCTCCGTATCGGAATCGCCGGGCGGTACGGCTGTCATGAGTCGACCTCCTCGGGCTCTGCGCGGGACGGGGTGAGCTTACCGCCGTACCCCGACAGTTTTGCCTCTGCCGCGATCGCGGCGAACTCGCCCACCGTGAGCGACTCGCCTCGCGCCTGCGGGCTCACCCCGGCCGCCCGCAGCACCGTCTCCGCCCGGTCCGGGCCGCCGGCCCAGCCGGCCAGAGCCGCCCGCAGGGTCTTGCGCCGCTGCGCGAACGCCGCGTCCACCACGGCGAACACGTCGGCGCGGGCCACGCCGGCCGCCGGTGGCTCCCGGCGGGCGAAGAAGACCAGCCCGGAATCCACGTTGGGCACCGGCCAGAACACCGCCGGTGGCACCTTCCCGGCCGGTTTGGCCTCGGCGTACCAGGCCAGTTTCACGGACGGGACCCCGTACACCTTCGAACCCGGACCGGCGGTGAGCCGATCGGCGACCTCTTTCTGCACCATCACCAGGCCGCCGCGCAGGGTGGGCAGTTGGGCGAGCAGGTGCAGCACCACGGGGACCGCCACGTTGTACGGCAGGTTCGCCACCAGCATCGTCGGCGCCGGGTCGAAGCGGTCGCCGGTGACCCTGAGCGCGTCGGCGAGATGCACTGACAGGTGCGGCACGGCGACGGTCTCCGGCAGTGCCGCGGCCAGGGTCGGATCGATCTCCACGGCGTGCACGTGCCGCACCGCCCCGACCAGGCCCAGCGTGAGCGAGCCGAGGCCGGGCCCGACTTCGAGGGCCACGTCGTCGGGCCGCAGCTGGGCGGCCGTGACGATGCGCCGGATGGTGTTCGGGTCGTGCAGGAAGTTCTGGCCGAGCTTCTTGGTCGGCGCGACCCCGAGACGCGCGGCCAGGTCCCGGATCTCCGCCGGGCCGAGAAGTGAATCAGCCATGCCGCAGAGCCTACGGTGACCGGGCCGGGCCACTGGACACCGCCGGGTAGGAATTGAGTGATGGTGGAGTTGCTGGAACTGCGCGGAGTGGTGGAAGCGACGCCGGACGAGGTCGCCGAGGTGCTGCTGGACGCCCGGCCCGGCGGGCGGTCGCCGCTGGCGGCCCCGGGCACGACCGAGATCGCCGACGACGGCGGCGACGAGTTCGTGATGTTCCGGGAGGGCAGCCGGATCACCGTGACGATCGACCGCCGGGCCCGTTCGGTGGCTCTTCAGGGCGAATGGTGGTACCGCGGGGTCACCACGGTCGAGCCCGACCCGCGCGGCGCGCTGGTGATCCACCGGATCTACAACGTCGCTCCCGGGCATGGCTGGGCGGTGCGGATGGTCGCCCGCGGCCCGCTGCACGCGGCGCCGACCGGTTTCGCCACCCAGCTCGAGCAGCTCAGCCGCGAGCTGGGCACCACGGCCTGGGTGGAGACCGACTGACACCCGGAAATCCCGGGGCCGGGTGCCGGGGTCAGCGCCAGCTGCCGAAGACGGCCTCCCCGTTGGCGGAGATCGCGGCGCACAGGGTGTCCAGGTCGGTGCCGGTCGTCTCGGCGAGCAGCCGCATGGTCAGCGGCACCAGATAGGAGGCGTTGGGCCGGCCCCGGTACGGGATCGGCGTCAGGTACGGCGCGTCCGTCTCCACCATCATCTGTCCGGGCGGGGTGATCGCGGCCGCCTCGCGCAGGTTGCCGGCGCTGGCGAAGGTGACCGTCCCGGCGAAGCTGAGGTAGTAGCCGCGGCGCACGCACTCGGCGGCGAACTCGGCGTCCCCGGAGAAGCAGTGCAGCACCACCCGGTCCGGCGCGCCCTCGGAGTCCAGGACGCGCAGCACGTCGGCGTGCGCGTCCCGGTCGTGGATGATCAGCGCCTTGCCGTACCGCTTGGCGATGGCGATGTGGGCGCGGAAGCTCTCCTCCTGTGCCGCCCGGCCGTCGTCCCCGGTCCGGAAGGTGTCCAGTCCGGTCTCGCCGACGCCACGGACCCGGGGCCGGGCCGCGAGCGATTCGATCTCGCGCAGCGCCTCGTCCAGATCGGACAGCCGGGGCGCCTCGTTGGGGTGCAGGGCGACCGCGGCCAGCACCGCGCCGTGCCGCTCGGCCAGGTCGGCGCCCCACCGCGACGAGGCGACGTCCACTCCGACCTGGACCAGTCGATCCACGCCGCTCTTGGCCGCGGCGTCGACGAGCGCGTCGACCGGGTCGCCGGCGGTGTCGCCGGGCACTCCGGCTTCCTGGATCGTCAGGTCGAGGTGGGTGTGGCTGTCGAAGACCGGCACAGCGAGCGGCTCGGGCGCCGGCGGGAACTCCCCGGAGCGGCGGGATTCCTTTTTGCGGCGCGATTCGGATGGTGAAGGCATGTGAGACATTGTGCACGTCCCATTTTTCGGTAACCGGCCGTTCATCCGATATCCACCGCCGTCACTTACGTTGCGCCGCGTGACCGTGACCGGTGAGGACAGTGACCTCGGCTCCGACCCGCTCGACCCACCTCTGATGGCGCCTCTCCGCCGGGACATCAGCTGGCAGCAGGTGCAGTCGATGAGCCAGTCGGTGGGCTACCGCGACGATCCGGTGCTGCGCGGTATCCGGGCCACCGCGGCGATCCGCCGGGGCACCCGGATGACCAAGGTGCTCTCCCCCGCTCAGGTCGCCGGTCACCTCGGCGGATGGTTGCCGTACGGCTTCTGCTACCGCTCCTGCGACATCGCCCACCTGCGCGAACCCGAGCAGCTCGGCCTGCTGCGGACCGATGGCGCGACCGACGGCCAGGTGACGTTCGCGCTGCGGTGGCGGGCCACCGATCCGCTGGACTACGAGGTTCCGGCCGCGCCCGCGCATCCGGGCCTGGCCGCACTGCCCGGCCACTCCCGGATCGGGGCGATGGTGCTCGGCACCGGTTTCACGCCGAGCACCGACGATCTGATCCCGGAGTACGTGACGGCCGGGTTCGCGGACCTGCCGCTGTCGGCGAACGCGCAGATCCTGGCGTACGTTCCGGGCGGGGACGAGGTGGTGCTCTACACCTATCAGCCGGAGCAGAACGGCTGGCTGCGGCTGGCCGGGCCACGCTGGCGCGGCCTGCTCGGGGAGATTCCCGGTGGCAGCCCCGACCGGGAGTACGTGCCGTGCACGGCTTCCGGTTCGGCGCGCCTGGTCGGCCGGATCGACGGCAGCGAGTACGAGGCGGTCGCCGACCCGCCGGGCGAGTTCCGGGTGCGGGCGCTGACCCGCGCCGCCCGGTACCCGGTGCAGACCCTGAGCCGCCGCGCCGAGCAGGCCCGCTGGCGTGGCGCGGCCTGCTGGGTGCTCCAGCGCGACGAGACCTGGGCCCGGCTGCGGCTGCTGCGCCCGGACGCCGACACGATCAACTCGACCGGCGCCCGGTGCTACGAGCGGGGCATCTACGAATCCTGGGCGCCGGTCGACGAGCTGGCCGACCACCACATCGCGGAGATCGCGTACCCGATCTGATCAGGCTCCTTCGCCCAGGCGGGCGAGCTCCTCCTCGACGACCGACGGCTCCAGCTTGCGGAAGACCGGTTTCGGCGCGGCCAGCGGAGTGCCCGGGACGACCGGCACCGACTCCCAGCGGGCGCCGACCTTGTAGTCGCCGGTCAGCACCGGGTAGGCGGGGCCGCCGTCGAGATCCTCGACCTCCTCGATCCGCGGCATCGGCGCGTGCACGCCCTCGCCGCCGAGCAGCTCGAACACCTTCTGCGCGGAGTGCGGCAGGAACGGGGTGAGCAGCGTGTTCGCGTCGCTGATCACCTGCAGCGCGACGAAGAGGACGGTGGCCTGGCGCGGCTTGTCCTCCTCCGACTTCAGCTTCCACGGGGCCTGCTCGGACAGGTACTTGTTCGCCTCGGCGACCACCCGCATCGCCTCGCCGATCGCCGCCTTCTGCCGGTGCTTGCCGATCAGCTCGCCGACCGTGGTGAATCCGGCCTTGGCCACGGCGAGCACCGCCTCGTCCTCCGGCGTCAGCGGGCCCGGCGTGGGGATCGCCCCGAAGTTCTTCGCGGCCATCGAGATCGACCGGTTGACCAGGTTGCCCCAGCCGGCGACCAGTTCGTCGTTGTTGCGCCGGACGAACTCGGCCCAGGTGAAGTCGGTGTCGTTGGACTCCGGGCCGGCCGCGGCGATGAAGTAGCGCAGGGCGTCGGCGTCGTAGCGCTCCAGGAAGTCGCGCACGTAGATGACCACCCGGCGGGAGGAGGAGAACTTCTTGCCCTCCATCGTCAGGTACTCGCTGGAGACGACCTCGGTCGGCAGGTTCAGCTTGCCGAAGCTGCCGGCCTCGCCGCCCTTGTCGCCCTCGCCGGAGTAGCCCAGCAGCAGGGCCGGCCAGATCACCGAGTGGAAGACGATGTTGTCCTTGCCCATGAAGTAGTAGCCGAGCGCGTCCTTGCCTTGCGCGTCGGCCGACCACCACTGCCGCCAGGCCTCCGGGTCGCCGGTGCGCCGGGCCCATTCGATGGACGCCGACAGGTAGCCGATGACGGCGTCGAACCAGACGTAGATGCGCTTGTCGTTGCGGTCGCGCCAGCCGTCCAGCGGGATCGGCACGCCCCACTCCAGGTCCCGGGTGATGGCCCGGGGCTGCAGGTCGTCGAGCAGGTTGCGGGAGAACTTGAGGACGTTGGGCCGCCAGTTCTCCCGGCGGTCCAGCCAGCCGCCGATCGCCTCGGCGAAGGCCGGCAGGTCGAGGAAGAAGTGCTCGGTCTCGACGAACTGCGGGGTCTCGCCGTTGATCCGGGAGCGCGGATCGACCAGCTGCTCGGGGTCGAGCTGGTTGCCGCAGTTGTCGCACTGGTCGCCGCGGGCGCCCTCGTAGCCGCAGATCGGGCAGGTGCCCTCGATGTAGCGGTCGGGCAGGGTGCGGCCGGTGGACGGGGAGATCGCGCCGAGGGTGGTGCGGGCGACGATGTAGCCGTTGGCGTGCAGGCCCTCGAACAGCTCCTGCACGATCGCGTAGTGGTTGCGGGTGGTGGTGCGGGTGAACAGGTCGTAGGAGAGGCCGAGCCCGTGCAGATCCTCGACGATGACCCGGTTGTAACGGTCGGCGAGCTGACGCGGGGTGACCCCGTCGGCGTCCGCCTGCACCTGGATCGGGGTGCCGTGCTCGTCGGTGCCGGACACCATGAGCACGTCGTGGCCGGCCATCCGCATGTACCGGCTGAAGACGTCGGAGGGAACGCCGAAGCCGGAGACATGGCCGATGTGGCGCGGGCCGTTGGCGTAGGGCCAGGCAACCGCGGCGAGAACGTGACTCATGGCGTACAAGCGTAGTGACCGCTCAGGGGCGCTCGCCAACGGATCGCCAGTGTGCCTATTTGTCCCGACACGCCCGATCAGTGACGTGCTCGCGGCGGGACCGCGTCGTTCAATGGGCCTGTGACCGGAAACGTGCCGCAGCCAGGGGAAACGCCCCGCAGCCAGGGCAACCCGTGGACCCTGCCCGACCCCGACGTCGCCTGGGGGCGCAACGACGACCGGGACGGCCCCGTCATGGACGGCCTGCCGATCGTCGCCCGCGCGGCCGGGGCCCGTGACCTGACCGAGCACCTGGCCGACGAACGGCTCGCCACCGCGAACGAGCTGATGATCATCGACGTGGAGCCGGTTCCGGCGCCCGCGGCGGAACCGGAGGCGGCCGAACCGCAGACGGCCCGGCTGGAGCGGATGGAGAACCACCCGTTCTGGCTCAGCGAGGAGGAACGCGCCGCGACCGAGGTGGCGGTGGTCGACCGCCCGCCCGGCCGGCGCCGCCGCCGGCCGGCCCGCAACCCGCTCCCCGCACTGCTCTCCCTGGTGCTGCTGAGCCTGGTCGCGGCGTTCTTCGGCTGGGTCAGCGCGGAGCCGTTCTGGCTGGCCGTCGGGCACGGCGACACCGGGTACGCGACCACCACCCGCTGCCATGGTGACGGCCTGACCCAGCGCTGCACCGGGCGGTTCGCCACCACTGACGGCGACTTCGCCGTCTCCCGGGTGACGCTGCTGGGCATCGCCGGCCCGGCACGGGAGCCGGGGTCGATCTCGCCGGCCCGGATGGTGAGCCCGGCCAGCACCCAGGCCTACACCGCCCCGGCCGGGCCGCTCATGCACCTGCGCTGGGGGCTGGGCTTCCTGCTCGTGCTGATCTGCGGGTACGGCATCGCGGAGACGACCGGGGCCCGGCGGCTGCCGCCCCGGGCCCGGCGCACCGCGGTGATCGCCAGCTTCCTCGGCCCGCTGCTGCTGCTCGGCGGCTTCCTGGCGGCGGCGTACTGAATCAGGCGGCGTACGGCATCAGGCGGCGTACGGCATCAGGCGGCGTACGGCATCAACGGTTCTCGTGGACGAGGGCGTAGACCTCGCGTTTGCGCAGACCGTACTCATCGGCGACCGCCTGGATCGCGTCCCGCCGGGACGCCCCGGCCGCCTCCCGGCGAGCCACCTCCGCCCGGAGCTCGTCGTCGGCCGGTGCGATCGCGGGACCGGCCGGCGCGCCCCCTACCACCAGCGTGATCTCGCCGCGCGGCGGATCCGCCGCGGCGCCGGCGGCCAGCGCGCCGAGCGTGTCCCGGCGGATCTCCTCGTAGGTCTTGGTCAGCTCGCGGCAGACCGCGGCCGGCCGGTCGGCGCCGAAGATCGCCGCGAAGTCCTCGAGCGCGCCGACGATCCGGTGCGGGGCCTCGAAGAAGACCAGGGTGCGCGGTTCGGCGGCGAGCTCACGCAGGCGGGAGCGGCGGTTCGAGCCGGACCGGGGCAGGAAGCCCTCGAAGACGAACCGGTCGCTGGGCAGGCCGGAGAGCGCCAGCGCGGTGGTCACCGCGCTGGGCCCGGGCGCCGCGGTGACCGGGAAGCCGGCATCGAGCGCGGCCCGGACCAGACGGAAGCCGGGATCGGAGACGCTGGGCATGCCACCGTCGGTCACCACGGCGACCACGGCGCCGCCCGTCAAGGCCTCGACCAGTTCGGGGGTACGCCGTTCGTCGTTGCCCTCGAAGTAGGAGACCACCCGGCCGCGCACGGTGACGTCCAGGTCCTTGGCGAGCCGGCTCAGCCGCCGGGTGTCCTCCGCCGCGATCACGTCCGCCGTGGCCAGGACCTCGCGGAGGCGGGCCGAGGCGTCGCCGGTGTTGCCCAGCGGGGCCCCCGCCAGGATCACCCGGCCACCGGCTTCTTCTGCATCAGGCATCGCAAAAGTCCATCACATGGCAGGACGCGCCGACGGCGGGCATCGGTTCTCAGAGTCGCAGCCTACGATCGCGGGGTGACGACGGCGGCGACAGCTGAGACAGACCCCACCACCGCGGACTCCCCCGCCGGGGCCGAGTCGCCGGGCGTGCGTGCCATCCCCCAGATCGTCCGGCGTCGCCTGTCGACGCTGGACCGGCGTTTCGATCCTTACTCCTGGCTGGTGACCCTGGTCATCACGGCGGCCGCGGGCATCCTGCGGTTCTCCGGGCTGGACCGGATCAAGGGTCACATCTTCGACGAGGTCTACTACCCCACCGACGCGTGGGACATGCTGCAACACGGCGTGGAGTGGGACGAGAAGGTCAACGGCGCGGCCTATGTCGTGCACCCCCCGCTGGGCAAATGGCTGATCGCGTTCGGCGAGCACTTCTTCGGCAACAACGAGTTCGGCTGGCGGTTCTCCACGGCGGTGGCCGGCACCCTGATGGTGCTGATCCTGATCCGGGTGGCCTACCGGATGTTCCACTCCATCGTGCTGGCCGGGACGGCCGGCCTGCTGATGACGCTGGACGGCTTCCAGCTGGTGCTGTCGCGCACCTCGCTGCTGGACATCTTCATCGGCCTGTTCATCCTGATGACGTTCGCCGCGATGGTGCTGGACCGGGATCACTACCGGCGCAGCTGGCAGCGCGCGCTGGAGAACGGGTTCGACCCGGACGCGACCGCGCGCATCCCCCGGATCGTGCCGTGGTGGCTGCTGGTCTCCGGAGTCACCTTCGGCATGGCCTGCGGCGTCAAGTGGAGCGCGCTGTTCTTCGCCCCGTTCTTCGCCGGGCTGGTGCTGGTCTGGCGGGTGCAGGCGCGCCGTTCCGCCGGGGTGCGCGGGCCGATCGTCGCCGGCATCCTCGGCGACCTGGGCTGGCTGATCCTCAGCTTCGTGCTGACCGTCCTGGTCTACCTGGCCTGCTGGACCGGCTGGTTCGTGACCGACGAGGGCTACTTCCGGCACTACCGGGCGGACAACGGGTGGAGCGAGCCGCCGATCATCGGCCCGCTGCTCAACCTGATCCACTACCACCAGGAAGCGTTCAACTTCCACACCGGACTGACCCAGAAGCACACCTACCAGTCGTGGCCGTGGCAGTGGCTGATGCTCGGGCGGCCGGTGGCGTTCTACTGGAGCTCGGCCGGCGGGTGCGGCACGACCAGCTGCGCGGCGGAGATCCTGCTGCTGGGCACGCCGATCCTGTGGTGGGCGTTCATCCCGGCGACGTTCGTGGTGGCGTGGTTCGGCATCGCCCGGCGTGACTGGCGGGCCTACGCGATCATCACCGGGGTGGTCGGCGGCCTGCTGCCGTGGTTCTACTTCGCGGTCAAGGACGGCCGGACGATGTTCTCGTTCTACGCGATGCCGGCGCTGCCGTTCCTCATCCTGGCGGTGGTCTACGCCCTCGGGGCGATCATGACGCCACCGGACGGGATGGTCTCGGGGGCGGCACGGTCGGACCGGCAGATCGTGGGCACCGTCGTGGCCGCGACCTTCGTCATCCTGGTCGCGCTGTGTTTCGCCTACTTCCACCCGGTTTTCGTGGGCACGCTCATGCCGTACGACGACTGGTCGGTGCGCATGTGGCTGGGCGGCCGCTGGATCTGAGATCGGCCCGGAAACGAAAGGGCGCGCCCCGATCGCCTGCCACGGGGGAAGCGGGCGATTGGGGCGCGCAGGAGAAGCTTAACGAGGCGGGATGGCGTGCACAACGGGTCACGGCGCGAGATTGTCGTGTCGCTGCCACCATCCCATTGATTCGGACATTATGCTTTTATCTCGCTTATAGGTTTTTATCGTTTCGCGAGAATTGCTCGATTAATGAGTCGGGAATGCGACAGCAAATTGCCGACGATCCGGGCGTAACGTCTTTTGGTCTGCTGCCGCACCGCAGCTCAGCGAAACGGCCGCGGAGAACCGGCGCACCTGCCCTCACCGGGTCAAACAGCCCAGCTCACCATTTCGTCCCATTTCAGGGGATCAGTCGGCTGTCCCCCTTGTGAGTGATGTGTGCCAAGATCGCGATAAATGTTCTTAGGCTTCGCCGCGTGACTTCGCAGGAGCCAAAGAACTCGCACCACGTCGACCCAGCCGGTCCGACCGAGGTGATCGCCGTCCCGGCGCCCGCACCGGTGTTCGTGGACTCCACCGGACGACGGAGCCGATTCCTCCGGCGCCTCGCGTTGGCCTTCGGTGTCGTCCTCCTCGGGTACGGCGCTCTGATCGGCGTCAGCCTGGCCGGCGGTCCGGTGAGCATGAGCGCCGTGCTGCCGCTGCCGGGCCTGGAGGACGACCGGGACGAGAAGAAACCCCAGCCCGTACCCAAGACCACACCCACTCCCGACCCGGCGCCGAGCACCACCCCGGCCCGCCGGATCATCGAGTCGGCGGACCGCGGCGAATCCGTGCCGCGCCGGCCGGTCACCACCACGGCCACACCGAAGGCGGCCGCCAAGCCGTCCCGGTCGCCCAGCCCGAAACCGTCCCCGTCGGTGTCGTCCACCCCGGTGGTCACCAAGCCGCTCGAGTCCGGCACCGTGAGCCAGCCGCCCAAACCCAATCCCGGGACCAGCACCACCACCACCACCACCACCCCACCGCCGGCCCCCGTCCCGCCCGCGGTGGAGACCACCCGGGGCGGCACGGGCGCCGGCCTGCCGGTCGCCCCGGTCCCGCCGCCCGTGGTGGAGGAGAAGCCCGCGGGCAGCGGCGGCGCCGGCGGAGGCGGGCCGGCGCCGGAGAGCACCACCCGGCCCGGGCCGGTGGTCACCGGCCCGCCGGCCCGGCCGGTCGTCACGGACGATCCGGCCGACAGCGCCACACCGCCCACCCGGGCGGCGCCGTGACCGCCGCCCCCACGGCCACGCCCGGCCGCCGGGCCCGCGGCCGCAGCCGGCGCCGCATGCTGCCCCGCCCACGCGTGCTCCTCGGTTCGCTGCTGGCCCTCTCGTTCGTCGCGGTGCTGGTCGTGCAGGCCTACATCAACGCCGAGTTCACCAGCGACCACGTGCGGACCGAGGTCGGCGACCAGGCCGGGGTCCCGGCCCACATCCTCAAGGGCGGGCCGATCATCAACACCACCGGCGGCCAGGAGAGCACCATCCGGCTGCCGGCCAGGACCATCGCGCTGACCTTCGACGACGGCCCGGATCCCGCGTGGACGCCGAAGGTGCTCGACGTGCTGCGCAAGCACGACGCTCGGGGCACGTTCTTCGTGGTCGGGTCGCAGGTGGCCCGCAACCCGGAGTCGGCACGGCAGATCGTCGACGGCGGCAACGAGCTGGGCCTGCACACCTTCACGCACCCGAACATGCAGCGGCTGGCGCCGTGGCGGCGGCAGCTGGAGCTGTCCCAGACGCAGATGGCGATCGCGAAGGCGACCGGCGTACGCACCAACCTGGCCCGGTTCCCCTACTCGTCGAGGAACGCGGCGATCGACGAGGCGAACTGGAGGCTGATCAAGGAGGCCGGGGCGCTCGGTTACCTGGTCGTCGTCAACGACACCGACAGCGAGGACTGGAAGCGCCCCGGCATCGACAAGATCATCCAGGGCGCCACCCCGCCCGGCGGCCAGTCCGCGGTCATGCTGTTCCACGACGCCGGCGGCGACCGCTCGCAGACCGTCGCGGCGCTCGACGAGTTCATCCCGCTGATGAAGGCTCGGGGCTACCGGTTCACCACGATCACCGAGGGCCTCAACCTGAGCATCGCCGAGCAGGCCGCGCGGGCAGGCACCGACCGGCTGGAGAACACCGAGGCGCTCACGCCGCTGCCGCTCAACCCGGCGGCGCCGGCGCACGACGAGTGGCGGGGCCTCGCGCTGATCTGGACCGTGGACCTGGCCGACGGCATGGTCACCGTGATCGCCGGGCTGTTCCTGGTGGTGGGGACGCTGACCGTCGGGCGTACCCTCATGCTCCTCCTGCTCGCCACCCGGCACGCCCGGCAGCGCCGCAAGCCCGGCTGGAGCTGGGGTCCGCCGGTCACCGAGCCGGTGTCGGTGATCGTGCCCGCCTACAACGAGAAGGAGGGCATCGAGGCCGCCGTCCGGTCGCTGGCCTGCGGTGACCACACCGAGATCGAGGTGGTGGTGGTCGACGACGGTTCCACCGACGGCACCGCCGACATCGTCGACCGGATGCGGATGCCGAACGTGCGGGTCGTCCGGGTGCCCAACGGCGGCAAGCCGAACGCCCTCAACACCGGGGTGGCGATGGCCCGGCACGACCTGATCGTGATGGTCGACGGCGACACCATCTTCGAGCCCGAGGCGCTGCGGCTGCTGGTCCAGCCGTTCGCCGACCCCACGGTCGGCGCGGTCGCCGGCAACGTCAAGGTCGGCAACCGGGAGACCACCGTCGCGCTCTGGCAGCACATCGAGTACGTGATCGGTTTCAACCTGGACCGCCGCCTCTACGAGGTGATGAACTGCATGCCGACCGTCCCCGGCGCGATCGGCGCGTTCCGGCGCAAGGCGCTGGCCCAGGTCGGCGGGGTCAGCGACGAGACCCTCGCCGAGGACACCGACGTCACGATGGCGATGTGCCGGGCCGGGTGGCGG
Organism: Actinoplanes utahensis; assembly: GCF_016862455.1. GTDB lineage: Bacteria > Actinomycetota > Actinomycetes > Mycobacteriales > Micromonosporaceae > Actinoplanes > Actinoplanes utahensis. Next base: position 177,981 of record NZ_BOMZ01000033.1, read on the forward strand.
GTCGTCTACGAGGAGAACGCGCGCGCCTGGACCGAGGCCCCGGCCACCCTGGAGCAGCTGTACCGACAGCGGTACCGGTGGAGCTACGGGACCATGCAGGCGATGTGGAAGCACCGGAAGTCGCTGTTCGACTCCGGGCCGTCCGGCCGGTTCGGGCGGGTCGGGCTGCCGTTCCTGGCCCTGTTCGGGGTGGCGCTGCCGATGCTCGCCCCGGTCGTCGACATCATGCTCGTCTACGGCCTGGTCTTCTGGGAGCTGAGCGAGACGGTCGCGGCCTGGCTCGGCATGCTGGCGCTGCAACTGTTCACCGCGGCGGTGGCGTTCCGGCTGGACCGGGAGTCGTACAAGCCGTTGCTACGGCTGCCGCTGCAACAGTTCGCCTACCGGCAGTTGATGTACCTGGTGCTGCTGCAGTCGGCGACCACCGCCCTGACCGGCGGGCGGCTGCGCTGGCACAAACTCAACCGGGCCGGCCTGACACCCCGGACCCCGTCACCGGAACCGCCCGGGCCCGTCGTGGCCCCGATCGTGGACACCTGGCCGCCGTCACTGGACGACCGGCCCCCGACGCCGCGGGGCATCGGCCGGGCCGTCGCACCGCCGGTGGTGCCCACCCAGGCGGCCCCCCAGGACCTCCACGAGAGGTTGTGAGACTGACCCGCCCTCGATCGAACTGCAGCCGATCGAGGGCGGGTTTCGGCGTTTCGGCGCCGGCCTCCTAGGCGACGGCCAGGTCGCGGATCAGCTCGGCCGGGGACAGCTCGGCGTACGGGAACACCACGTGCAGCGAGGTCCCGTCGCCGGGACGGTCGGAGAGCGCCACCGTGGCGTGGTGCGCGTCCAGGATCCGCTTGGCCACGGCCAGTCCGCGGTCCGGGCCGGGCATGTCGGCCGGATTGGCGATGGCGCCGTAGTACAGATGCGGGAACAGGTCGGGCCGCATCCCGTCCGGCAGGTCCATGTCGTCGAGCCGTACCGTCGGCCCGGACTCCATCTCCGTGCCGACCCGCACCCGGCCACCCTCCGGGGTGTATTTCACCGCGGCGAAGAGCAGGTGCGTCAGCACCTGTTCGAGGCGCACCGGGTCGGCGATGATCGGCAGCGACGGGCCGCCGGCCTGGTTCAGGATCCAGATGTGCTTGCTGGCCGCGATCGGCCGGACCGCCTCCACCGCCCGCTGGGTGACCCGGGTCAGGTCGCACTGCCGCATGTGCAGGCTGTCCCCGCCCAGCCCGGCCTCGGCCATCGTGGTCAGGTGGTCGATCAGCTCCCGGAAACCGCGCACGTGGGCCGCGGTGGCCCGGGCGACCAGGTCGGCCATCTCCATGTCGTGGTAACCGGTGTCGCCGAGCCGGTCCAGGTACGACGACATGAGCCGCAACGACGACCGCAGCTCCCCGCCGACCAGCCCGGCCAGGTCGTCCTTGCGGCGTTCCAGCTCCTGCAGCCGGGCCGTGGTGTTGGCCAGCGCGAAGGCGTACCGCCGCAACTCCAGCTGGGCGGTGACCTGGCGGGCCAGCGCGCGCAGCGCCTGCTGCTGCTCCACGTCGAGCCGCCGGGGCACGGTGTCCATCACGCAGAGGGTGCCGAGCGCGAACCCGTCGGTGGTCATCAGCGGGGCGCCGGCGTAGAAACGGATGCCGTTCTCCGCGGTCACCGACGGATTGTCGGCGAACCGGCCGTCCTCCCGGGCGTCCGGCACCACCAGCAGGTCGCGGCCGAGGATGGCGTGGGCGCAGAACGAGATGTCCCGTGCGGTCTCCGCCACCTCCGACCCGGTGCGGGCCTTGGCCCACTGACGGTCCGCGTCGACCAGGTTGACCAGGGCCACCGGCGTTTCGCAGACCCCGGCGGCCAGCGCGACGATGTCGTCGAAGTCCTTCTCCGGTGGACTGTCCAGGATGTCGAGCGAGTACAGCGCGGCCAGCCGCTCGATCTCGTTGTCGGGCAGTGGAGCTTTCATGGGGCGTCACCTCCGAGACTCGCTCAAGAGGTACCAGGTAAAAGTAGCAATTCTCGCATTTCCCCCAGATTCGGCAGCCGGGGAAGGGCACCTGACAAGCCGTTATGCTTCCCGGCCATGAGCACCGAGCAGTTCGCTTGCGGCACGTGCGGCGCCACCCACGACGGCCCGCCGCTCAGCTTCGCAGCCCCGGCCCCGGACTACTGGCAGCCGAGCATGGCGAACCGGGAGGACTGCCTCCTCGACGCCGACCTGTGCGTGATCGGCGGCGAGCAGTTCTTCATCCGCGGCATGATCGAACTGCCGGTGTGGGACACCGGGGACGTCTTCACGTACAGCATGTGGGTGTCCCTGAGCCGGGCCAACTTCACCCGCGCCGTCGACGTCTGGGAACAGCCCGGCCGGGAATCCGAGCCGCCGTACTTCGGATGGCTCTCCAACGTCATCGCCGGCTACGAGCCGTCCACCCTGAACCTGCGGACCAACGTGCACACCCGCCCGGTCGGCCGGCTCCCCTACATCGAACTGGAGCCGACCGGCCATCCCCTCGCGGTCGAGCAACTGGCCGGCGTCACCCGGGCGCGGGTGGCGGAGATCGCCTCCTTCCACCTGCACCACTAGGCGCCTACCACTCGCCCTCGTCGTCCTCCTCCTCGTACCAGCTTCCGTCATCGACGTCGGGCACGCCGGACCCTCCCTCGACCGGAATCCAGCCCTGGCCCTCGCCGACGCCGTCGGTCTCGCCCTCACCCTCGCCGTCGGTCTCACCCTCGCCGTCGGTCTCGCCGCCGGTACCGCTGACTCCCGGGCCGCTGCCCTTACCGGTCCCGGACAGCGCCTCCTTGGCCGCGTCCCGCAGTCGTTCCTCGAGATAGTCGGAGGCCCACTCGCCGGCGTTGTCCCGAACCCGCTGCGCCGCCACCGAGCCGTCCTCCCAGGCGTCGTCAGCGGTCTGCAGGGCACTGTCCTTGACCTTCTGCGAGCCGTCGTGGACGTACCTCGCGGCATCTTCCACCGGTGCCGCCGCAGCGGCAGCCGCCGCCTGGGCCGCCGCAGCGGCAGCCGCCGCCGCCGGCCCGGACATCGGAGATCCCCCGCCCCCGCTCTCCCCGGCGATCGTGTCCCGGGCGTTCTTCAACTCCCGGGAGATGTCCCCGCCGGCCTTCTTGACGGCGTTCACCACATCCCCGGTCCCGGGCAGGCCGCAACACTCCGCCACCGTCGGCTCCGCGACCGGCGCCGCAACCGCCGGTCCGGCACCGATCATCGCCCCCGTCACCAGGCCGATCCCCAGTCCCAGCGTGCGCGTCATTCTCCAGTTCATCGCTCCCCCTCGACTTCCGCTCCTACCGAAAGCCGACCACTTCCCCACCCACGACGAGCCGGAATTCCACCCCGGCAAGCCGATCATCGACACCACCCGGCCGGACAGCCGGACCACTTCACCGACCGTCCGAGAATGCGCGATTCAACCCCGCGAAGCCCATTTCCGGGGTACGCGGCCGGCCGCCCCCAACCGCACCCGACCGTCCTCACAGCCCGACGCCGCGTGGCCCGCCCCTTCTCTCGGACCGGCCCCGCGGCACCCGGCCGCAAGCCCGCCCGTTCCGAACACGGCCGACAGCGCCCCCGAACCGGCCGTCGGCACCGGTGCGGGATGCCCGTGACGCCGAAGCCGAGCCCACGCAGGCGACCACCGTGAAGCCGGGTTTCCGGGGGCCTGGTCCGCGAAGCAGGCATCGAAAAAGGCGACCCACGTCCGCAATTCCCGCGGACACAGATCGCCTTAGCCTTTTGGTGGAGCTGAGGGGATTTGAACCCCTGACCCCCTCGATGCGAACGAGGTGCGCTACCAGTCTGCGCCACAGCCCCTTGGTACGGATGAAAGGCTAACAGGTCTTCCCGGCGGTCCGCGAACCACCCCCACCCATGATCGCCTGAGGCGTGCGGGAGGGCAGCGGCCCGGATGGCGGCCCTGGCCGCCGTGTGTACCGCCTGCGCCGCTCGGCGGACAGGCACGGGACGGCATTGGTTCCGCGGGCGGTGTGGCCCGTACCGGAGAAGGGTTTCAGGAAGCGTGGTGGTGACGCCCACCGGCCTCGTAGGGGCGACCGCGCAGACCGCCTCGCCGGCGGTAGGAGACGGAGCCGCCGTTGGCGGCGACCGGAAGGTCGGAGGGTTCCCGGTCGAGGCCCATGGCGGCGCGGCGGACGGCTTCGCGCTGGGCGGCGAGGCGGCGCTGGGCTTCGCGGCGGGCGGCGGCGCGGCGAGCCTGTTCACGGCGGACCTCGGCTTGGCGGGCGGCGAGCCAGGCGGCCTCGCGGGCCTGGACGCGACGGCGACGGCGGTCGGCGATGGCGTGGTTGCGCAGGTGTACGAGGTACAGCCCGAGCAGGCTGCCGGTGACCGCGAAGCTGATCCAGAAGCCGGGCCCGACCGCGACGACGCCGATCAGCTCGATCGCGTTGAGCAGCACGAGGGCGGCGAAGACGCGGCGGCGGCGGACGACGGCGGGGGTGCCGCGGCGTTCCGGGACGCGGCGGGACGGGCGTCTGCCGGTGACGAGCCGGAGACGCCGTTCCGGGGGTGCGGGATCACCCGTTGGTGCGGGGACCGTAACCGTGACCTTGCGAGCGGGGTTGATCGGTCGGCGTCCGGGCACGGTGCGGCGACGGCGCTGGCGCTGGAGCACCCGAGCCGTCGACGACGCCCGCTCCGCGGCGAGGCGCTCGGTGGCGTCGTACCGGCGTACCAGCGCCGGGGCGAGGGCGAGCAACCCGGCCGCGGCGAGGACGGCGAGGAGCACCGAGGTCGGCACCCTCACCCCTCCGATCCGCCACGGAAAAAGACACGACGAAGGCGAGGTTACGGGCGGTAGCGGTGATATCTCGCGCGCCGCGCCGGTAGCGTTCTGACCTACAAGATCAATTCGTCTTGCGTACGCGTCTCCAGCGCGCCAGCAGGCCACCCTCAGCGGCGATCTCTTCGCTGGTCATCGCGTAACCGAGGTGGTCGCGCCAACCTCCGTCGATGTGCATGTAGCGCTGGTGGTACGCCTCCTCGCGGAATCCCAGTTTCTCCACGACGCGACGGCTCGGACCGTTCTCCGGCCGGATGTTGACCTCGATACGGTGCAATCCGCCCGGGCCGAACGCGTGGTCGACCGCGAGCGCCAGCGCTGTCGGGATCACTCCGCGCCCGGCCACCCGGTGATCCACCCAGTAGCCCGCGTACGCCGACGCGAACGCCCGCCGCACGATGTTGCCCAGGTTGACGTGGCCGACCAGCCGTTCCTGCCCGTCCTCGACCAGGCAGACGGCGAACGGCATGCTGTCGCCGGATCGGGCGGCCCGTTTCATGTCGCGGTAGACGTAGCCGTACGCGCGTGGCGAGTTCATCTCCGCCCACGGCCCGGGCGGCGCCGACTCCCATGGGGCCAGCCAGGCCTGGTTCGCGATCCGTACCTCGGACCAGGCCCGCGCGTCACCCCGCTTGTACGGCCGTAACAGCACAGCCCCGTCCGCCAGCACAGCGGGCCAGCCGGGCGTGGCAGCCCCCAGCATTCATCTCCTCCGGTCGAGCAGCAGCACGTCGACGGTCGAGCCCGCGGCCGCTGTGGTGACTCGTTCGCCGAGCACCAGCAGGCCGTTCGCCTCAGCCAAACCGGAGAGAGTGTACGGCCCCCCGGCGAGTGGCTGCACCGTGTAACCGCCACCCCGCCGTTCCGCGACGTGCGCGGGCCGGAACTCGCGCAGACCGCCGGGCGACGACACCGTCTCCAGCAGGTGCGCCTTGACCCCGGGCCGGAACACCGGTTCGGCGCCGGCGAGCACCTGGATCACCGGCCGGGCCAGCACCTCGAACCCGATCAGCGCGGCGCCCGGTTCCCCCGGCAGGCAGACGACCGGAACCTCCTCGCCGCCGACGGTACCGAAGCCGAGGGCGGTGCCGGGGCAGAGCGCGACGTCGGTGAACTCGACGGTCCCACGGCCGGGGCCGGGCCGGGACAGCACTCGGCGCAGCATGTCGCCGGGGCCGGTCCCGGTGCCGCCGGTCGTGATGATCAGGTCGGCCCGCAGTGTCTGGTCCTCCAGCAGGCCGCGCAGTCCTTCCGGGTCGTCGTCGCAGATGCCGATCCGGTACGCCATCGCACCGGCCTCCACCGCGGCCGCCGTCAGGGCGTGCGAGTTGGCGTCGACGACCTGGCCCGGCTGGCTGGGCCGGCCGACGTCGACGAGTTCGTCGCCGGTGGCCACGACGACCACCCGCGGGCTGGGCCGGACCATCACGTGCCCGATGCCGGCGGCGGCGAAGACGGCCACCATCGGTGGTGTGACATAGGAGCCGGCCGGGGCGAGCAGCTGCCCGACGGCGAGCTCCTCACCGGCCCGGCGCACCCCCGAACCGCGTTTCGGTGCGTGCGCGATCTCCACGGCGGCCATGCCCTGGTCGGTCCAGTGCACCGGGACGACCACGTCGGCGCCGATCGGGAGAGGCGCCCCGGCCGCCACCGAGAAGCAGGTGCCCGGGGTGATCCGGACCGGGCGCCAGTGTGCGGCGCCCATGTCGCCGACCACGTTCAGCCGGACGCTCCGTGCGCCGGGCTCGAACTGCCCGAACGACGGGTGCGACCCGATGCGCCCGGCGCCGGCCAGGTCTTCCCATCGGGCCGCGTACCCGTCGATCGCGGCCTGGTCGAACGCCGGGAACGGATGCGGGGCGACCACGTCGGCCGCCAGCACGTTCCCATGCGCCTGGGTGAGATCGAGGTCGAGCGGAGGCAGCGCGCGGAGCCTGCGCAGCACGCTGCCCAGGTACTCGGCGAGAGGCATCAGCTCGTTGGCGGCCGCCTCACGATCGGCCGTCGCGGTCATCCCTTCCGGCCGCCGACGAATTCGGTGAGCCAGGCCAGGAACTCCTCACCGAGGTCGGGCCGCTTCACCGCGAGCTGGACGACGGCCTGCAGGTAGCCCAGCGGCATGCCGGTGTCGTACCGGTGGCCGCGGTAGACGATGCCGTGCACCGGGACACCGTCGGCGAGCATCGTCGCCATCGCGTCGGTCAGCTGGATCTCGCCGCCGGCGCCGGGCTTGGTGTCGGCGATGACGTCGAAGATCTTGCCGGGCAGCACGTACCGGCCGAGCACCGCCAGGTTGCTCGGAGCCTCCTCCGGCGACGGCTTCTCGACCAGGCCGGTGACCTCGACGACGTCCGGGTCGCCGGTCTCGCGCACCGAGGCGATGCCGTAGCGGGAGGTCTCGTGCGGGGCGACCTCCATGAAGGCGAGGACGATGCCGCCGGTCTTGGCCTGCAGGTCCAGCATGGCCGGGAGCAGGGGCTTGTCCTCCTCCACGAACTCGTCGCCGAGCAGCACCGCGAAGGGCTCGTCGCCGACGTGCGCGGCGGCGCGGCCGACGGCGTGACCGAGGCCGAGCGCCTCACCCTGCCGGACCGTGTAGATGTCGGCGAGCTCACTCGAGCGCTGCACCGCGGCGAGACGCTCGTGGTCGCCCTTCTTCTCCAGCCGGTCCTCCACGTCGGGCCGGCGGTCGAAGTGGTCCACCATCGCGGTCTTGCCACGGCCGGTGACCAGCAGGACGTCGGTGATGCCGGCGGCGGCCGCCTCCTCGACGATGTACTGCAGAACCGGCCGGTCCACGACCGGCAACAGCTCCTTGGGAACGGCCTTGGTAGCCGGCAGGAAGCGGGTGGCGAGTCCCGCTGCCGGGATCACCGCTTTGACGGCGCGCTTCGTCGTCATTCGTCACTTCACCTTCGCTGTTTCATGCCCGGACATGCGCCGAGACTAGCGGCCTCGGCCGTGTCTCGGCGGTTGCGGCCCACCGGTGACAGAGGGCGCGGCTTCCAGATGCCCCACCGGTAGGTCCGCAGAAACCCGTTCGGCCAGCCGGTAGGTGTCCCGGCCGGCGTTCTTCGCCACGTACAGCGCATCATCGGCGGCGTCCAGCACCTGCTGGGCGGTCGCCCCGTGCTCCGGGAACACCGCGATCCCGATCGAGACGCTGATCGAGATCCGGTCGGCGAGGTCCGGCCGGCGGGGATCGACAGGCACCGGCCAGTCCCGTACCGCGGCGCCCAGCCGCTCGGCGACTATCACCCCGCCGTACGCGTCCGTCTCCGGCAGCAGCACCACGAACTCCTCGCCGCCCTGGCGGAACGCCACGTCGACCTCGCGCAGCCCGATCCGGATCCGCCTGGCGAACTCGCCCAGCACCTGGTCACCAGCCGTATGCCCGTACGTGTCGTTCACCTCTTTGAAGTGGTCCAGGTCGAGGACGAGGACGGTCAGCATCCGGCCGAACCGGCTGGCCCGCTCCACCTCTCGGCGCAGCACCTCGCGCAGATAACGGTAGTTCCACAGACCGGTGAGCGGGTCGGTCAGCGACAGACGTTGCGCCTCCTCGTGCACCCGCACGTTGTGCACCGCCACCCCGGCCTGCCCGGCGAAGGTCCGCAACGTGCGCAGGTCGCTGTCCTCGAACGCCGGGCCGCCCAGCCTGTCGTAGAGGGCCAGCACCCCGAGCACACCCGGCTCCGGGTCGGCGTCCTCGTTCGGCGGGGCGCAGATCGGAACGGCGAGATACGACTCACATCCCGGTTCGTCGGGATCGGCGCCGGTCGCACCCCGCAGGGGTGATCCGGTCGCCGCGACCGTCCCCAGCACGCCGCGGCCCGGCTCCAGGCGCCGCTGCGACAACTCGGCGGCGGGCACATCCCAGTCACCGGTCAGACCGCTGCCGCAGCGGGCGGCCAGCCTGCCGTCCGCCGGGTCGGCGAGCACGATCAGCCCGGCCCGGGCGCCGGTGGCGGTCATCGCCGTCCGCAGGATCACCGGCAGGATCCGGTCCAGATCATGGGTGCTGGACAGGGTGTCGCCGAGGATTGCCAGATGCCGCCGCAGCTGGTCCCGGCTGGCGGTCAGCGCCTGCACGTAGGACTGCAGCTCCCGGGTCATCCGGTTGAAGGTGCCGGCCAGGCGGCCCAGCTCGTCCGGGCGCGGGATCGGCACACGGGTGTCCAGATCGCCGTTGGCCACCCGATCCGCGGCCCAGGCCAGGTCACCGAGCGGCCGGGTGGTGGAACGGGCCAGCCAGCGCGCGGCCAGTATCGCCACCGCGGCGGTCACCAGCACGATCAGGGGCAGCAGCACGTAACGCAGGGGGGACTCGCGGACCGGCACGCTGAGATGGAGATCGAGCGGCCGGCCGGGGGCGGCGGTCAGGTCCCGGTGGGCGGCTCCGGCGGCGGCCGGCGGGCCCGTGCCGAGCGCGACGCCGGCGCCGGCGGTCTCCCCCAGCCGGTCCAGCAACGCGGCGTCGATCTGCTGGGCGGCGGTCACGGTGACCTCGGCGGCGTACGCGGACGCGGCGATCGCCGTGGGCTTCTCCCCCGCCCGCCCTTCTTCCCCGACTCGTCCCGCCCCCGCTTGTTCGGCCGCCGCCTGTCCGGCCGCCGCCTGTCCAGTCTCTCCCGCGGGCGCCTGTCCCGCTGCCGGTGCCGGGTCTGCGCAGTCCTTCCAGCCGGGTGTTCCGGAGTCGCTGGAAACGCCGGAACGACTCATGATCGGCTGATCCGGATCAGTCACGGTGATCGCGGTAGCCAGTCCCCGGGCGACCAACTGATCGACGACGGGGGCCCGGCTATCGGCCGGAACGACGGCGACGGCGTCGGCCGCGGCCTGCAGTTGGCGGCAGATCGCGCCGACCGAGGCGCTCACCGTCGCCTCCGCGTGATCGAGACGCTCCGTGGTCCGCTCCCGGTTCACGGCTCCGACGGTCAGCGCGACGAAGATGGACCCCAGCAGGACCGGACCGAGCACGACCACCAGGAATGCGCTGGTCAGCCGGCCACGTAGTGTCACACATCCTCCCGGGAGTGGCCCTCTCTTCCAGCGATGCTGACATAGTGTGTGCCGTTTGCCGGTTTCCGTAAGGGGGTGTTGCATGTCGGATTTAACCGGTGACGCGGAAAAATCACGGCAAATTAAGATCGCGCTCCGCGCTCGCCTACTCACAGCCCGTAGATCACTTTCCGACAGTGCCCGGCTTGCAGCGGCCACCCAACTGCAAGATCAAACCCTTGCGCTGGTACGCCGTACGCGCCCCCGGACCATGGCCGCCTACGTCCCCGTCGGCTCCGAACCCGGCGGCCCCGACCTGCCGTTCCTGCTGGCCGCCGAACTCCCACCGGACGGCCGCCTCCTGCTGCCCGTCCTCCTGCCCGACAACGACCTGGACTGGGCCGTCTTCACCGGAACCCTGACCGCCGCCACCAGGGGCCTCCTCGAACCGACCGGCCCCCGCCTCGGCCCCGACGCCCTCCGCACCGCCGACCTGGCCCTCCTGCCGGCACTGGCCGTATCCCGCGACGGCACCCGCATGGGCCGCGGCGGCGGATCGTACGACCGGGCGCTCGCCCGTCTCCCCCTGCCCGCCGGCACCGACCCGACGGCCGCGACTCTTCTCTGCACCACACCCGATTCCAGCCCGCCGACCGGAACCCGCCCTCCCGCCCGCAGTGGTCCTGGTCCGCTGATCGTGGCCCTGCTCCATGACGGCGAGGACGTCGAGACCGTCCCCGCCGAACCTCACGACCGCCGCGTCCAGGCCGTGCTCACCCCGAGCGGCGGTTTCTCCTGGCGCCCTTTGAGCGACCCGCTGTGACGACAGCCACCGGCGGCTTCTCCCTCAGGCTGGGCGTCGAGTGGACGAATTGACCTCCGATGCCGCAACATTGGCACTCGGAGTTGGCGAGTGCCAGCAGCCGAATGATCCGGAGGAGCCGTGCCTACCTACCAGTACGCCTGCACCGAATGCGGTGAGCAGCTCGAAGTCGTGCAGTCGTTCTCCGACCCGGCACTCACCGAGTGCCCGAACTGCCAAGGCAAGCTCCGCAAGGTTTTCAACTCGGTCGGCATCGTCTTCAAGGGCTCGGGTTTCTACCGCAACGACTCCCGCGCCGGCAGCGTGAGCGCCGAGAAGTCCGCGACGAGCGAGCCGGCCAAGAAGGCGGACTCGACCTCTTCGTCGACGTCGACCACCTCGTCGTCTTCGTCGTCGTCTTCGTCTTCGTCGACCACCTCCTCGTCCTCGTCGTCCTCCAGCAGCGGAGCGAAGACCCCAGCGTCTTCCTGAGCCAACGCTGCGCTGACGCTTTCACGCACGCGCTCTCACACACGCGCCGCGCCGGATTCCCGGCCCGGCGCGTGTCTGTGTTTCCACGCGGACCGCTTCAGACCTCGCTGTCGGCCCGGAAAGAGAGCGCGCATCCAGCGGCTCCTTCCGCTACCGCCGAACCAGGACGAAGCCCTGCTACCGCTCGCCGCCTCCTGATTCCCGCGCAACAGGAGCAGGCAGGTCCCCCTCCAGCCCGCCTAGCAGGATCCGTTGAGCTCTGGCTGGATTCCCACACTCCCCGGCTGTCCACAAGGTCGGATCCAGCGCTCGCCGAGAGCGGCCTAACGTCGGCGCGTTCGCTTCCCGGCGACCCGAGCGACCGCCCTCTCCGGGTGGGACCGACTCGGCAAGTGATCCCTGGAGGTCAGATGCCTCGCGCCACCACGGCACCGTCCGACGAGCGCCTCGACCCGGTGCGCTGGCGGCGGCCGGGCCGCGGCACCCTGCTCCGCCTGGCTTCGGTGGCCGTGCTGTTGCTCACGGCAGCAGCCGTCCTATGGATCGAGCCGACCGGCTGCGCCCCACTTTCGGCCACACCACAGGTCGCCACGTCTGCCGTGAGCCCTTCGGCATCCGCGTCCGGCGTCGGCCGGCCCGCGGGTGCAATCCCACCGGGCAGCGTCGGGGTGCCGGTGCGGCTCGCCGATCCCACAGCACTGACCGTGGTGCGCCCCGGCAACCGCGTCGACCTGCTGCGCCTTGACAACGACCGGGACCGAAGCGTGCCGGTCGCGAGCGGCGCTCTGGTGCTGGAGGTGACCGGCGCCGACGATCCCGTCACCGGCGGCCTGTTGCTCGCCCTGCAACCCGACGAGGCGAGCCGAGCGATCTCTGGCTCAGGTCGCGGCTTCGCCATCGTGATCCGCCCGAGCTGACGTCTCACAGCCGCGAGCCGAACCTCCACGACCAGCTCGCCTCTGGCAACCTCGCCGAGCTGGACCTTCATGTCCGGCCCGAGCTGACCTCTCGCTACCCGACCTCTCGCTACCCGACCTCTCGCCACCCGGCCGAGCCGATCCCTAGCCACCCGACCTCTCGCCACCCGGCCGAGCCGACCTCTCACAACCCGGCCGAACCGAGCCCGCATGACCGGTCCGCGTTGCCTCCTCGCGACCCGCCCAGCGGAACCGGCATGCCCCCCCATTTGGACCTCGTCATCCGATAGGGCTGGGCTTGGATGACCTGACCCGGGCTGGGCAGAAGCGACCCAGCCGAACGGAGCCTGCGTGATCAAGACCTGGCTGGACCGAGCGATTCGGCAGAGTTGAGCGGGTGGACCGCCTGGGCTGAGTCACCGGCGGTCGGGAATGTCAATCCCAGTGCGGCGGACGGTCCTCCAGCAGGCGGTCGTCGTTGGAGTAGGCAGGCTCGCCCCAGCCACGCTCGGTGTCGTCGCGGGTCTGCTCGGGCAACACCGGCGCCTCTTCGGACTCGAAGTCCACCTCACGCTCGGCGTCGTTGTCCCGTTCAGGGTCATCCAGGATGTCCACGACTAAGAGGGTAAGCCGACAGCGGCGCAGCCGTCGTCCCCCTCCGGCTGTACCGTCGGTGAACGTGAGTTCCCCCACCGATCGTCCGGACGACGACGCCTACTGGCAGCGGCCCGATCCCGCCGCCGAGTCACTCGGCCGCCCCGAGCCCGCGCCGCCGGCTCCCGAGCCCGCCGGCTACCAGGGTCCGCCGCGCGCCACCCCGCCCCCGGCCGACTGGCGCCCGCCGACGATCGCGAACCCGCCGCCGCCGCGCCGGATGCCGGCCCAGGACGACATCGCGCTCGACGAGGCCGAGAGCTCAGCCCGCACCGTCACCTACGGCATCGGTCTGGTCGCCGGCGCGATCGCCCTCGTCGTCATGTGTCTGCTCTGCGCCCGCCTCGTCTTCTGACAGCCTGCCCCTTCACCTCGTCAGCAGCGCACCCCGTCACCGCATCAGGCCGTCATTAGGACAGCCCATCAACAGGACGGGCCGTCAGTAGAACAGGCCGTCAGCACAACGGACCGTCAGCACAACGGGCCGTCAGTAGGTGCCCCATACCGCTGTCGCGCCCGAGTCGCCGGTCTCGTAGAGGTAGTAGCCGCTGAAGGCGGCGAGCACCACGAGCACCAGGGCGATGCCGAGGTCGGCGTACCTCGGCAGGGCGCGCGGGTTCCGGGTGGTCAGGACGACCAGGATCAGGCTGATCACACCGAGTGCCAGGGTCAGCCAGAAGGTGATCGTCCCATTCTCCATGTGACCATCGAGAATGATCTTGCCGTTGGGGGAGACCCGCTCCTCGCTGAGCAGCCGGTCGTAGAACTCGGTCCCGGACAGCTTGGTGATCAGCGCGGCGATCGGCGCGGTGACGGCGAGCAGCGCCACAGCCCAACCGATCTTGGGCCGCCAGGACGCGACGAGGCCGTAGACGATCGCACCCAACCCCAGCAGGGGTACGAAGATGACTGCTGCGTGGAGCACGAGGACATGTACCGGCAAACCGTTTACCTGGTCTAACACCATTCCTCCTCGATCCGGGCAGAACGGACTCGATGATCCGGGCAGAGCGAACTCGATCCGGGAGAAACCCGGTCCGGGGTGACCGTCAGCCTAGGAGACTTCTGACGACGCAAACATCCCCCACGGCCCAAGTCGTGATCGAACCGCACCGTACCCCTGTCCTGTTCACCGTGGTCCGGGTGGCAGCCGTCCTGGTTGGTGAATCCCTTTCGGCGTGTTGTCATGGACGCATGTCGACCGGTGCGGAAACGCTGCGTGAACACGGGTTGCGGGTCACCCGTCCGCGGCTCGCCGTGCTGGATGTCCTCACCGGCGGCGGCCATCTGGAGGTCGACGAGATCGCCCAGCGGGTCCGGGAGCGCCTCGACTCCGTCTCGACCCAGGCGGTGTACGACGTGCTGGGCGCGCTGACCCGGGCCGGTCTGGCCCGGCGCATCGAGCCGGCCGGCAGTCCGGCTCGTTTCGAGGCCCGAGCCGGCGACAACCACCACCACATCGTGTGCCGTGGCTGCGGCGCGATCGCCGACGTCGACTGCGCGGTGGGCCGCCGCCCCTGCCTGACCCCGGCCGAGACCCACGGCTTCGAGCTGGACGAGGCCGAGATCACCTTCTGGGGCCTGTGCCCGCCCTGCCGCACCCGCCGCGACAACGACCGCGCTTCCTAGGCCCTGTGTGGTGGAGCGGGGTCCACCACACAGGGCCTAAATCCTCCACGGCTGATGCTGCCGGAAGGGCTGATGCTGCCGGAAGGTGCGGGTGGCGTGGCACGCTGGAAGGTATGACGGGAGACGTCGGGCTGTTCGGACCGGATTCGGTCACCTGGAAACTGCACCGCGAGCCCATCCTGATGCTCGGCGGTCTGCGATCGCTCTACCTGCAGGCGCTGCATCCCCGCGCCGTCGCCGGCGTGGCGCAGAACTCGGGCTATCAGGCCGACCCGTGGGGCCGGCTGCTCCGCACCTCGGATTACGTCGGCACGGTCATCTTCGGCAGCACCGCGGAGGTGGAGCAGGCGGCGAGCCGGCTGCGGCGGCTGCACGCCACGATGACGGCGGTCGACCCGCGGACCGGCGAGCGGTTCCGCATCGACGAGCCGGACCTGCTCCGCTGGGTGCACGTGGCCGAGGTGGAGTCGTTCCTGACCACGGCTGTCCGCGCCGGGGTGCGGCTGACCCCGGACGAGGTGGACGGTTACTACACCGAGCAGCTCCGGTCCGCCGAGCTGGTCGGCCTGGACCCGGCGACCGTGCCGTCCACCGCCGCCGAGGTCGCGGCCTACTACGCGGGGATCCGCCCGGAGCTGGGCCTGACCAGGGACAGCGCGGAGACGGCCCTCTTCCTGACCGTGCCGCCGGTCCCGGAGCACTGGGGTGCGCTGCCGCTCCGGCTCGGTCTCACCCTCGGCCCGACCCGCTGGGCCTACCTGGGGATCGCCGCGACGGCTGCGGGCCTGCTGCCCTCCTGGGCCCGCAAGATGTACGGCGGTCCCGGCTGGCCGACCACCGACCTGGCCGCCGACCTCTCCGTCCGCGGCCTCCGTGCCCTGATCGCGGGCATCCTCGCCGCGCTGCCGCAGCAGTACCGCATGTCCCCGCTCCACCGCGCCGCCCTGGAGCGCGCCGGCCTGGCCTGAGCCACCCGGCCCAGCCCGAAACCCGCCCTGAGTCACCCGGGCAAGCCCGAAATCCGCCCTGGGCAACGCCGAACCCACCCCGGCAAGGCCAAGCCCACCCGGGCAAGCCCGAAACCCGCCCTGGGCAACGCCGAACCCACCCGGGCAAGGCCGAACCCATCACAGGCACGGGCCGACGCGGAGGCCGGCACAGAAGGCTGCCGCGGGCGAAGGCCCGGGTCAGGCGCTCAGGTGCTCGACCGCCGTCCACGGGTCCTTCGCCGGAGCGGAGGAACCCGCCGGGCACACCTTGCGGAAGTCACACCACCCGCAGAGCGACCCCGGGTTGACCGGGAACTCCTCGTCCGGGTCGGCCCCCGCGGCGACCGCCTTCTCCGCCGCCATGATGTCGAGGGCTGTCTCCTCCGCCCGCCGCACCTGCCGGGCCAGGGACTCCTCGGTGTGCTCGTGCGCGACGACCGTGCCGGTCGGCAGGTGGTGCAGCTCGACGCGGCGGCACGGCCGGCGGAAGACCCGCTGGGCGGCGAACGCATACAGCGCGAGGGCCTGGGAACCGCGCGCGTCGTCGGCGGAGAGCCCGGACCGGCCGGTCTTGTAGTCGACGATCACACTCTCCGGCCCCTCGGGCCCGGTGCGCTCGTCGATCCGGTCGGCCCGCCCGTTCAGCGCGAGGACGCTGGTCTTGGCGGCGACCACCCGCTCGACGCCGAGCGGCTGCTCCTCCGGGTCGAGGCCGGCCAGATAGGTCTCCAGCCAGTCGAGGGCCCGGCGGTAGGTGGCCCGCTCCTGCTCGACGTCGCGATAGCCCTCCCGCACCCAGGTGGCTTTGAGGAGGGTGGGCGCCGCGCCCGGCTCGCGCCGCTCGGGCGGCAGCATGTACCAGTTCTTCATGGCGGTGTGCACGCTCGCGCCGAGCGAGTTGTGCGCCCAGGGCGGGCCCTTGGGCGGGGTGGGCCGGTCGACGTACGAATACCGATAGCGGCGGGGGCAGTCGGTGTAGGTCCCGAGCTTGCTCGGCGTGCAGACGAACAGCTTCTCGGGCATGCCGGTGAACCCGAGCTGCTCGGGAACCGCGGCCTTGCTGGTGGCACGTGATCGGGTGGGGGGCACAGACCCATGGTGCCAGCACCCCCCGACAGAAACCTCAGCCCTGCCCGGTGTAGAACTCCACGAAATCAAAGATCGCGTCGGCCATCAGCTGCACCGCGATGGCCGCCAGCAACAGGCCGGCGATCCGGGTGAGCACCTCGATGCCGGCCGGGCGCAGCAGCTTGACGATCACTCCGGAGAAGCGCAGCACGAGCCAGACGCACAACATCACGGCGAGGATCGCGGCGGCCAGTACGAGGTATTCGTCGACGCTCTCGGCCCGTTGCACGAAGAGCATGGTGGCGACGATGGCGCCCGGCCCGGCCAGCAGCGGCGTGCCGATCGGAACGAGAGCGACGTTGCTGGTCCCGGCCTGTTCCGCCGGTTCGTCGGTCTTGCCGGTGAGCAGCTGCAACGCGACCAGGATCAGCAGCAGGCCACCGGCCGCCTGCAGGGCCGGCAGTTGGACGTGCAGATAGTCGAGCAGGGTCTGCCCGGCCACGGCGAAGCCGACGATCACACCGAGGGCGAGCAGCACCGCCTGGGTGCCAGCTCGGTTACGGGCTTTCGCCGGCATGGACCCGGTGAGCGCGAGGAAGACCGGGACCATGCCGGGCGGGTCGACGATCACCAGCAGCGTCACGAAGAACTCACCGAACAGCTTGACGTTCACCCGAGCAGGTTAGGTGGCGTCACTCTCCGGCGCAGGCGGGTGCGGCGAGCGTCACCCGAGGACGGGTACTCCGGTCGCGGCGGCCACGATCTTCTCGTACGCCGAAGGGTCTGTCTTGAAGGCGCCCAACTGGACGGTCTTGTGCGTACCGTGGAAATCGGATGATCCGGTCACCACCAGCCCGAGGCGTTCCGCGAGCGCCCGAACCTGGGCCCGCTCCGCGGGCGTGTGATCCTCATGGTCGGCCTCCAGGCCGAAGAGTCCGGCCCGCGCGAGTTCGGCGATCAGCTCGTCGGGCACCACCCGGCCGCGCACCGTGGCTCGCGGATGGGCGAAGACCGCGACCCCACCGGCTTCCCGCACGGCCCGGACCGCATCGAAGACATCAAGATCCTGCTTGGGTACGAGGTAACGCGCGCCCAGCCACGTGGAGGCGAAAGCCTCGCTCGTCGTCTCGACCAGGCCGGCCCGGATCAGCGCCTGCGCGATGTGCGGCCGCCCCACCGAGCCACCGGCCGCGTACCCGCGCACCTCTTCCCAGGTGATCGGCACACCGTCGGCCCGCAACTTGGCCACGATCTTCTCGCCGCGCCGCTCCCGGTCCTCGCGCAGCCGGGTCAGCTCCGCCGCGAGCACCGGCTCGGCCGGGTCGAAGAGGTACGCCAGCAGGTGCAGCGGGATGGCCGGCTCGGCGCCGTGCCAACGGCAGGACAGCTCGGCGCCACGGACCAGCCGCAGACCCTCGGGACGGGCCGCCGCCGCCGCGTCCCAGCCGCCGGTGGTGTCGTGGTCGGTGATGGCCATGACGCCGAGCCCGGCAGCGGCGCCCGCCCGGACCAGCTCGGCCGGGGTCAGCGTGCCGTCGCTGGCGGTCGAGTGGCAGTGCAGGTCGATATCGGTCACCGCGTCAACGCTACCGTCAGGCGTCGTCGCCTTCCTCTTCCTTGCCGAGCCGCGCCTCGACCGCCTGCGGCTCGTACATCTCCTCGACCACGCGGAGGTAGAGCTCGTTGGGGTTGGGCAGGTGTTTGACCTCGCGGAGCGCCTGGTCCTGACCGGCCGACTCGAGGACGAACGTGCCGTAGCTGAGCATCCGGCCAAGGGCGGACTGCTCGTACTTCATATCGGTCACCCGGGCGAGCGGCATCATCGCGACCTTGCGGGTGACGATGCCGTTGACGACCATCACCCGCTTGTTGGTGAGGATGAACCGGTCGAAATACCAGTCGAAGACCTCCCACGCCACCCAGCCGATCACCGCGAGCCAGATCAGCACGGCGACGGTGACCAGGCCGTCGATCTCCTGGCGGGTCAGGAAGCCGGCGAGGTAGCCGAGCACGAGTGTGGCGCCGGCCCCGATGGCGAGGGGCCGGGACAGGTGGATCCAGTGCCGTTTCCACTCGCCGCGGTACCGCTCGGTGGGGAACAGGTAGCGGGCGACCAGTGTGGTCGGTTCGTCCTCGAGCGGCAGGAACCGGCGCGGGCCCCCGCCACGGTCGAGCCCTTCGAGCTCCTCCGCGGTGAAGGTGGGCGCCTGATACTCGTCCGTCTCGTCGAAGGAGTCGCCGGATGAGCGGCGGCGAGCGCGCGCGAACGCCGGATCGTCCTCATAGGCGTCAGCGTCCCGGTAATCAGGATCGTCGTCGAAGGCCGGGTCTCGGTACCCATAGCTCTCATCGTCGTCCCGAGGGCGACGAGCACCCTCACCTCGCGGGTCGCGCGGCTCACCAGGATCCATAAAGAGATGCTATGCGACGAGGTCGGTGAAGAAGGTGCCGAAGCCCCGCGCGATGTCCGCGATCGTGCCACCGAGTGACTCGAACACCGCCGCCGCCGAAGACGGGTTGAAGGCGATGAAGAAGATCAAGAATGCGATACCAAGCCAGGTGAGGACCTTCTTGACCATGGGGGCCTTCTCCTCCGGTGCGAGTTACGTTCTGCGCCGCAGCAGTACTGACGGTATCAGCTTCGTCGCTTCGTGTGAACAAAGTGGCCAGAAAGTCGATTGCCAAAACCGCAGGTCACACCTAGGAGTTAGGCGCGTCCGTGCAGGTAGGGCGACGGTGCTCCGAACAAGAGCTCGGGTGGCACGCCCTCGGAGAGGTCGTGCAGGACGACATGCTCCGCGAGAAGATAGCCCGCGCTCGCGGGCCACGCTACCGCATAGAGCCACATTCCCTTGGCCTCACTCACGTAGGCGCTCCGATCCTCGGGTGATTTGACACACCACAGTGGAGTGGGGTGCCCGGCCGCCCGGATCTTCGCATGTGGACCGGCGTGCGACCCCCGCTCGCCGAGCGCCTCGGAGAGCAGGTGGCCTGGGTCGATCCCGGGGATGCCGGCGAACCGCGTGCCCAGGCCGACACCGGGTTGCTCGGCGATCAGCACCAGGTCCGCCGGGCCGCCACCGAGCGGTTCCGGCCCGCTGCAGGCGAGGGCCGTGGCCCGAACCCCGAACCGGTCGTCACCCGACCACCCCACCCCGGTGACCATCCACCCGGACGGCAGCGGCCAGGGACACCAGAGCGGTATCCGTTCCGCGCTCGACGCCGACTCCCGCAGCACCGCTCCGACGATCTCCGCGCTGATGTGCTCGGCGACGTGGAACGGCGGAACGTCGCCACAGTTGTCACACCGCCAACTGCTGTGCATCAGGTCCGGTCTCCGGACCTGAGCCGCACACCTGGGGCAACTCACTGTGACACCCACACTCCATACCGTGCTGGTCCGGCGAGCCCCCGTCAAGCGGATCGGCAGAAGACAGGCCGATCCAGGTGAACAGGTCAGTCCGGCGGCGGACCGGCGTGCGAGCGGATCCAGGCGTGCATGGCGATCCCGCTGGCGACCCCGGCGTTGATCGACCGGGTGGAGCCGTACTGGGCGATCGAGAAGAGTTCGGCACACGCCTTGCGGGCCGGCTCGGACAGGCCGGGACCCTCCTGCCCGAAGAGCAGGACGCAGCGGCGCGGCAGGACGGTCGTCTCCATCGGACGCGAGCCGGGCAGGTTGTCGATACCGATGATCGGCAGGTCCGCCGCGGCCGCCCAGGCGACGAACTCCTCGATCGTCGGGTGGTGCCGGACGTGCTGGTACCGGTCGGTGACCATGGCGCCCCGACGATTCCACCGGCGCTGGCCGACGATGTGGACCTCGGCGGCCAGGAAGGCGTTGGCGTTGCGTACCACCGTGCCGATGTTGAAGTCGTGCTGCCAGTTCTCGATCGCGACGTGGAAGCCGTGCCGGCGGGTGTCCAGGTCGGCGACCACGGCCTCCCGGGTCCAGTACCGGTACCGGTCCACCACGTTGCGCCGGTCGCCGTGCGCCAGCAACTCGGGGTCCCAGTGGTCGCCGCCCGGCGGATCGCCCGCCCAGGGGCCCACGCCGACCTCGGTGGATTGGTCCTCGCCCGCCGTCATGGGGCGTTAGGCTACCCATCCGGCCCCGGACCGCGATCAGGTGATCAAGCGGGGGCGCGACGGACGGAAACTTCAGGAGACGCAATGAGCGGCGGGGCCCTCCCCGGCACCCGCCGCCCACGCTCTGTTGGGAAAGAGTTTGCCTTACCGTCCGTATCCATGTGAAGGACTTTCAGATGTGAGCCAGCTCACATTTAGGTTTATTTACTAATAGCTGCGCCGCTCGGGATCGCTCCCACCGTCGCCGCACAGCCTGGGCAAATCACCTAGATCCCCTGATCTTGGAAGTAACCGGCACCCCGATCGTGTCAGCAACCGGACACTAAGCGCCTACTTTCAGTTACCATGAGTTGCCCATGGTCGTTCAACGACCGGACCCCGAGGGTGCCGCACGCCACGTGTCACGGCGCTCAGCGCGGGAATGAGGAATGGGTGCCCGGAGTTTCACCCGACGAAAGCGATTCCCGCAGACGGAGGCATCATGGCGACAGTTGCGCTGACCGCAGCGAACTTCGACGAGGTCACCAGTAAGGACGGCATCGTCCTGGTCGACTTCTGGGCCAGTTGGTGCGGGCCCTGCGTCCGGTTCGCGCCGACCTACGAGCGCTCCTCGGAGAAACACCCGGAGATCACCTTCGGCAAGGTCGACACCGAGGCTGAGCAGTCGCTGGCCGCGAAATTCGACATCCGCTCGATCCCCACGATCATGGCCGTCCGCGACGGCGTGGTGGTCTTCGCCCAGCCCGGCGCGCTTCCCGAGTCGGCCCTCGAGAGCCTGATCGAGAAGGTGCAGGAGCTCGACATGGACGAGGTGCGCGAGCAGATGTCGGCGCACCGCAAGTCCGCCCACGGCGACACCGCCGCCGAGGCGCCGGCCAAGGACGAGCCGGCCGCCGCGCGCGGCTGACCAGCTAGGACGAGAGGCCCGCGGACCGGTTCGGTTCGCGGGCCTCTCGCATGCCCGAATTTCTCGTACGCTCGTTCGAGAAGAGCCATGGACAGCCTCTCGAACGTGTGTACGATTCCTGCCATGCGATGGTCCACTCTGTCGGCTCGGCCCGGCGGCGACCCGCTCCAGGACGGGGCGGCGCCCGCCGCCGCTCCCCTGCCGCTGGCGCTTCCCGGGGCGACGGTCCGCACCTTCTCGACGCCCGGCTTCGCGGGCATGACGTTCTATGAGGTGCGCGCCAAATCCCTGATCAACCGGGTGCCCGGCACCTCCCGGGTGCCGTTCCAGTGGACCGTCAACCCCTATCGGGGCTGCTCCCACGCCTGCACCTACTGCCTGGCCGGGGACACGCCGATCCTGCTCGCCGACGGGTCCACCCGGCCGCTGGCCCAGATTCGGCCCGGCGACGCCGTGATGGGCACCATGGGCGCGGGTGCGAGCCGCCGCTATGTGCCGACCACGGTCCTCGACCACTGGGACACCACGAAACCGGCCTTCCGGGTCACCCTGGCCGACGGCACCCGGCTCGTCGCCAGCGGCGATCACCGGTTCCTCACCGACCGCGGCTGGCGTCACGTCAGCCCCACCGAGCCGCACCTGCCGGCGCTGGCCGTGGGCGACCTGATGTTCGGGGTGGGCCGGTTCGCCGATCCGCCCAAGGAGTCACCCGACTATCAGTCCGGCTTCGTCTGCGGCCTGATCCGCGGTGACGCCACCGGCGACGGCACCGCCGTCGAGAGCGACGCCTGGATCCGCGCCGACGGCTATCTGGACGACGTCTCCCTCACCGAGGCGGTCCGGTGGCCCGAGCTGCCGACCGGCGACTGGTTCCGCGGGTTCCTCGCCGGCGCGTTCGGCGCCGTCGGGCGCACCGACCGGCTGACCGTCGCCTTCGAGAGCGGCGACACGGCCTATCTGCACCGGATCGTTCAGGCCCTCACCCACCTCGGCCTGGTCGCCCGCGGGCCGGGCCGGGTCCGTCCCGGAGCGATCGGGCGGGTGGAAACCGAGCGGCACCTCGACGCCGCTCTCCGCTTCCGGCACCTCACCGGCGCCACGATGGCCCCGCTGGACGCCTCCGGGGTCGGGGTGCGGCGCGAGCGGCGGCTCGCCGTCGCCGACATCGAGGACCTCGGGCTCGCCCTGCCGCTCTTCGACATCTCCACCGGCACCGGCGACTTCATCGCCGACGGCGTGGTCAGCCACAACTGCTTCGCCCGCAACACGCACACCTATCTCGACCTCGACTCCGGCCGCGACTTCGACAACCGCATCGTGGTGAAGGTGAACGCCGGCGAGCTCCTGCGCCGCGAGCTGGCCGCCCCCCGCTGGTCCGGAGACCCGATCGCGATGGGGACGAACGTGGACGTCTACCAGCGCGCCGAGGGCCGCTACCGGTTGATGCCGGAGATCCTGGCCGCCCTGCGTGACCGCGCCAACCCGTTCTCCATCCTGACCAAGGGCACGCTGATTCTGCGCGACCTGGACCTGCTCCGGCAGGCCGCCGAGGTGACCCGGGTCGGCCTGTCGTTCTCCGTCGGCTTCGTCGACGAGACGGTGTGGCGCTCCGCCGAGCCCGGCACCCCCAGTCCGCGCCGCCGCCTCGACGCGATCCGCCGGCTCACCGACGCGGGCTTCGACATCGGCGTCCTGATGGCCCCGATCCTGCCCGGCCTGACCGACACCGAGGAGTCCATCGACGAGACCGTCGCCGGCATCGCCGCCGCCGGGGCCACCAGCGTGACACCACTCGCGCTGCACCTGCGCCCCGGCGCCCGCGAGTGGTACGCGGCGTGGATCGCCCGTGAGCATCCTGAGCTGCGGCCTCGCTATCGGGAGCTCTTCGGCAACGGCTCCTACCTGCCGCGCGCCTACCAGGAGGAGATCAACGCGCGCGTCCGGATGGCCTCCCGCCGCCACGGCCTGCACCGCCCGGACACCACCGCCACCGCGGCCCGCCGCCTCTCCGAGAATCAACCGGCAACACCGCGGACCCCCCAGGCCGACCAGCTCACCCTGCTATGACCGCCCACGACCCCACCCTCGCTATGACCACCCACGGCCCCACCCTCGATACGACCACCCACCGTCCCACCGTGGATACGACCACCCACGGCCACACCGTCGATACGACCACCCACGGCCACACCTTCAACGGAGCCCACCCGCTCCTGAACCGCCACTCCGCCACGCCCACCGGCGTCCGGTCCCGCTCGACCACAGCCGCGCCCGTCCACACCCTCCGCCCCGCCGGACCGGCTCGTAAGCCGACCAGGCACGGGCGCGTCACACCCACCACGTACCGTTCCGACCGCACAGCAAGAGCGCGTACCTCAACCACCCGGAATCCCCGAGTCGCCGAGGTCCTCGCCGTGCCGGCTCGCGGAGCGGCTTCCTGCGGACCCCCACCACTCGTCACTCCGGTCATATGCGCGCTCGCCGTGACAAGTCGGGCGCCTCGCAGGCGGCTGCCCGCCGAACAGCGGTGTGACTGTGTGGCGAACGGGCCGGGGAAGCCGCCGAGCTCCGCCTCCGGTGACTCCGCTGGAAGCCCGTGCTGAACGCCTTCGCCAACCGTTGAGCCGGAGACACCGGTCTTTGTACGACCCACGGACGCCGGACAGTCGCCGATCGCACGGCCGGACGATGGCGTGGCAGGCGGCGTGCCGGACATGGTCAGCAACAAGCCGGCTTCCGACGGATGTGAGCGGACCGTCTCGTCGGCGGTGCCCGGCGCCGATCGGTGGTGGGGACGGGGCGCGGATAGAGTCGATGTATGCGGAGCGCTCAGCAGATCCTGGCAGAGGCAGAGGTCATCGCGGTTGTCGGCGCGTCGCGGGATCCTCACAAGCCCGCCCATTCGGTGCCGTTGCAGATGATCAGGCAGGGGTGGCGGATCATTCCGGTCAACCCGTTCGTGGACGAGGTGTTCGGGATTCCGACGGTGCCCACACTGGCCGATCTGGACGAGCCGGTCGATCTGGTGAACGTGTTCCGGCCCGCTCGGGACGCCGTCGACGTGGTGCGGCAGGCCGTCGCCGTCAAGGCACCCGCGGTGTGGCTGCAGAGTGGCATCTTCTCGGCCGAGGCCCGGCAGATCGCCGAGGCGGCGGGGATCGACTACGTCGAGGATCGTTGCCTGGCCGTCGAGCGTGCGCTCGGCCGCCTCACGAGGCTGTCCTGACCCTGATCGGGTCCACCTGACCGACCTGCCGATCCTGCTCCACCCGCCGGGCTCGCTGCACCCGCGGACCCTCATCCACCCACCGAGCCTGACCCGCCCGCCGATTTTCATCCACCCGCCAAGCCCGACCAACCCGCCGGCTGACGCACCCGCGGATCCTCACCCACCCGCCAAGCCCGACCAACCCGCCGGCTGACGCACCCGCGGATCCTCACCCACCCGCCAGGCCCGACCGACCCGCCGGCTGACGCACCCGCGAATCCTGGTCGACCCACCGGGCCCGACCCGCCCACGGCCAAGCCTGACCCCGCCGAGGGCCGAAGTGAAGCGATGGCCAACAGCTGTCAGCGGTGATCGATTGGCGGGGATGTGACCCTGCGGCGGCCCAGCACGAGCCCGTGAGTACTGGAGTCGGCCCGGGACACGGTGGCCTGGTCGGGACGCGAGAACGGGGTCCAGGAGGAGGCGGGATTCGGTGGGAGCGGCGAAGATGGGGGGTCATTGCAGTTCGCTGGCGTGGAAGCCGGTCGAAACTACATGAAAGCGACAGCGTCTCCGCGAGATTGACTGCTCCGGCGCTGACGCTCACCTCGACCGGGTTGTACGGTGCGAGGACTTCAAGGAGGACGTCCCATGAGCTACCCGCCGGCCGACGGCACACCGGATCCGTACCGTAACCCGGAGGTTCCGCCCGCCGACCCGACTTTGTCATACCCGCCGCCCTATTCGCCGCCGACGAGCCCGGCGCCGTCCAGCGGGTCGGGCTACGCTCCACCGCCGCCGTATGCTCCGCCGCCGCCCAGCATTCCGGCCTATTCTCCCCCGCCGCCTCCGGGTTTCGGTTCGCCGCCGGGGTATCCGCCGGCGGACAAGGGGCAGTTCGCCGGTCCGGGTTACGGGCCTCCGCCGTATGCGCCGTACAACGGCCCGCAGCCCACCAACGGTCTGGCCATCGCGTCGCTGGTCTGTTCGCTCGCCGGGCTGCTGACCTGTATCAGCGCTCCGGTCGGCATCGTCCTCGGTCACATCGCGAAGAACCAGATCCGGCAGACCGGGGAGGCCGGTGAGGGGCTGGCGACGGCCGGTCTCTGGGTCGGTTACCTGCTCACCGGTCTGACCGCCGCGTTCATCATCTTCCTGGTCGTCGCGGCGATCGGCGGCAGCGCCGCGGTCACCTCCGCCACGTAAGCGGCACAGGAACCACGAAGACGGAGATGGGCCGGCCCGGGACGGGCCGGCCCATCTCGTACGCCGGGTCAGCGGAACTGGGCCTCGCGGACGCTGTTGCCGCCGTCGACGACCAGCATCTGGCCGGTGATGTAGGAGGCGGCGGGTGAGCAGAGGAAGGCGATGGCCGCGGCGACCTCGTCGGGGGTCCCGGGACGGCCGATCGGCGTACCCAGGCCCTGTTTGATCTCGGTCACCGTGGAGGCGGCCGTGTAGATCGTGCCGGGGGCGACGCAGTTGACGTTGATGCCGTCGGCGACCAGTTCCATCGCCAGGGCGCGGGTCAGACCGACCACGCCCGCCTTGGCCGCCGCGTAGGCCGCCTCGGTGGGCAGCGCGTTGACCGGGCCGGCGGTGGCGGCCAGGTTGACGATCCGGCCCCAGCCGCGCTCGGACATGCTGCCGCAGAACGCCCGGCTGCACAGGAACGCGGTGCTCAGGTTCCGGTCGATCTCCGCCTTCCACTCGTCGTAGGTCAGCTGGGCGACCGGGCGGAGCACCTCGGGACTGGCCCGGCTCGCCAGGCCGGCGTTGTTGACCAGCACCTCGACGTCGCCGAGCTGGTCCGAGACGGCGTCGGCGAGGGCGCCGACCTCGGACTCGTCGGTGAGGTCGGCGACGAAGCCGGTCACGCCGAGCTCGGTGGCGCGCTCGTGGATGCGGCGGGTGGTCGACACGATGGCGACCCGTGCGCCGAGGTCACGCAGCCGCCGGGCGGTCGCATAGCCGATGCCGTCGGGGCTGCCGGCGCCGGTGACCAGGGCGACCTTCCCGTCCAGGCGGAGCGTGACGGGGCCGTCGGCGGCAGCCTCGATCTCCGCCTCGACCAGTTCCTGCATGTCGGTGGCGGGCGGGATCGCGCCGGGCTCGGCGGAAAGGTCGGGGGCGCCGGAGCGCGGTGGTCGGCCGGCAGCGGGTCGTGTGGTGTCGCGCCGGGACGGACTGCCCCCGGTGGAACGGGCGTCGAAGACCATGCGGGAATCCTGCCTGCTCCACAAGCCCGGGGCAAACATGGTGCCACTGTGGCGTACCCGGCGTTCGCCGTGACACCGGCGAATCCGCGCAGGTGATGACGGCTTTCCGACACGGCGTCCGGTCCGGCTGGGAAGCCGCTGTGAAGATCAACCGAGGGTCAGCGGACGGACCGGCCCCTCGGCCACGAAGATCAGCGGCGCCCGCTCGCCGTAGCGGGCCGGCAACTCGCGGCGGGCCCGGTCGAGGTCCTCCGTGCCGATCTCCACACCCGCGCCGTCGTGCCGACTGCCGACCGTGGTGATCCGGATGTCCTGGGCCGTCCAGTACGCCAGGTCGGCCACCACCCGGTCGTGCCAGGTGGTGAGCTCGGTGACCCCGTGGGCGGCGTCGCGCACCACGATGCAGTTGCCGTCGGCGCTCTCCCGGATGAAGTCGTCGAAAGCGCCGGAGGGCACGCGGTAGACGATCGCCCGTACCCTCGCCTGGTCGACCTCGAGCCCGGCGAAGCTGTCGGCGAACCGCTCACGCCCGCCGCGGTCGATCCGTTCCATCGCGGCGGCCAGTCGCGGCGGAGTCACCGGAACCCGATGGCCACCCGCCGTCATGAACTCCGCCGGACGGCTGAACTCGCAGCCCGGGGTCCGCCAGCCGCCCTGTGGCCCGGGACGGCCGGCCGGATCGTCGCCGCCGGGCTCCCCGCAGGCCGGGGCGGTCATGACGAGCGCTCCGGCGAACAGCAGCCGGACGAATCGATGCATGGCATCCCCCTTCAATACCCCGGCCCGCGTCCGGGCGCCAGCACACGGACAACGACATTGCGCCGCTGCGGGGACGACCGTGCGGTGATCAGCGGCGGAGTACCTGGAAAGAGGCCCGTTGCAGGACCACCACCGCGACACCGGCCAGCAGCAGCACCAGACCGGGCAGGGAGTCGGCCCGCGGCGCCTGGCCCAGCCACCACCAGGCGATCAGGGCAGCGCCCGGCACCTCCAGCAGGATCAGCACGCTGACCGTGGTCGCGGAGACGTGCTGCAGGGCGTAGTTGAACATGGAGTGCCCGAGCAACTGGGCGCCGGCCACGATGGCCAGGATCGCGGCCCAGGTGTGACTGTCGTACCCACTCAGCCGCACCCCGCCGACCAGGCAGACCGCGAGCAGCACGACCGCGCAGGTGCCGTAGCAGATCCAGGTGTAGGTGGTGGTGCTCAGCTCGGTGCGGGCCCGCTCGCCGAGGGCGGTGTAGACCGCCGCCGCGATCGCGCCGAGTAGCGCCAGCACGTCGGCGAAGACGGCCTGGGCGGACACTCCGAGATCCACTCCGGTGGCCCAGGCCGCCCCAGCCACCGCCAGCCCGATGCCGAGCCAGCCGGCGGCGTTAGGGCGGCGGCCCTGCGCGGCCGCGATCAGGCCCTGCCACACCGGCTGGGTCGCCACCAGCGCGGTCGCGGTCGCCACCGAACCCAGTTGCACGCTCGGCATCCAGGTGGCGAAGTGGACGGCCAGCGCCAGTCCGGCGAGCACGCAGAACATTCCGGCCCGGCCACGTACCGCCCGGCGCACCTCGGCCCGGCGCGGCCCCAGCGCGATCGGGGTCAGCGCCACGGTGGCGAGGCTGTTGCGCCAGAACGCGATGGCCAGAGCGGGCGCGGCAGCGAAAGCGATCAAGGGGGCCGACGAACTGACCGCCAGGACGGCGACGGCCAGAGCCGCGACGGTAGGAGCCGGTGAGCGCATATTCATCCCCGGCCGTCAGTTCTCGCACAGTCGTACACCACAGTTTGCGACTGTCTATTGGCGGACAGTGACGGAGTCGATACAGTCACCGACGGCTCATCGCCCGTTCTCACCCCTCGATGCCCTGGAGGCCGATTAGCATGCCCGCGTACCGTGCGGTCGTGTTCGATTTCTTCGGCACCTTGACCCGATCGGTCCAGCGGGGCCCGCAGCACGCGGACATCGCCCGGTCGCTCGGCGCCGACCCGGAGGCCGTCGTCGGAGTCCTCAACCGCACGTTCCGGGCCCGCGCCTGCGGCCGATACGGATCCGCCGAGGCCACCCTCCGCTGGGTGATCGAGCAGGCCGGCGGCCACCCTCGCCCCGGCGCCATCCGAGCCGCCATGCCGGCCCGGGTCGACGCACTGCGCGCCGACACCCAGCTGCGACCGGAAGCGATCAGCGCCCTCACCGCCATCCGGAGCCGCGGCGTACGCACTGCCGTAGTGAGCGACTGCACCCACGAGCTTCCCGCCTTCCTGCCCGGTCTTCCCGTGGCGCCGCTGCTGGACGCTCAGATCTACTCGGTCGAGCTGGGAGTCTGCAAACCGGACCCGCAGATCTATCTGGCCGCCTGCAAACGGCTGGACGTCGCCCCGGAAGACTGCCTCTACGTCGGCGACGGCGGCAGCCACGAACTCACCGGCGCCGCCGCGGTCGGCATGACCCCGGTCCGGTTGGCCGCTGCCGATCTCGCCAACCACCTCGTCTTCGACGCCGACACCAACTTCGCGGGCCGCACGGTCCGTTCCCTCACCGACGTCCTGAGCCTCCTGGATCAGGTTCCCGCCCTGGCCTGACGGTCACGGTCCGCGGTGGTTCCGGTCTTTCCAGGACCCGTTCTCCGTACGCTCGTAGCCGCCGCCAGAAGCGACCACGCCGTCCCGCCCACTCCACGCGAGCATCGCGGGGGTCCGGGCCGTGACGCGGCCGGCGGGCTGAGGCGCGGGTCGGGGTCACCCCCGCGCGAGCATCGCGGGGATCCGGGCCGTCCCGGGGCCGGCACCTCTTCTGCGTGTTGGGTTCGGCGCGCTGAAAAGCTGGGCGTGGGAGGATGGGCGGGTGAGCGCTGGAGTGCTGGAAGAGGCGATCAAGAAAGCGGCCATCGCCTGGATCTCCGTCGGGGACGGGCCCGCCTACGCCCTCTGGTGCATGCCCGCCGAGGCCTCGCTGGTGGTCGTCAGCGGCCCGGGCGAGCAGTTCGCACCCGGGCTCGCCGAGGCCGACCGGGCGACCGTCCGGCTGCGCGGCGACCACGGCGGCCTGATCGTGCAGACCGACGCCACCGTCACCCGGCTGACCCCCGGCACCGACGAGTGGACCGAGATCGCCCCGCAGCTCGCCGGCAAACGCCTCAACGCCGCAGGCTCCGCCGATGAGGTGGCGGCCCGCTGGGCCGCCGACGGCTGCGCGCTGGTCCGGCTCACGCCCGCCGCCGACACCGCTGTCGGAGCCGCCGGGCTGCCGGCCGAATCCCAGGCCGCACCGACCCGCGACACTCCCGCCCGCGTCGAGACCCGCCGCCCCTTCCGCCTGCACCGGGTCCGCAAGCCGCGCTGAAGCCAGCCCGCCCTCCCAGGGGGCTCCCCCGCTGAACATTGTCGCGGAAGTTCGGCCTCTCCCGCAGACCGGCTGTGGACAGCCCGGAACTGTGGACAAGCCCAGCGACCTGTCTCAGCCGATGAACGGTGGGACGACGATGCGGCCCTCGGCGACCGGCTGGACGGGGCCGGTGACGGTGGCTGAGGTGGCGGCTCCGGCGGTGGCGGTGACCGTGCAGTCGAGGCGGGACGGGCGTTTCATCTCGATGCCCTGGTGGATGCGGTAGGTCGAGGTGCCGTCGGCGGGAAGCCGGCCACCGGCGACCAGCCAGACGCCCAGGGCCAGTGCGGCCGACCCCGTCGCCGGGTCCTCGGGGACCGCGCCGCCGGCGGTGAAGACCCGGGCGTACGCCTCGCCCGTGAAGCCGTTGCGGGAGTCGGGGGACCACGAGACGACGGCGATGTCGCAGAAGCCCTGGGTGTCCGGAAGGCGTGGGTCGATGCGGACTCTCGGGAGCGCTTCCCGGCGTACCGGAAGGAAGACCCAATCGAGACCACAGCCGGCCATGCGCGGAACGGCGTCCTGGTCCCCCGCGTAGTCCGCGGCCGTCAGGCCCGCGGCGGTCAGCAGCGGCGCCGGGTCGAGCGGATCGCCGAGCCGCGGTGTGGCGCCGGTGAGGGTCGCCGTGCCCGCCGCGGTCACGGTGACCGGCAGCAGGCCCGCACCGCACTCCTGGACGAGCTCGCCGGGCGGGAAGAGGCCGTGGCGCATTCCGGTGACCGCCGCGCCGACGCTGGGGTGGCCGGCGAACGGGATCTCCGACTCGGGGGTGAAGATCCGGACCCGGTACGTCGCTCCGGGAACCGTGGGCGGCAGCAGGAAGACCGTCTCGGAGAAGTTGAACTCGCGGGTGAGCGCCTGCATCTGATCGGTTGCCAGGTTTTCGCCGCCGAACACGACGGCGAGCTGATTACCGGCGAACGGACGATCCGTGAACACGTCAACGGTTTCGTACGCCACGGTGGACATGTCCGGACCCTAACCTAGTCTTGGGGCGTGACCATGGGGACGAGGGTTTATCTGGCTCGCCTCGCCGGTCTTCCGGTGTTCGACCCGAACGGTGAGCGTGTCGGGCGGGTCCGTGACGCGGTCGTCCGTCTGCGCACCACGAACCGGCCGCCGCAGGTCGTCGGGCTCGTCGCCGAGATGGCCCTGCGCCGCCGGATCTTCTTGCCGATCGGGCGGGTGACCAGCATGGATGTGGAATCTGTCGTGCTCAGTACGGGCATGCTGAATCTGCGCCGGTTCGAGAAACGGCCGAACGAGCTGCTGGTGCTGGAGGATCTGCTGGACCGCCGGGTGACGGTGATGCCGGAGCAGGGCGGCGGGCCGGAGCATGTCGGGACCGTGTTGGACATCGGCATGGAGCTGAACCGGAACATCGAGTGGATCATCACGCGGGTCGCGGTTCGCGAGCACACCGGGCGGCTGGCCCGGCGGGGGCACGTCTATCAGGCGGAGTACGGCCGGGTTCGCGGCCTGGTCGGCCCGGCCGACGCGCAGGGCACCGCGAACCTGATCGCCCTCCTCGATCAGATGCGACCGCCGGACGTGGCGAACGCGCTGCAGGACATGCCGGACGGCCGCCGGAACGAGGTGGCCGCCGCGATGGCCGACCGGCGGCTGGCCGCCGTTCTGGAGGAGCTGCCCGAGCACGACCAGGTGGAGATCCTGGTGGCGCTGGACCGGGAGCGGGCCGCGGACGTGCTGGAGCGGATGGACCCGGACGACGCCGCCGACCTGCTCGCCGAGCTGCCGAAGACCGAGCAGGCGGTGCTGCTCGACCTGATGGAGCCGGAGGAGGCGGCGCCGGTCCGGCAGCTGATGAACTACCGGCCGGGCACCGCGGGCAGTGTGATGACCTCGGAGCCGGTGATCCTCACCCCGGACGCCACGGTCGCCGACGCGCTGGCCCGGATCCGGAACCCGGAGCTGTCGTCGGTGGTCGCCGCGCAGGTCTTCGTCGCCCGTGCGCCGATGGCCACGCCGACCGGGCGGTACCTGGGCATGGTCCACTTCCAGCGGCTGCTGCGGGAGCCGCCGGCCTCGCTGGTGGGCATGCTCGTCGACAGCGGGATCGAGCCGTTGCGCACCGACACCGGGCTGTTGGAGATCACCCGGCGGATGGCGACGTACGACCTGGTCGCGATGCCTGTCGTCGACTCGACGAACCGGCTGCTCGGCGCGGTGACCGTCGACGACGTGCTGGACCATTCACTGCCCCGCGACTGGCGTGACCGCGATGCACCTGACGAGATGTCCCGCGACTGGCGTGAGCGCGACGACGCCGACGACACGTCCCGCGACTGGCGCGACCGTGACGACCCCGACGACGAGATGACCACCGACCGGCGTGACCGTGACGACCCCGACGAGCAGGTGAGCCCGTGAGCGATAACCGGCGGGACCGGCTGGACCAACCGCGCGACCCGGGGCGGGTGCAGCTGCCGAGGTTCGATCCGGAGGCGTTCGGCCGCTGGTCGGAGGGCATCGCGCGGTACATGGGGACGGCGAAGTTCATCGTCTACATGACGGTGGTGATCGCCGCCTGGTTCGCGTGGAACACCCTCGCCCCGAAGGACCTGCGGTTCGACCCGTACACGTTCACGTTCCTCACGTTGATCCTGTCGCTGCAGGCGTCGTACGCCGCGCCGCTGATCCTGCTGGCGCAGAACCGGCAGGCGGACCGGGACCGGCTCGCCATGGAGGAGGACCGCCGCCGCGCGGCGATGCAGAAGGCGGACACCGAGTTCCTGGCCCGGGAGATCGCCTCGCTGCGGATCGCTCTCAATGATGTGGCGACCCGGGATTTCCTGCGTTCGGAGTTGACCCGGCTGGCCGACGAGTTGGACGAGGCGGCGTCGAGGCGGGAGAAACGGGCGCGAATGGAGTGAGTCTCACCTAACGTAGAGCGGCAGTGACCTCGACGTAGCATGGGCTGCATGTCCGCTCCCGCCAACACGCTCGAGGATGCGATCCAGGCCGCTCTGGCGACCGTGGACGACCCCGAGATCCGCCGCCCGATCACCGACCTCGGCATGGTCTCGGGCTTCACAGTCAGCGACGGCCTGGTCAAGGTCGATCTGCTGCTCACCGTGGCCGGCTGCCCCCTGCGGGACAAGCTGAACGCCGACATCACCGCCGCCGTCACGAAGATCCCCGGCATCGACCGGGTCGAGATCAACTTCGGGGTGATGACCGAGGAGCAGCGCAAGGCGCTGCAGACCACCCTGCGCGGCGGCGGGGAGTCCGCGGAGCCGGTCATCCCGTTCGCTCAGCCCGGTTCGAGGACCAGGGTGTACGCGGTCGCCTCGGGCAAGGGCGGGGTCGGCAAGTCGAGCGTCACGGTGAACCTGGCCGCCGCGCTCGCCAAGCGGGGCCTGTCGGTCGGCGTGATCGACGCGGACATCTACGGCCACTCGGTGCCGCGGATGCTCGGCGTCGAGGGCAAGCCGACCCGCGTCGAGGAAATGATCATGCCGCCGCAGTCGCACGGCGTGAAGGTGATCTCGATCGGCATGTTCACCGCCGGCAACGCCGCGGTGGTGTGGCGTGGCCCGATGCTGCACCGCGCGCTGCAGCAGTTCCTCGCCGACGTCTACTGGGGCGACCTGGACGTGCTGCTGCTGGACCTGCCGCCGGGCACCGGTGACGTGGCCATCTCGCTGGCCCAGCTGCTGCCGAACGCGGAGATCCTGGTGGTCACCACCCCGCAGATGGCTGCCGCCGAGGTCGCCGAGCGGGCCGGCGCGATCGCCCTGCAGACCCACCAGCGCCTGGTCGGCGTGGTGGAGAACATGTCGTGGCTGGAGCTGCCGGACGGTTCGCGGATGGAGGTCTTCGGGGCCGGCGGCGGCGAGACCGTGGCCGACTCGCTGTCTAAGACCATCGGCGCCCGGGTGCCGCTGCTGGGTCAGATCCCGCTGGACACCCGGGTGCGGGAGGCCGGTGACGACGGCAACCCGATCGTGCTGGCCGACCCGGACGCCCCGGCCGCGAAGGCGCTCGACGCGGTCGCCGACAAGCTCGCCGTCCGCCGCGAGTCCCTGGTCGGCAAGCCGCTGGGTCTCATGGTCAACGCGCGTAAGGGCTAGCCGATCGCCGCGGCGCGAAGCGGAGCCGGCCGGCTCAGGTCGCGTCCAGGTCGTAACGCTGCGCCGGTCGGACAGCCTCGGAGGCTTTCTCGGCCGGCGCGCTGCTTTTCCGGATGTCGACGGCGGAGGCCACGTCGTCGAGTTCGGACTTGACCCCGTTGAGGTCCTGTTTCACGTCGTCGAAGAGGGTCTGCAGGGGCTTGCGCAGCGCCTGCTCGTCCTCCTCGCTGAGCAGGTGCTTGCGGATGAACGCCTTCGGGTGCAGGTCTTCCAGCTGGATGTCGGTGCCCAGTTCACGGCTCAGGTCGGCGGTCGCGCCCTGGGCCATGTTGCGCAGCCCGCGGACCAGTTTCAGCCCGTCGCCGATCACCTTGGGCAGGCGCTCCCCGAAGATCAGAAGCGCGAGCATGAGCAGTGCGCCGATCTCCCACCAGTTCAGATTCTCGAACACGTCCGGCCTCCCAGGCTTCCCGCGCCCAGACTACGCACGCTCGCTGTGCGAACGCAGCCCGCCCGGGCGGTCACTTCACGTCCGCGGCCAGCGTCACCGAGACGGATGCGGTCGCGGTGCCGCGCTTGTATTCCACGGCGACCACGGCACCCGGCGCGTACTTGCGGACCAGCGCGATCAGGTCGGTGCCCTCCTCCAGCGGGTGCCCGCCGAGCTTGATGATCACGTCCCCGGCGCGCAGGCCGGCGGCGGCGGCCGGGCCGCCCGGCTGGACCGAGCGCAGCCGCGCGCCACCCGCGGTCTCCCCAGTCCTCACCTCGGCGCCGATCACTGTTCGCCGAGCCTTGCCGGTGTCGATGATGTCCTGTGCGACCCGTTTCGCCTGGTTGATCGGGATGGCGAAAGCGAGACCGATGTTTCCGGCCTCGGTGTCGCTGCCGCCGACCGAGCGGATCACCGAGTTGACCCCGACGACCTGACCCGCCCCGTTCACCAGGGGGCCACCGGAGTTGCCCTGGTTGACCGCGGCGTCGGTCTGGATGGCCGCGTAGTAGCGGGTGGTGCCGCCCTGCTCGCCGGCCTGGATGGTGCGGTCCAGCGCGCTCACGATGCCCTGGGTGACGGTGTTGACCAGAGCGAGCGGGGAACCGAAGGCGAGCACCGGGTCGCCGACCGCGATCTCGTCGGAGTTGCCGAGCGCGACGGGCGTCAGGCCGCTCTTTGCGACTTTGATCACGGCGAGGTCGGACTCGGGATCGCGCCCGACGAGCTTCGCGGTGGCCGTGGAACCGTCGTGGAAGGAGACCGTGAGGGTTTCGTCGGCACCCTCCACCACGTGATCGTTGGTGATCACGTAACCGTCGGCGGAGACCACGAAACCGGAGCCGATCGCGCCTGCCACCCGCACCGTCACGACGCTCGGCATCACCCGCTCGGCCACCCCGGCAAGCGACTCGGGGTCACGCTGAGTGCTTTCTGGCACCTGCTGGCCGGAGGCGCCGAGTTGGGTGCGGCTCGCATCGACATAGCCGCCGCGGACCGCGAAGACGAAGCCGAGCGTGCCGCCGACACCGCCCGCGAGCAGGGCGGTGATCAGGCAGATCGCCATGATCATGCCGAAGCCGCGGCGAGGCTCGTCCGGGTTGGGCGGCATCTCCAGGGGCGCGCCGCCGGTGGGCGGCGACGGAGGCGGCAGAAGAACTGATGACGGAGCGTAAGGATCGCGCCAGGGATCGGATTCACCACCGGTCCACCAGTGCGGTGGCTGCTGCTGAGGGTCGCCCTGGGCAGGGGACACCGGTGGCCGGCGCCAGTTCCAGCCGTCGGTCACGTCGGTGCCTCCACTCCGCTCGCCCGGCTCCGCGCCTCCAGAATGACACGGATCCACCGGTACACACCTTGCCACGGGTCCGCACTAGTGCCGAGTGGGCCGTTCATCCCATCGACGGCACAGTGCATCACCGGACGACATCGCTCTACTCTCTTATCCGATGTGCGCGGTTCCGTCGTGGCATCAACAGCGCTGTACGGAGGTCGTCATCATCGGTCCCGCTCGTTCATTCGGTCAGCCGGCGACACAGTCAATCCCGTTCGCCGAGACCTACGCCACCGAGGACCCGGTCCTGCAGACCGCGCGTGCCCTCGCGCACGAGCTCGGCCTGCCCTGCGTCTCCCCCGGTGCCGGTTCCGTGCTGAGCCTGCTGGCCGCCGCGGGCAGCGCCAAGGCCGTGGTGGAGATCGGCACCGGCACCGGCGTGAGCGGCATCTGGCTGCTCCGCGGGATGCGCCCGGACGGGGTCCTCACCACCATCGACGTCGAGCACGAGCACCAGCGGATCGCCCGCCGGATCTTCCTGGAGGCCGGGTACGCCTCGTCGCGTACCCGGATCATCAGCGGCCGTTCCCTCGACGTGCTGCCCCGGCTCGCCGACGGCGCCTACGACCTGATCTTCGTGGATGCCGACACCACCGAGTTCGAGGCCTGCACCGCGGCCGCCCTACGGCTGCTGCGGCCGGGCGGGATCCTGATCGTCAACGGCGCGCACGCGAACGGCCGGATCAGCGATCCGTCCGCCCGGGACGTGGACACCCTCACCATCCGGGAGACGGTGAAGGCGATCCGCGAGTCGGAGGACTGGATTCCCGCCATCATCCCGTCAGGCGCCGGGCTGCTGACCGCCGTCAAGCGCTGACAGGTACCGGAGGAGGGTGCGGGCGCCCCAGCCGGTGGCGCCCTTGGCCAGCTCCAGGTCGTCGGCCTCGGCCCAGCTCGGCGCCGACATGTCGAAGTGCGCCCAGCGGGTGTCGCCGAAGAAGTCGCGCAGGAACAGCGCGGCCATCACCACACCCGGGCCGGGCGTCGCGTTGATCCGGTCGGCGATGTCGCTGCGCAGGTGTTCGGCGTAGTCGCCGGCCAGCGGCAGCCGCCAGATCTGCTCGCCGGCCGCCGTCCCGGCCGCGGTGAGCGCCGCGGCCAGCTCGTCGTCCGGGCTGAGCAGGGCGGCGGTGCGCTTGCCCAGCGCGACCGCGTTCGCCCCGGTCAGGGTCGCCACGGTGATCGTCAGGTCGGGCCGCAGCTCGGCCGCCGAGTAGCCGAGCGCGTCGGCCAGCACCAGACGGCCCTCGGCGTCGGAGTTGGTGTTCTCGCTCGTCGACCCGTCGTAGTGGGTGATCACGTCGCCGGGCCGGAAGGCGGCGGCGCCGATCGCGTTCTCGGCGAGCGGGGTCAGTGCGGTGACCCGTACCGGAAGGTTCAGGTCGGCGGCGCCGAGTGTCGCGGCGATGACCGCGGCCGCACCGCCCATGTCCTTCTTCATCAGCTTCATGCCGTCGCGCGGCTTGATCGAGATGCCGCCGGTGTCGAAGGTGATGCCCTTGCCGACCAGGACCACGTGGGTGGTCGCGCCGGGCGGCTGCCAGGACAGCTCGACGAAGCGGGGCGGTGACACCGAGCCGCCGCCGACGGCCCGCAGGCCGCCGAAGCGCTCCAGCTCGTCGCCGGCGAGCACGGTCACCGTCAGGCCGGGACGGGACGCGGCCTCGGTGACGATCTGATCGGCGAGCCACTCCGGGTTCTTCACCGACGCCGGCGTGTTGGTCAGGTCGCGGGCCAGCCACACGGCCCGGGCCACCGTCTCGGCGCGGGTGAGGCTCGTGGCGTACGAATCGGAGGCGTACGAATCAGAATGGCCCGCGAGAATGCGGACCTCGCCGGACCGGGCCGGTTTGACCCCGTCGCGGTACCGGTAGCCGCCCAGCCAGAGGCCCTCGGCCAGACCGCGGACCGCATCCGGTGTGGTGTCGGCGGGCAGGTGGATCTCGAGCACCTCGTCGGCCGCGGCCGCCCGCGCCGTGGCGGCTCCGGCGGCACGCCAGGCCGCCTCGTCCCCCGCGCCGATGCCGGCCAGCAGCACCTTCGACGGCTGCCGGAGCGGGCGTGGGAAGACCGTGATCCGGCCGGGCTCGTCGGCCTTCTCGGTCGCGTCGGCCAGTGCGGACATCTCCGGATCGAGGCCGGGACCGACGGGGACGACCCGGGTCGCCGTGTCGTCGGGAACGTCCGTGAATCGGATTGCGAACACGGGAGGATGACCTTTCCGTAAGACGTGGAAAGCCCGCCGGTACGGGCGGTACCGTACCGGCGGGCTCGCGTGAAACGTCAGCCGGCGATCGACTTCAACGCGTCACCCAGCGCGCTGGCCTCGTCCGGGGTCATCTCCACGACGAGACGGCCACCACCCTCCAGCGGGACGCGCATGACGATGCCTCGCCCCTCCTTGGTGACCTCCAGCGGACCATCGCCCGTCCGCGGCTTCATCGCCGCCATCTTGTCTCCCCTCAGACCTACGTCAGGGTCGGTGGGTTGCCCCACAGCCACTTGCTCCTGGAATGCCAGCAGTCACGTCACGTGCTCAGCCCCACATGACGCGGTGCTCGTTTCCGACCGGCGGCCGTACAGGCCGTTTCACGTGTTCACGCGTTGCGGCCCACCGTGCCGATCAAACATTTTCCCTGATGAACACCGGCGAACCCAAACCCAGCCCGGGCGGATGTGACAGCGTCTAGCATATCGTCTTTTGGGCTGTCACAATGTGCGGTCATGCAGGCGCGGTCCGCACTCTTCGACCTGTACGGCGACTACCTGCGCGCTCGTGGCTCACGAGCCCCGGTCTCCGCCCTCGTCCGGCTGCTCGCCCCGCTCGACATCGCGGCGCCGGCGGTCCGCACCGCAGTGTCGCGAATGGTGCGACAGGGATGGCTGCATCCGTTACGTCTGGCCGCCGGACCGGGCTATCTGCTCACTCCGAAGGCCGCACGCCGGCTCGACGAGGCAGCCACCCGGGTGTACCGGACCGGTCGTGGCGGCTGGGACGGCCGCTACGACATGATCCTGCTGCACGAGCCGGCCGCGCGGCGGGACGCCGACCGGCTCACCTATCTGGGCTACGGACCGCTCAGCGAACAGGTGTGGGTGGCGCCACGGGCCTCCGAAGAGGTCGAGTCGGTGCTGACCGGCACCGGGTACGAACGGTTCAGCGCCAGCCACACCGCCGGCTCGGACATCGTCGGCCGCGCCTGGGATCTCGGCCGGATCGGACAGTCGTACGAGGATTTCGTCGAGCAGTTACGTCCCGTCGTGAAGACGATCACTCCACGTAGCACCGACGAGGAGGCGTACGCCGCCCGTTTCCGCCTGGTCCACGCCTGGCGCTCGTTCCTGTTCCAGGATCCGCAACTGCCCGCCGCGCTGCTGCCCCCCGGCTGGCCGGGTGTGAAGGCCGCCCTGTTCTTCGACAAGCACGCCACCCGGCTGCGCCCGGCCGCCGACCGGCACGTGGAACGTTGCCTGCAAGCCGCCACCCGTGGAGGACGTGTGGGATTCTCAGACTCATGACCGACTCGCTCCTCGTCGACCGCACTGACGCGGTCGTCACCCTGACCCTGAACCGCCCCGAGGCGATGAACTCCTTCACCGTCGAGCTCAAGGAGGCGCTGCGGGACACCCTCGCCGCGCTGGAGAGCGACCGGTCGTGCCGGGCGATCGTGCTGACCGGCGCGGGTGGCGCCTTCTGCGGCGGGCAGGACCTCCGGGAGCACGCGGCCCTGCTGCAGGCCGGGAGCACCGACCTGAACACGGTCCAGGTGCACTACAACCCGATCGCGCAGCGGCTGGCGAACATGCCGAAGCCGGTGATCGCGGCGGTGCACGGGATGGCCGCGGGGGCCGGCGCCTCGCTGGCGCTGCTCGCCGACTTCCGCATCGGCGGCCCGGCGACGAAGTTCCTGATGGCGTTCGCCAACGTGGGCCTGGCCGGGGACAGCGGCATCTCCTGGTCGCTGCCGCGGATCGTGGGCCACGCCAAGGCGGTCGAGCTGCTGCTGCTCGCCAAGCCGGTGAAGGCGGAGGAGGCGGCCCGGATCGGGATGCTGACCGAGCTGCTGGACGACGACGCCAAGGTGCTGCCGGCCGCCCAGGAGCTGGCCGCGCGGCTGGCGGCCGGGCCGACCGTCGCCTACGGCGCGATCAAGCGGGAGCTGTCCATCGCCACCGCCGGCACCCTGTCGGACGCGCTCGCGGCCGAGGCCCAGGCGCAGGCGATCTGCGGCGCGACCGCGGACCATCAGGCCGCGGTCAGCGCCTTCCTCAACAAGCAGAAGCCGGAGTACCAGGGCCGCTGACTCTTCAGTCGTCCTCTTCCTCGTCCTCTTCCTCGGGGTCCTGGTTCGCCTCGGCCCCGAGGACGAAGGCCTGCATGGCCAGCTCGTCGCCGGACGGCCAGACGTACGTCGGCAGCTCGGCCGGGCCCAGCTCCAGCACGTGCGACCAGAACTGGCGCACCGCCTCCGCCGGGTTCACCGCTTCGATCGGCATCGCCACGCTGACCAGCCAGGCCTTCTTGTCGGCCGGGCCGCCGAGCCGCTGCGCGAACCGCCGGAACGTCTCCTCGTCGACCGGGCCCGCGGCCAGGCCGGCGGCCGGCACCGGCTCGTCGAAGGCGCGGCGCAGGTACCACAGCGACAGCTCCGCGCCGTCCGTCTTCTCCACCCGGGCCAGCGCCACGACCTGATCCTCGGCGACCAGCAGGACCTCGTCGCCGATTTCGGCTGCTCCCGAGGCCGGCACCGTCACCGCGTCGTGCTGGAACAACCGCTCGGTCGCCCACTGCGTTTCCGGAATGATCACCACGAACTGAGCCATGGTGTCATCTCACCACGGGCACCCAGCAGTCCGTGAGGTGGTCGTCCACCATGCCCGTGGCCTGCATCAACGCGTACGCGGTGGTGGGACCGACGAACTTGAATCCCCGCTTCTTCAGCGCCTTCGCCATGGCGGTGGACTCGGGCGTGACGGCCGGGACGTCGGCCCGCGTCCGCGGTCTCGGCGACGACGCGGGCGCGAACGACCAGAGCAGGTCCGTCAGCTCCAGCTCGGCCGCGACCCTGGCGTTGTGCAGGGCGGCGTCGATC
The DNA here is from genome assembly GCF_016862455.1 of Actinoplanes utahensis. GTDB lineage: Bacteria > Actinomycetota > Actinomycetes > Mycobacteriales > Micromonosporaceae > Actinoplanes > Actinoplanes utahensis. The sequence goes on from NZ_BOMZ01000033.1 coordinate 219,168, forward strand.
TTCATCCGGTTGCGGACGATGCCCGGGTCGGCCATCAGCCGGGCGGCGTCGTCCTCGGTGAACTCGGCCACCTCGGTGATCTTGAAATTCGCGAAGGCGGCCCGGAACGCCGGGCGCTTGCGCAGGATGGTGATCCACGACAGGCCGGACTGGAAGGCCTCCAGGGTCATCCGTTCGAACAGCGCGTCGTCGCCGCGGACCGGCTTGCCCCACTCCTCGTCGTGATAGAGCGCGTAGTCGGGGGTGCTGCCGCCCCAGAAGCACCGGGACCGGCCATCGGGCCCGATCACCAGGTCGGTCACGGCAGCCGGCCCTGCTCGACCAGGCGGGCGAAACGCTTCAGGGCGCCGGTGAACGCCGCTTTCGAGCCCGGCCAGAGCACCGGCCAGGCCAGCTTGCCGACCGGGCCGGCCGGGAGCTGGAACCACTCGTGCAGGACCACCTGGGTACGGTCGCCGGACATCGCCGTGCACCGCATCGCGCCAGGACCCTTGAGCACCTTGCCGCAGTGCATGACACGGACCTCGTACGGCGCGTTGACCTTGATCACCCGCAGCTCGTCGCGGAGCGTCGCCGGGCCGATCGCGGTGACCACCTCGACCAGGCTGCCCTCGCCGCCGTCGCCCTCCACCACGCGCACCGTGGTGAACGGGATCCAGGCGGACTGGGCCTCCCAGTCCAGGAACGCGGAGAAGACCTTGGGCGCGGGCGCGTTGACGATCACCGTGGCGGTGAACTCACCTGGCCCGGCCTCCGCATCGTTGCTCATCGTTTCTCCACCGGCTGCTCCTCCGACGGCGCCATCGGGACGACCGGCGGCTCCGGCTCGGCCGGCACGGACGCGGCCGGGGCGAGGGCCGCCTCCCGGGCGCGGCGCAGCGCGTCGGCGTCGTCCAGCCGGCCGTCCCGCAGCGCGGTCACCTCGGCCTCCAGGACACTGATCAGTTCGCCCTTGTAGCCGATGTCGTACGCGGCCCGCTGGAGCGCCTGATCCACCTGCGCCATCCGGTACCCCCGGAAGACGGTGTCGAACTTCGTCCGGGAGATGTCGTCCTCGCCGAGCGGCCGGTCGCTGGGCAGCGGCACCGCGCGCCCGTCCGGCTCGACCGGGGTCAGGCCGGAGTCGCCTCCGCTCAGCAACACGGTCACGCCGAAGACGATCGTCGCGACGACCAGTGCCACGACAATGAAGAGCAGAAGCTGACCCATGCGCACGATGTTGACATGTCCGCTTTCCGGTGGCGAGCCCGCCACCCGTGCGGTCATGTCCAGCTGAGGATCTTCTTACGCCAGGCGTAGAGGATGCCCAGGGCGAGCACGGCCACGAAGATGCCCATCTCGGCGATGGACAGACCGCCGAAACCGGGACGATCGAAGATCAACGCCCACGGGAAGAGAAATACGGCTTCCACGGCGAAAAGCACATAGAGGTACGCGTACACGTAGTACCGGATCTGCGCCTGCGCCCAGTCGCCGCCGACCGGGTCGATGCCGCTCTCGTACGAGATCCGCTTGCCCGGTGGCTCCGCCGGGCGCGACGGCCTGAGCAGCCGGTTCGCTCCGAACGCGGCCACGAAAAGCAGAACCCCCGCGGCCAGAACCAGACCGAGGACGGCGTAGGAGCCCAGATATCCCGCCACGATCGTGCAGCCTACCGAAGACCACTAGTCGACCGTGGTATCGGATCGCTACCGTGGGCAACGGTCCGGGGCCGCTTCGTAAGGAGCGGCGACGTAGTGTGGAAGTGACGATTTGCGGGCCGGCTCATCGACAGTTGCTGTTGCAGCCGGACCGCGCCCTATGGAGGTTGAATCGTGGCCGCTCCCGCGAAGCGAGTCGAGCAGCTGGACCGGGTAGTCATCCGATTCGCCGGCGACTCCGGCGACGGCATGCAGCTCACCGGCGACCGGTTCACATCGGAGACCGCCCAACTAGGCAACGACATCTCGACACTTCCCAACTTCCCGGCGGAGATCCGCGCGCCCGCGGGCACCCTTCCCGGTGTCTCCAGCTTTCAGGTGCACTTCGCCGACTACGACATCCTGACCCCGGGTGACGCGCCCAACGTGCTGGTCGCGATGAACCCGGCCGCCCTCAAGGCCAACCTGGCCGACCTGCCCGCCGGTGCCGACGTCATCGTCAACACCGACGAGTTCACTCGCCGCAACCTGGCCAAGGTCGGTTATGCCGTCAGCCCGCTCGACGACGGCTCCCTCGGCGATTACGCGGTGCACCCCGTCGCTCTCACCTCGCTGACCCTGGGCGCTCTCGCCGAGCTCGGCATCGCGAAGAAGGACGGCGAGCGCGCCAAGAACATGTTCGCCCTCGGCCTGCTCTCCTGGATGTACTCGCGGCCGTTCGAGTCCACGCTGCGGTTCCTGGAGCGCAAGTTCGCCAAGCGGCCCGACCTGGTCGCGGCGAACAAGGCCGCCTTCCATGCCGGGTGGAACTACGGCGAGACCACCGAGGCCTTCTCGGTCCGCTACGAGATCAAGCCGGCCAAGATGCGGCCCGGCACCTACCGCAACATCACCGGCAACCAGGCGCTCTCGCTCGGGCTGGTGGCCGCCGCGGTGCGGTCCGGGCTGCCGCTGTTCCTCGGCGCCTACCCGATCACCCCGGCCTCCGACATCCTGCACGAGCTGTCCAAGCACAAGCGGTTCGGCGTCACCACGATGCAGGCCGAGGACGAGATCGCGGCGATCGGGGCGGCGCTCGGCGCGGCGTACGGCGGGTCTCTCGGCGTGACCACCACCAGCGGGCCGGGCGTGGCGCTCAAGGGCGAGACCATCTCGCTCGCCATCGCCCTGGAGCTGCCGCTGGTGATCGTGGACGTGCAGCGGGCCGGCCCGTCGACCGGCATGCCGACCAAGACCGAGCAGGCCGACCTCAACATGGCGCTGTTCGGCCGGCACGGTGAGGCGCCGCTCGCGGTGATCGCGCCGAAGTCGCCGTCGGACTGCTTCCACGCGGCTCTCGAAGCGGCCCGGATCGCCCTGACCTACCGCACCCCGGTCATCCTGCTGTCGGACAACTACGTGGCGAACGGCTCGGAGCCGTGGCTGCTGCCGTCCGTGGACGAGCTGCCCGATCTGCGGGTCGAGTTCGCCACGGCGCCGAATGCCGACGACGGGCGCTTCCTGCCGTACCTCCGTGATCCGGAGACCATGGCCCGACCGTGGGCCGTGCCCGGCACGCCCGGCCTGGAGCACCGCATCGGCGGTCTGGAGAAGGCCGACAAGACCGGCGACATCTCCTACGACCCGGCGAACCACGAGTTCATGGTCCGCACCCGGGCCGCCCGGATCGAGGCGATCAGCGTGCCGGACGTGGACGTCGAGGACCCGTCCGAGAGCGCCCGCGTGCTGGTGCTCGGGTGGGGTTCCACCTTTGGCCCGATCGGTGCGGCCTGCCGGGCGTTGCGCCAGCGGGGACTGCCCGTCGCCCAGGCTCATCTGCGGCACCTGGCACCTCTGCCGGACAATCTGGGCGAAGTATTGAAATCGTACGATAAAGTGATTGTTCCGGAGATGAACCTCGGGCAGCTCGCCAATGTGATCCGGGCGAGATATCTGGTCGACGCGGTGCCGTTCAACCAGGTCAGCGGCCTGCCGTTCACCGCCGCGACACTGGAGAGCATGCTCGAGGACGTGGTCAAGAATGGCTGAGACGACCATCCCGCTGAAGCTGACCGCCAAGGACTTCAAGTCCGACCAGGAGGTCCGCTGGTGCCCCGGCTGCGGGGACTACGCGATCCTCGCCGCGGTGCAGCAGTTCATGCCGGAGCTGGGCATCCCGCGGGAGAACATCGTGTTCGTCTCCGGGATCGGCTGCTCCTCCCGGTTCCCGTACTACATGAACACCTACGGGATGCACTCGATCCACGGCCGGGCCCCAGCAATCGCGACCGGCCTGTCCGCGTCCCGCCCCGACCTGAGCGTCTGGGTGGTCACCGGCGACGGTGACGCCCTGTCGATCGGCGGCAACCACCTGATCCACGCGCTGCGCCGCAACGTGAACCTCAAGATCCTGCTCTTCAACAACCGGATCTACGGGCTCACCAAGGGGCAGTACTCGCCGACCTCCGAGCTGGGGAAGATCACCAAGTCGACGCCGGCCGGGTCGGCGGACTCGCCGTTCAACCCGCTGTCGCTGGCCCTGGGCGCGGAGGCGACGTTCGTGGCCCGGACCATCGACTCCGACCGTAAGCACCTGCAGTCGGTGCTCCGGGCGGCCGCCGAGCACCAGGGGTCGGCGTTCGTCGAGATCTACCAGAACTGCAACATCTTCAACGACGGCGCCTTCGACCTGATCAAGGACGCGGACACCCGGGACGAGCACCTGATCCGCCTCGAACAGGGCCAGCCGATCACCTTCAACGGGCTGAACGTGGTCCACCCGGAGGGCAGCTTCGGCCTCAAGGTCCAGAAGGGCGGCACGCCGATCGTCCACGACGCGACGGTCGACGACCCCGCCTACGCGTTCGCGCTCAGCCGGCTCTCCGGCTCCGACCTCGGCACCACGCCGATCGGGGTGTTCCGCAACGTACAGCGCCCGTCCTACGACGAGATCGTCCGCAAGCAGGTGCTCGACGCACGCGCGCAGGCCGACGGCACTCCCGAGGAGATGCTCGACGGCCTGCTCAACGCCGCCGACACCTGGACGATCCTCTAGCCGGCTCTCAGACGGAGACGCCGTTCGTGGCGGTCTCGTCGTCGCGGATGTAGACGAGCAGGTCGCCGGTCTCGATGCTGAGAGCCTGCTCGCCGCCGAGCGGCACCACCTTGCCCCGGCGGATCAGCGCCACCACCAGGGTGACGAGCTCGCGCGGGTTGCGGCCCACCTCGGCGCGCTCGGCCGAGCGCATCGCCAGCGCCATGCCTTGGCCGGGGGTGAGCAGGTCCTCCACCACGTCGATCAGCGGCGGCGCGGTGGTGGTCAGACCGAGCAGACGGCCCGCCGTCGACGACGAGACGATCACGTGGTGGGCGCCGCTCTGCTTGAGCAGGGCGGCGTTCTCCTGCTCCCGGACCGCGGCGATGATCCGGACCTGGCCGGCGGTCAGCTGCCGCACGGTCAGGGTGATCAGCACGGACGCCTCGTCCCGGTCGGTCGCGATGATCACCGACTTGGCGTTCTTCACGTCCGCATCGTTCAGCACCGCCGACCGGGTGGCGTCACCCTCGATGACGACGAACCCGCTGGCCTGGGCCTGCCGGACACCTGCTTCCCGGCTCTCCACGATGACGATGCGGTTCTTCTCGTAACCGGTCTCCAGCAGCGCGGCGACCGCGGCCCGGCCCTTGGTGCCGTACCCGCAGATGATCACGTGATCCTTCAACTTGCGCCTCCACCGGCTGACCCGCAGGCCCTTGCGGTACTGGTCGGTCAGCACCTCGAGTGTGGTGCCGACCAGGATGATCAGGAAGAGGACCCGGGCGGGCGTGATGAACAGGACGTTCACCAGGCGGGCGGCCTGGGTCGCCGGAGTGATGTCGCCGTAGCCGGTGGTGGAGAGCGAGACGACCGCGTAGTAGAAGCAGTCGAGCAGGGTCAGCCCGTCCTCGTTGACGTCCCGATAACCGTCCCGGTCGGCGTAGATCACCGCGACCGCCAGAAGGACCAGGGAACACGCCATCACCACACGGATGGCAAGGGCTCTCAGCGGTCCCTGCCGGACCAGAGGTAGATGAATCATGGAACCGCCTGCACGCGATCACCTTAACGGTCAAGCTGAAGGTCGTAACCGAAGCACACCACATCAGTCACCGGCCAGGCGCCGGAGGTCTCATGCGCCATCTCGCGGTCACCGCCCTCCTGCTCGCCGTCGCCCTCCCGGCGCACGCCGCGCCGCCCCCGCCCCCGGCCACCACACCGGCCGCCGACCGGGCGGCCCTGCTGCGATCCTGGACCCAGCCGACCGCCGCGAGCAGCGCCGCCTGGAACACCGCGCGCCTCGAGCGTTCCCGCTGGTCATCCTATGGATTCGACTGGACGACGGACCTCTGCAGCCGGGTCCCGGAGACACCGCTCGGCTTCGACTTCACCGACGCCTGCCGCCGCCACGACTTCGGCTACCGCAATTACCGGACCGCCCTCGCCGACCACAAAGCCCGCCTCGACGAGGCCTTCCGCGCCGACCTGCGCCACACCTGCGACAGCCACCGCCTCGCGGCCCAGCCCTTCTGCAACGCGATCGCCTTCACCTACTTCGAGGCTGTTCGCCTATTGCCAAAAACCTGAAAACCCGCATTTGGTACGCCGTACGCCGTCTCCCACCGCAACCACCCCGTCCCGTGGCCCCCGGGCGAGGTCCGCGACGGTCACCACCGAAACGCGGCTCTCGGGCGAAGCGGCCGGTCACCACACACCCAGGCGGCACAGCCCGCCTCGCGGGAAGCCACGGGACGGGCCGGGTCGGCGCGGCCGCGGCGGGCGACGTACCCGGGGAAGGGTTTCATCGGGCCATCTGGGCGAAGCGGGCGGCGCCGTCTTCGAGGTCCGGGTGCTCGACGGCCAGAGCCATGGCGACTATCCGGTCGAAGCCCAGGCCGGCGCCGTCGGCATAGGCCGCGTCGAAGGTGGCGTCGCCCAGCGCGGTACGCAGCGACGCCTGGTGTGCCGACCAGAAAGCGCCGAACGATTCGGTACGGCGGGCGCCCTGGGCAGCCTCCGCGCCACCGAAGAGGACCGCCGCGGTCGCCGGGTCGCCGCCGAGAGCACAACGGACCGCGATCGCCGCGACCGCGTCAGCCGCGGCCCCCCGGAAACCGTGCCGCAGCCGGGAACGCAACGCCACCACCAGATGGTCGTGGGCGGCCACCAGGTCACCACGGCAGAGCGCGACCATGCCGAGCAGCCAGTCGACGGTACGACGGCCGCGGTCCTCGGGGCGGGCCGCCTCCACGTGACGCGCGGCGCCGAGCAGGTCCGCGGCCTCGGTCAGCGCCTCCCGGCGCCAGAGCAGCTCGGCCAGGGTCAGGACGGCGGGCAGGGCGGCGTGCGGCACTCCGTGCCGGTCGGCCAAGGCGATGACCTCACGACAGTCGTGCTCCGCGGCGGCCGGATCGTCCCCGGGCCGGGTCACGCGGGCCGACCGGACCCGGACCAGCAGCCACGGTTCGCCCGAACGTTCGGCCTCGGCCTCGGCATGGGCCAGGAACCGGTCGCGTTCGGCACGGTCGTCGGTGAGCCGGGCCTGCACCAGACAGGCATCGACCAGATCGACCGCGCTCAGCGGGACCGCGTTCCGCGGCGCCCTCGCCGGCAGCCCGGTCCCCGTCGCGCCCACGCCGGTGAACACCGTGCTCGGCGATCCGGCGCCCGGGCCGCTCGCCGGCGCCGCGAAGTCCGCTCCGGAACGTGAGCCTGCGGCGCACGGGGACGTTGCGGGAGAGGCCGTGCCGGGATCCGGGACCGCGGCGCGGGGCGGTGCGGCGGCTTCGGCGGTGGGCAGATGCCGGTAGAGGGTGGCGAGGAGGTCACGGCCGGCGCGGGCCTCGTTGTGTTCGAGCCACCAGGGCTCCAGGGCGGTGGCCAGGCGTAGGCCGGCGGGCACGTTGCCGGCGGCGGCGGCCCAGCGCAGGGCGGTCTGCCACTCCGGCACGTAGGGGCACAGTTCGGTGAGAGAGATCGCTCGCACCTGGTCGTCGGTGTCCACGGTGACCCGGTCCAGGGTGTGCAGGGTCCAGGTCAGGTGCAGATCGCGGACCGCCGGTTCCTCGCCGGTCGCGGCGAGCTGGCGCAACGCGTACGCCCGGACCTGATCCGACATCCGGTAACGCGGCCCGGGAACCACCTCGATCAAAGACTTGTCGGCGAGTTCGGAGAGGGCGCCGAGGGCTTCCGGGTCGCACCATTCGACGGTGGCCAGCTCGACCGGGCCGGCGAAGACGGCGAGCCTGCGCAACAGTCCGGCGGCCCGGTTGCCGAGGGTCCGATAGGACCAGGCCAGGTTGTTGGTCAGGCTGGCGTGCCGGCCGTCCCCGGCGGCGTCGTTGTCGAGGGCGCCGAGCGGGTCGTCGAGGCGGCGGGCGAGCTGCTCGGCGGGCAGCAACCGCAGGCGCGCGGCGGCGAGCTGAATGGCCAGCGGCGAGCCCTCCAGTCGTGCGGCGAGCCGGGCCAGCTGCGGATCGCCGTCGTCGAGCCGACCGCCCAGAGCCGCCGCGGCCCGGTCCCGGAGCAGCGCGAACGCGTCGGCGGGCGCGAGCGGCGGGATCCGCCACACGGTCTCGCCGGCGAGGGCGAGCGGCGCCCGGCCGGTGGCCACGATGTCGAGGCGGCGGCAGCGGCTGAGCAGGCGGTGCGCCAGGGCCGCGGTCAGGGCGGGCGCCGCGTCGCAGGTCTGCAGAAGCACCAGCATGCGGCGTTCGGCGCACTGCTCGGTGAGCGTGTCGATCATGGGCCGGCCCGGTTCCGGGCGCAGGCCGAGAGCGGTGGCGAGGGCGACGGGCAGGCCCTGCGACGCGGTTGCGGCGTCGATCGTCCAGATTCCGCCGGGGTACGCCGCCAGCAACTGCTCGCTCACCGCATGAGTGAGCCGTGTCTTGCCGGAACCGCCCGGCCCGACGACGGTGACCAGGCGGTGGTGGCTGATCAGCTCGGCCAGTTCGGTGAGCTCGGCGCGCCGCCCCACGAACGGGCTGTGCTCGGCCGGGATGTTGTGCCGGGGCGCCTGGGCGGTCCGGGGCCGGGGAAAGTCCCGCTCCAGCCCCGGCGCCATCACCTGGAAGATCCGTTCGTCGTCGTCGAAACCCCGCAGCCGGTAGGCGCCCAGGTCGAGCAGGTCCACGGTGGCCAGGGTGGCGGCGGCCGCGGCCCCGGCCCGGCCACCGGCGACGGCGGCGTGCGTGGCCGTCACGGCCAGGGCGGTCGCCTCGGAGCAGAGCACCTGCCCGCCGTGGGCGGCGGCGGACACCCGGGCGGCGCGGTGCACCTCGGCACTGGCGTACTCCTGACCGACCGGGATGGCCCGTCCCGTGTGCAGTCCCATCCGGACACGGGGCACCGCGTCGGAACGTGGCCAGTCGTAGGCGGACAGACGCCGTTGCGCCTCGACACAGGCGGCCACTGCCGCGTCCGCGCTCGAGAACGCCACGAAAAATGAGTCACCCTCGGTAAGAAGTTCGACACCATCAAAATCAGTAAACACAGCGCGTAGCACTGCTCGATGCGCTCCAAGGACCCTGCGGTACGCCTCACCAAGCATGCGGGCAAGCCGCGTCGAGCCCTCGATGTCAGTGAACATAAAGGTCACGAGGCCACTGGGTAGCTCGATCCGTCCCGGCACGGTGGAACCTCCGCCCCCTTTGGGAAGTCGCGACTCATGCTGCCGTATCTCTGTGTCACCGCCCATCGTAGAAACGGACGGTAATCACATGCCCGCCACGGCCGACCCCTTACGAAGGACGCTCCACCGTGATACCGCGCCGCGGCCAGGAATCGACCCGAGGCATACGGGACTACGCGTCTCGTAACGAAAGAGATCGAACGCGGAAACGCCGCCCACGGTCAAAACCGGCAGGCCGTTCGGGTGTACCCGGAAGAGGCAACGAGATCTACACCGCCTGCAAGGACGGCGTCACCGCCTGAAGTCGACAGTGATCAAGGTCGTTGCCGGGGGCCGCGCGGCCGAGGGGGGAACGGCCGCGCGACACGGGCGGTCAGCAGCAGCCGCCGCCCCCGCAACATCCGCCGCCACCGGCCGGAGCGGCCGGCGCCGCGGCCCCGCCGCCACGGCCCGTGACGGCGACTGTGGACAGCAGCTTGACAGTGTCGTCATGGCCCTGCGGGCAGGCCGCCGGCTCGGAGGACGCACGCATCGGACGGCTGACCTCGAAGGTGGTGCCACAGGCACGGCACCGGAACTCATAGCGTGGCATTCGACCAGCGTAGGACCCCTACGACGGGCTTCGCACCGGGGTTTGTCCACAGCGCGCCTTCGGCCTCCCCGGCGAGGGTTTCCGGCGGGTAGGGTCTACCCGTGGCGGAGGTACCGAACAACCCAGCACAGCGACCGGAGCTGCGCCCCGCGGCCCCGCATCAGGGCGGGCCGCTGGGCAGTTCAGGGGCGGCCCCGAGCAGCCCGCCCACCGCCACACCACCCGCCGCCACACCGCCCGCCGGCGCGGACGCGAAGACCCCGGACGCGAAGACCCTGGATGCGGAGACCGCGGGCACGAAGGCCACTGACGCGAAGACCGCGGGCACGAAGACGTCCGGTGCCGGTGATCCGGCCCCGGCAGACGCGGCGAGCAAGGACGCGGCCGTCAAGAAAGATGCGGATGCCACGGCCGGGTCGACAACGGCCAGCAGCCCAACAGTCGCCGGAGCCACCACCACACCGGCCGACCCCGCGAAGCCAGACGCCCCGCAGAGGGATGGCACGAAGCCAGACGCCGCGAAGGCCGACGGCTCGAAGCCAGACGCCGCGAAGGCCGACGGCTCGAAGCCAGACGCCGCGAAGGCCGACGGC
>NZ_BOMZ01000034.1 GCF_016862455.1 Actinoplanes utahensis
AAGCCAGACGCCGCGAAGGCCGACGGCTCGAAGCCAGACGCCGCGAAGGCCGACGGCTCGAAGCCAGACGCCGCGAAGGCCGACGGCTCGAAGGCGGCCGGCGGGAAGAAGCGACGGTTCAGGCCGTTGCATGCGACCGGCCGGGCCGCCCGTGCGGTCGGCGCATGGGCGAAGGGGCCGAGCGGCCGGCTGGTGATTCCCGGGGTCCTGGTGGCGGGTCTGGTCGTGGGCGCCGGGACGGCAGGCGTCTATCTGGTGCCCAAGGCCCTGGAGGCCGCTCCCGCGCCCAGCGCCACGCCGAACTTCGGGAGTGCCCCGGTCTCGGTTCCCCCGCCGGTGTGGGGTTCAGCCGGTGCGCCCGGTGCGCCCGGTGCGCCGGGTCTCGGGGTGAGCGGCCCGCCGAGCTACCCGGTTCCGGGCGCGACCATCGGCGGCGGGCTGCCCGGCGTGACCACCGGGACCGGACTGCCGGGCGTCACCCAGCCGGCCACGACCGGCATCCGGCCGGCCGACGCTCTGGCCTCCTGGGCTTCGCAGGTCGGGACGCAGGTCGGGATCCCGGTCGTCGCCGTGCAGGCTTACGGGTACGCCGAGCTGGTGACCGCGCGGACCACCCCGGGCTGCCACCTGAACTGGACCACGCTGGCCGCGATCGGGCAGGTGGAGTCGGCGCACGGCAGCCACAACGGCGCGGTGCTGGGCGCCGACGGGGTGGCCGAGCCGAAGATCTACGGGCTGCCGCTGGACGGCCGGGGCGGGCGGCAGCTGATCGCCGACACCGACCGGGGCGTGCTGGATCAGGACACCACCTACGACCGGGCGATCGGGCCGATGCAGTTCATTCCGGCGACCTGGCAGGAGTCGGCGATCGACGCCGACCGGAACGGTGTCACCGACCCGAACGACATCGACGATGCCGCGATGACCGCCGCGGCGTACCTGTGCAAGGGTGGCCGCGACCTGGCCAGGGCGGATTCCTGGTGGGACGCGATCCTGTCGTACAACGCGGTCCGCCCGTACGCGGAGAAGGTCTTCACCACCGCCGACGAGTACGGCAGACGCAGCCAGTGAGGCGGACCCGCCGCGACGCTGCGTGAGCGCCGGCGTACTTTTGCGTGGCGAGCACTTCCCTCAAGGTCTCACAAACGGCACGATGTACCCGTGAGGGTGCGTGAATGGGATCCCCGCTCCGCGTCCACGGCCGAGGTCAACTCGCTCGTGGAGACAGTCAACGCGGTCCTGGCGGCTGATCTCCCCGATGATCCACCCTGGCGGGACGTGCAGGTCCGGGAGTACCTCGCCGAGACCATGCCCGGCGAGCGGCGGATCACCTGGGTGGCCGAGGACGACCGTCTCCCGGAGGGGCAGAGCCAGATCTTCGCCCACGTCAACATCCTGCTGCTCGGCGACATCGGTGTGCTCGAGGTCGTGGTCCGGCCCGGGTTGCGGCGTCGTGGGCTGGGCCGGCAGTTGGTGGCGATGGCCGCCCGCCGGGCGTACCTGGAGGGTTTCTCCTCGATCGGGGTGGAGGCGATCGGCGGCACTTCGGCGATTCCGTTCTACGAGTCGCTGGGTTTCGAGCGGGAGTACGTGGAGACCCGCAGCGTGCTCAACCTGGAGTCGGTGGACTGGCTGGCGCTGGGCGGCATGGCCAGCGGCATCAGCCCCGGCTATCGGATCGAGTACTACCCGGGTGGCCCGCCGGATCGCCTGCTCAGCGCCTATGCACAGGCCAAGGCGGAGGCGCAGCGTGACGACGACGATCTGGATCTGGCGCCGCGTTCGTCCGATCCGCAGCGGCTTCGCGACTCGTTGGAGACGCTGCACAAGCGCGGGCTGAAACCTTACATAGTCCTGGCCATCCACGAGTCGACCGGCGCCGTGGCCGGCTTGACCGAGGTGGTCGTCCCGGCGCAGCACCCGGAACGCGCCGATCAGTACGACACGATCGTCGTCCGGGAGCACCGGGGTTACGGCATCGACCGGGCGATCAAGGCGCGGATGCTGTTCGAGTTGCGGGCCGCCGAGCCGACGCTGCGTCAGGTGCAGACGTGGAACGCCCAGCACAACGAGTCGATGCTGAAGGTGAACGCCGAGCTGGGCTACCAGTCCGACCGCGACTGGTACGAGTACATCGCCGACGTCACCCAGCTGGTCCAGCGCTTCGAGATGATCTAGGGCAACCCCGGCCGGTACTCCCGGCTGTCTCACCGTGGTCGAGTCAGCAGTGACGGCCAGCCCGTGAAGATCAGAACCGGCTGGCTGTCACGGCTGTCTCAGGTGCGCTGAGACAACCGTGACGACCAGCCGGGGGAAGTGACCGGGACCACCGCATTCGGCCCGCAGCCCGCGCTGCGGCCCTGACCCCGGACCGCCTCGCGCGGACAGCCACGGGAGGTGTGGTCCGGCGCGGGGCGGCTCACGGCGTACCGCAACCGGATGTTGATCTTCAGTAGCGTTCGCGGAGGAGACCCGCGGCCTCCGTGGCCCAGTAGGTGAGGGTGATCTGGGCGCCGGCGCGTTTGAGGCTGGTCAGGGATTCCAGGATCGCGCGTTCGCGGTCGATCCAGCCGTTGGCGGCGGCGGCTTCGACCATGGAGTATTCGCCGGAGACCTGGTAGGCGGCGACCGGGACGGTGACGCGGTCACGGATGGCGGCGATGATGTCCAGGTAGGGCAGGCCGGGTTTGACCATGACGATGTCGGCGCCCTCGGCGATGTCCAGCTCGACCTCGCGCAGGGCCTCGCGGACGTTCGGCGGGTCCTGCTGGTACTGGCGGCGGTCGCCCTGCAGGGTCGACTCGACGGCTTCGCGGAACGGGCCGTAGAAGGCGCCGGCGTACTTCGCGGAGTAGGCGAGGATCGCGACGTCCTGGTGGCCGGCGGCATCGAGGGCCTTGCGGACGACACCGATCTGGCCGTCCATCATGCCGGACGGGCCGACCATGTGGGCGCCGGCTTCGGCCTGCGCGACCGCCATCTCGGCGTAGATCCTCAGGGTGGCGTCGTTGTCGACGGAACCGTCGGCGGCCAGCACACCGCAGTGGCCGTGCGAGGTGAACTCGTCGAGACAGAGGTCACCCATGATGACCGTCGCGTCGCCCAGTTCGGCTTTCAGGTCGCGGAGACCGACGTTGAGGATGCCGTCCGGGTCGAGGCCGGCCGATCCGGTCGCGTCCTTGTTGGCGTCGTCGGGAACACCGAACAACATCAGGCCGCCGACTCCGGCGCTGACCGCCTCGGCGGCGGCCTTGCGCAGCGAATCACGGGTGTGCTGGACGACGCCGGGCATCGAGCTGATCGGTTTCGGCTCGGTCAGACCCTCTTTGACGAAGAGCGGCAGAACCAGCTCGGACGGGGCGAGGCGGGTCTCCTCGACCAGGCGGCGGATGGCGGGTGTGCGCCGGAGACGGCGCGGGCGGATGTCGGGAAAGGACATCGGGCGCTCCTAAGCGACGGAAAAGCGACGGAAAAGGAGAAAGCGCGCCGACTGTACGGAGTCGGCGCGCTTCTCTAGGGAATCAGCGGAATCGCAGAGCCGTCGGGCCCTGGACCTTGGAGCCGCGGCGCTGCTTGGCCGGCATGGCGGCCAGTTTCTCGCGCAGCTCCAGCGCGTACTCGGCGAGCGCCTCGACCAGGTCGGGCACCGACGCGTTCTGCGGCTGGGTGTCGACGCGCAGACCGAACTCGACAGCGGTCTCGGCGGTCTTCGGGCCGATCACCGCGACGACCGTGCGGGCGTGCGGCTTGCCGGCGATGCCGACCAGGTTCCGGACCGTCGACGACGAGGTGAAGAGCACCGCGTCGAAGCCACCCGACTTGATGGCGTCGCGGATCTCGGCGGGCGGCGGGGCGGCACGGACGGTCCGGTACGCCGTCACGTCGTCCACCTCCCAGCCGCGCTCGATGAGCCCGGCCGCGAGGGTCTCGGTGGCGATGTCGGCGCGCGGCAGCAGCACCCGGCCCACCGGGTCGAGGATCTCGTCGTGCGGCGAGAACTCGGCCAGCAGGCCCTCGCTGGACTGCTCGCCGGCCGGGATCAGCTCGGGCTGGATGCCGAAGGCGCGGACCGCGTCGGCGGTGGCCTCACCGATGCAGGCGATCTTCACGCCGCCGAAGTGCCGGGCGTCGAGACCGTGCTCGCCGAACTTCTCCCAGACCGCGCGGACGGCGTTGACCGAGGTGAAGATGACCCAGGCGTACCGGCCGTCGACCAGGCCCTTGACGGCCCGCTCCATCTGCGCCGGGGTGCGCGGCGGCTCGACCGCGATGGTCGGCACCTCGCACGGGATCGCGCCGTAGGCCCGCAGCCGGGCGCTCATCGCGCCGGCCTGCTCCTTGGTCCGCGGAACGAGGACCTTCCAGCCGTACAGCGGCCGGTTCTCCCACCAGCTCAGGGTGTCGCGCTCGGCGACGTCGGAGCCGACGGTCAGGACGACCCGGCCGGTGAAGCCGAGCGCCGCAGCGACGAAGCTGTCGACGGTCGAGGTGGTGGTGTACTGCGTCTCGCCGGTGCCGTCGCCGGTCACGCCGACCGGCACGCCCGGCTCGACACCGGCGGCCAGCAGGCCGTCGCGGACCGCGGCGAGGTCGCCGGCGTCCACGGCGACCGCGAACGAGCCCTTCTGGGCGGCGGCGGCGAGCGCGTCGAAGTCCAGCGTGGTCACGTCGTCGACGTCGGCGGCGACCCGGACGCCCGGCAGCGGCACACCGGCGTACGCGGCGACGCCCTCGGCCTGGCCGATGCCGGGGATGACCTCGAAGTGCACCGCGGTCCGCGCGACCGACTGCACCTCCTTGACGACCGCGTCGTGGCCGAACGGGTCGCCGGCGACCAGGTGCACGGCCGAGAGGCCGGACTTGGCCGCGGAGAGCAGCACCTTGGCGACGTCGCCGGGCGCGCCCTCCGCCGGGCTGAACTGGGCGTCCTCCTTGGCGTCCGCACGGATCGCGCTGAGCAGGGTTTCGGGCACACCCCGGTCGTAGACCACCTGGTCGGCATCGGTCAGCGCCGCATACGCGCGGCGGGTCAGCAGCTCCGGGTCGCCGGGTCCGGCGCCGATGAACGCGATGCGTCCGGCTGGCTTACGGGCGGTGCGGGTGGTCATTCTGTGCTCCCCATCAGGGTATCGGCTCCGGCGTCGAGGAGATCGATGGCAAGCGCCTTGCCGATCTCCGCCGCGCCGGCGGGCGTTCCGGTGCGCGACAGTCGGATGGCTCGGACCCCATCCGGGCTGATCACCGCACCGCGCAGGTAAATCTCGTCACCGTCGTCGCCCTCGGCGATCTCGGCATGTGCCGCGACCGGGGCGGAGCACCCGGCCTCGAGCGTGGCAAGCATCGACCGTTCCGCCAGCACGGCGGCGCGGGTCGGTGCGTGATCGAGTGCGGCCAGCAGCTCGATCAGGTCGGTGTCACCGGCCCGGCACTCCACCGCCAGCGCGCCCTGAGCCGGGGCGGGCAGCATGAGCATCGGGTCGAGCGTCTCGGTGATCTCCGCGGACCGGCCGAGACGTGCCACGCCGGCCCGGGCCAGAACGACGGCGTCGAGATCGGCCTCGGGTCCGAGTACCCGGGCGATCCGCGAGTCGACGTTGCCCCGAATCGGCGTGACCTGCAACTCTAGGCCGAGAGCATGCAGTTGCGCGATTCGGCGCACCGCACCGGTGCCGATGACCGAGCCGGGCGGAAGCTCCGCCAGGGTCAGCCCGTCCCGGGCGATCAGGGCGTCCCGCGGGTCCTCCCGCGGCGGCACCGCGGCGATGTGCAGCAGCGGGTGCGCAGCGGTGGGGAGATCCTTGTACGAGTGGACGGCGAAGTCGATCTCCCCGGCCACCAGGGCGTCCCGCAGCGCGGAGACGAAGACACCCACGCCGAGCCGGGCGACCGGGGCATCGGAGCGGTCACCGGGCGTGACGATCCGGATCAGCTCGATCGGGCGGCCGGTGGCGGCGGTGAGGGCGTCGGCGACCATCTGCGACTGGGTGAGCGCCAGGGCGCTGCCGCGGGTGCCGAGGCGAAGAGTCGTCACGCGTTTCCCCCGATCTCCGGTACCGCGTTCGCGCTGGTGGCGAGCGGAACGTCCAGGTCGAACAGCTGGCGGAGCAGGGCCGCGTACTGATCGCCGCCGGGTTCGGCGGCGAGCTGGCGCACCCGCACGGTCGGTGAGTGCAGCAACTGCTGGACGACCCGGTGCAGGGTACGGGAAACATCGCCCCGCTGCTCCTCGGTGAACTCCGGCCGCCGGGAGATCAGCTTGCGCATCTCCGCCGCCACGACGTCCTCGGCCCGGGTCCGCAAGGCCGCCACCGTGGGTGCGATCTCCGCCCCGCGCAGCCAGGCGAGGAAGCTGTCCACCTCGCCGGCGACGATCTGCTCGACGGCGGCGGTCTCGGCCGCGACCGGGTGGGTGCGGCGGCTGGCGGCGAGGCTGTCGATGTCGATGACGACGATCCCGGGCAGGCCGGCCACGTCCGGCGCCACGTCCCGCGGCACGGCCAGGTCGAGGACGACCAGGTCATGGCCCACGTTCTCCAGGCGGGCGCGGGTCAGCACCGGCTCGGTGGAGGCGGTGGCGCAGACCACGATGTCGACCTCGCGCAGCACCTGCTCCAGGTCCTCGAACGGGACCGCGGTGGCGCCGTACAGCTCGGCGAGCCGGGCGGCCCGCTCGTGGCTGCGGTTGGTGATGCGCAGCGGACCGACCCCGCTGCGGGTCAGCGTCGCCACCGACAGGGCGCCCATCGCGCCGGCCCCGACGACGAGCGCCGAACGGCCGGACAGGTCGGTACCGAGATGCTCGGTGGCCAGGTCGAGAGCGGCGGTGACCACGCTCTGGCCGGCCTTGTCGATGCCGGTCTCGGCGTGCGCCCGCTTGCCGACGCGCAGGGTCTGCTGCATCAGCTCGTGCAGGAGCCGGCCGGCGGAGTCGACCTCGGTGGCCGCGTGGTACGCGTCGCGCAGTTGCCCGAGGATCTGCGCCTCACCGACGACCATCGAGTCGAGGCCGGACGACACCCGGAACGAGTGCTGGACCGCGGCCTCGCCGTAGTGCACGTACAGGTGGCCGGCGAGCTCGTTGGCGGGGATGCCGGAGTGCTCGGACAGCACGTTGCAGATGTCGCCGAGGCCGCCGTGGAACCCGCTGACCGCGGCGTAGACCTCGACCCGGTTGCAGGTGGAGACGACGACCGCCTCACCCACGTACGGCTGGGCGACGAGGCGTTGCAGCAGCTCGGGGACTTCGGGCCCGGAGATGGCGAGGCGTTCGAGGACCGCGACGTCGGCCGTGCGGTACGAGGCGCCGATGCTGAGGAGATTCACGACCCGACCGCCTCCTGATCGCTGTTTCCGGTCGCGGGGACGCGACCGCCCGGCAGCGCGGTCAGCGACGCCTTGCGGTGCTCGTGGAAGGAGAGGATCTGCAGCTCGATGGCGAGATCCACCTTGCGGACATCGACGTTGGACGGCACCGACAGGACCCCCGGGGCGAAGTTGAGGATGCTTGTCACACCCGCGGCCACCAGCGCGTCGGCGACCGACTGCGCGGTGCCGGGCGGAGTGGCTATGACACCGATCGCGATGGACTCCTCCGCCGCGACTCGCTGCAGATCGTCGATGTGCTGCACGGCGAGGCCGTTGATGTCCTCACCCACCTTCTTCGGATCGGCGTCGAAGAGCGCCACCACCCGGAATCCACGGCTGGCGAATCCGGCGTAACCGGCCAGCGCATGCCCGAGGTTGCCGACGCCGACCAGGCAGACCGCACGGTTCTTGTCGAGTCCGAGAATGTACTCGATCTGGTCGACCAGCAGGGCCACGTCGTAACCGACGCCACGGGTGCCGTAGGAGCCGAGGTGGGAGAGATCCTTGCGGAGCTTGGCCGAGTTGACCCCGGCGGCCGCGGCGAGGCCCTCGCTGGACACGGTCTCCGCGCCGGTCTCGGCGAGGTGGTGGAGGGCGCGCAGATACTCCGGAAGTCGCGCGATGGTCGCCTCCGGTAGATCCGGGAAGGCCGGGACGCCATCGGCTTCGCCGGGCGTGCTTCCGTGACGCTGCTGGCTCATCTGACTCCGTGCCGACGAGGCGGACCTGCGGTGAGCCCTGTCTGTGCGGTACCGGTGGAACCCTCGTGGGGTGGCTGTGGTAGCGGGGCTCGTCGGAGTCACAGAGTAGGCGCTTGTGAAGGCGTGCACAAATCGCGATCTTGTCGGGACAATTGGACAACATCGACTCGGTTGTGTTAGCCGAGCCGACTTGTCGAGTATTACCGCACCACCCCCGCCAGGGCCACATGGTTCAGAGTGACATGGCCGTCCTCACCGCTTCCACCAACGTGTCGGCGACCGGACGGCCGGATCGCCGCAGCCGCATCGGGTCGGTGAAACCGCCCGTGTACAGCACAGACTTGCCACCCACCGACTCGGCGGCGTCGGCATCGTCCAGGGAATCACCGATGAGCACCACATCTTGGCCATCCACCCCTATTTCCTCCAGGTGGGTGGCGAGGTGAGCGGCTTTGAAGCCGCCGCCCAGCTCGGCGCGCAGCCCGTCGATCCGGGTGAACAGGCCGGTCAGGCCGTATCCCTCGACGGCCGGAACCAGCTCGCTGTGGAACCACATGGACAACAGCGACTGGGTGCCGGGCCAGGTCTTGATGGCGGTCTGCGCGTCGGCGGCCAGCGAGATGCCGGTCAGCCCGACGCGGTAGGCGTCATGGAAGATCCGGTCCAGCCGGCCGAACTCCTCGTCGTCGATCGCCCGGCCGAGCATCTCGGCGTAGAACTCGGCGACCGGCCGCCGGAAGGCCCGCCGGTGCTCGTCCGCGCCGACGTCGCGGCCGCCGACCGCGGCGAAGGCGGTGTTCGTCGACGAGACCACCAGGTGCAGATCGTCGAGCAGGGTTCCGTTCCAGTCCCAGACCAGGTGCTTCGAAGTCACGAGGAGCGAGGCTACAGCCGCGGCGCACCGGGTGGCCGGGCCAGATCCCGCAGCAATCGATCCTCCTCGATACGCCAGTAGCCGTGTTCCGCGCCGTCCAGCAGCAGCACCGGCACCCGGTCGCCGTAGTCCCGCTCCAGCTCGATCGACGACTCGACGTCGACCTTCGCCCACTGGCCGGGGGCGATCCGGTCCAGCGTCTGCTCGGCCACCTCGCACAGGTGGCAGCCGTCCCGGCTGATCAGGGTGAGTCTCACAGGTCCCTCTTGCGGATCTTGCCGATCGCCGTACGCGGCAGCTCGGTCACCAACTCGACATCCGGCACCTTGAACCGGGCCAGCCGGGCCGCGCAGTGCACCTGCAACTCGGTCGGGCCGGGCGCCGGATCACCGGTCACCGTCACATAGGCGTACGGCCGCTGCCCGGTCGCCGGGTCCGGCACCCCGACCACGGCGGCCCCGGTCACCCGCGGGTGCGCCGACAGCACCCGCTCGATCTCGGCCGGGTAGACGTTGAAGCCGTTCACCAGGATCAGCTCGCCGATCCGGTCGACCAGGACCAGGTCGCCGTCGGAGTCGGCGTAGGCGATGTCACCGGTGGGCCACCAGCCGTCGGCGTCCGGGCCGTCCCGCCCGTCCGGCCAGTACCCGGAGAACAGGTTCGGCCCACGGACCACGATCTCGCCCGGGTCGGTGCCGGCCGACTCGGCGACCTCCAGGTCCTCGTCGACCGAGGCGGTGCCGTCGCGCCACAGCTCGGCGCCGTGCGCGGTCCGCAGCAGCAGCTCTACTCCGGGCAGCGGCCGGCCGATGGAGCCGCTCTTGTCCCGGTGGCTGACGGCGGTCGTGGTGAGCACCGGGGCGGTCTCGGTCAACCCGTACCCGATCAGGATGGCCCGCCCGGTCAACGACCGGAAGCGTGCCGCGACGCGCTCGTCCAGCGGCGCCGCGCCACACACCGCGGTCCGCACCCGGGCCAGGACCTCCGCGCGGGGGTGCGCGAGCCAGGCCTGGTACATCCCCGGCACGCCGACCGTGACGGTCACCGCGTGCCGCTCGATCAGGTCGAGGGTCTCGGTCGCGTCGAACCGCTCGGCCAGCACCCCGGTCGCCGCGTGATGCGCGACGCTGCCGAGCCCGGTGTTCAGCCCGTAGGCGTGGAAGAACGGCACGGCCAGCAGCACCACGTCGTCCGGCCCCACCACCGGCGGATCGATGCGGTCCAGCTGCTCATGGTTGGCGGCGAGCGCGGCGTGGGTGAGCATCGCGCCCTTCGGGCGCCCGCTCGTGCCCGAGGTGTAGAGCAGGACCGCGAGATCACTTCTGCGGGGTACGGGGTGAGCCGTCCCCTCCTGCTGCCCGATCTCGTCGACGACGAACGTCGCGCCGGAGTCCGTGATCGCGTGGTCCCGCTCGTCGGCGGTGTAGGCCGGACTGAGCGGCACCGCGACCCGCCCGGCACGCAGCACGCCGAAGTAGGCGACCACGAAGTCGACGGTGTTGCCGAGCACCAGCGCCACCCGGTCGCCGGGTGCGGTGCGGGAGGCGATCCAGGAGGCCGCCCCGGACACGCGCGTGTCCAGTTCCGCCCAGGTGACCGTGACGTCTCCGGCGATCAGCGCGGGCCGGCCGGGGCGGCGCGCGGCAGCCTCGGCGAGCGCGTCGCGGGCGGGTTCCTCCACGAGGCCCGAGTCTGGCACAGACCGCACCGGGCCGGGGTGGCGGACAGGCGGTCCGCCCGGAATGCGGCATCTTCACAGAAGATGACCTTGAGGGGACCCTGCCGCCTTCATCCGGTTCGCGGCTTTGTGCGTAGCGCACACGTTGTGCGACTCCGGGTGTCCGAACTCGGCAATACTTCCGCTCTGTGTAACGGGATCCACACCAACGGGTGAGGCCAACCGGCTATTTCAGCGGGTTGCCCCCACCCTTTTGTTGTGATTGACCGCTTTTTTGTTGTGAGTGACCCACCCTCATCCCGAGGAGGCCGCTGTGCGCCACAAAGCACGGAATCACGGTGAATTCACGTCTGGCGGGACGAATTCGCTGTCGTCGCAGGCCCGCCGGGTTGAGGAGGCGCAGTGACCCATGTGTACGCCGAGGACCCGTATGGCCGCGACGTCCTCTCGGCGCGGCTCGCACTCAACGAAGGCTTGAACGCTTTGCGCAACTCAGTGGACGGCCTGATCGTCAACGCGATCCGGGGCGACAGCCCGAAGCAGACCGGCAGCCGCCGGACGCCGAACGGGCCGCCCGCGGTCGCGTCGCCGCACACCGGCAACGGCAAGTTCGGCGGCGGCCGGGTAGGGCCGCCGCGGACCCCGTCCCAGCCGACCGCCGGCCAGCGTTCCAACATCGGCGAGGGCGAGACCGTCACCGGCGACCACACCGTGGTCGTGCCGACGCAGAGCACCACCGGCCCGCCGAGCGAGGCCAGCCCACCGAAGGCCAGGCCGGACCGGGGGGACCCGGCCGCCGAGGTGTGGGCGCTGGTCGAACGGGCCCAGGCCGGCGAGTCCGAGGCCTTCGGCCTGATCTACGACCGGTACGTGGACACGGTCTTCCGCTTCGTCTACTTCCGCGTCGGCAACCGGCAGCTCGCCGAGGACCTGACCTCGGACACCTTCCTGCGGGCGCTCAAGCGCATCGGCAGCTTCACCTGGCAGGGCCGTGACCTGGGCGCCTGGCTGGTCACCATCGCCCGCAACCTGGTCGCCGACCACTTCAAGTCCGGCCGCTACCGTCTCGAGGTGACCACCGGCGACGTGCTCGACGCCGACCGCGAGGACCGGGGCCCGGAGGGCAGCCCGGAGTCCGCGGTGGTCGACCACATCACCAACGTCGCCCTGCTCACCGCGGTCAAGCAGCTCAACCCGGAGCAGCAGGAATGCATCGTGCTCCGCTTCCTGCAGGGGTTCTCGGTGGCCGAGACCGCGCAGACCATGGGCAAGAACGAGGGCGCCATCAAGGCCCTGCAGTACCGGGCCGTCCGCGCATTGAACAGGCTGCTGCCGGACGGATTCCAATCTTGATCGGGGGACCTCACTTGTCGATCTCCGATACCCGATGGGAACGCCCGGCACCCGTAACCGGGGCCGCGTGTCGCGCGTTTGTCCGGATGCGACCCGGGGCCGTGAACCAGGACCCGGTCGCCGACGCCGGCCCGCAGGCCGGCGAGACAGTCACGAGCGAGGGGAGGTGCCCACGGTGAAGTTCGCATTCCCGAACTCCCGGAGTGCCGCGCGCTTCGCGGAACTGATCGACGACGCCGGCGGCGCCCGTCGGCACCACACCCGTGGACAGGCCGACGAGGAACTGAACCGGCTGGTCGCCATCGGCAACCGGCTCTCCGCGGCCAACCTCGGCGCACCGGTCGACTCCGAGTTCCGCGTCGGCCTGCGCGCCATGCTGATCGCGCAAGCTGAACGGGACGGCATCGGCCGGACCGCCGCCGAGGCCGATCCGGTCGTCGGGACCGACACCGCCCGGCGTCCGCTGTTCGGCCGTCGGATACGGGCCCGTGGGGCGATCGTGATCGGCGTCGCCGCCGGCGCGATGGCCGTCTCCGGGATCTCCGCGGCCAGCGAGAGCGCCTCGCCGGGAGACGCGCTGTACAGCGTCAAACGGCAGACCGAACGCGCCCAACTGGCGATAGCCGGATCCGACGTGACGCGGGGCGAGCTGTCGCTCGACTTCGCTCGGACCCGGCTCTCCGAAGCAATCACGATGCGGGGTGACGAACCCGAGTTCGCCCTGGTCCTGGACGACATGGACGCCGACACCCGGAAGGGTGCGAGGCTGCTGACCACGAAGGCGGTGTCCCAGCAGGACGCCAAGCCACTCGCCACGCTGGACGGCTTCGCCGC
This sequence comes from Actinoplanes utahensis, assembly GCF_016862455.1. GTDB lineage: Bacteria > Actinomycetota > Actinomycetes > Mycobacteriales > Micromonosporaceae > Actinoplanes > Actinoplanes utahensis. The sequence continues at coordinate 12,806 of NZ_BOMZ01000034.1, forward strand.
CGATCAGCGCCGGGTGCTCAACGCGGAACTGGAGAGCCTCTCCAGCGCCAACCGGGAGCGAGCCGCGGTGTCCCTGGACCTGCTGCAGGACGTAGGCAAACGCACCGAGTCGCTGCGGTCCGGCCTGGCCTGCGCCAAGGTCACGCCGAACGGCTCCGACGCCCTCGGGCCGAAACTGCGCGACTGCCGGGACGACGACGCCGCCGGCAGCGGCGCTCCGGACACGACGCCGCAGCCGCACAACGGCTCCGGCAAGACCGGCGCCAAGCAGGGCGGGCAGACGGCGACGCCGAAGCCCTCGAAGTCCGGGACCGGTGTGGCTCCCGGGACGACCGGGCAGGCGACGGTTCCGGGCGCGGGGACGGGCAAGACGACGACCGGACCGGCGAGCACGACGCCGGCCACCACCGGCGGGGCCACCCCGACGCCGACCGACACGGTCGGCACCTCGGATCTGACCCCGACGGAGGAAGAGGGCGGCGTGCTGGGCGGGGTGCTCAACGACCTCTTCTGAGGTCGCCTCCCGGACGGGAACGTGGCGAGGGGCGGTGCCGGAGTTCAACACTCCGGGGCCGCCCCTCAATCGTCACTATAGGACGGACGGGCCGCCCACCTGAAGCAGATTGGCACGCTTCCTCCGGTGGTGTGGAGTTCGGCCGCTATGCGTACCGCCACTCCACACGCCACGCTTCTTGCCGTATGTGGAGTGCGGCCGGTATGCGCGCCCCACTCCACACGCGGGGCCTAAGGCCCGAACGGGTCCGGTCGTTTCTCCAGCAGCTCGTGCAGCGTGGCCTGGATCGTCTCGCGGACCTGGTCGGCGAGGTTGTAGACGACGAGCGGGTCGTCGGCGTACTCGGTGAGGTGCGCGGTGGGGATCGGCGGGCAGAACTCGATCAGCCACTTGCTCGGCAGCGGCACCAGACCCAGCGGCCCCAGCCACGGGAAGGTCGGGGTGACCGGGAAGTACGGCACCCCGAGCAGCCGGGCCAGCGGCTTCAGGTCGGCCAGGATCGGATAGATCTCCTCGGCGCCGACGATCGCCACCGGCACGATCGGAGTACCGGTGCGCAGCGCCGCCGACACGAACCCGCCACGGCCGAACCGCTGGAGCTTGTAGCGGTCGGAGAACTTCTTCCCGATGCCCTTGAAACCCTCCGGGAACACTCCGACGAGGTGGCCGGAGTTCATCAGGCGCTCGGCGTCCGGGTTGCAGGCCACGGTGGCGCCGACGGCCCGGGCCAGCTCGCTCATCACCGGCATCCGGAAGACCAGGTCGGCGCCGAGCAGGCGCAGATGCCGCTCGTTCGGGTGCTTGTCGCGCAGCGCGACGGTGAGCATCAGGGCGTCCAGCGCGATCGTGCCGGAGTGGTTGCCGACCACCAGGCCGCTGCCGTCGGACGGGACGTTCTCTATACCGAACACCTCGGTGCGGAACCAGTCCCGGTAGAGGATCTTCAGCAGCGGGTGGAAGAACGTGTCGACCAGCTCGGGATCGAACCCGAACTCGTCGACCTCGTACTGCCCGGCCAGCCGCCGCCGCAGGAAGGCGAGGGTGTCGGCGACCCGCTGGTCCCAGACGTCGGCGTCGGTCTCGACCGTGGGCGGCTTCTCCGGGATCGGGCGCCGGCCGTTGACCCGCTGCACCGGCGGCGGCTCCGGCAGCCGGAAGTCGGCCTGCCCGGGCAGCATGTCGCCGCGGTACTCGTCCTGGCTCATGATGTCGCCCGGACCTTGCGGATGCCGTCGAGGATCGCGTTCTCCGCCGCGGCCAGACGGTCGGCGGTGAGCGTGGAACCCTCCGCGTGCGCCTGGATGAAATCCTCGAAGGCGGCGAGCGTGGTCCGCGGGGTGAAGCCGAACTCGTCGATCAGGCGGGTCGTGTCCACCACCCGACCGTGCACGAAGAGGTCGATCTGGTCCAGTCCGATCTGCTCGACGCCGAAGTGGCGGAGCAGGGCCGCGCCGGTGGAGAGCGCGGGCTCGGGCACCGGCAGCGAGATCCGGCCGGCCCGGCGGACCGCCTGGGAGAGCATCAGGATCCCGGAGCCGGCCACGTTGAAGGTGCCCGGATGGTCCTCGATCACCGAGCGGTGCAGGACCTCCAGCGCGTCCTCGACGTGCACGAACTGGAGCCGGGCGTCGCGGCCGAGCACGGTGGGCACCACCGGCTGGGAGAAGTACCTGGTCAGCGAGGTCTCGGCGGACGAGCTGATCATGGGGGCGAAGCGAAGGACGGTCGCCGCGACCTCGGGCCGGCGGCGGCGGAAACCCCTGACGTACCCCTCGATGTCGAGGATGTCGCGGGCGAACGAGCCGCGCGGGACCGCGCGGGGCTCGGTGTCCTCGGTGAAGACCGCCGGGTCACGGAAGGAGGCGCCGTAGGCGGCCGTGGACGAACGCACCACCAGCTTGCGCAGGGTGGACGTGCCCTGGGCGGCGGCCAGCACCTGCATGGTGCCGATGACGTTCTGTTCCTTCATGGCCGCACGTCCCTGCTGGGCGTCGGGCACGCTGGTGATGGCCAGGTGCACGACGGCCTCGGCGCCGAGGTCGACGATCGCCTCGGTGGCCGCGCGCGCGTCAGCCCGAATCCGTTCCACCCCGTCCAGCAGGCCCAGAAGGCCGACGGGCGGGTCATGCGGATCCAGGCCGACGACACGGTCGATCCGGGGATCTGCGGCAAGACGTGCAGCAACCCGGGCGCCGATATATCGGCTGACCCCGGTGACTACGACAACGCTGGGCGCGGCTGTCACGTTGTTGGGATCCTCAGGCCGGACGATCCGCCCGGCCGTGAATCACTTACCGAGACGACGACGCTGGACGCGGGTCTTGCGCAGCAGCTTGCGGTGCTTCTTCTTCGCCATACGCTTGCGGCGCTTCTTGACCACGGAGCCCATACGAAAGCCTCTCGAACCAGATGTCATGAACAGCACTGTGGTGGGGACCGGCAGAGCCGACCCGGCAACCAACCGGTCCAGCGTACCGGCCGCCCCCAGGAGGGCCAACAGGACCCCGGTCGTCAGGCGCTTTGTGAGAACGCCCCGCGCAGATACTCGTGTACCGCGTGCTCCGGCACCCGGAACGAGCGGCCGACCCGCACCGCGGTGAGGTCACCGCTGTGCACGAGCCGGTAGACGGTCATCTTGGAGACCCGCATGAGCGCGGCCACCTCGGCGACCGTCAGGAACCGCACCTCGGAGAGCCGCTCCTCGGCCTGGGCGGAAGTCTGGACTGCGGTCTGGGCTGGACCCGTCATCTCGTCGCACCGATCCTTTCGCAGGCACGATCCGCCGCGGCCGGAGGCTCCCGGACGCCGCGAGGACGACGTGCGTGTCATCAGAACGGTATCGATACGGCTGTGACCAACGCGATACGTTCCGTGAAATGCCCACAAAAAGTCAAGGGCGACACGCCGGATCTGTGACGGTTTCGACCGGTTACCTGCGTGAACTGACGGCTCGGGCCACGAAACCCACGTTCGCGGGCCGCTCGGCGAGGCGGCGCATCAGGTAGCCGTACCACTGCTCGCCGTACGGCAGGTAGATCCGCACCGTGTGCCCGCCGGCCGCCAGCCGGGCCTGCTCCTCCGGGCGGACCCCGTAGAGCATCTGGAACTCGTACTCGGAGGTGGAGCGGTCGAACCAGCGCGCCCGGTCCTCCCCGATCGCGATCAGCCGCGGGTCGTGGGTGGCCACCATCGGGTACCCCTCCCCCGCCATCAGGATGTTCAGGCAGCGCACGAACGACTTGTCCACGTCCAGGGCGGACTGGAAGGCCACCGACTCGGGCTCGGCGTACGCCCCCTTGCAGAGCCGCACCCGCGAGCCGGACGTGGCCAGCTCCCGGCAGTCCCCCTCGGTCCGGCGCAGGTACGCCTGCAGCACCGCCCCCGTCGACGGGAAGTCCTTGCGCAGGTCCATCAGCGCCTCGAGGGTCGCGTCGGTGCTGTGGTGATCCTCGGCGTCCAGGGTCACCGTGGTCCCGGCCGCGGCCGCCGCGGCGCAGACGGCGCGGGCGTGCTCGTACGCCAGCTTCTCGTCGATCCGCTGACCGAGGGCCGAGAGCTTCACGCTGACCTCGGCCGCCGGCGTCAGCCCGGCCTCCTTGAGCCGCCCGAGGATCGTGACGTACTCATCCCGGGTGGCCACCGCCTGCTCTATCGTCCGGGTGTCCTCACCCAGATGGTCGAGGCTGACGGTCAGGCCGTCGTCGGCCAGCTCGCGACTGACCCGCAGGACCTCGTCGGCGCCGCGGCCCGCAACGAAACGCTGCACGACACCCCGGCTGACGGGGACGGACTCGACCAGTCGCTCGAGCCGGGCGGACCCGGCCGCGGCGAGGAACAGGGAACGGAGCATGCGCCGAGCGTAACGTCCGGACATGCCCCGACCTGCTGAGGCAACACATACGTGCCCTGGGAGCCCACCTGCGGCTACCTTTGTCGGGTGAACTTCGATGCGTACGCTCGGACGGCGATCGACCTCGTCAACGCCGGTCTGGACGACCTCGCCGGGTTGCGGGCCCTGTTCTCCGGCGATCAGGCCTACATGCGTGATCAGGTCGCCGAAAAGGACCTCGCGGTCTTCCGCCGTGCCCAGCGCCGGCTGCGCGAGGTCTTCGAGCACGGCACCACCGGCCAGGACGCCGACGCCGTGCGGGAGCTGAACAGCCTCTTGGAGGCCTACCCGGTTCAGCCGCGCATCTCCGGGCACGACGCCAGCGACTGGCACATGCACGTCACCAGCCGGGGCGCGTCGGTGAGCGCGGAATACCTGGCCGGCGCCGTCTGGGGCCTCTCGGTGTGGCTCTGCGAGTTCGGCAGCGCCCGGTTCGGCATCTGCGCCGACGAGCGCTGCGGCAACGTCTACCTCGACACGTCGTCGAACAACTGCCGCCGGTTCTGCTCGGAGCGCTGCGCGACCCGCTCGCACGTGGCCGCGCACCGCGCCCGCAAACGCGCCGCGGGCAGCCTCACTCCCGCGTGACAGCCGGGCCGGGCGGCCTCACCCCTGCGTGACGGCCGGGCTCGGCTCGAGATGGCGCCGGGCGAACTCCAGCGCCTCCCGCAGGTCCGCCTCGCGGGCCGGGCGACTCGCCGCCTTCCGCGTGTTGATCTCCAATGCCACCGATCCGGTGAATCCACGGCCGGCCAGTGAGCGCAGCAGCTCCGCGCACGGCTGGTTGCCGCGGCCCGGCACCAGGTGCTCGTCGCGGCCCTCGCCGGTCCCGTCGCCCAGGTGCACGTGCCGGAGGCCGGCGCCCATCCGGTCGGCCATCTCCAGCGCGTCGATGCGGGACGCGGCGCAGTGCGACAGGTCCAGCGTGTAAGCGTCGAAGCCGATCTCGGTCGGGTCCCAGCCCGGGTTGTAGGGCACCACCCAGCGGCCGGCCATCTTGACCGGGAACATGTTCTCCACCGCGAAGGACAGGCCGGGATGCCGGTCCTGGATCTTGGCCAGGCCCTCGACGAAATTGCGCGCGTAGTCGCCCTGCCAGCGGAACGGTGGGTGCACCACCACGGTCGGCGCGCCGAGCGACTCGGCGAGCTGGGCGGCCCGGCTCAGCCGCTCCCACGGGTCTGAGCTCCACACCCGCTGGGTGACCAGCAGGCAGGGGGCGTGGACCGAGAGCACCGGCACGCCGTAATGATCGGCCAGGCCCTGGAGGGCCCCGGCGTCCTGGCTGACGGCGTCGGTCCAGACCATGACCTCGAGACCGTCGTAGCCGACCGTGGCCGCCATCTCGAACGCCGCCGCCGTCGGCTCCGGGAAGACCGAGGAGCTGGAGAGAAGCACGGGTACGCGGGAAGTCACGCCCTCCAGCGTAGCCACACGCCACCGGCCCGGATATATCAGCTCTAAACGGTCATGATCGACGGATGGGCGTACGCTGAGGCGGATGAGCCGCACGCGACCACCCCGGGAAACCGCGCTCGACTTCCCTCGGGAATGGATCGAATTCCTCGATCCCGCCGACGAGCAGCACCTTGTCCGGGCCGACCTGACCTGGCTGCTCTCCCGCTGGACCTGCGTTTTCGGCTCCGCCTGCCGGGGCATCCTGCCGGGCCGCGCCGAGGACGGCTGCTGCTCGCACGGCGCCTTCTTCACCGACGCCGACGACGAGAACCGGGTGAAGGCCGCGGCCGCCAAGCTGACCCCGGAGACCTGGCAGCACTACCGGCGCGGTTTCAAGAATTACACCGAGGTGGACACCGTCGACGGAACCCAACCCGCCCGGCGTACGGCCACCCGCGCGGCCGAGGGTCCCTGCGTCTTCCTGAACGAGGCGGATTTCCCGGCCGGCGGCGGCTGCGCCCTGCACGCCCAGGCGCTGCGGGACGGGGTGCACCCGCTCACCTACAAGCCGGACGTGTGCTGGCAGCTCCCGGTGCGCCGGGAGCAGGACTGGATCAAGCGCCCGGACGGCACGAAGCTGCTGCAGTCCACTGTCACCGAGTTCGACCGGCGGGGCTGGGGGCCGGGCGGTCACGACCTGGCCTGGTGGTGCACGTCGTCGCCGGAGGCCCACGTCGGGACCGAGCCGATGTACCTCTCCTACGCCGCGGAGCTGACCGCGCTGATCGGCGAGGCCGCGTACCGCAAGCTGGCCTCGCTCTGCGCGGCGCGGATCAAGTCCGGCCTGATCGCCGTGCACCCGGCCACCGCGCGCGCGACTGCCCCGACACGCCGCGGGGGCCGGGAGCCGGCCAGCCCGTGAGGGCACCGGATGGCCCGATCACGGGCGGACCATCCGGCCCTCACATAGTCCCATGCAAGGTGTACAGGGAGCAAGGGTGGATCAGGGCTCGAACTTGTAGCCCAGACCCCGCACCGTGACGATGTACCGGGGCGCCGACGGCTCCGGCTCGACCTTGGAGCGCAGCCGTTTCACGTGGACGTCCAGGGTCTTGGTGTCACCGACGTAATCGGCGCCCCAGACCCGGTCGATCAGCTGGCCGCGGGTGAGCACCCGGCCGGCGTTGCGCAACAGCAGCTCGAGCAGCTCGAACTCCTTGAGCGGAAGCTGCACGCCGGCGCCGTCGACGGTCACCACGTGCCGCTCGACGTCCATCCGGACCGGGCCGGCCGCCAGCGTCGGGGTGCTGACCTCGGCGGCCTCGGTGCCCTGGCGGCGGAGCACCGCACGGATCCGGGCGACCAGCTCACGCGGCGAGTACGGCTTGGTGACGTAGTCGTCCGCTCCGATCTCCAGACCGACGACCTTGTCGATCTCGCTGTCCCGGGCGGTGACCATGATGATCGGGACGGCCGAACGCTGCCGCAACTGGCGGCAGACCTCGGTGCCGGACATCTCCGGCAGCATGAGGTCGAGCAGCACGATGTCGGCGCCGGTCCGGTCGAACTGCGTCAGGGCGGAGGTCCCGGTCGCGGCGACCGACACCTCGAAACCCTCTTTGCGCAGCATGTACGACAGGGCGTCGGAGAACGACTCCTCGTCTTCGACCACGAGTACGCGGGCCAATGAAGTTCCTTCCGTCGTCGGCGGTGGGGCTGGTGAGCCGTCGGCCGCAGGGGTGGCGCCGGGTGTGGATCTCAACCGCGGTACGCGCCGGGGATCCACACGCCGGTCCGGGTCCTGGGCCCGAACGCTCTCTACCGCCCGGCCACACCGGACTCGATCTCAATCGCCGTCGGTGACGACGAGGGGGACTCGGGGGGTCGCGCCGGTAGGCGCAGGGTGAACGTCGAACCGTCGCCGAGTGAACTGGTCACCGAGACGCGGCCGCCGTGGTTGGTGGCGATGTGCTTGACGATGGCCAGGCCGAGGCCGGTACCACCGGTGGACCGGGACCGGGCCTGATCAGCGCGGTAGAACCGTTCGAAGACCCGTTCGACGTCGTGCGGGGCGATGCCGATGCCCTGGTCGGTGACGTCGATCTCGATCCACTCCTCGTCCTGACGGAGAGTGATCGAGACCTTCGTGTCGTCGCCGGAGTACGCGATCGCGTTCTCCACCAGGTTGGTGACGGCGGTGGCGAACTGGCTGTCACTGCCGTACGCCATGATGCCCTTGGGCCCGTCGTAGGTGATCTCGATGCCCTTGGCCGAGGACGTGGTGCGGGTCCGGTCGATCACCTCGGCGATCACCCAGTCCAGCGAGACCGGCTCGGGGTTGGGCAACGGCTCGGCACCCTGCAATCGGGTCAGCTCGAGCAGCTCGTTCACCAGCCGGCCCATCCGGGCCGACTCGTGATGGATCCGCTCGGCGAAACGGCGCGCCGCCAGCAGGTCCTCGGACTGGCTCTCCAGCTCCGCCTCGGGCAGCTGGGTGGCGTCCAGCAGCGCTTCGGCCAGCAGCTGCAGGGCGCCGATCGGGGTCTTGAGCTCGTGGCTGACGTTCGCCACGAAGTCCCGGCGCACCCGGGCCAGCCGGTGCGCCTCGGTCACGTCGGCGGCCTCGACCGCGACATGCGTCGAGTTCAGCGCGACCGCGCGCAGGTGCAGCCCGAGCGGTGCCTGAGCGCCGCCGGCACGACCCCGCGGAAGATCGAGTTCGACTTCGCGGCGTACGCCGGTCCGCCGCACCTGACCGGCCAGCGTGCGCAGGATCGGATGGGCCGCGATGGTGCCCGGCGCTCCGCCCGAGCGGAGCAGGCCCATGGCCCGGGCCGCCGGATTGACGAGCACCGGGTGATCGTCAGCGTCGAGGACGACGACACCGACCCGCAGCGAGTCGAGACTCTTCCGGCCGATTCCTTTCAAGCCGTGCTTACCCGCCGGGCGATCATCGTCCGGTTCGATGGCGGCGCTCCCCTCCGGGGCACCGGTCCCACCCGGCTCGCCCGATCGGCGTATCCGGGAGAGCACCAGTCCCGCTCCGACACCGACGGCGAGCGCGGCAGAAACCATGCCGGCGGCGTATTCCCACTCCACGCTGCGATCGTAGGGTCATTGTTTACCTGAACCACAGGGCCATTACGGCAAATCGGACGCGTGTCGAATAAAGTTCACTGCCGCGCCCGGCGTCGTTCACCGGTGTTCACGTAGCCGCCGTCCCACCCGAATAGCGTGGGCGCCACACCCGGCCGTGGCCGCACGAAAGAGGGACTTGAGAAATGCGCGAGGAGTACCAGGCTGATCTGGTCGAGGTGAGCCGCCTGCTGGTGACGATGGCGGAGTCCGTCCGCGCCGCGCTGCGCAAGGCCACCTCGGCGCTGTTGACCGCGGACATCGAGGCCGCCCGCTCGGTCATCGACCGGGACGCCGAGGTCGACGCGATCTACGAGCAGGTCGAGCTGAAGGTGGCGGACACCATCGCCCGCCAGGCGCCGGTCGCCTCCGACCTGCGCCGCGTGATCACCGCGCTGCACATCGCCGCCGACCTGGAGCGGATGGGCGACCTGGCCGAGCACGTGGCGAAGACCGCGGCGCGCCGGCACCCGTCACCGGCCGTCCCGGCCGAGCTGCGGCCCACCTTCAAGGGGATGGCCCAGGTCGCCGACGAGATGGCCGAGAAGATCACCGACCTGCTCGGCAAGCCGGACGCGGAGGTCGCGGCCCAGCTCGAGAAGGACGACGACGCGATCGACGACCACGAGCGCAAGCTGTTCAAGATCATGCTGGCGGACGACTGGCCGTACGGCGCGGAGACCGCGATCGACGGCGCCCTGCTCGGCCGCTTCTACGAGCGTTACGCCGACCACGCGGTGAACATCGGCGAGCACCTCATCTACCTGATCACCGGCGCGAAAGCCGAAGAGCTGAGCTGAGACGAGCCGAAGGCCGGGACACCACGGGGGCGTCCCGGCCTTCGGCGTTACCGGCAGGACTACTTCTTGCCCTGGTTGGCGACCGCGGCGGCGGCCTCCTTGGCGGCGACCGGGTCGAGGTAGGTGCCGCCCTTGGTGATCGGGCGGAGGTTCTCGTCCAGGTCGTAACGCAGCGGGATGCCGGTCGGGATGTTCAGCCCGGCGATCGCCTCGTCGGAGATGTCGTCGAGGTGCTTGACGATGGCGCGCAGCGAGTTGCCGTGCGCCGCGACCAGGACCGTCTTGCCGGCACGCAGGTCGGGGACGATCGCGTCGTACCAGTACGGCAGGGCCCGCACCAGCACGTCCTTCAGGCACTCCGCCTTCGGCAGGACCTCCGGGGCCAGGTCGGCGTACCGGGAGTCGCCGTCCTGGGAGTACTCCGAGCCGGGCTCGATCGGGGGCGGGGGCACGTCGTACGACCGGCGCCAGAGCATGAACTGCTCCTCGCCGTACGTCTCCAGGGTCTGCTTCTTGTCCTTGCCCTGCAGGGCGCCGTAGTGGCGCTCGTTGAGCCGCCAGTGACGCTTCACCGGGATCCAGTGCCGGTCGGTGATGTGCAGCGCGATCTCACTGGTCCGGATCGCACGCCGAAGAAGGCTGGTGTGCACCACGTCGGGCAGCACCCCCTGCTCCTTGAGAAGCTCGCCGCCACGCCGGGCCTCCTGCTCACCCTTGGCGTCCAGGTCCACGTCGACCCAGCCGGTGAAGAGGTTCTTGGCGTTCCACTCGCTGTTGCCATGCCGCAGCAGCACCAGGGTTCCAGTCATGAACACATCTTCCCCCGTCGCCGTGGGCGGCGTGCCGGGCACCCGTCACGTGTCCGCCGCCACAGTGAAACTCGCTTGCGCCGACTCCGCATCTGTAAGGGAATAGGTCCCGTTGACTGCTTACGGGAGGCGTCCGGTGCGAGGCTGGTTACGACAGGCGGCGGGCGGGCTGCCCCGGCAGTTCTGGTTCCTGTGGACCGGGACCCTGATCAACCGGCTGGGCTCCTTCGTGGTGCTCTTCCTGAGCATCTACCTGACCGCCGAGCGTGGCTTCTCGCAGAGCCAGGCCGGCCTGATCCTGGGCTTCTACGGCCTGGGTGGCGCGATCGGCACCCTGACCGGCGGCGTGCTCACCGACCGGTGGGGCCGCCGGCCGACCATGCTGATCGCACAGTTCGGCGCCGCCGCGCTGATGCTCGCCCTGGGCCTGGCCGAGTCCTACCTCCAGATCGCCGGCGCCGCGTTCCTGCTCGGCATGTTCGCCGAGGCGGCCCGCCCGGCGTTCTCGGCGATGATGGTCGACATCGTGCCGGAACACGACCGGGTCCGGGCGTTCTCGCTGAACTACTGGGCGATCAACCTCGGTTTCGCGCTCGCCGCGATCATCGCCGGGTTCGCCGCGCAGGTCGACTATCTGCTGCTCTTCGTCGGTGACGCGGTCAGCACCCTGGTCACCGCGATCATCACGGCGATCTTCCTGGCCGAGACCCGCCCGGCCGGTCCGCGCCGCCGGGAGGCCGGACCCGGCCTCGGCACCGCGCTGCGCGATCCGGTCTTCGGCGTCTACCTGCTGCTCAGCCTGGCCACCGTGATGGTCTTCCTGCAGCACCTGTCGACCCTGCCGATCAGCATGCTGGCCGACGGGCACTCGGCCGCCACCTACGGGGCGGTGATCGCCGTCAACGGTGTGCTGATCGTCATCGGCCAGCTGTTCGTCCCGCGGCTGATCCAGGGCCGGGACAGCGCGCGGGTGCTGGCAGTCGCGGCGGTGCTCGTCGGTTGCGGTTTCGGGCTGGTCGCCGTGGCGCGGACCCCGTGGATGTACGCGGTGACGGTGGTCATCTGGACTCTCGGCGAGATGCTCCAGTCGCCCAGCAACGCGGCCACCGTGGCGGCGCTCTCCCCGCCCGGCCTGCGCGGTCGTTACCAGGGCCTGAACTCGCTCAGCTGGTCGGCCGGAACGGCGCTGGCCCCGATCCTCGGCGGCCTGATCCTGCAGGAGGGCGGCGACGCCGTGCTCTGGGGCGGCTGTTTCGTGCTGTGCGTCCTGGTCGCGGTGGCGCAACTGCTGGCCGGTCCGGCCCGTGCGCGGCGGGCCGCCCGATTGCGGGCGGCGCAGGAGGAGATCGTGACCGTGCCGGCCTGACACATGGCGAATCCCGCGAGGTCCCAACACATCGGACGATGCGCTGATCGGGTCATGGATTACGCATATGCAGGAACGAAATGGGCCGGAAACAAAAGCGCCGGCGGCGGCGGACGACACCCATCCCCATAGGCGCCGTCCGCACTAACCGCCGGTCTCGGGTCGCGCCGTCCCCCAACGGCTCATGCCACCCGTCCCCAAACGCCGGACCGCGGCGATCATTGCTGATCGACCCGTTCCCCGAACTGACGGTTCGGCGTCCATCGACCACGCTAGTTGGGCGAGTCAAGCCTCACAACCCGATTTCGTGTCGACATCTGTCTCGACCGTCACATCCCCCAACAACCAACCGATCGGACGATCCGCCAATCACTCGTCCGGGTTTCCGGAGATGGGTTGAGAATGCCGTTCGGTAAGCCGCCGCGGAAAATGCGACGCAGGGTAGACGACCATCGAAGCACGTGCCGTCAACCCGGAGAAACCCCGGAAGTTCGTCAGAAGATTGCCAGTACCCAGGAACGCAACATCGCATACATCGATGAGTAACAAAGTCTGATTCCCGACGCGGAGCACAGTGGACCACCACATCGGGATAGACCGGGCTTGATGATCAAAGGGAGCTGGACTATTCGGGACGTTCCGCCAGATGCTTGAAGGCCTGGAGGTTCGCCGTCGATTCACCACGCTTGACGCGCCAGTCCCATTCACGGCGGATGGACGTCTCGAAACCGATCTCCAGCATGGTGTCGAACGACTCGTCCGCATAGGTCAGCACCGAGCCGAGCAGCCGGTCCAGCTCCTCCTCGTCCAGCCCTTTCAGCGAGACCCGGCCGGTGAGGTACACGTCGCCGGCCGCGTCGATCGAGAAGGACACCCCGTACATCCGGGCGTTGCGCCGCAACAGCCAGGCCCAGAGCTCCTCGTGCCGCTCGTCGGGCCGGCGCATCACGAACGCCTCGATCCGCAGCGAATGCCCACCGACGATCAGGTTGCAGGCGGTCTTCAGTTTGTGCGTGCCGGGCAGGCTGACCACATAGGACGAGTCCCCGGTGGACTCCCACTCCAGCTCCCGGTCGGTCAGCACCCGTTCGATCAGTTCCGTCACCATGCGCACGACGCCCCTTCCAGTCGCGCCGCGATCAGCGCCCGATGCTCGCTCACCGCGTCACGGTAAACCCGTAGCAGCGTTTCGGCAGTGCGATCCCAGGAGAACTGCGACGCGTGCGCGACCGCGCCGGCGGCCAGCCGGCGCCGATGACCCGGCTCGTCGAGCAGCCGGTCCAGCACCTTCGCCCAGTCCCGCGGGTCGTGCCCGTCGACCAGCACGCCACTGACCCCGTCCCGGACCGCGGTGACCAGGCCGCCGACCGCGGCCGCGACCACCGGGGTCCCGCAGGCCTGCGCCTCCAGCGCGACCAGGCCGAACGACTCGTTGTAGGAGGGCACCGCGACCAGGTCGGCGGCGCGGTAGAGCGCGGCCAGGCCGTCACCGGTCTGCGGTGGCAGGAACACCACCGAGCCGGCGATCCCGAGCGTGGCCGCCAGCTCGATCAGCGAGGACGGCCGGTCCAGGCCGCTGCCGCTCGGACCGCCGCAGATCACCAGCGTGGCGTCGGAGCCGGCGGCACGCATCTCGGCGAGCGCCGCGATCAGCACGTCGGGAGCCTTGAGCGGCTGGATCCGGCCGACGAAGGCGACGATCCGGCCGTGCTCGGGCAGGCCGAACCGGGCTCGGTCGGCCGGCCCCGGCCGGAACCGCCGCAGGTCCACACCCGGCTGGACGACACTCACCAGGGACGGGTCGGCGCCGTAGTACTCGATCAGGTCGTGCGCCTCGAACTCGGTGTTCGCCACCAGGCGGTCGGAAGCCGCGACGACCTGCTCCTCGCCGATCACCCGAGCCTTCGGCTCGGGCCGGTCACCGGCGGCGATGAACCTGTTCTTGACCTTGGCGAGGGTGTGCGCGGTGTGCACGTGCGGCACACCCCAGCGCTCCCGGGCCAGCCAGCCGACCTGGCCGGACAGCCAGTAGTGCGAGTGGATCAGGTCGTAGTGGCCGGGCGGACGGGCCGCCTCGGCCCGCAGCACGCCGTTGGTGAAGGCGCACAACTGGGAGGGAAGGTCCTCCTTGGCAAGCCCCTCGTACGGCCCGGCGGTCACGTGCCGCACGAGAACCCCGGGCGCCATCTCGACGGCCGGCGGCAGGTCACTGGCGGTCGCCCGGGTGAAGATCTCCACCTCGACGTCCCGCTCGGCGAGCCGCTTGGCGACCTCGACGATGTAGACGTTCATGCCGCCGGCGTCCCCGGTGCCCGGTTGCTCCAGGGGCGAGGTGTGGACGGAGAGCGTGGCGATTCGTCGGGGGATGGGCCATCCAGCCACGCTGTCTCCTCCGTATCGGGTATGAAAACTTGTTACGCCAAGGTTCATCTTCCCCATCGGCATCGCCGAACCACCACTCAGCAGACCCGGGGTGATCCAGGTCATTGATCGTGCGGGGGTATACCGCTCGTGCGGAAGAATCGCGACATGCAGAACATCGCAGTCGTGACGGGCGCCTCGAGCGGAATCGGCGCCGCGACGGCACGCCGCCTGGCCTCCGAGGGATTCCACGTGGTCGCGGCCGCACGCCGCACCGACCGGCTCGAGACGCTGGTCAAGGAGATCGGGGCGAACGCGACCGCGGTCGAGGCCGACATCACCTCGGACGCGTCGGTGGCCCGCCTGGCCGAGACGATCGCCGCCCTGGACGGCACGCTCACCCTGCTGGTCAACAACGCGGGCGGGGCCCGGGGCGTCGATCCGGTGGCGGCCGGCTCGGTCGAGGACTGGCAGTGGATGTACGAGGTGAACGTGCTCGGCACCCTCCGGGTCACCAAGGCGCTGCTGCCGGCGCTGGAGGCGAGCGGCCGCGGCACGATCGTGACGGTCGGGTCCACCGCGGCCTTCACGCCGTACGAGGGTGGTGGCGGCTATGTCGCGGCCAAGCACGGCCAGACCGCGCTGGTCGGGACGTTGCGGCTGGAGCTCTGCGGCAAGCCGGTCCGGGTCATCGAGATCGACCCGGGCATGGTGCGCACCGACGAGTTCGCCCTCAACCGCTTCGGCGGCGACCCGGACAAGGCCGCCGCCGTCTATGCCGGTGTGGCCGAGCCGCTGGTCGCCGACGACATCGCGGACTGCATCGCCTGGGCCGCCACCCGTCCCCAGCACGTCAACGTCGACCGGCTGGTCGTGCGCCCGATCGCCCAGGCCGCCCAGCACAAGGTCCACCGGGAGCTGTAGGCGTGGTGAAGCCGGTCGGCGCGATCACCCGGGGGACGACCAATCCCAACCGGCTGCGTCGCGTCGACAACTTCATCGCGTACCACTGCGGTCCGCTCCTGAAAGAGGCGGCGCAGCCGCTGGTCGTCGACCTGGGCTACGGCGCGACGCCGGTGACGGCTGTCGAATTGCGGGAGCGGCTGGCGGACGCGGTCCGCGTGGACGTCACGGTCGTCGGTCTGGAGATCGATCCGGTACGGGTGAGCGCCGCGCAGCCGTTCGCGGACCCGCCGTGGCTGGAGTTCCGGCGCGGCGGGTTCGAGCTGGCCGGCCTCACCCCGGTGGTGGTGCGGGCGTTCAACGTGCTGCGGCAGTACGCCGAGGACGAGGTGGCCGCGGCCTGGCGGACGATGACCGCGACCGGGGCGGTGCTGGTCGAGGGCACCTGCGACGAGCTGGGCCGGATCGCCACCTGGACGGTCGTCGAGGACGGCACGCCGGCGACGCTGACCCTGTCCGCCCGGCTGCCGGTGCTGGAGCATCCGGCGGTCTTCGCCGAACGGCTGCCGAAAGCGCTGATCCACCACAACGTGCCCGGTCACCCGGTGCACGAGCTGCTGCGCGCGCTGAGCCGGGCGTGGGAGACCGAGGCGACCCCGTTCGGACCGCGCCAGCGCTGGCTGGCGACGGTCCGCCGGATGCGTGCCGAGGGCTGGCCGGTGCTCGGCGGCCCGGCCCGCTGGCGGCTCGGTGAGCTGACCCTGCCCTGGCCCGCCTAGCTGCTCTCGTCCTTCTTCTCCAATGCCTCGTTCACCGCCGACAACAGGGCGTCCGCGGTGAACGGCTTCTTCACCAGCACATCGGCCTCGGTGATCTCGCCCTTGGCCACCGCGATGTCCTTGGGCAGGCCGGAGACGAAGACGACGCCGATGCCGGCCCGCATGCCGCGGATCGTCTTGGCGAGCTCGCCGCCGGACGCACCGGGCAGGGTGAGGTCGGTGATCAGCACATCGATCTTGCCGGGATGCTCCTGGCAGATCCCGGTGGCCTCGTCCTGATCACCGGCCGCCAGAGTCAGGTATGAGCCACGCCGTTCCAACATGCGACGCATGATGTCGCGCAGGTCCTCTTCATCGTCCACGACCAGGACTGTCGGCCTCTCGGCGACCGGCGCCTCGGACATCTCGGTCCTCCTCGGGCTGGGGTCGCTCTCACGCTATCCGCCACCGGCCCCCGGCGTACGGCGGTCGGCGGGTTTCTCCGGCTGGTTCTCACCGCTGTCTCGACAGCGCTGAGACAGCAGTGACGACCGGCCGGTACGGGGTCAGACGGTGTTGAGGTGGCCGGTGTGGAGCAGACGGTTCGGCGAGCCGTCGCCCGGGTTGCCGACCAGGTCCACCCCGGCACCGGCGACCAGGTCGTCGCGCACCTGGGCGGGCGACCGGTCCGGGTGCGCGCCGAGGATCAGGGCGGCCGCGCCGGCCACGTGCGGGGCGGCCATCGAGGTGCCGCTCAACAGCTTGACGTCCCAGTCCGACGCCGTGCCGGCCGACGCGATCCGCACTCCGGGCGCGAAGACGTCCAGGCAGGGGCCGTAGTTGGAGAACGAGGCGCGGGTGTCGGCCGAGTCGGTGGCGCCGACCGTGATCGCCTCCGGGGTGGCGGCCGGGGAGACCTCGCAGGCGTTCCGGTTCGCGTTGCCGGCCGCGAGCACGTAGGTGACGCCCTGCGCGATCGAGCGCTGCACCGCGGCGTTGAGCGACGTGCTCAGCGAGCCGCCCAGGCTCATGTTGGCCACGGCCGGCCGCTTCGCGTTCGCGGTCACCCAGTCCACCGCGGCGATGAAGCCGGCGAAGCTGCCCGAGCCGTCACAGCCGAGGACCTTGAGCGCGACCAGGCCGACGTCCTTGGCGACGCCGTAGGTCGCGCCGCCGATCGTGCCGGCGACGTGCGTGCCGTGACCGTGGCAGTCGTCGGCCACCGCGTCGTTGTCGACGAAGTCCCAACCGTCCACGGCCCGGCCGCCGAACTCGCGGTGGCCGATCTTCACGCCGGTGTCGATCACGTAGGCGGTGACACCGGCCGCGGACCGGTGGGTGTAGGAGCCGGACAGCGGCAGCGCGGGCTGGTCGATCCGGTCCAGGCCCCAGGTCGGGCCGGACTGGGTGATCGGCTCGGCCGCGGTGCTGATCTCGGCGTCCTGCTCGACGAACGCCACCCCCGGGTCGGCCGCCAGGCGCCGGGCCTGGGCGGCGGTGGCGTTCAGGTGGAAGCCGCGAACGGTGGCGTGGTACTCGCCGGCGACCGTGCCGCCGTACTCCCGGACCAGCTCGCGGGAGGTGTCGGCGACCCCGGCCGCGGTGTCCGTGCCGGACTTCAGGACCACGATGTAGCTGCCCGGGATGGCGCCTTCCACGCCGGTTCCGAGCACCGGGCCGACCGGCGCGGCGACGGCCGGCCCGGTCAGGCCGCAGAGCAGGGCGGTGGCGGCGCTCGCGGCGGCGATCAGACGGAAGGCCGGGCGTCGGGCGTCGTTACCGAACATCAGGTGTGGTCCTCTCGGTTGTCTTCACTCGGCGGCATATCCGCACGTCCGGGGGCATGCCGAAAGCGGCTGAGGGAATGTTGGTGAGGGGGGAGAGCGCCCCGGGGTTCCTTCGGGTAGTGGCCGAGTTGCACCTATCGGCGACGGATGAGTCACACCGGGAACCTCTAAGCCGACCGTGCGGTGGGCCGAACTTCTCGCTGTCAGGACCGCTGCACCGCCACCGACCACCGCCACCCGAGCAAGGAGAGCGATATGACCACTCTGCTGTCGCCCGAGATCGACACCATCGGCGAGATGACCGAGCGCTGCGATCGCTGTGGGGCGGCCGCCAAGCTGGAGGTAGTCCTGACCAGCGGCGGTGACCTCGCGTTCTGCGGCCACCACGCCAACCGGCACCGCGCCGACATCACCCGCGTCGCCAGCAGGATCCGTCTCGAGGACGGGTTCGACTGGGCCGGTAGGTAACCGCCTGACGGGGTAGCCCGCGATATGCTCTTTCCCTCACGTCTTGGGGGTATTTGTGCATATCGCGGCGCACGACGTGGGCAGACTGTCCCGGCTGACCGCCGGGTGCGCCGGAGTCACGGTCGCCGTTCTCGGCGTCCCGCACATGTCCGGCACCGGACCGGCAGGCGCCCTCCTCCCGGCCGGGCTCGCCCTCCTGCTCCAGGTGACGCCGGCCGGCGGCCGGGCGGAGCGACTCCGTGCCGGCGCGGCCGCGCTCCTCGCACTGGCCGCCGCCGGGATGGGCGCCGCGTCGCTGGGAACCCATCCGGCCGCCGCGGTCGCGACCACCCTGGCCGGACTGGCGCTGGCCTGCCTCGACCTGCGCGTGCCCAGCCGTACCGGCGGCATCGCGTTCCGGGTCGCCGATCCCCTCCTGCTGGGCGCCGCGATCATCGCGCTCGTCGCCCTGGTCCCGCGGCTGTTCGAGCCGGCCTTCCCGCCCGGGCGCGGGCCGGACAGCGTCATGCCGCTCCATCTGGCCGGCACGCTGCTCGCCCTCGCCGTCGGCACCATCCTGGCCCGGCCCGAGACGGGACCGCTGCACACCCTCGACGAGTCGGGGCCGCGGGTGGCCGTACGCCGGCTGGCACCCGCCCTGATCGCCGCCCCCATCGTCGCCGCCCTGGTCAGCGCATTCGCCGCCCGGACCGGCGCCAGCCGTCCGGTGGCCGCGGTGAGCACCGGGGTGGTCCTCGCCGCCCTCGCGCTGCTCGCCCTCCTCGCCTACCTGGTGCGCACCCTCGACGACGCCGACCAGCGGCAGCGACATCTGGTCGCCGAACTGCGGGAGCGACAGGACTTCGCGCAGACGCTGCTGCAGTCGATGAACGAGGCCGTCATGGTCCTCGACGCCAACTATCGGGTGATCGACGTGAACCGCCGCTGGCGCGAGCTCACCGGTCATGACGAACCGCCCGCCTCAGCGCCGCCGTTGCCGCCTCCCGGCACCGGCGGCGACTGGCTTCTACCCCGCGCCGACGGCACCGGTGTGCCGGTGCTCGCCACCATGGCGGCCATCCCGGACGCGGCCGGCGCCACCCGCGGGTACGTGGCCACCTACATCGACATCGCCGAGCGGAAGCAGGCCGAGGACGCGCTCACCGAGCACGCGGCCGAACTCGAGCGCGGCAACGCCGACCTGGCCGCGGCGCTGGCCTTCAAGAACGACCTCACCTCGATGCTGACCCACGACGTGGCGCAGCCGATCAGCTCCATCGCGAGCCTCGCCGAGCTGCTCTGCACGGACTGGGCGGACCTGCCCGACGACATCCGGCTGGAACTCGCCACGAAGATCGACAAGAACACCCGGCGGCTCATCAAGATGATGAACGACCTCCAGTTGCTCTTCCGGCTGGACACCGGCGCGGTCACCGCCCGGCGGGTCCCGGTTCCGCTGCTCGAGGTGGTCGAGGCGGCCTGCGGGACGGCCGTCGGCGCGGGCGATGTGGAGATCGTCATCGACGAGGACCTGGCGGCGCTGGCCGACCGGGGGCATCTCACCGTGGTGGTGGAGAACCTGGTGAAGAACGCGCTCACCCACGGGGCGCCGCCGATCCGCATCCGGGCCGACCGTGCCGCCGGAGACAGCGTGTGCCTGGCGGTGCAGGACAGCGGTCCCGGCATTCCGGAGGACATGCTGCCGAAGCTGTTCGGGCGGTTCCTCCGGGGCGCGGGGCTGGGCCTGTTCATCGTGCGGCACCTGGTGGAGGCGAACGGCGGCACGGTGAGTTACGAGCACGCGCAGCCTCGGGGCGCCCGGCTGATCGTGACCCTGGAAGGCGCCCCCGCCTGAACCCCGTACCCGGCCGGGTACGGAGGAGCCCCGGAACGCGGCGCGTTCCGGGGCTCCTCGGCGTCTGCGTCAGCCGCGCTCTTCTTCGTTGATCATGCCGTGGCCCCACATGTCGGAACCGGCGTTGCGGCCGCCCATCCGCGCGGTGCCGGCGATGCCGCCGCCGCGGATGCCCGACGGGCTGCCGATGTCCGCCGAGGTCGGCACGTTGTGCAGCGGGTTGTCGGTGATCCCGGTCCCGGTCGGATCGGCGTTGCTCAGGTCCGCGGCGCCGGTGTCCCACCCGGCGCCCGGGCTCGGGGTGGCGCCCGCGGCGTTCCGGTTGCGGATGCGCGCGGCGACCGAGGCCGGCGACGGGGTGTCCATGCTGATGCCGGGCAGCAGGGTGTGCGACCGGCCGCTCATCTGCTTCGAACTGGCGCCGCCGTGCGGAATCGGCCGTCCGCCCAGCACACCGCTCTCCACCAGGCCCTTGAAGGTGGTGAGATCGGCCTTGAGCCGGCGGGTCAGCGACTCCTGCCCGTGCCGGCCGCTGGGCATGAGGAAGGCGATGTCGGCCTCCAACTGGGCGACGACCTGGGTCTTCGTCTCACCCATCGGGCGCAGCGTGATCGTCTCGGCGAGCAGCGGGCCCTCCATGGTCGACCAGGAGACGCGCTCGTCCGGCGACCGCTCGATGATCTGGGCGTCGAATTCCCGGCGCTTCCCGTCCACATCCATGATCCAGTGGGTCTGGTCGGCGCCGATCGACGTCACCTGCCGCACACCGGTCATGAACCGGGGGTAGTTCTCGAACGCCGCGAGCTGCTCGTACACCGTGTGGACCGGCGCACTCACTTCGATAGCCTGCTGAACCATGCTCATCGCAACTCTCCCATGCTGAAGTGCTGGCATCACAGAGAGTACGGAGGTGATTTCGCCTCGTGTTCGGTTTCGCTGTTTCCTTTACTTCCCTCAAACCCGGCGAAGGTACTGCCAACGGCCGACCTCGGCCGCGTATCGGGCGTCACTGGCGGGCACGACGGTCACAGCGGCGTCGAGAAGCATCTCCACCACCCGCGCCGACGGGCTGCGCCACGCCTCACTGACCTCCACCACGGCGCCGGTGATCCGGCAGGCCGCAGCCAGTTCGGCGACCAGCGCGGGCGTGACCGCGGAGTCGTCGACACCGGCCTGACCGAGCAGCGCCAGCGGACGGGCGAGCTGCGCCGGGACGTACCGGGAGGCCCGCTCCAGGCCCTTCACGGTGGCCGCCACCAGCGCCTCCGCCACCTGCCCGGGAGTCAGCACACCGGCGTCCAGGCGGGCCCGCACCTCGCGCGGGCCGAGCAGCTCGCCGCCGGCCGGCAGCCCGGAGACCGCCACCGACAGGGCGTCCAGCTGCGCCAGGTCGGGCGGCAGAGCCAGCCAGCCGTCGGCCCGGACCACCTCCACCTCCGCGGCGACCCGCAGGGTCATCTCGGTACGGTGCCGGGCCCGCCGGACCGCGTCGGCGTACGCCGTCAGCCAAGTGGTGTCCGGCCCCGCCTGGTCGGCGAAGGTCAGCGCGGTCAGACCGGCCCGGTCGGCCGCCGAGACCACCACACCGACCGCGTCCCGGCCGGCCGAGAAACCGGTGTGCACATGCGCGTCCACCGTCAGATCCAGCGCGCAGGCCGTACCGACCGCACCGCCACCGACCACTGATTCGCGCTCTGCGACCACGCTGACTCCCCGGCTGATTGAACGGGACTGTCCCGCCGAAGAATGAGAGTGCGCGCCGGACGTTGTCTGCGGGGTCAGCGGCCGGTGCAGGTCGGGAGCGCGGCCGGGAACCGGATCGGCAACGCGACCGCAACGACCGGCGCACCTTCGCCCCGGCATGCTCTACCCATGCACACGAAGACGCCCGCCGCGTCTCGTCGCGGCGGGCGTCTCGGCGCACGGGTGTCAATCGGACGTTTCCGGTTTCCCCAGCATCTGAGCGAGCGCGTGGACGGCGTCATCGGTGGGTGAGGCAGCCGCCCGGTTCGCCTCCTTCAGCTCGCGGTAGACCTCCTCGCGGTGCACCTGCACGTCCCGGGGTGCCTGAATGCCCAGCCGGATGACGTCGCCGCGGGCCTCGAGCACCGTGATGACGACATCGTCGCCGATCATCACGCTCTCCCCGGCCCGCCGGGTCAGCACAAGCATCGGTGTCCTCCTCCATCCCTGGAACGGACAGCAAGTCCCGATCTGCGACGGCAAGGGCGCGGCCGCGAGGAAACGCGACCGCGCCCGCACTGACGAGGTTCAGAAACTCCGGTTCATGATGGCGCGGACCGGGAAGCCCGAGCCGTTGAGGACGACCTGCATGGCGCGCATGGTGTCCCGGTCGACCACGATCGGGGCGAGCAGGTTCGCGGTGGTCTCGTTCTCGCCGGCGGTGATCACCGTGAGCAGCAGCACCCGGTCCGGGTCCGTCGTGTTCAGCGCGGCGAACACAGCGTTCTCGATCTCCGGTGCGTAATCCGGGAAGAACGGCTCCGGCGGCGCCACCAGGAACCGGAGCTCCGGGTTGTCGACAGACGTGAGCGCGTAGAGCAGACCGTCGTCGTTGAGACGCACCAGAACGAAATCCCGGTGCGCCGGGAAACCCGCCATGGGCACCGCCATCGTGATGGTCGGCAGCCCCAGCGACGGGTCGGTCATGGTGGACTCGATCGGTCGGGATGCGGTGCGAATACTCATGGTCACCTCAGGAAATCGATGAGCGAGGGCTGGATCACCTTGGCCGTGGCGGCCAGGGCGGCCTGATACGAGGTCTGCTGGAGCTGCAATTCCATGATCGCCTTTGGCAGGTCGACATCCTCGATATCGGACAGCTGCGACGACACGGACATCAAGCGATCCTCAGCGGACTGCTTCATCTGCGTAACCCGATTGTATCGGGCACCTACGTCGGAAAGGGTTGAGTTAACGATTTCAGTGGCTTTATCAAGGTTTTTCAGGCCAGTCTGGATAGCTTCGGGATCTCCCGGTGGTTGCATGGCGGCGGTGAGACTGTCGAGGACACGGAACAACTGCGCTTCATTCGGGACGCCGTCCACCGTGTCCTCCCCGAAGACCTCGGGACCCCGGACGTCGACCCGCACCTTGGCGTTCGGGCCGATGACACGCGACGTCTCGCCGGCGAGCTCACCCTGGTAGGTGCCTTTCGTGTCGTACGCGACAGTGTCCGGAGTGGACCCACCGAAGACCGGACGGTCCAGGTACTTCGTGTTGGCGAACTGAACAAGGGTGCCTTTGATCTGATTGATCTCCTCGGCGCGCGCCTTGTTGGCCTGTGGCGTGCTGCCACCGCCGGCGCTCGCCGCCTCCAGCGTGAGGGTTCGGACCTTCTGCAGCCGCTCCGTGACGCTCTGCAGGGTGTCCTGCACCGTGCCGAGACGGCCCATCGCGTCGTCGGCGTTGGTGGAGTACTTCTTGTTCGCGCGCACCTCGCCCCGCAACTGCAGCGCGGTCACCGTGCCGGTCGGCGAGTCCGACGGACGGCGTAACTGCTTGCCGCTGGAGATCTGGTCCTGCGCCTCCTGAGTCCGGTTGAGGTTCCGCTGGAGACCGGCCATCGTCCGGGTCTGGATGCCGCTCTGCGTCACCCGTGGACTGGTCATGAACGACGTCCTCCTTACCTGCCGACCAGGCCGGTACGGTTGATCAGCTGGTCGAGCATCGAGTCGATCGTGGTCAGGACCCGGGAGGCCGCCTCGTACCCACGCTGGTAGGTGAGCAGGTTGGTCATCTCCTCGTCGAGGTTGACCCCGGACTCCGAGTCCCGTGCGGCGTCGACCTGGTCGGTCACCGCGTTCTGGATGTCACGTCGGCGGGTCGAGGACTGGGCGGCCACCCCGAGGTCGCCGATCAGGGACTGGTACGCGGCGTCCGCGCCCGTCCGGGAGTCGGCCAGTTCGGCGAGCGCGTCGGCCCGGTCGCCGTCCAGCACCCGCGTCGCCGCATCGGCGCTCTTCGGATTCCCCGACGAGATCGCCAGCTTGTCGACGTCATCGACGATCTCTTGGTTGACCATGATGTTCCTGGCGTTGAGTGTGGCGCCCTCCTTGGGCACGAAGAGCTGGAGACCGGAGCTGCCGTCGTAACCGAAGGCCGCGACGGGCTGGTTGGTCTCCGGGTCGATGTTCGTGCCCGCGTGCACGCCGTTGACGTCTGCCGCCAGTTTCGTCGCGACGTCGTCCAGACGCTGCGACCAGGTCGCCAGGGTTCCGCCCTTGCGCAGCAGCTCCATCTGGGCGCCCATGGTCCCACCGGCGACCACCGGCGTGCCGTTGTCCTTCCACTGCAGATTGACGTCGAGGGTGGCCAGGTCCTCGAGCCGCGTCGCGCTGGGATCCTTGATCTGGATCTCGCGGACGTTGAATCCACTGACCAGCTGCGCGTTTCCGATGTAGACGTTCGTCGCGCCGTTCGGCGAGTCGACAGTGGTGGCCCCGGCCAGCTCCGCCAGCTTGAGGATCTGCTGGCCGCGCTGGTCCATCAGTTCGTTCGCCTGCAGACCGGCCTGGGTGGCCACCACGATCTCGTGATTCAGCTTGGCGATCGAGGCGGCGGTCTTGTTCACCTCGCCGGCGTAGGTGTCGAGCCCGGCACGCGTTGCGACGTACTGGCTGTTCAGCGCACCGGCCGCGTCGTTGAGCGAGGCCGCGACGGTGGTCGCCTGTTCCAGCGCGGCCGCCTTCGGCGCCTTCTGCGCCGGGTGAGCGGCGACCGCGTTGAACCCGTCCCACATGTCCTGCAGGCGCGCCTGCAAGGCGGTGTCGCTGGGCTCGCCGAACACGTCCTCGATCAGGTTGTACGCGCTCGTCCGCTCGTTGTGGTAGGCGGAGTTGGCGTGCTCGGTGTAACTGCGCTGGTCCAGCGCGGTGTTGCGAAGCCGCTCGACCGAGGTGACGGTGACGCCGTTGCCGACCGCGTCGGTGGTGGCGTAGACGCCCGGCACCAGGTTGGCGTTCTGTCCGTGCATCACCACCCGCTGCCGGGTGTACCCCTCGGTGTTCGCGTTCGCGATGTTCTGGCCTGCGACGTCCAGGCCCCGGCGCTGCGCGTACAGCGACGTGAGCGCCGTGTTGAGTCCGCTGAATGTGCTGCCCATCAGATCGCCTCATCAACCAGGGTGGGGCGCCGCACGGCGCCGCTGACGGTCTGGCCCTGCGGTCCGTACGTTTCCACAGTCTCAGCGAACGCGAGCATGGTTTCGCGAGCCGCACGCTGGCCTGCGGTGAGCAGATCACGGTTGACGTCGGCCAGGGCCCTGATCTCCGACGTCAGCATCAGGAAGGCCTTACGGTGCTGGTGCAACAGGTCGGACCAGGGATCCGGGGCCGCGTCGGCGAGCTCGCCGAGCGAGGCGTCCGGGGACAGGCCGAGTTCGGCGGCGACCTCCTGGGAGTACGCCGCGCGGATCACCTCGGTCTGCCGGATCTGATCCAGGACCACCTCGACCTCACGGGTGGCATGGCTGAGCCAGCGGGACCGGTTTGTCGCGAGGAGCAACTGCTCCTCCTCAAGCTTGAACAGCAGCATCTCCAGCAGCTCCCGCGAGCGCCAGAGGACACTGGCCAGGTCGGTCAGGCTCACCCGGTCCTCCGTCGTATAGCCGTTCGGGCGCACCCCTCGGCGGACCCGCTCATTCGGACAGGTCGGCACATCCGCCGTGCCGCTGAGCGGTTTCCCCCGATCGGCACTTATCTGGTTCGCCCTAAAAGCCCGAAAAAATCTCGGAGAATCCTCAGTGCCTCTCGGCGACCCGCCGAACAGGAAGGGCGCAACACCACGGCTCATGGACGGGCCGGATCAAGAGCCCAAATCAGGGAGGAATCACCAATGGGTCTCCGCATCAACCAGAACATCGCCGCGCAGAACGCCTACCGGAACCTGTCCGTCACGGACAACCAGATGTCGAAGTCGCTCGAGAAGCTCTCCAGCGGCTTCCGTATCAACCGGGCGGCCGACGACGCGGCCGGCCTCTCGATCTCCGAGGGCCTGCGGGCGCAGACGGGCGGTCTCAAGGTCGCCGTCCGCAACGCCCAGGACGCCATCAGCGTCGTGCAGACCTCTGAAGGCGCCCTCAACGAGGTCACCAGCATGCTCCAGCGCATGCGTGACCTGTCGGTGCAGTCCAGCAACGCCTCGCTCGACGCGGACGCCAAGAAGGCCGCGAACGCCGAATTCCAGCAGCTCTCCCAGGAGATCGACCGGATCGGCGAGACCACGGCGTTCGGCAAGTCGAAGCTGCTCGACGGCTCCTTCGGCATGGCCGCGAAGAAGGAGGGCACCGCGCTGACGGGCACCCCGGCGTCGGGTACCACCCCCGCCGTGCAGGCCACGCTGCCGGCCACCAGCGGCGCGATCTCGATCACTGATATCGGAGGGAAGACCCTCGACACCCAGATCGACGTCGGCGACATCGCGCTGACCGAGACCGACAAGAACGGCGACGAGGTCGCCCTCAGCCCGCAGGCAGCGGCCAAGAAGATGACCGAGGCCATCTCCACCGCCCTGAAGGACGCCGGTCACGGCGATGTCACGATGGAGGTCTCCGCCGAGATCGACAAGACGAGCGGCGACGTCACCTTCAGCGTCGCCGGCACGACCGGCTTCAAGGCCACCATCGGCACCCTGGTCGACGCCTCCCAGGGCGACGGGGCCGACCCGATCGAGAACGCGACGCCGGGCGCGTTCCAGATCGGCGCCAACGCGGGCGAGACCCTGAGCGTCGGCATCGGCGCCGTCAACTCGAAGACCCTGGGCCTGTCGAGCCTCGACCTGACCAAGCCCGCCACCCCGGGCGGCGGCAAGTCGGGTGCGGAGGAGGCGATGAAGGCGCTCGACACCGCCATCCAGTCGGTCTCCGACACGCGGGCCAAGCTGGGTGCCCACCAGAACCGCTTCGAGCACACGATCAACAACCTGAACGTGGCGGTCGAGAACCTGTCCGCATCGGAGTCGCGGATCCGGGACACCGACATGGCCCAGGAGATGGTCGGCTTCACCCGCAACCAGATCCTGACCCAGGCCGGCACCTCGATGCTCTCGCAGGCCAACCAGGGCTCGCAGGGCGTGCTCTCGCTGCTCCGCTGAGCAACCCGATAGCAACCCTCAGCAACTGAATCCGTAGCGCGAACGACCGAAGAGGGGGGTAGCCGGCACGCCTAGCCGGCTACCCCCGCTCCGTGATCGTCGTCGGTGAAGGAAAGTAGGTTTCCGTGAGCAGCTCTGTCGACGGCCTCGTCAGCGGCCTCAGTACCTCCTCGATGATCCAGCAGATGATGCAGGTCGAGGCCGCGCCGCAGACGAAGCTCAAGAACAAGGTCGAGACCGCCCAGACCACCGTCACGTCCTACCAGGCGATCAACACCAAGCTCGCGGCCGCGGAGACGGCGGGTAAGGCGATCGGCCGGCTCGAGACCTGGCGCACGATGAAGACCAAGTCCAGCTCCGAGTCGGTGACCGCCACATCCGGTGGCCTCAGTGCCATGGCCGGCAACGTCAAGTTCGACGTCAAGTCGGTGGCTCGCCCTCAGACCACCGTCTTGCGTGTCGACACCACCGCCGACAACGCGCTTCCCCCCTCGTTCGACATCAAGATCGGCAAGAACGACGGGACCGGCGTCGCCGACCCCAGCGCTACCCACACCATCACGCTCTCCGGCGACCCCATGCCCACGCCGACGCCGGACAACCTGGCCGCGGCGATCAACAGCGCCGACATCGGCATCCGCGCCTACGTCGTGAAGACCGGGGAAAACGTGGGCATGCTGCAGCTCACCGGCGCGAAGGCGGGCGCTGAGAACGGGTTCGAGCTGGTCGGATTCGAGGGCCTCGGCCTCCCCGACCCGGAAACCGGCCTGACCACCGACCCGGCCACCACCGTGGCGTCGAACGCGGTGCTCAAGATGAACCCGGACGCCGGATCCGCCGCGTACGAGGTGACCAGCGACAGCAACACCTTCACCGGCCTGATGCCAGGCGTGACCGTCACCGTCTCCAAGGAGGAGAACGGTGTGACCGTCGACGCGACGACGGATGTGGACGCCATCGCGGCCAAGTTCAAGGCGTTCGTCGACGCCACGAACGAAGCGCTCACCGAGATCAAGACGCAGACCGCGTATGACCCGGAGACCCGCAAGGGCTCGCCGCTGACCGGTGACTTCACCATCCGGCAGATGTCCCAAGCCCTGCTCAGCGAGATCAGCACCGGGCTCACCAGCAAGAAGTCGCTGGATGCGGACGGCAAGGTGGTGAGCGAGCCGTTCGACTTCGGCGCGGACGGTCCCTCGCTCAGCCGGCTCGGCATCAAGATCGGCGAAGGCGGCCTCCTGGAGTTCAAGGAGAGCGCCTTCAAGGAGACCTACACCAAAGACCCGGCGTTGGCCGGGGAAGCCGGCATGGCCTTCGGCAGCAATATGGGGATCCTCACCAACCGGCAGCAGAAGACGGTCAAAAGCGTGGTCGAGGGCCGCAAGACCGAGATCGAGACGCTTAACGACCAGGTCAGCAACTGGGACATCCGCCTGGCGTCCCGGCGTCAGGCGCTGCAGCGGCAGTACGCCGCCCTGGAGACGGCTCTCGGCAAGCTGCAAAACCAGTCGAGCTGGCTCAGCGGACAGCTCGGCGGCTGACGACCTTCACCCGACCCCGGCCGACCACTGCCCCTGACCGAGGGAGACTCATGAGCGCACCCAACCTTCGCGACCGTTACCTGCAGGACTCGATCAACACGGCATCGCCGGGCAAACTGCTGGTCATGCTGTACGACCGGCTCATCCTCGACCTGATGCACGGCGAGGAGGCGATCCGGCACAACGACCGGGCCCTGGCCAACGATCGGATCTCGCACGCGCAGGAGATCGTGCTGGAGCTCCGCGCCACCCTGAACCTGGAAGCCTGGGACGGTGCTCCCGGCCTGGCCAGCCTGTACGGCTTCATCATCACCGAGCTGATCGGCGCCAACATCAAGCAGGACGCCGACCGGGTCGCGAGCTGCCGGAAGTTGCTGGAGCCGCTGCGCGACGCGTGGCGCGAGGCCGCGGCCGCGACATGAGCACCGCGACGGAGAGCGGCCTGGACTGGCGGGCTGCCTGGACCGCCGCGCTGGACGACCTGGAGATGGACGTCCTCGCGGTCGAGACGATGCTGCTCGACGAGCGCCGCCTCGCCGAGACTCCGCCGGCGAATCCGTGGCGGCCGCCGACCGAACTGGGCGCTCTGCCGTTGGAGCTCAGGCCGCGGGCCGACGAGATCCTCACCCGGCAGCTGGCCGTGGCGGAGGAGATCGCCAAGCGGCTGACCGCGAACCGCCAGCAGATGGCGATGACCTCCCGGATCGAGACCGGTGAGGCGGTCAAACGCCCGGTTTACCTGGATTTCGCAATCTAGATCCCATATGGCACAGGTCCCGGACCCCGCAAGGGGCCGGGACCTTTCTGTGTGCAACCTCCCAGCAACCGGTTGCGACTCAGCGGATCCGGGAGCGCGCCGAAGTGCAGGGTACGAGCACGGATCGCTCACCGAAAAGCCACGGATCGGCTCCACGGAATCGACTAGGGAGTTCGCCTTGTTCGACGACCGCGCATCCGCCTCTCTCCGCGTCTCCATCGCCGGGCTCGCCGCCCGGCAGCAGGCCATCGCCAACAACATCGCCAACATCGAGACCCCCGGTTACCGGGCACGTAAGGTCAAGTTCGAGGAGGCGCTGCAGAGCGCCGTCACCCGGGGCCAGTCTCCGCTCGGGGTGACCCCGAGCGTGCATGAGTCGCTCGAGCCGACCCGGCTCAACGGCAACAACGTCAACCTCGACCAGGAAACGTTGTCGCACGTCGACACCACGATGCGTTACAACCTCGCCATCCGGGCGCTCGACGGCAAGTACAACTCGCTGCGCGAAGCCATCAAGGGGGCCTGACGATGAGCACCTTCAACGCCATCGGCATCGCCGGTAGCGGCGTCACCGTCTACCGCAAGTGGCTGGACGCGGTCGCCGACAACCTCGCGAACATCAACACCACCACGCGTACCAGCGAGAACGCCTTCCAGGCCCGGTACGTCGCGGCGCGTGCAGCGCAGGACGGCAACGGGGCCGAGGTCGCCGGAATCCAATACGGCAACGCCGAGGGGATCCTGGCCTACGAGCCGGACAACCCGCTCGCCGACGCCGAGGGTTACGTCCGCCGGCCGGACATCGACATGGGCAACCAGATGGCCCAGCTCATGATGGCCCAGCGCTCCTACCAGGCCAACCTCGCGGTCGTCGACCGGGCACGTGAGTCGTACAACGCCGCGATCAACCTCGGGAAGTGATCACCTTGACCTCACCGATCAGTCCGCTCGGCGGATTCTCCGGCATCGAAGGAATCAGCGGTCGCGGCGTCGGCCTGGGTGGCCTCAACGGCCTCGGCAGCATGCTCGGCACCTCGGAGACCCAGGCGCCCAGCGGCCCCAACGCCGACTTCGCCGGCATGCTCGCCAAGGGCATCGAGAACGTCCAGGCCTCCCAGACCAAGGCTGCCGACCTCGCGGTTCAGGTGGCCGACGGCCGCCTCCAGGACCCGGCGCAGTACACCATGGCCGCCACCGAGGCGGGTCTCGGCCTGCAACTGACCATGGCCGTCCGGAACAAGGCCGTCGAGGCGTTCCAGGAGATCATGAGGATGCAGGCATGACCCGAATGCACCGCAGCGAAGCAAGGGCCGTGAGGGCATGCCCAGGAAAGCCCAGCATGACCCGAACGCACCGCAGCGAAGCAAGGGCCGTGAGGGCATGCCCGGAGAGCCGAGCCTGATATGACCGACCGCCTTCCCGCTCCGGTTCGCCGCGTTACGGACACCTTCAAGTCCTTCACACCGGGACAGAAGGCTGTCACTGTTTTCGCGATCCTCGCTCTCGCCGTCGGTGGCTACTTCTTCGCCGCCTGGGCCGCGAAGCCGTCGTACCAGATCCTCTTCAACAACCTGTCGACCAAGGACGCCAGCGCGATCGTCGAGTCGCTGCAGAAAGCCGGCACCCAGTACGAGCTGGCCAATGACGGCCAGACCATCCTGGTGCCGCGCGACCAGGTGAACCAGCTCCGGCTCCAGCTGTCCGGCGAGGGCCTGCCCAACGACGAGGGCACCGGCTACTCGCTGCTGGACCAGCAGGGCATCACCACCAGCGACTTCATGCAGCACGCCAACTACCAGCGGGCGCTGGAGGGCGAGCTGTCCAAGACGATCAAAGCGATCGAGGGTGTCGAGGCCGCGACGGTGCACCTCGTGATGCCCAAGGAGGACGTCTTCTCCGACGACCAGAAGAAGCCGACCGCGTCGGTGCTGGTCGCCTCGAAGGCGAACGACCAGCTCGACCAGCAGCAGGTGCAGTCGATCGTGCACCTGGTCGCGTCGAGCGTCGAGGGCCTCGACCCCACCCACGTCACGGTCGCCGGCTCGGACGGGCGGATGCTCTCCACCGGTGGCGGCAACACGATCGGCTCCACCGGCGCGGACAACGCCGCCGAGCAGCAGACCGTGGCGTTCCAGAACCGTCTGAACAGCTCCCTGCAGCGGATGCTCGACAACCTGGTCGGGCCCGGCCACTCGGTGGTCACCACCACCCCGGTCCTGGACTTCGACCAGGCGGAGACCCGGACCAAGAAGTACAGCACCGACCCCTCCATGCCGGCCGAGCAGGAGAACGTCAAGAGCGAGACCTACAGCGGCACCGGCAACACGTCGGGCGGTGTGCTCGGCCCGGACAACATCCAGGTGCCGAACGGCGGCAACGGCTCCGGGCAGTACCAGCAGAAGGACGAGACCCGGACCCGCCGCTTCAACGAGGTGGAGGAGGTGCGCCGGAACGCTCCGGGCAGCATCGAGCGGCTCAACGTGTCGGTTCTGCTGGACAGCACGGTGGCCGGCCAGGTCGACCCGGACGAGGTGCAGCAGCTGCTCAGCGCGGCGGCCGGCATCGACCCGACCCGCGGTGACACCATCGCGGTGGCCTCGATGCCGTTCGACAACACCCAGGCGCAGGCGGTCAAGGACGAGCTCGCCGCCGCCGCGGCGGCCGAGAAGGCGGCCAAGCAGACGAAGCTGATCCAGACCGCGGCCTTGGTGCTCGTGGTCCTGATGCTGATCTTCCTGGCCTGGCGGGCCAACCGGCGGGCCAAGAAGCGCCAGCAGCAGCTCACCGACGAGGAACGGCGCCACCTCGAGGAGATGCAGGCCGCACTGGAGGCGCAGCGGGCGGCCGAACTGGACGTCACCGTCGCGCACGCGCTGGAGCTGCCGGAGCTCGCCGGAAAGACGGACGAGGCACGCGAGGAGCGGCATCGTGAGATCGAGGAGCTGGTCCGGGAGAAGCCGGACGAGACCGCGTCCCTGATCCGCAGCTGGATCTCCGCCGACACGAACCCTCGCTGAACCACAGGAGTTTCAGTTGACTACACCGGCGCTCACCACGCTCAACATGACCGGGGTCCGCAAGGCCGCGATCATGCTGGTCCAGTTCGGCAAGGAGCACGCGGCCCAGGTCATGGCGAACATGACCGACAAAGAGGTCGAGATGGTGTCCGCCGAGGTGGCCCGCCTGGGCAAGCTCGACCCGCTCCAGGTCGACGACGTGATGGACGAGTTCTACGCCATGGCTACCACCCGATACGCCGGGTCGGGTGGCATGGACTACGCACGGGAGTTGCTGGAGGCGTCGCTCGGCAAGGAGCGGGCGGCGCTCATCCTGGAGCGGCTCGAAGCGTCGATGAACGACATCCCGTTCAACTTCCTCAGCAACGCCGACCCCCGACAGTTGCTCTCGTACGTCCAGTACGAACATCCACAGACCATCGCGCTGGTGCTCGCGCACATCCCCTCCGGGCTGGCCTCGTCGATCCTGGCCGGCCTTCCGCTGGAGGTGCAGACCGAGGTCGCGCACCGCATCGCGATCATGGACCGCACCTCGCCGGACATCATCCGGCAGGTCGAGAGCGCCCTGCAGCGCAAGCTGTCCAGCGTGCTCCAGCCGGACGAGCTCTCCACGGTCGGCGGTCTGCAACCGCTCGTCGACATCATCAACCGCGCCGACCGCACCACCGAACGTCTCATCCTGGAGGCCCTCGAGGCGCGCAGCCCCGAGCTGGCCGAGGAGATCCGGCGCCGGATGTTCATGTTCGAGGACGTCGTCAACCTCGAGGACCGCGCGGTGCAGCTCATCCTGCGCCAGGTGGAACCGGCCGACCTGGCCTGTGCCCTCAAGGGTGTGCCCGAGGGCGTGCGCGACAAGGTCACCAAGAACCTGTCCGAACGCGGCCGGGAGAACCTGCTCGAGGAGATGGACCTGCTCGGCCCGGTCAAGGTCAAGATGGTCGAGGAGGCGCAGGCCAAGATCGTCGGTGTCATCCGCACCCTGGAGGACTCCGGCCAGATCGAGATCCAGCGTGGCGGTGAGGCGGATGAGCTCATCGCCTGACCGGGTGCTCCGCGGCGTCGCCGCCGAGAACCTGGCCGCCGCCCGCTTCGGGGTCGACCTGCGACACGACATCCCGGTCGACAACGAGGCCGTCGAGAAGGCCAAACAGCAGGCCCGGACCACCGGGTACGCCGAAGGCTGGGCACAGGGCAAACGCGAGGCGGCGGAGGCCGCGGAGGCGGCCACGGCCCGGGCGCACGCTGCCGAGGAGGCGTACGAGCAGCGCCGCTCCGCCGCCCTGAACCGGGCCGTGAACGCCCTCGGCCGGGCCGTCACCGACCTCGAGAACCAGCTCATGCCGACCTTCACCGAACTGCAGGAGGTCGTGCTGGCCAGTGCCTGGGACCTCGCCGAGGCGATCATCGGCCGGCATCTGCGCGACGACCCGGAACGTGGGGCCGACGCCCTGCGCCGGGCCGTGACAGCCGCCCCGGAACACGGCGACATGACGGTCAGCCTGCACCCGGACGACTTCCGGAGCCTCGTGGGTGAAGGCTCCGGAGAGGGTTTCGACTTCGAGGGCCGGCGGATCACGCTGCGCCCCGGCCCCGGGCTCCAGCCCGGTGACGCGGTCGCCGAGACGGGCACCGCCACCGTCGACGCGACCATCGCCGCCGCGGTCGACCGTGCCCGGGAGGCGCTGCGTCTGTGACCCGGCATGGCCGAGCGCAGCGAGGTCATGGCGGGTCCTGCCTGCGCTCTCGAACTTCCGAGTGGGGGACAGCCAACACATGACTGATGTCTTTCAGCACCGGCTGCACAGTGCGATGGAGGCGGCCCGTCCGCTGGTCAGTGGGCGGGTCACCGGCGCGGTCGGGTTGCGGGTGACGGTGAGCGGCCTCGAAGCGAACGTCGGTGACCTGCTGCGTCTCGGCAGCGCCACCGACCCGATCCTGGCCGAGGTGGCCGCGCTCGACGGGGAACGGCTGTCCTGCATGCCGCTCGGCCCGATCACCGGGATCGGCGCCGGCACCCCGGCGGTGAGCACCGGCGGGCCGTTGCGGATCGCGGTCGGGCCGGACCTGCGCGGCCGCATCCTGGACGGCCTGGGCCGGCCGATGGACGGCGGACCGCCGCTGCGCGGGCGCCTGGTGCCGATCGACGCGGCGCCGCCCTCGGCCATGGAGCGCCAGTTGGTCGGCGCTCAGATGTCTCTCGGGGTACGCGTCCTGGACACTCTCGTCCCGTGCGGCAAGGGCCAGCGCATCGGTATCTTCGCCGGTTCCGGCGTCGGCAAATCGACGTTGATGAGCCAGATCACCCGGGGCACCGCGGCCGAGTTGAACGTGGTCGCCCTGGTCGGTGAGCGCGGCCGTGAGGTGCGCGAGTTCATCGAGCACGACCTGGGCCCGGAGGGGCTGGCCCGTTCGGTGCTGGTGATCGCCACGTCGGACACGCCGCCGCTGGTCCGGCTCAGGGCCGGCGCGGTCGCCACCCGGATCGCCGAGTACTACCGGGACGAGGGCGCCGACGTGCTGCTGATGATGGACAGCGTGACCCGGGCGGCGATGGCGCAGCGTGAGGTCGGCCTGTCGGTGGGCGAGCCGCCGGCCACCCGGGGGTATCCCCCGTCGGTCTTCGCGATGCTCGCCTCGCTGCTGGAACGCGCCGGGCCGGGCGCCCGCGGCAGCATCACCGGCCTTTACACGGTGCTGGTCGAGGGTGACGACCACAACGAGCCGATCGCCGACGCGGCCCGCTCGATCCTCGACGGCCACATCGTGCTGGACCGCAAGCTCGCCACCGCCGGCCACTTCCCGGCGATCCAGGCCCTCGACTCGATCTCCCGTGTCGCCAACAAGATCACCACCCGGGAGCAGCGGTCCGACGCCACCGAGCTGCGCCGGCTGATGGCCGCCCACCGGGAGGTTCGCGAGTTGGTCGAGATCGGCGCCTATGTTCCCGGCACGAACCCGGACGCCGACCGCGCCAACGCCGCCTGGCCGCAGATCAGCGCCTTCCTCCGTCAGGACCTCGACGACCGGACCACCGCCGATTCCGCCTGGGCCGCCCTTCGCGCCCTGATCGCCACGACCTGATCTTCGTGACTGGTTCTTCGTGTCTCACGGCACGTGAGACAGCGCCGAGAACCAGCCGCAACCACCGCTTCGGCCCGGCGGCCGCGTTTCGGTCTCGCGCCGGGAAAACCTGGCGCGGAGAAGGCGGTGCGGTCCCGATGCGGTCGAGAGCAGTTTGCGGCGTACGAGAAAAGGGTCGTGAAGTTGCCTTTCCCGGGGTTTGGAAATCGCCCTCCGGCCGCTCAGTAGCGAAGCGGGTGCAGGGCTCAGTGGATCAGCCGACGGGCCGAAGCGGTGAGGTGAGGGCCAACCGTCCCCACTAGGAGGCCAACGTTGAATCGTCTGTTCCGACTGGCACCCGTGCTGCGCGCCCGCAAGGCGCAGGAGGACGCCGCCCGCGGCGCCGTGATCCAGTCCCGAGCCGAAATCCGTGACGCCGAAGCCATGGTGAAGCGCCGCCGGCTGGACCTGGTCGGGGCGGACGCACCGTCCGAGGGCTCGGCCCGGGCCATGGTCGCCGCCCTGGTCGCCCGGCAGTCGCTGGCGGCGGGCCTGTTCGACGCGCAGCGCATGGTGACCGACGCCGAGGAGGTAGAGCGGCAGCGGATGGCCGCTCTCGCCGACGCCTCCAAGCGCCGCCGTGCGGTCGAGATGATGGCCGACCGGCACGCGGCCATGGTCAAGGCCCATGATCTGCGCACCGACCAGGCGAACCTGGACGAGCTCGCGATCTCCGCCAAGGCGCGCAGCTCCGCCGGCAGCGTGAACGACCCGGGGCAGGGCGAGTCATGACCATGCTGGGTGTCGCCGGGGTCCTGTCGCGCATCTCCGAGCTGCAAGGTCAGCTCGGGCTGAACGCGGCAGCCCAGGCTCCGGCGGCGACCGGCGGCACCTCCGGCACGCGGTTCGCCTCGGCGCTCTCCAGCGCCACCGGAGCGGCCACCGGCCCGGGCCGGGGCGCCGGGCCGAGCGGGGGCGACGTCGTCGCGGCGGCGAAGAAATACCTGGGTACGCCGTACGTCTTCGGCGGCACCGACCCGAGCAAGGGCCTGGACTGTTCCGGTTTCATCCAGCGGGCCTACGCCGACCTCGGCGTGGATCTCCCCCGCAACTCCTGGCAGCAGGCGAAGGCCGGCCGGCCGGTCGCCAGTCTGGCCGATGCCAAGCCCGGCGACGTCCTCGCCTTCAACTCGCCTGTCGACCACGTCGCGATCTATCTGGGCGACAACAAGATGATCGCGGCGCCGAAACCGGGCGACCACGTCAAGATCCAGAGCGTGTACGAGACCCCCAGCGCCATCCGCCGCATCATCGACAACGTGCCCGCCGCCGCCGTGCAGGACATGTCGTCGCTGCGCCCGGCCGGTCTGCGGGCCGTCGCCGGCGGTGGGCTGAGCGGTGTGCCGTACGCCGAACTGTTCGAGCAGGCCGGCGCCCGGCACGGCGTCTCACCGAAGCTGCTCGCCGCCGTCGCCAAGGTCGAGTCCAGCTACGACCCGCGCGCTGTCAGCAAGGCCGGCGCCCAGGGCCTGATGCAGTTGATGCCGGCGACCGCCCGCGGCCTCGGCGTCGACAACGCGTTCGACCCCGCCCAGGCGGTCAACGGCGCGGCCAAGCTGCTCGCCTCCCACCTGCGCGAGTTCAAGTCGGTGCCGCTGGCCCTGGCCGCGTACAACGCCGGCGGTGGGGCGGTGCACCGGCACGGTGGCATCCCGCCGTCAGCGGAGACCCAGGCATACGTCCCGAAGGTGCAGAAGGCCCTGGCCGCGCTCGGCGGCTGAGGTCCTACCGGAGCAGATACGCAGGAGCAGGGGAGACCGCATGAGCATGCCGAGTTCAGTGACGGGTCCCGACCGCAAGCCGGGTGCCGAGGCGTCCCGGCGGCCGGGCGGGCGGCGCGAGGAGGGCGGGACGGACTTCGATTCGGCGCTCTCGGCCGAACTGGGCCGGCCGTCCGGCGAGGACGAGCGGGAGAGACCGGAACGGGCCGGTGGCGATCATGCGGCGGACGCGCAGCGCGCGGCGCGGGCGGCGGCGGCCCGGACGGCGGCAGCACAGACCACCGACCAGGCCGCGATCGCCCGTGCCGCCGCGGACCGGGCCGCCGCCGAGCGGAACGCCGTGGCCCGGGCGGCGACCGGGCGGGCGGCGTTCTCCCGGGCGGCGACCGACCGGGCGGCGACCGACCGGGCCGCCCTGTCGCGGACCACAGCGGAGCGAGCCTCAGCAGAGCGGGCCTCAGCGGACCGGGCCTCGACGGAGCGGGCCGCGACGGGACGGGCCGCGACGGAGCGGGCCACAGTGGACCGCGCTGCCGCACGCGCGGCGGACGCGCGGGAGACCACACAGCGGGCGGCCGCCGAGCGGCGTTTCTCCGCCGGGCGCGACACCAGGCAGCCGGTGCAGGCCGCCAAGCGGCCCGTGCAGACGGCCGGGCCGGACACCAAGCGGCCCGCAGCCGGGCAGGACACCAAGCGGCCTGCCGAGACCGCGGGACGGCCCCCCGGTGAACCGACGACCGCGAAGACCGGCACCGGGCGGGACAGCACGGTGCAGGACGGCGCCGGACGTACGGCGAACCGGCCGGGCGCCGAGACCCGCTCCCGTCCGGTGGACGGCGAGACGACCACGGTCACGGCGGCCGGCGAGACCACGCGGCCGGTCCGCGAGGAGACGGCTGAACCGGAGCAGAAGCAGGCGACCGGCATCGAGGCGGGTTCGGCCGTCGCGCTGGCGGGCACGATCACCGGCATGGCGGTGCAGGTGCCCGCCGAGGCGACGCCGGAGGCCACCGGCACCGGCGAGACGACCGGTCCGGCCCCGGTCACCGTTGCGGCACCCCAGGCCGGGGCGGGTGTGACTCCAGCGGCGACCGGACCCGCGACGGCGGCGGCGACGACGGCCGGGAGTGCGGCGAACCCCACCGCAGCCGGTACTCTCCCCGGCCCTGCCACA
This sequence comes from Actinoplanes utahensis, assembly GCF_016862455.1. GTDB lineage: Bacteria > Actinomycetota > Actinomycetes > Mycobacteriales > Micromonosporaceae > Actinoplanes > Actinoplanes utahensis. The sequence continues at coordinate 51,271 of NZ_BOMZ01000034.1, forward strand.
CCGGATCCGACGGCGACCGCGGCCCCGGCCGGCACCGCCGCCACGCCACAGGCGGCCGGCACGACCGATGCGGCCGCGACGGCCCCGGCCACCGCGACGGGGACGCCCGGAACAGCCCCGGCGGCGACCGCGGGTCAGCCGTCCGCCGCGGGGGGAGCTCCGGGCGCTCCGGCGGCCGCACCACCCACCACCGTGACACCGGAGACCGCCGCGGTGCTCCGCCCGGAGAGCCTGCGCCCCGCGGAGGCCACCACCGGCACCGCCGCGGCGGAACCGGCCACGACGGCTCCGGGCGGCACCGCCGCGGGGCCCACGGCCACCGGCGGCACCGGCGCGGAAACCGGATCCGGTCAGGGTTCGGCGGACACCGGCGGCCAGAGCGGTCAGGGCGGGGCCGGCCAGTCCGACACCGGCCGGGCCGCCACCGCGGCGACCGGGTTCCCCACAGGTCTTCCCCAGGCCGCCGGGCCCGGGGAGGCCGCCGCGGCGGGTGTCCCCGCCGCGGCCGGGCTGGCGGGGGTGACCGGTCCGCAGGCCACGGCGCCCGCCGCGCCGGTGGCCGAGACCGCGGCCCCGCCGCCGCCCGCCCCGAGCACCCCGTCGCCGGCGGCCGCCCAGGTCGCCATGCGGATCATTCCGCTGCGGCTGGACGCCGACGGTGTGCACCGGCTGACCGTGAACCTGCACCCGGTCGACCTCGGTCCGGTTCAGGTGGTGGCGGAGATCCGCAACGGTGACATCACGGTGCAGCTGTCCGGCGGGACCGAGGCGGGCACCGAGGCGCTCCGGTCCTCCCTCGCCGACCTGCAGCGTGAGCTGGAGGACGCCGGGTTCACCAACTGCACCCTCGACCTGCGGCAGGGCAACCCGCAGCAGCAGGCCCGCCAGCAGTTCGCCGAGACGCTGAACCGCCGGACCGGCAACGGCCCGGCCGGCGGACCGGACGTCGGCGCCGAACCCGCGCCGGTCACCACCCGGCGGGTCGACCCGGGTGCCGGCCGCGTCGACATCCAGGCCTGACAGCGTCGAGGCGCCGGCCGCGTACCGCGGCCGGCGCCTCGACGCGCTGGGCTGGTTCCGGCTGGTTCATGAGACGGCAGTGCGAACCAGCCGGAACGGCATCTCGGTCGGCTTCCCCACCGGGCGAGATGATCGATCAGGACGACTTGCCCGGCTCCGGATCGTTGTCGTACCGCTCGGGCGTCACCACGTTCGCCGGTTCCTCGTCCTTCTTGTAACCGGCGAAGATGAAGCGGAGCCCGGTCAGCAGCACGGCGGCGATCGGCACGGCCACCAGGAACCGGATCAGCACCTGGATCAGTTCCACCTCGTCGAGCAGCAGGCGGTACCAGGCCGGGGCACTGATCAGCAGAGCGAACAGCAGAACCGACGGCTTGATCATCGGCCGACGGGGTCAGCGGCGCCCGGAACGGGTCACCCGGCGTGGCATGACCGCCAGCGGCATCACCTCGGCCGCGATCCGGGCGCACAGCATCGCCGCCCAGGCGTGCGGGGTGGCCGGCTTGCCGTCCAGCGAGAAGATCGGCACGTCCAGCCCGAGGACCGAGGCCGGGTCCGCGGTGAGCTCCACGCTGTGCACCACGAGGGCCTCCACGTCACCGAGATTGCGCAGGTGGCGGGCGGTGTCGGCGGTCTTGCGGGTGGCGTCGACGACGGCCCAGAGGGCGGTGGCGCCGAGCGCGTCGCACATGTCGTTGACCCAGAACGGGTCGGTGCCGCCGACCGGCGCGTCGACCACCACCACCCAGGGGTGCTCGGAGCTCTGCAACTTGTCCGCGCGCGACTCGGCCGCACTGCGGCTGGAGATGAGCCGGGAGGAGTGCAGCCCGGTGCCGGCCGTGGAGGGCGCGGCGAGCAACAGGTGGGTCTGGTCCACGTGCAGCTGTTCCAGGATGTGCTTGCCGATCGAGACGGCGGTGTGCACCTCACCGGCCAGCACCAGGATCTCGCCGGGCCCGTCCGGGATGCCGGGCGCGGACGGGCGGGCGGCGAGCACGCTGAGGACCCCGGCGTACGTGTCCCCGCCAGTGATCTTGCGGGCCATCGACTCGGGCATGCCGACCGTGATCAGGTTGCGCTGCACCGGATCCAGGTCGTCGGTGGGCGGCGGCGGGGCCGAGGACTTCGGCGCCGGGGCCGGGGAGACCGGAACCGACTCGTCGAGGCCGTAGACCTCGGCCGCGGACCGGATCGGCGCCGGGGCGAACGCGGCTCGCGGGGGTGCGTCGGCCGGTTCGGACGGCCGTACCGGAGCGGCGGGGGAGACCGCACGCGCCGCGGACACGGCGGCGCGGATCGGCGTCACGGTCTCGGGGACCTCGCGTTCCCTGGCGGCGGGACGCTCCGGGAAGCTCGGCATGGTCGGCAGCGCCGCGGGCAGCGGGCGATGGCCCGAGTTGACCGCCGAGCCGGTGGCCGCGGCCGGCCGGAAGGGGCGCACCGTCGGTGTCTCCTCCCGGCTCTCGGCGGCCCTGGTGTCGGCCGGCCGGGACCGGGCCGGAGCACGGCCCTCGCCCAGGTGACCGGCCACGTCGAGGCCGGCCATCAGCTCGGCGAACGCGGCCCCGGTGTCACCGAGACCGGCCGTGCGACCCTCCTGGCGGGCCCGTAGATCGGCCGTGGTGGGACCACGTTCGGTGGTCACCCGGTCCTGGGACTCGGCCTGCTCCAGCAGGCGCTCGAAGTTCTGTGAGCCGTTGCCGGCGACGGTCTGTTGCGCCATGTCATCACTGTCCTCGGTTGAATCCGGTACCTCGACGGAGAGCTCGTAGTGCTGCTTCGCGAAGAAGCCTCCGATGCCACCGCTTCGTACTTTGTCTGCGGAGACGATCCGGACACCCGGCCCGTACTCGTCACGCACCTGAGCCAGCAGCGGCTCGATGGCCGGTCCCTCAAGCAGCACCCGCGTAGGCACCGTTCACCACCCCTATCGTCTCGATCTGTGCGGTGGAACCAGAGATTTCGCTGTACGACAGCACCTGGACCCGGCGTGAGCCGGCTCGCAGCAGTCGCATCAACGGCAGCCGCAGCTGTGGTGAGCAGGCCAGGACGGGGTTCATGCCCTGCTGCTCGGCGGCCTCGGAGATCCGGCTGGCCTCGCTGACGATCGCCTCGGCACGCATGCCGTCGATCGCCATGAAGGCGCCGGTGTCGCTGGGCCGCAACGATTCGAGAAGGCTCTGCTCGAGCATCGGGTCGAGCGTGATCACGGTGAGCCGGCCGGCGGTGGTGTACTGGGCGGCGATGGCCGGTCCCAGCGCGCTGCGTGCCGCCTCGACCAGGCCGTCGTGATCCACGGACATCTTGGCCCGCAGCGAGAGCGACTCGAAGATCCGGACCAGGTCGCGGATCGGCACACCCTCGTCGAGCAGCGCCTGCAGCACCTTCTGGATCTGGCCGAGGCTGAGCAGCGAGGGCGTCAGTTCCTCCACCACCACCGGGTGGGTGCGCTTGACCATCTCGCTGAGCGCCCGGACGTCCTCGCGGCCGAGCAGGCGGCTGGCGTTGGTCCGGACGATCTCGGCCAGATGCGTGATGATCACCGACGCGCGGTCCACCACCGTCGCGCCGGAGATCTCCGCCTGGTAGTGCATCTCGGCGGGGACCCACTTGCCGGCGAGGCCGAAGACCGGTTCGACGCCGGCCCGGCCCGGGAGCGCGTGCAATCCCTCGCCGATGGCCAGCACGGTGCCCGGCGGCGCCTGGCCGGAGCCGGCGTCGACACCGGAGATCCGGATGGCGTACGAGGACAGCGGCAGGTCCAGATCGTCGCGGGTCCGCACCGGCGGCATGATCACGCCGAGTTCCATGGCCATCTTGCGGCGCAGGGCGCGTACCCGGTCGAGCAGGTCCCCGCTGCCCGGGTCGACGAGGTCGACCAGGTCCGGGGCGAGCGCGAGTTCGAGCGGGTCGATCCGCATCTCGCCGAGCAGCGATTCCGGGGAGTCCGGGGCGGGCATGTCGGGTGCCTCGGCCGCCACCTTCGCCGCCTGCGCCTGGTCCTCCGGCACCGGCTCCTTCACCCGGTGCGCGATCGCCAGGACCGCCCCGCCGACCAGCAGGAACGGCAGTTTCGGCAGGCCGGGGATGATGCACAGGGCGATCGCTGCCCCGCCGCCGATGCGCAGCGCCAGCTTGTTCTGGCTGAGCTGCGTGGTGACGGTCTGCCCCATGTCGCCGGAGGTGGCCGACCGGGTCACGATCAGACCGGTGGCGACCGAGAGGAGCAGTGCGGGGATCTGCGAGACCAGGCCGTCGCCGATGCTCAGCATGCTGTAGTGGTTCATCGCGTCGGCCGGGGCCATGCCGGCCTGCATGACGCCGACGGCGAACCCACCGACCAGGTTGATGATGGTGATGATGATGGCGGCGATGGCGTCGCCCTTGACGAACTTGGAGCCACCGTCCATGGCGCCGTAGAAGTCGGCCTCGGCGGCCACCTCGGCGCGGCGCACCTTCGCCTGGGCGTCGTCGATCAGGCCGGCGTTCAGGTCGGCGTCGATCGCCATCTGCTTGCCGGGCATCGCGTCGAGGGTGAACCGGGCGCCGACCTCGGCGACCCGCTCGGCGCCCTTGGTGACCACGATCATCTGGACGATCACCAGGATCGAGAAGATCACCAGACCGATGACCAGGTTGCCGCCGACGACGAAGCTGCCGAACGCGTGGATCACCTTGCCGGCGTCGCCGTCCCGCAGCACCAGGCGTGTCGCGCTGATGTTGAGGGCGAGCCGGAATAGTGTCATGACCAGCAGGAGCGCGGGGAAGACCGCGAAGTCGAGCGGCTTCTGCACGAACATCGAGATCAGCAGGACCAGCAGGGCCGCCGTGATGTTCATGGCGATGAACAGGTCGAGCAGGAAGGTCGGCAAGGGAACGACCATCATGATGATGATGCCGACGACCCCGATGGGTACGGCGAACTTGCCAATGTTCTGGATCTTCACGGCACCTTCCAGGCGTGGGCATTCCGATGGCCATCCGGGCCTCGCCGTCGCCGTCCTGGCAATGGTCTGTTCGGCGCGTATCCGCCGTCACTGAGGCCGCTGTGGCACCGCCACGCACCGATCTTCCCTGCTCTTGCACCCTCTTGTGAGGAAATCTCTGTATTTAGTGGTTATGCCGCTGCTGGGGTCGGGTTCGGGTTGCGGTGCAAACCAGCCGCCGCACCACGTGCCTTCAGACTCATCACGAACGCCAGCACCCGGGCGACCGCCCCGAAGAACTCCGCCGGGATCTCCTGGCCGATGTCGCAGTCCTTGTTCAGGGCCCGGGCCAGCGGCACGTCCTGGACCATCGGGATCCGCTTCTCGGTGGCGATGTCCCGGATCTTCGCGGCGACCGGGCCCTTCCCCTTCGCCACCACCCGAGGCGCGCCCTTCTCCGGCTCGTAGCGCAGCGCCACCGCGACGTGCACCGGGTTGACCACCACCACGTCCGCGGTCGGCACGTCGGCCATCATCCGGTTCCGTGCCATGGCCTGCTGCTTGGCCCGGATGTGGGCCTTGACGTGCGGGTCGCCCTCGGTGTTCTTGTACTCCTGCTTGACCTCTTCCTTGGTCATCCGCAGCTGTTTGTTGGTCCGCCGGCGCACCACGAAGTAGTCCGCGGCGGCCATCACGATGCCGGCCGCCGCGGCGGCCCGGAGCAGCTGGATCGCGGCGTCGTTGATCACCGCGACCAGGGTGGCGAGCGGCAGCCGCCCGGCGGTCATCAGCACCGGCACGATGTCCTTCATCGTCAGATAGAGGACGATCGCCAGCACGGTCGTCTTGACCAGGGCCTTGGCGCCCTCCCACAGCGCCTGCCCGCCGAACATGCGCTTGATCCCGGTGAACGGGTTGAGCCGGTTGAATTTGGGGATGAACAACTTGGTGGCGACCCGGATGCCGCCCTGCGACCCGGCGGCCACGATGCCGACCGCCATCATGGTCAGCGCCAGCGGCAGGACCGTCCAGGCGGCACTCATCAACGCGTCCTTGAGGATGCCGATGGTCTTGCCGGGATCCGGATTCTGGATGGTGTCCGGGATCTTCTCCACCAGCTCCTGGGCGTGCTCCATGGCCTTGCCCAGGGTGCGGGGCAGCATGATGCTCGCGGCGAGCATGCCGACCCACGCGCCGAGGTCCTGGCTGCGCCCGATCTGGCCCTCTTGCTTGGCCTTCTTGAGCTTTTGGGCTGTGGGTTCCTCGGTCTTCTCACCGGACACGTCTCACCTCCTCATCTCCGCGGGACTCACCCGCCGCCGAGTCGCACCACCACGGTGACCGCCTTGTCGACGAGCGTGTCGAGGATCCCCGGCAGCTGGGCGATGGCGATCGCGGAGAGGGTGACGACCAGCAAGATCTTGATCGGGAAGCCCAGCTGGAAGGCGTTGAGCGCGGGCGCCACCCGGTTCAGCAGGCCCAGCGCCACGTCGGCCAGGAACAGCACCGCCATCAGCGGCCCGGCGATCTGGATCGCCGCCAGGAACATCTCGCCCATGCCCTCGAGCAGCAGCCGGCTGAACGTCTCCATGTCGAACGTGGCGTTCAGCGGCAGGGTGCGGAAACTCTGCAGGAAGCCTCGGATGATCAGTTGATGCCCGTCGCTGGCGAAGAGCAGGGTGAGCGCCACCAGGTTGTAGAACCGGCCGAAGATCGAGCTGCTGCTCTGCGAGAACGGGTCGTACGTCGAGGCGAGCGTGAAACCGCTGGCGAGGTCGAGCAGGTCACCGGCCGCCTGGAGGGCCGCGAACAGCAGCGCGGTGAGAAAGCCGAGACCGGCGCCGATGAGCACCTGGAGAGCGGCCGTGAAGATCAGATCCTTGGTCTCCAGCGACGGGACGGTCTGCCGCAGGTACGGCGCCATCGGCAGGGTCAGCCCGACCGAGAGCAGCGCCTTCACCTGTGTCGGGATGAACCGGGAGCTCAGCGGTGGGCAGAGCATCATCCAGGCGCCGGTCCGTACCGCTCCCAGCATGATCGCCAGGAACTCCGCGGTGGCAACCTCGAAATTCATCGTCTCAGTACGAGCCGACCAGCGCCGTGATGATCAAAGCCCAGCCGTTGACCAGCACGAACAGCAGCAGTTTGAAGGGCAGCGCCACCGTCACCGGCGGCAGCATCATCATGCCCAGCGACATCAGCGAGGCGGACACCACGAGGTCGATGATCAGGAACGGGATGAAGATGACGAACCCGATGATGAACGCGGCCCGCAGCTCGGACAGGACGAACGCGGGCACCAGGGTGGTGAGCGGGACGGCCTCGATGTTCGCCGGCTTCTTCTGGCCGGCCACCTTGGTCAGCAGGGCTACCTCGTCGGGGCGGGTCGCCCCGTACATGAACTCGCGGAGCGGCTCGACGCCGTCCTTGAACGCCTGGGACTGGGTCTTGTCGCCCTTGAGATAGGGCTGCACGCCCTGGTCGTTGATGGCCGAGACGGTCGGTCCCATGATGAACATGCTCAGGAACAGCGCGAGACCGGCGAGCACCTGGTTGGGCGGCATGCTGGTCAGGCCGAGTGCGTTGCGGGTGATGCCGAGGACCATGAAGACCTTGGTGAAACACGTGCAGAGCAGCAGCAGGGCCGGCGCCACCGACATCAGGGTCAGGCCCAGGACGATCACCAGTGACGAGGCCGGGCGGCTGCCGTCCGGGTTCGTTCCGTTGATCTGGATGTCGATGCTCGGCGGGGACGGGGTCGGCGCGGGCGCCGCCGAGGCTATGCCCGGCAGCAGGATGAGGGTCGCCGCCAGCATCAGCAGCGGGATCGCGCGCCGCGTCATGATCATCGCCTCGTCGTCCGGTCGCGCAGCGTCTCGAGCGCCGTGGTCCAGGTCCGCGGCGAGAGCAGTGAGCCGTCCAGCCGCCCGCGGAGGCTCATCGGGTGCCGGCCGGGGAGGTTGGCGTGCAGCCCGTCCGATTCCACCTCGAGTACGTCACGGTGTTCGTCCGGGTCCGTCTCGAACGGCTCGAGGTCGGTCTCGGTGAGGAGGCTGACCTGCTGTTCGGTGATCCCGACCACCAGCGCGCGATCGTTCACCCGGATCACCGCCACCGCCGAGCCCCGGCTGAGCTGCTGGCGCCCGAGCACCGCGAGCATCCCGTCGCGGCGGCTGGTGTACGGCCGGCGCACGGCCTTGGCCAGCAGCCACATCAGCATCAGGACGATCAGCAGCGCCAGGGCGACACGGAAGGTGAGCGAGATCAAGACCGTTACTCCGCGCCCGGCGAGACGATCTCGGTGATCCGGATGCCGAAGTTCTCGTCCACCACGACCACTTCGCCACGGGCGATCAGCCGGCCGTTGACCAGCAGGTCGGCCGGGCTGCCCGCGGCCCGGTCCAGCTCGACGATCGCGCCGGGAGTGAGCGAGAGCAGCTCTCGCACGCTCATCCGGGTCCGTCCCAGCTCGGCCGAGACCTCCATCTCGACGTCGTGCAGCATGTCCAGGCCACCCCGTCCGCCGCCGGCGCCCCGGGCCGGGGCCGCCGCTCGCTGGGCCAGGTTCACCGCTCCGGCGTCGTCACCGGGCCACTGGCTGAGGGCGAGGGCGACGACCGCGCGGATCTCGAGTTCGTCGCGCAGCGGCACCGCGACCGCGCCGTCCTTCGCGGCGAGCGCGCTGAGCGCGACCCCGGGCTCCATCAGCTGACCCGGGTCGAGCACCACCGGCCCGAAGACCCGGGCCGCCGCCTCCAGAGCCGGCCGGACCGCGGCGGTCAGGTCGAGCTCGCCGAGCGGGCTCTCCTTGAGGGCGTCCGCGAGGTCCTGGCCGACCACCACGACGACCTCGCCGGAGGCCGCGCCGGTGAACCTCGCCGTGATCGCCTGGCCCTCGATCACCGTCCCCGCGTCCGGTACGACCGGGTCGGCGGCCACCAGGGCACGGCTGGTGGGCAGGACGGCCAGCGCGGCCTCGGCGGCGTTCCTGGCGAGCGCGAGCTGAGGCGCGGTCATGGTGGGCGCTGTCATGGGCGGCCAGACTCCTTGGACGGGCTCTCGTTGGGCGACGGCACGACGAGACATGCGAGCCGGGCGCCCTGGTTACCGGGAACTGCGTGAGCGAAGACGATGTCGTTGACGGTCACCTCGAGCGGCCGGCTGGTCGGATGTCCCAGCGGGACGACGTCACCGGGGCGCAGATCCACGATGTCATCGGTGCGCATCCGAATGGGCTGGAATCGCACTGCTACGTCGATCGGAGCGGCGGAAAGTCCGGCGGTCAGGTTCCGCAGCGAGGTGTCCCGCTCCTGCCGCTCGGCAGCGCTCAGCACGACCGCCTCGGTCCGCGACAGCACCGGCAGGATGGTGTTGAACGGCAGGCAGATGGTGGAGATGCACTCCTCCGCGCCGATCTTGGTCTCGAACGACGCCACCACGACCGCGTCGCCCGGCGCGTGCGCCCGCAGGAACTGCGCGTTGTACTCGATCTCTTTCAGCTTCGGCGTGAGGTCGACCATGCTCTCGAAGCCGTAGCGCAACTCGCCCAGCATCCGCTCGATCAGGCCGCGCAGCAGCGGCATCTCGACCTCGGTCAGCGGCCGCTCCGGCTGGGCGCCGCCGGGACCGCCGAGCATGTGATCGATCGCGGTCATCACCGCCGACTGGGCGATCTCCAGCAGCACCGTGCCGGGCAGCGGGTCCAGGGTGACCACCGCGATGATCGTCGGGTTGGCGAGCGCGGCGACGTACTCGTCGTAGTTCAGCTGCTCGATGGAGATCAGCGAGACGTTGCTGACCACCCGCAGGCGGGTGGTGAACAGGGTGCCGCAACTGCGCGCGTACGACTCGAAGACCATCTGCAACGTACGGACGTGTTCGCGGGAGAGCTTGATGGGACGCCGGAAGTCGTACGCGGTCGGGCCTCCGCCCTGGCCGCGACGCGACATCCTGCCGGGGGATCGTTGAGCGGTGGTCACGTCGTCCTCATCGGCTCAGTTACCGATCCGCTGAGCCGTGGCGGCGTTTTCATCCAGTTCTCATGCCGATGGGCGGGTCTCCCTGGGGAGACCCGCCCGATGCGGTGGTCTTACTGGGTGACGAACGAGGTGTAGTAGATGTCCATGACCTGCTTCACGTCGTCGTGGGTGTAGGTCTCGACCAGCTTGGCGACCAGGTCTTCCTTGATCTTCGCGCGGCCCTCGGCGGTGGACAGCTCGGCGACCGTGCGGCCGGTGTACTGGTCGATCACCATCTGGTAGGCCTCGTTCAGGTCGATCGCGTGGTCACCCGACTCCTCGGTCTGCTGGATGGCGAAGCCCAGCTTCAGGTAGTGCCCCTCGGCCAGGTTCACCGTGATGGTGTTCTCGGCGGCGGTGACGATGCCCTTCACCGGCTTCTCCTCGGCCGCGTCGGCCGAGTTGCCCTTGAGCATGAAGAACGCTCCGGCTCCACCACCACCCACGACGACCAGCGCCAGGGCGATGATGATCATGAGCATCTTGTTCGACTTCTTCGGCGCCTCGGCAACCGTGGTCTCGTCAGCCATCAGAACTCCCCCAGTTCAGTCAGTTGTGGTCGGTGGTGGTGCTAGTGGTGGTGCTGGACTTCGCGGTCTCGGCGGCGACCTCGGCCTGGTGCTCTGCCGTGGTCTGGCCGGTGTGCAGCTTGCTGTCGGCGCCGGCCGCGGAGGGCAGCAGTGCCGCCTGGTCGGCCGAGAGCATGGTCAGTACGACGACGTCCACCCGGCGGTTCATCGAGATGGAGCGCGGGTCCTTCGGGTCGATCAGCGGCTTGGTGTCGGAGAAACCGACCGCGCTGAGCCGCTTCTTCGGGATGCCGTGGTCGGTGAAGAACCGGACCGTGGTCGAGGCACGGGCGGCGGAGAGCTCCCAGCCGCTCGGGTAGTACGTGGTCTTGGCCTTGAGCTGGTTGGTGTGACCGTCCACCTCGATACCGTTCGGCAGCTTGGCCAGGGTGGGTGAGATCGCGTTCAAGATCTTCTCGCCGCCCTTCTGCAGCTCGGCGCGGTTGCCGGCGAACACCACCTCGTTGGTGACGATGGTGACCACCAGGCCGCGCTGGTCGATGGTGAACTTGGCGCTGCCGAGCAGCTTCTGCGCGGCCAGCGCGTCGGCGATCTTCCGCTCGATGGCCTTGAGGTCCTCGGCCTCCTTGGCCGCCTTCTCCGCGTTGGCCGAGGCCTTCTTGCGGTCCTCGGCCTTGATGGCCCGTTCGACCGCTTCCTTCTGCTTCTGGTTCAGGCCCTCCGTGCCGGAGGACCCGTCACCCGGGTTGGAGCCCGGGTCGACCTGCACGATCTGTGCGGTGTTCGCGGCACCGTCCAGCGGAGCGGCGTTCCCGCTGAACGCCGCGCTCTTGGAGCCGAAGCCGGCGGACAGACCCTGTGCCAGCTGTGCGAACTTCTTCTGGTTCACGTCACTCATCGAGAAGAGCACCACGAAGAGCACGAAGAGCAGGGTCATCATGTCGGCGTACGACACGAGCCAGCGCTCGTGGTTGGCGTGCTCTTCGTGTTCTTCGTGCTTCTGCTTACGCTTGCCGCCGCCGGAGCTCATCTAGGTCAGGCCGCCTTCTTGCTCGAGGCCGAAGCTTCGGCCTTCTTCATCTCGTCGGGCGGGAGCAGGCTGCGCAGCTTCTGGGCGACCAGACGCGGGTTCGAGCCGGCCTGGATGGCCAGGACACCGTCGATCACCAGTTCCATCTCCTCGGCCTCGATCTGGCTCAGCCGGGCCAGACGGGCACCCATCGGCAGGAGGATCATGTTGGCGCTGAGAACGCCCCAGAGGGTCGCGCAGAACGCCGCGGCGATCGAGTGGCCGAGCGTCTCGGGCTTGTCCAGGTTCTCCATGACGAGCACCAGACCCATGACCGTGCCGATGATGCCGATCGTCGGGGCGTAACCACCCCAGGACTCGAAGAACTTGACGCCGGCCTTGTCGGCCTTCTTCTTCGCGGCGACCTCGGCGTGCAGGATGTCGTGCAGCTCGTCCGGGTCGGTGCCGTCGATGGCCAGCTGCAGACCCCGCTTGAGGAAGGGGTGCTCGACCGTCTTGACCGCGTCCTCGAGAGCCAGCAGACCCTCGCGGCGGGCCCGCTCGGCCAGCTTCACGACGCTGTCCAGCAGCTCGGCGGCCGGGGTGACCTTGTTGGTGAAGCCCTTCTTGAGCTGCGCGCCGAAGGCCTTGGTGTCCTTCATGACGCCGCCGGCCATGGCGGCGGCGAAACCGCCACCGAAGACCAGGAGCATCGACGGCCACAGCATGATGGAGGCCGGGCTACCGCCCTCGACGATCTGGACGAGGAAGACGATGGTCAGCCCGAGGGCTACACCAATGATGCTAGCGAGGTCCATCAGCGGTCCTTCCGGTGCAGCGGGAGCACCTTGGCGTCGAGGTCGTCAGAGGAAGAGGGCTGTGCGGCGGAGTCCACGGGCTGGGTCTCCATCCGGCTCGCTTGGGCGATGAGCGAGGCGCGGTAGTGGCGCACCGAGTCGATGAATTCGGGTACCGACTCGGCGATGACGTACTTGGTGCCGTCCACCAGGGTGACGACCGTGTCAGGCGTGCAGTCCACACGCTCGACCAGGTCCGGGTTCAGTGCGAACACGGCACCATTGATACGAGTTACGAGGATCAAGACTGTTCCGTCCTTGGGTCGTCCTGGGCTGGTGTCGGGCCCTCCGTGGCCCTTCGCCTATCACTTCGGCCTGATCTCGGTTGCCGATGAGATCCAACCGGTCGCTATCCGGGTGCGAGCTGCGGCGCTTTCCGCGCACACCTCTCCCACCTCTCACACGACGGCGGCCGGGGTGGGCACAAGGCCCGCCCCGGCCGCCGGCCGAGATTTGACGCTGGGGGTACTACCGCTTCAGGTTGACGAGCTCCTGCAGGATCTCGTCGGAGGTGGTGATGATCTTGGAGTTCGCCTGGAAGCCGCGCTGGGCGACGACCAGGTTGGTGAACTCCTGGGCCAGGTCGACGTTCGACATCTCCAGCGCGCCGGAGATGACCTGACCCATGCCGGCACTGCCGGGTTCGCCGACCTGGGCGTACCCGGAGTTGACCGTGGTGCGGTACTGCGAGTTCCCGACCTTCTCCAGGCCGGCCACGTTCTTGAAGGTCGCCATGGCGACCTGGCCCAGCGTCTGCTTCATCCCGTTGCTGTAGACACCGACGATCTCGCCGGAGTCCGACACGGTGTACGACAGCGACGTGAGCGCGCCGGCCGTCTGGCCGTCGACGTTGAAGACGCGGGCGTCGGTGAGACCCGAGTACATCGTCAGGTCCTTCATGTTGACCTTGATGCCGGGATCGCTGCCGTCGGCGGCTGCCGCCTTGAAGACCATGTTGCCCTCGGAGTCCAGCGCACCGCCGGGGGTGGGATCGTCAAGACTGATCACCGGCTTACCGCCGCCCATGTTGAGCGTCATGTCCGCCGTGGTGCCGGCAACCGGGACGGTTTTGGCCGCGTCGTCCGGGTACTCCGGGTCGTACTTCTCGTAGAGGTTGATCGTCCAGGTGGTCGACGGCGGTTGCGTCGCCCTGGTCGGGTCGATCGGGCGGGTGTAGACCGCGGTGACCGTACGAGTGGCGCCCTTGTCGTCGTAGATTTTGACCGGGATCGTCACCACGTCCTGGGTGGCCAACGGGTCCGGCGGATAATCGCTGGTCAGGTTGCCCTTGAGGGTGATCTCCGAGGTCGCCTTGGGCGGCATGGTCGCGCCGAGGGGCATCTTGATGTCGCCCGGCTGCACGCCGGAGTTGACATTGCCGGCGGCGTCCGCGGTCCAGCCCTGCACCGGCTCACCGGTCGCGGTGGCGAGCACCCCGTTGGCGTCGAAGAAGAACGAGCCGGCCCGGGTGTAGAGCTGCTCGTTGCCGCTGCGGGTGATGAAGAACCCGTCACCCTGGATCATCATGTCGCCGGACTTGCCGGTGGTCTGCGCCGAACCCTGGCTGAAGTTGGACGTGATGCCGGCGACCCGGACCCCGAGACCGACCTGGGCCGGGTTGGTGCCGGCCTGGCCGTCCTGGGGCGAGCCACCGGCGCCCATCATCTGGCTGAGGGTGTCGTTGAACTGCACCTGGGAACTCTTGAAACCCGTGGTGTTGACGTTCGCGATGTTGTTACCGGTGACGTCGATCATCTTTTGATGGGCGTTGAGCCCACTGATACCGGAGTAAAGAGAACGCAGCATAGGGGTGTTTCCTTAAAAACTAGGGAGACGGATTTCAGGCGGTCTTGGAATCGTTGGCGACTTCCGTGACCTTGGACAGCTGCACATCCGTGTTCCCGACCCTGAGCGTCGGTTCGCTGTCTCCATTGAGCTTCGCCGCACTGATCACGCCGGTCTGCGTGGCACCGGTCTCATCCATGTACGTGACAGTCTTCCCGACCAGAGAGCTGGCGCCGATCATCCGCTGCGACTGCAGCATGCCGATCATGTCTTCCAGCTTCTCCACCTGCGTGAACTGGGCGGTCTGCGCCAGGAACGCGGTCGAGTCGGCGGGCTTGGTGGGGTCCTGGTACTTCAGCTGCGCGACGAGGAGCTTCATGAAGGTGTCCTTGTCGCCCAGCGACTTGCTCTTGGCCTCGGCGGCCTTCGCCGCCGCCACTGCCTTGGCAGGGTCGGCGCCGGTTGGTCCGGACATCGGTGAGGTCATCGACTTCTCCTGTCCCGTATCAGGCTCAACCTAAGCTTCGGCCCGTCCCCCGTTTTGCTTAGGAACGAATTTGCGGGCCCACCTTCCGGCGGGCCCGCAACTCGAAGATCTTCAATTCTGTACGCCTAAAGGGTCACGGTGTCACGGTGCGAGGGACAGGCTGAGCTTGCCCTTGCCGTACCGGTTTACCTCGACCATCAGGTCGAGGCGCCGGCCCAGCGCGAGCAGGACCGCGCGGGCGTCCGCCGGGAGCTCCTGGTTCGGGTAGATCACCTGGTAGAGCTTCACGTGCGGCGCCCCCTCCTTGTTGAGGAGGCTGGTGAAGACGTTGCACAGCTCGAAGACGTTCTCCGCCAGGTTCGGGAAGAGCTGCTTCTCGTCGATGCTGTCCTCGGCGGCGCCGGCCGGCAGCAGGCCGAGCGCGGCGCCCGCGTTGGCGGCCAAACTGAGCTCCATGCCCATCACCGCGTAGATCTTCTGACCGGAGTCGGTGAAGATCGCGACGGTGGAGGTCGGAACCGCCGGCGCCGCGATCGGATCGCCAGGGCTGACGGTCACCTCTCGACCCAGAAGGTCCTCGAACAGGTTGCGTACGGCTAGAGAGCCGGGAAGAACCGAGACGTCTGACATGTCTTAATCATCCCAAAATAGGAGCGAACACTTCATCGAATCGCTCAGCGGTGAAGGGTTTGACGATGAAGAACGCGGATCCGGACGCTTCGGCGGCCGTCTTCATCTCCGGAGTGCACTCCGAGGTCACGAAGCCGAACTTGACGTTGTTGCCGGCCGCCCGGAGCTGCCGCAGCACCTCGATACCGGTCAGATGCGGCATGTTCCAGTCGGAGATGACCAGATCGGGCTTCTCGGCGGTGGCCTTGTCCAGTGCCTCCTTGCCGTCCGCCGCCTCGATCAGGTCGTGATCTCCGAAACCCGCCTGCCGCAAAGTCCGGACGACGATCTGCCGCATCACTCGGCTGTCATCGGCGATGAGGATCTTCATGCACCCTCCTCCTTGTTGTCGGTGCTGCTCTGCCACATCGATATGGACACCGGTTCGCCTTCCCACATCCCGTAGACCCCGCTGATCCGCTGGGCGTTCGGGAACCGCGCCGAAGCCTCCGGCGCGAGATTCACTTGCGGGAGCGACAACTGCGCCCCCGGCGGCAACATCGCCTTGACGTTGCCCCCGACGATGTTCGCGAGTTCGCCGAGCGTGTCGGCCATGTCCTCCTCACTGACTTCCTCAAGCTCCATGGCGAGGAAGGCGGCCGCGGCGCGCTGAGCGGCGGCGCGGGAGGACGCGTACACGACATGCCCGTTCCAGGACCCGGTGATCGAAACCGAGGAGTGCACCTCGGAAGGCTGGTTCTCGTCGTACGTGGGAATCAGTGGACTGACCCCCTCGGGATCCAGGTAGGACTCCCATACCTGTTCCACCATCTCGGCGAGGTCGCTCTCGTCGACCTCGACTTCGACACTCATGAGTTCGCTCCGGTCGGGACTAGGCCCAGCAGGGCCAGCTTTTCGATCATGGCGCCCTCGGTGAAGGGCTTGATGACGTATTCGTGAGCGCCCGCGGCGAGCGCCCGTACGATCTGGCTCTGTTCGCTCTCGGTGGTGACCATCACGAGGGTCATCTCCCGCAGGCGGGGATCCGCCCGCACCTTCGTGACGAACTCGAGCCCGTTCATGTTGGGCATGTTCCAGTCGATGAGGGCCAGTTCCGGCACCTCGGTCATGTCGGCGAGAAGGTCCATCGCCTCCTTGCCGTCCCCGGCCTCCACCGCCTCGAAGTTGAGCTTCGTGACGATGCGCTTGAGGATCATGCGCATCGCGCGCGAGTCGTCGATCACCATGGCGCGCATCGGCGTCATCCCCTTCTCGCGGCGCCGGCGGGCGCCGCAGTGCGAGTCCGGTAGGCGGAGGTGCGGCCGGCGGCCACCCGCTCGTAGTTGTCGTCGATACCGATCGTGGTCTCGGCCGCACCGAGGAAGAGCAGGCCGTCCGGGCGCAGGATCTTGGCGGCGTTCTGCAGGACCTGCCGCTTGGTGGCCACGTCGAAGTAGATGAGGACGTTACGCAGGAAGATCACGTCGAACGGCTGCATCGGCGGGAACGGGGCAGTCAGGCTCATGTGCTTGAACGAGACGTTCTTGCGCAGCGCCGGGACCACCTGCCAGTGCGCGCCGGCCCGCTGGAAGTACTGCACGAGCTGGGTGGCGGCCAGGCCGCGGTTGACCTCGACCTGGCTGTACTCGGCCTTCTGTGCCCGCTCGACCATCGCGGTGGAGATGTCGGTGCCGACGATCTCGTACGACCAACCGGCCGGCAGATTCTCCTGAAGCGTGATGGCCAGGCTGTACGCCTCCTGCCCGCTGGAGCTGGCCGCCGACCAGAAGCGCAGCTTGCGTACGCTCGCCCGGGACTTGATCAGCTCGGGCAGCACCACGTCGGTGAGCGCGGAGAACGGCTCCCGGTCCCGGAAGAAGGACGTCTCGTTGGTGGTCAGCGCGTCGATGATCTTCCGCTGGTGCTGCGGGTTGGGACGCTTCTGCAGGTCGCCGATGAACTCGTTGACGTTCGCCGCGCCGACCGCCCGGGCGACCGGGATCAGCCGGGCCTCGACCAGGTACTCCTTGCCCGGTGCGAGGACGATGGACGCCTCCCGGCGTACCAGGTTGGAGACGAAGGTGAACTCCGCCGCGGACAGGGTCATCGGGCCACCGCCGGTGACCGGCCCGCCCGGACGCGGTTGAGCAGGGTTCCCGCGATCCGGTCCAGCGGGAGCACCTCGTCGGCCAGGCCGGCGCTGACCACAGCTCCGGGCATGCCCCAGACCACCGAGGTCGCCTCGTCCTGGGCCAGCACCTCAGCCCCCGCGTCTCGTAGCACCTTGGCACCACTCCGTCCGTCTTGTCCCATTCCGGTGAGAATGGTCGCGAAGCACGACCCGCCGTACAGAGCCGCCACCGACCGGAACATCACATCCACGGCCGGGCGGCACGAGTTCTCCTGCGGCCCGCTGTTGAGCTGCGTGATCGTCGCCGTCCCGCGCCGCTGGAAGACCAGGTGCCGGTCGCCCGGGGCGATGTAGACCGTGCCGGGCGCGAGCTCCATGCCCTCACCGGCCTCCACCACCTTCAGCGCGGTGCTGCGGTCCAGACGCTCGGCGAACATCTTGGTGAACACCGGCGGCATGTGCTGCGTGATCACGATCGGGACGGGGAGGTCGGCGGGCAACCCGAGCAGCACCTTCGTCAGCGCGTCGGGGCCACCCGTGGACGAGCCGATCGCCAGGATGTCGATCTTCCCGCCGGGGCTGCGCCTGACGGCGGGACGGGTGGGAGCGGGGCCACCGGCGGGCGGGCGCCCCAGGGCTCCGGGCGCTCCGGGCGGTCCCACCGGACGCAGTGGCGCGGCGCCGGGACGCAGACCCGCGGCGGGAGCGGGCGGGCGACCGGGTGGGGCGGCGGGCGGGCGGCGGCGGCCACCGAGGGCCTGGATCTTGGGTACGAGCTGCTCCCGCACCGCCATCATCGACTCCTGCACCGAGCCGACGTTGCTCGGCTTGGTCACGTAGTCGGTGGCGCCCGCGGACAGCGCCTCCAGGGTGGCGGTGGCGCCGGCCGCGGAGAGCGTGCTGAACATGATCACCGGGGTGTTGTGCCGCTTGCGTAGCTCCCGCACCGCCTCGATCCCGTCCATCTGCGGCATCTCGATGTCCATCGTGATCACGTCGGGCTTGAGCTGATCGATCTTCGCCTGGGCGAGCAGACCGTTGGCTGCGGTGCCGACCACCTGAATGCCCGGCGCCTCCCCGAGAGCGTCGACGATCAGCCGACGGACCACCACGGAATCGTCGACGACGAGAACCGAGATCATTCGACCACTCCCTTCAACCGAGCCAGGCCGGACCGAGCGCGGCGACGACCGGCGCGAGCAGCCGGTGCGCCGTTGCGGTGTCCAGCAGATCGCGGACCACGAGCGCCTGAACGGCGCCGCTGAGCATGTTCCAGACCCCGCCGGCCCGGTCGGCCAGCGGAATCCCGGCCGTGTCCACCGCCTGTACCAGCAGCATCTGCGCTGCCGCGGCGGTGCGGACCCGGTCCGAGAGGTACGCCGCCCAGGACGCCGAGTGCACGGCGGGCGACCAGCCGGCCGTGTTGCGCCGGGCGTCGTCGGCGGCGGTCGAGACCCGTAGCCGGTCCTCGGGCCGCAGCGTGCGGAGCCGGTCGAACAGCGCCGACACCGTGTAGTGGTGCGGGCCCATGTCGATCGGGGCGCCGGCCGGCAATTTCCGCACCGCCGACACCCATCCGGCGCCGAGACGGCGCCGGACGTCGTCGTCGAGCACCTCCCGGAGGTAACTGGCGACCGCGGCGTCGCAGAGCAGCGCCGTCGCGGCGGCGGCCTCGTCGCTCTGCCGGGCCTGTCGGCCGGTGCCCTCCCAGGTCCACGACATCACGTCGTAGCGCAGGCAGGTCAGCAGTGAGTCCACCGATCCGATCGGCGCGCGCTCGACGAGCGCGAGGTTGCCGGCCGGATCGTCCTTCGACATGCCCTTGAGGGACGGCATCCGGCGGGCGGCGCTCTCCACCTCCACCCAGAGCGGGCCCCGGACGTTCTCGTCCGGCAGCCGTTCGGCGAGCACCGGCAGGTCCCCGCTCTTCAGCCGCAAGGCGCGCAGCAGTACCTCGGCCGCGGCCGGCCCGCCTTCCAGGCGGGTCAGGTCGAAGCCCAGAACGGGGGCGCTGACCAGGCTGTACATCAGTTGGTGGCGCGGTAAGTGTCGACGGCTTGATTGACGTCGAGAGCCAGCATCAACCGCCCGTCCAGCTTGAACGTGCCCACCACCAGTTCCCGGGTGGGCCCGCTCAGCGTGTCCGGCGGCGGCTCGAACGTGTCGTCGTCGAGATCGACCACCTCGCCGATCTTGTCGACGAGCAGGGACACCGGCTCTCCGTCACCACGCAGGATGACGTTCATGACCGGGCCCTGGAGGGCCTGCCGGGCCAGGCCGAGCTGGACCCGGAGGTCCACCGCGGCGATCACCTGGCCCCGCAGGTTGAACAGGCCGCCGACGGCCGGCGGGGCGAGCGGCACCGGGGTGTACTCGTTGTACGAGAGCACCTCCTGCACCGTGTGCACCTCGACGCCGAACAGCTGCCCGTCCACCTCGAAGGTGGCGAACTGACGACTGGCCATGTCAGACCTCCACCATCATGTCGTCCATGGAGTCGCTGTAGAAGTTCGGATCGGCGGCGAGGATGGCCCGGCGCACGTCCAGCAGTTCGGTCACCCGCTGCTGGATCACCGCGGTGCCGACCAGGCCGTCCTCCTCCGCGTCGCGGCGGGCGGTGGTCGAGTTCTCGGCGATGTCGACGATCCGGTCCACGACCAGCGCCACGCTCTTACCGCCCTCGCTGTAGACGACCACCGACACGGTGTCGCCCTCGAGCTCCTCGCCGTACGCCCCGAGCAGGTGCGACAGGCGCACCAGCGGAAGGATCTGGCCCCGGTACTGGACCACCTCGCGGGAGCCGGCGTGCTCGATCCGGTCACGCGGGAACTCCTCCAGGCGTGTGACGGTGTCCAGCGGGATCGCCACCCGGCGCTCGCCGACCGCGGTGACCAGCAGGCGCTCGGTGCCACCGGCGGCGGTGCCGCGCTTGTCGGCGACGGTCTCCCGCTCCGAGTCGACGGCCAGGTGCGAGCGGCGGGCCAGCGAGGAGACGTCCAGGATCAGGCCGACCTTGCCGTCGCCGAGGATGGTGGCCCCGGCGTACAGGCCGATGTCCTTGAACCGGGTGTTGAGGGCCTTGACCACGACTTCTTCGGTGTTCAGCACGCGGTCGACGACCAGACCGAACCGTCTGCCGTCGGCCTGGAGCACCATGATGTAGACGCCCTGGTCACCGCCGACTTCCAGACCGAGGGCACGATCGAGGCGTACGAGCGGGAGCAGCTTGCCGCGCAGCCGGTAGACGGGCGCGCCCGAGGCGTACTCGACCTTCGTCGTGTTGCCGTCGATGAAGACCAGTTCGAGCACTGCGACCTGCGGCACCACGTACCGCTGGTCAGCGCAGTCGACGGTGAGCGCCTGGATGATGGCCAGCGTCAGCGGGATGGTGAGCCGCCAGACGGTGCCCTCGCCGGGCGTCGAGTCGACGCTTACCGCGCCGCCGATGTTCTCGATGTTGGTCTTGACGACGTCCATGCCGACGCCGCGGCCGGAGACGTTGGTGACCTTCGCAGCGGTGGAGAAGCCGGGCTGGAAGACCATCGCCATGATGTCGCGCTTGTCCATGTTCGGGATCTGCTCCGGCCGGAGCAGACCTTTCTCGACGGCCTTCTGCGCGATCCGCTCGACGTTCAGCCCGGCGCCGTCGTCGGCGACCTCGACCGCCACGTGCCCACCCTCGTGATAGGCGCGGAGCGTGAGCGTGCCCTCCGGGCCCTTGCCCGCGGCGATCCGCCGTTCCGGGTCCTCGATGCCGTGGTCCACCGCGTTACGCACCAGGTGGGTCAGCGGGTCCTTGACCGCCTCCAGGAGGCTGCGGTCGAGCTCGGTCTCCTTGCCCTGCATGACCAGCTGGACCTGTTTGCCGAGCGAGTTGCTCAGGTCCCGGATGACTCGGGGCAGCTTGGACCAGATGTGCTCGATGGGCTGCATCCGCGTCTTCATGATGCCCTCTTGCAGCTCACTGGTGATCATGCCGAGCCGCTGGGCGCTGCGGACCAGACCGGAGTCGCCGGTCTCCATCACTCCACGGACCAGCTGATTCCGGGCCAGCACCAGCTCACCCACCATGTTCAGGAGGGTGTCGAGCAGATCCACGTCGACACGGATGGCACTGTCGGCGATGCTCCGCTTCGGGGCCTGCTGCTGCAGCGCCTCGTTGACCGCGGCCGGCTGCGTCTTGCCCTCTTCGAGCAGGATCGTGCCGAGCTTGCGCTCGTCGCCCTCGATCTGCTGCTGCAGGGCCGAGCTCACGTCGGTCGGCTGGGCCGCGCCGGCGTCGACCAGGATCTGCCCGAGCGGCTGGCGCTGTTCGGCGACCGGTTCGGGCGCGGGGCGGGCGGCAGCGGCCTCCTGCTCGACGCTCTCGGGTACCTCGGCCTCATCCTCGGCGGCCGGCGCCTCGACGGCAGCAGCCGGAGCGGCAGCAGCGGCCGGAGCGGCAGCAGCGGCGGGATCAGTCGGCGCGTTCATCTGCGCATTGATCTTGACGATCATGTTGTCGATGTCGACATCGCCCTCGCTCTGGGTCTCCTCGATCGAGGAGAGCAGCGAGCGGACGCCGTCGATGCAGAGCAGCAGGACGGTGATGGTCTCCGGAGTGACCGGCTGCACGCCGTCGCGGAGGCGCGAGAGCAGCGACTCACCGGCGTGCGCCAGCTTCTCCAGACGGGAGAACGCCAGGAACCCACTGGTGCCCTTGATCGTGTGGATCGCCCGGAAGATGCGGGAGATCAGGTCACGCGAGTCCGGTTCCTGCTCGAGGCTGACGAGATCCTGGTCGATCTGGTCCAGGTTCTCGTGGCTCTCCATGAGGAATTCGCCGACGATCTCGCCAAGGTCTTCCACGACTTACCTACCTCCTGCTCGGCTTCACTGCCCTCATCGACCCACGGGGACGTCAACTGAGAAGACTCGCCCGGTACGCCCGTTAAATCAGGACTCGCCGCCCGGGCGGCGGTAGCGATAGCCGAACCCGCGCACCGACTCGATCGGTGAGTCGTCCGGGTCGGACCAGCCGAGCTTGCGCCGCAGCCGCAGCACCGCGAACTTGACCCGCTCCTGGCCGATGCCGGTCGGGTCGTCCCAGGCCTGGGTCAGCAGCTGGTTCGGCGAGAGCACCGCGCCGGCATGGCGCACCAGCGCGTTGAGCAGGCGGAACTCGGTAGGGGTGAGGCGCTTCTCGTCACCCTTGACGTAGACCCGGCGCTTGGTCGGGTCGAGGTGCACGAGGCCGTCGTCGTAGACCTGGCTGGCCCAGCTGTTCTGCCCCGAGGAGGAGCGCCGCAGCAGCGCCTCGACCCGGGCTAGCAGCTCGTTGTTGGCGAACGGCTTGGTCAGGTAGTCGTCGGCGCCGCCGCGCAGGCCGCGCACCTTCTCCGCCTCCTGGCCGTGCGCGGTGAGGACCAGCACCGGGACGTCCGAGACGTCGCGCAGCCGCTCCAGCACCTGCCAGCCGTCCATCTCCGGCAGACCGACGTCGAGCACCACCAGATCCGGATGCTCCGCGTACGCCTCCTTCAGCCCGGACCGGCCGTCGGCGGCATGCGCCACCTCATAGCCGGCCCGGCTGAACAGCAACCGGAGAGCGAGTGCGATGTCCGGGTCGTCCTCGACCACGAGAAGGCGACTCATCGTTTGCTCACCCTGCTCCCCACCCGCGCCCGCACCCCGATCCCGGGGCACGAACCGTCCGCGGCACACGAACCTGGCACCGCCCGCGCAACCGCGAGCGGGAGAAAAAGTCCTCAAGCGCAAACACACCATAGCGTGATGTGACCGCCTATTTACGGACAGTGACAGTCTAGCGCCGGTCGGGGTGGTCCGAGCCGGTCCGCGAGGATCCGGCCCAGCGGCCTCCCGGCGAGCCGCTCATCGGCTCGATCGAGATATCCCTACAGCCTGACATTTCCCGTACGGCTTATCGTCCGTTCCGCGAAAGATGTGACACGCCGCGAGCTTCGGGGTGCGATAGCCGTGACGGGGCGATCCGCGCCCCGTTTCCGCTATCGGGAGGCCCTGTGTTCGACCTGGTGGTACGAGTCGCCGCACCCGCGCTGTTCGTCCTGTCCGCGCACGGACCGGCCGTCTCGCCCCGGCCCCTGACCACCCCGCCACCGGTCGTCACCCCCAGCCCGGCCACTGCCGAACCGGCGCCGACGCCCCGTACCACGGCAAGCAGTGCGCCCGCCGCAAGCACCGCACCACCCGTCACGCCGCCGCAGACCCCGCCCGCCGCCCCCGCGCAACTGCGGGCCCGCACCACGATGGCCCAGGTCGTCCGGCTCACCAACAGTGCGCGACTGGAGCGCGGCTGTCCCGCCCTGAGCATCGACGGGCACCTGGTCACCGCGTCGCAGCGACAGAGTGCCTACATGGCCCGGACCAGGCTGTTCAGTCACGTGTGGCGGGACGGCTCGACGTTCGTGGAACGCAGCCGGGACGCCGGTTACCGGCAGCCGGCCGGGGAGAACATCGCCTGGGGATACCGCAGCGCGCCCGAGGTGGTACGGGCCTGGATGGCCAGCCCGGGGCACCGCAAGAACATCCTCAACTGCAGGACGAGGTCGATGGGGGCCGGCGTGGCCTTCGCCGCCGACGGCACCCCGTACTACACACAGGTCTTCGGCTGGAACTGAGCGGGACAACCGCTCAGATCGCGCAGTTGATCAGGACCGGCTCGGGGTGCAGCTCGACGGCGAAACGGGCGTGGACGCCGTCGCGGATGGTCCGGGCCAGGTCGAGCAGAGCCGCGGTGGTGCCGGTGCCCCGGTTGGTCAGGGCCAGGGTGTGTTTGCCGGAGATCGCCACCCCGGCGCCGGCGAATCCCTTGGGGAAGCCCGCGTTCTCGATCAGCCAGGCCGCCGGGATCTTCACCGTGCCGTCCGCGGCCGGCCAGTGCGGCATCTCGCCCAGCGTCGCGAAGAAGTCCGCGGGCACCACCGGATTGGTGAAGAACGAACCAACCGACCAGGTGTCCCGGTCCTCCGGGTCGAGCACCATGCCCTTGCCCGCACGCAGCTTGAGCACGGTGTCCCGGGCCTGGCGCAGCGGCACCCGGTCCCCGGCCTCGCCACCCAGCGAGCGGGCCAGCTCGGCGTACCGGATCGGGGCCGACTCCCCGGACCGGGCCAACCGGAAGTCGACAGCGGTGACCAGATAGCGGTCGTTGTGCTTGAAGACGCTGGAGCGGTACCCGAAACCGCACTGCGCGGGGGTCATCACCAGGCTCGCGTCGGTCTGCCGGTCGTAGGCGTGCACCGCCTCGATGGTGTGCGCGACCTCCTGGCCGTACGCCCCCACGTTCTGGATGGGGGTGGCCCCGGCCGCGCCCGGGATGCCGGACAGGCACTCGACCCCGGACCAGCCGTTGGCGACGGTGTGCGCGACGAAGTCGTCCCACGGCTCCCCCGCCGCCACCCGGACCAGCACGCCGGAGGCGTCCTCGGCGACCGCCTCGATCCCGCGGGTGCGCAGCAGCAGCACCTCGCCGTCGAACCCGTCGTCACCGATCACCACGTTGCTGCCACCGGCCAGGATCAGCAGCGGGCGCCCCGCGGAGGTCGCCGAACGCACCGCCGCGACCGCCTCGTCCGTATGGACCGCCGTGGTCACCGTGCCGGCCGGCCCGCCAAGGCGTAGCGTCGTGTAAGCCGCCAGGGAAGTGTCACTCACGACGCTCACCCTAAGCTGACACTTCAGGGGGTTTCACCGGCGGTCCGGCCGAGCGGGGAGACGACTGCGATGAACAGGTTGCACGCGACGAAGGATTTCTGGCTGGCGGCGCTGCGCGCCGACGGTCCGGCGCTCTATGACGCCGTCGCCGAGACGGGGCCCGAAACGGCCGTCCCGTCCTGCCAGGACTGGACCGTGGCCGATCTGGCCCATCACGTCACCACGGTGCTGCACTGGGTGCGGGCCACGGTCGCCCGCGGGGTCACCGAGCGGCCCGCCGGCGCCGATCTCCCACTCGACGAGGACTGGCCCGAGGCGCTCGACCACCTGCGGCGCGAGATCACCGGGACGATCGAGACCCTGGAAGCGCTGGACGCCGACTTCCCCGCGTGGAACTGGGCGCCCCAGCCGAAACGGGCGAACTTCTGGCACCGCCGGATGGCCCATGAGCTCTCGGTGCACCGGTGGGATGCCGAGTCGGCGGCCGGGCGGGCCACCCCGATCGAGACGAAACTGGCCACCGATGGGGTCAGCGAGATTCTGGACACCTGGCTGCCGGCCGGCAAGCGGCAGGGTCCGACCGACCTGCACGGCGTGGTCCACCTGATCTCGGCGGACGCCGGACAGGAGTGGTTCGTCCGCCTGCGCGGCGCCGGGATCGCGCTGCTGGACACCGGAACGATCCTGGACAGCGACGATCATCACGCCCGGGCGAAGGCCACCGGCAGCTCCAGCGATCTGCAATTGGCTCTGATGGGGCGCAAAAGGCCGGACCAACTGGCTCTGAGTGGTGATCCCCGGCTCTTCCAGGCACTACGGACCGGCTGAAGTTAATCCGCCATCTCGTTGTCACGAGGCTGCCAAGCCGTAAGATGAACCGGTTAAGTTCAGCGGATCATCAGAAGCGGAGAAGACATGACGGCAACCGTCACGTCCACGTCGGCGCAGCCGGCCCCCGCGGGGATCACCTTCCCCGACGGCTTCGTCTGGGGGGCGGCAACGGCCTCGTATCAAATCGAGGGCGCCGCGCGGGAGGACGGCCGAGGCCCGTCCATCTGGGACACCTTCAGCCGTACGCCGGGAAAGGTCTTCGCCGGGCACACCGGGGACATCGCGTGCGACCACTACCACCGGTACGCCGACGACGTCGCCCTGATGGCCGACCTCGGCCTGGCGTCGTACCGCTTCTCGATCGCCTGGCCGCGGGTCCGCCCCGACGGCACCGGTCCGGTCAACCCGAAGGGCCTCGACTTCTACGACCGGCTCACCGACGAACTGCTCGGCAAGGGCATCGACCCGGTCGTCACCCTCTACCACTGGGACCTGCCGCAGACCCTCGAGGACCGTGGCGGCTGGACCAACCGGGAGACCGCCGAAGCCTTCGCCGACTACGCCGCGGTCGTCTTCGGCCGGCTCGGTGACCGGGTCGGCACCTGGACCACGCTGAACGAGCCGTGGTGCTCCGCCTACCTCGGGTACGGCTCCGGCATCCACGCGCCCGGCCGGCAGGACCCGGCCTCCGCACTGATCGCCGCGCACCACCTCAACCTGGCACACGGCCTCGCCGCCCGGACTCTGCGCTCGGCCGGCGCCCGCAGCATCAGCATCACGCTGAACCCGTGCGAGGTCTCCCCGCTCGACCCGGCGAACCCGGACGACGTGGCCGCCGCCCGGCTGATCGACGGCGTCGCCAACCGGATCTTCTTCGACCCGCTGCTCAAGGGTGAATACGCCACCGACGTGCTGGAGCACATCGCCCGCGTCACCGACCCGTCCTTCATCAGGGACGGCGACACGGCGATCATCCACCAGCCGCTCGATGTGCTCGGCATCAACTACTACACCCCGTCGTACGTCGAGGCGGTCCCCGGACACGGCGGCGCGCTCGACTACCCCGGCAGCGACGGCATCGCCTTCCGCAAGCTCCCCGCCCCGGTCACCGACATGGGCTGGCCGATCGAACCGGCCGCGCTGACCCGGCTGCTCACCCGCATCCACCGGGACTACCCCGGCACCGCGCTGATGATCACCGAGAACGGCGCCGCCTACCCCGAGGGCGTCCACGACCTGCCGCGCATCGAGTACATCGACGGCCACCTGCGCGCCTGCCACGACGCCCTGGCCGCCGGCGTGGATCTGCGGGGATACTTCGCCTGGTCACTGATGGACAACTTTGAATGGGCCGAGGGCTACGCGAAGCGCTTCGGTATGGTGCACGTCGACTACACCACGCAGCAGCGCGTCCTCAAGGACAGCGCGAAGTGGTACCGCGAGGTGATCCGCCGCAACGGGTTGGAGTAGATGCTTTGACGACGCGGGAACGGCCGACTCTGGAAGCTGTCGCTCGGCGGGCCGGGGTCTCCCGGGCGACGGTGTCCCGCGTCGTCAACGGCTCCACCACGGTCGCGGCCACCATCCGCGAAGCAGTCAACCGGGCCGTCGAGGAACTCGGCTATGTGCCGAACCAGGCGGCCCGGAGCCTGGTCACCCGGCAGACCGACTCGATCGCGCTGATCCTGCCGGAAACCGCGAACCGGGTCTTCTCCGACGACCTGTTCTTCCCCGCGATCATCCGCGGCGTCGGCTCCGAACTCGAAGCCGCCGACAAACAACTCGTCCTGATGATGGCCGGATCCGCCGCCGGCTATCACCGGGTCGAGCGGTACGCCGTCGCCGGTCACGTCGACGGCGTCATGTTCGCCTCCATCCACGGCGCCGACCCGCTGCCCGGCCTGCTCGCCCGGCGCGGCATCCCGGTGATCTGCAGCGGCCGCCCGATGAGCGACGACCCGCCCGTCCCCTACGTCGACGTCGACCACGCCGGCGGAGTCGCCGCGGCCATCCGTCACCTGATCACTTCCGGTCGCCGCCGGATCGCCACGATCGCCGGCCCTCGGGACATGGTGGCCGGCCTGGAACGCCTCACCGGATACCGCGACACCCTCGCCGCCCACCACCTGCCCGAACTCGTCGCCACCGGCGACTTCACCCGCGACTCCGGCGTCACCGCGATGCGCGCCCTGCTGGACCAGGATCCGGAACTGGACGCGGTCTTCGCCGCCTCCGACCTGATGGCGCACGGTGCGTTGCAGACGTTGCGGGAGGCCGGCCGGCGGGTCCCGGACGACGTGGCGGTGATCGGCTTCGACGACTTCGACATCAGCCGGTACAGCGAGCCACCCCTGACGACGGTCCGCCAGCCGATCAGCGAGGCGGGCCGGACGATGGCCCGCCAGATGCTCCGGCTGATCTCCGGCGATCCGGACGTCGAATCCGCCATCATCCTGCCGACAGAACTGATCATTCGCGACTCCGCCTGATCACTTCCGGCCTTACGGCGGTCCCGCACGCCCTGCTCCAGCGGCTCGGCCACCCCCTTTGCGGTACGAGCCATGGCTGGTCGCGAGCCTTCGCATGGCACTCCCGACCGCACAGTGTGTTCGCCTACCGGGCAGGACCTCCGCCAACCCCGGGTGCGGCTCTCCCCCCGCCGAACAGCGGGTTCGCCGGACAGCGTCTCCGCCCACCCAGGGTTGCGGCTCTCCCGCCGCCGAACAGCGGGTTCGCTGGACAGGGCCTCCGCCGACCCTGGGTGCGGCTCTTCCGACGCGGAACAGCCGTCACCTGGAGACGACGAGACGAGTCCTGAGTAGAACGTCACCGGCCGGAACATTCGGCGCACCGACCGCCACCAGATGCGCCGGGAACAGCACGACACTTGCGCCGACTCCTTCGTTCCGCACCTCGGTGGCGTCGACCACCAACAGACCGTCCTCTCTGGACAACCTGTCGATGGTGATCGAGTTCCCGCTCTGGGAACGCGCGGCGAGCGCCAGCAGAAGCACCGCCTCATAGCCGAGATCGATCCGCGGCAGTTCCGGCGCCGGGAACTGGCCGCCGGTGAGGCTCTCCCACCTCCGGACCAGATCCTCCTGATCCCTGACGGGATAGAACCCGGCGGCGGGCGGGCTCTCACCCGAGGCGCTGCCATGAAACAGCGTGCGGAACCCGAACTCCCCGTACGCACCATTCATAGCGGCAAACCTATCCAGCCCACCGCAAGAGCACTGCCATCCCGCCCTGTCAGATCACCGCTCCCGTCGCCGGCCCTCTCCACGGCAGCCGGTTCAGATCCCACCGCCGGGCTAGCCACCGCCGGACTCATCCACAGCCGGGCTCATCCCCTACAGGCCTTGTTCACTGCCGGGCTAGCAAGTGCGGGGCTGCCTGCCGGCCGGCGGGCAAGCCGGACACCGGGCTAGTTCCGGCTGGCTCTCAATGCTGACTCGAAAGTGGCCATCACCGCAGCTCGACCCTTGATCAAAAATGTTATGTCAACCGTGCCCAGCGGCTGACTTTCACGCGCGGCATGGGCGTCGCAAGGACACGGATGGCTGTCTCGGAGCCGGCGAGACAGCAGCGACGACGAGCCGGAAAACCCCGGCCGGCCGGCACCGCTGTCTCAAGCAGCGGGAGACAGCGGGGACCCTGCTGGCCGATTGCTTGCCCGCCGGCTGTCGATCTTGCGAGGTTGTGGTGAATCGGTTCGCCCGAAACTCACTGGATCTCGCGCGTAAGGGGTGTCTCCGTCGCGGGTGGGCGGGTTTT
>NZ_BOMZ01000035.1 GCF_016862455.1 Actinoplanes utahensis
CCGCGATCGACAAGAGGGCGGCGAATTGGCCAGCAGGGTCAGCGGTGCCAGCCAGCCGGGCAGGATCCGCCGCTCTGCGGACAGTCCCGCCAGCGCCGGGACGGCCAGAGTCGGTCGCTATTGGTGGCCGGCGACCGCGCGGGCGGTGGCGGCGGTCTCGGCGCCGAACAGGACCAGGGTCGCGGTACGGATGTGTGCCGGCTCCGCGGCGCGGAGGACGGTGAGCGCCTGCCGGACCGCGTCGTCGACCGGCCACCGATAGATCCCCGCCGAGATCAGCGGGAACGCCACGGATTCGGCACCGAGTTCGTCAGCGACCCGCAGCGAGTTCGCATAGCAGGCCCGCAGCAACTCGGATCGGTCCTCGGTGACACTGTGGACAGGCCCGACGGTATGCACGACCCAGCGAGCCGGCAACCGGCCCGCGGTCGTCGCGACGGCCTGCCCGATCGGCAGCCCTCGGCCGTACTTCGAAGCGCGCAGCATGCGCGTCTCCGCCAGAATCTCCGGTCCGCCCTTGCGATGGATCGCGCCATCCACCCCACCGCCGCCGAGCAACGACGAGTTCGCCGCGTTGACGATCACATCGACGCGCTGCTCCGTGACATCGCCCTCGACCAGCTCGATCTCCACGCCGCGACCCTACCGTCCTCCGGCCGAGCCCTCCCAGCCCGATCCGGCCCGCCTGGCTCCGCCCAGCCTGGCCCGGCTCCGCCCAGCCCGATTCCGCCAGGTCCGGTCCCGCCAGCTCCGATCCCGCCTGCTCTGGTTCCGCCTGCTCTGGTTCCCCGGGGACCGCAAGCGGAGGACCCCGCGACCCGGAAGCGGAGAACGCTGGGGAACACAAACGGAGGACCACCGCGGACCGGAAACGGAGAATTCCCGCGGACCGGAAACGGAGGACCGGCGCGGACCGGAAGCGGCCAGCTGCCGTAGCGGCGCCGACTCGGTTCCACCTGGCCGGATCTTCCAGCTTTATCGCTGCCGGTGTCTGGCTCCGTCCGCCAGGGCTGTCCTTCGGTCACCGATCGCGCCGCACCGCATCAAGCACCGCTCACCACCGCTCACCACGCGACGTGTCACCGATCGCAGCGGGGGCGAGCTGGACCCTCTGATCTCTCGGGGGCGAATTGCCGCATGCACGCAGCGACAGCGCGTCTTCGGGGGCCGGTCCGGCTACCGCGCTCCGGAGCCGGGACGGGTTGTGCTCGGTGGGGTCACAGGGAGACGGTGGAGGTGATTTCGATGGGGTGACCGAGGGATCGGCGGGCCAGCAGAGTCCCGCCGGCGATCGCGGCGGGCATCAGGAGGATCGCGCCGAGTGGGATCAGGAACGTCGCGAAGACGATCGCTCCGAAACCCAGGGCCAGCGGCCGGTTACGGGAGAGCGCCGCACGGCGGTGACGCAGACGCTGGCCACGGCGCTGGAACGGAACGCCGGTCAACTCCAGGGCGAGGAGCCAGCCACCGATGCCCCCGGCCAGTACGGGGATCACGGTCTGGCCGACGAACGGCAGCAGCCCGAGCAGGAAGAGCGGGATACCGACCAGAATGGAGACGCCGATCAGTTTCAGCGAGTCGGCGAGGCTGCGGCGCAGGGAGCGCCAGAAACCGATGTCGACGGCGTCGGGTACGCCGCCGAACCGATCCTCGACCAGTTCCGAGATCTTCTCGTAGAACGGGTCGCCGATCAGCAGGGTGACCGCGGTGAAGGTGAGCACCGCCAGGAGCAACCCGGAACCGAGCACGGCGATGCCGCCGAGCACCCGCATGGTGCCACGAACCCCGCCGGACCAGTCGTCGGCGAACCAGGTGACCGACGCGGAGAGGTCCGGCAGATAGCGGATCAGCAGTACCAGCGCAACGGTGTAGAGGACACCGGAGACCAGCGCCGGAATCAGTCCGATCAGGAGCAGCCGCGGATTGCGCAGCACCAGGGCAAGGCCACGGCCGAGCAGCGCGGCCCCGTTGACGAACTCACGAAACGCCGTCACCGGCCGGCGCTGATCACCACTCACGTCCCGGGAGCTTACTGCGTGTGTTCCTCTCGGTTCACACCGATCTTCCGTGGTGTCGGCGCGTGTACCTCTCGGCGTCCGGCCTCGGGGTTGGTCTTCTGCCGCTTCCGGCGCGAGGCCTGGGCCGGGTTTGCTGCGTGGCCATGGTGGGTGACGATCGGCGCTTCTACGGGGCTGGGCGCTGTGCTCGACCCGGAGCTCCAGGAACCGGCCTAGCGCGCCGCACGCGGTCCGGTCTTCGACGACCCGGATTCCGCCCAGCGCTGTTCCTCGCCCGGCCCGTGAGTAACCGGAATCCGAGTGCCCTGGTCGCAGGTGGACGGCACCTGGACCTCCACTCCGTCACCGGTCCAGCGCTCTGATGGTCCAGAGCCCACGACTGGACGGGTGCTCACGGCACGACCACCAACGGGCGCACGCCTGCCCCGGGGACTCGGCATCGACCCGGGACACGGGAGTGCTCACCGAAAGCGGCTGCCAGGCGCCGAGCCTGCCGACGGCCGGCCCGGTGGATCCGGCTACGGGTTGTCGCCGGCGGAGAAGGAAGGGGTGACGGAGGTGGTGGTAGCGGTCGGCACAGGAGGTGTCTCAGCGGGGCCGGACGGGGCGACCTGTGTCGGGGTAGGGACGGGGGGAAGCGTCAGCAGGGGCGGATCGGTGGTCGAGGCGGGCGGGACCGGTACGGACTGCACGATCGTCACGGTCGTGACGGTCGTGACGACCGTGCTGGGCACGGCAGCCGGAACGGTGGCCCGAGGCGGGACGGCCGTGGATCGGGGCGGACGGGCCGTGTAGCCGGCCGGCGAGTCCCGTGGCGGACTGGTCTTGCGGGGGGCGGAGCCGATTCGATCGGCCCCATGGAGGGTGCCGTCGCCGCCGAACGCGGCGGGGCGTACGGCGGGGGCCCCCAACGCCCAGCCGGTGACCACCGCGAACGGCAGTCCGACAATCACCAAAGCGAAAAAAACGGATTTAGGGGACAAGCGCACGTACCACTCACCGCTTCACCGCCCGAAAAGTTACGGCTTTCCGGCATAACACCCAAAGCGCGAACCAGGAAAACGACGGGCGTGCCGGAGAGACGAGGGTGGAGAAGAGAGGCCAGACGGCCGGACCCGTGCGGCAGAAGGGCCGGGCTCCAGGCGACGACGCTGGGAGAAGACGACGGCAGCAAGCGGGGAACCCGGAGGCAGAAGCGGAGCAAGCCAGAAGCGAAGCAAGCCAGAAGCAGAGGCAGAGACGGGGACGGAGACGGGGACGGGGCAAACCGGAGGCGGAGGCGGAGGAACGCAGGGTGCGGGTCAGCGGTTCAGGAACTCGGAGATGCGTTCCCGCAAGGCGGTGCGGTTGTTCCAGAGGACGGCGGGGCGGTCGTAGACCTCCAGCTCGGCTTCGGGGAGAAGGGCGGCGATCCGCTCGGCCCAGGAGACCGGATGCACCTCGTCGCCGAGGCAGCCGATGACCAGGGCTTGGCCCGGGAAGTCGGCCAGCCGGGACTCCTCGGTCAGGGCGGGGGCGGACCACACCGATGCGATCTCGGCGGCCAGGCCGTCCTGCTGCAACTGTTCGACCCGCTGGCGCAGGAAGCTCCAGCCGGCGGGGGTGTCACGTACCGATGGCGGGATGTCCTGCTCGACCGCCGCGGCGATCATGGCGGCTTCGCCGGATTCGACCGAGGCGAGAAGCCGGTCCAGCCGCTGCTCCGACGCTGCGGGGCGGCTGCCGTCGAGGGCGGCGGGCAGGTAGAGGACGACACGTTCGAAGCGGCCGGGCGCCTCGGCGATCGACCGGCAGAGGGCGGCGGCGCCCATGCTCACGCCGACCGCCCGGGTGGCGCCGGTCAGGTCGGCGACGGCGTCCAGGTCGGCGGCGAGGTCAGCGAAGGACCACGGCCCGGGTGGCGCGTCGGAACGGCCGTGCCCCCGGAAGTGGAAGAACACCCGGCGACCGGTGACCGCGCTGCCGAGCGGCCGGGTGCCGGAGACGTCTCCGGCCAGCCCGTGCGCGAAAACCGTGACCGGGTCACCGGAGCCGGTGACGAGACGCTCCACCCGTACCCCTGAGGGGAGGGTGACCAACTCGGTCGCCGGACCCGGAAGCGTCGGCCGGCCCGTCCGCGGACCTGTCCGGTCCATGCGCTGAAGGCGCGGCCCGCCGTCCGGCGGAGGCGGGCCGAAACGGCCCCGCCTCACGAAACGATCACCGCGAGCGGACCGGAACCCGCGAGCGAAGCGGCAGCCATGAGCGGACCGGAAGCCCCGAGCGAAGCGGAGGCCGTAAGCGGACCGGAAGCCCTGAGCGGACCTGAAGCCGTAAGCGAAGCGGTTGGTGGGAGCGGACCGGTCACCAGAAGCCCTTGCCGTCCGACAGGTCCTTGAGACCCGGGCGGACGTCGAGCATGTAGACCAGGGCCGCGGCGACACCGATCATGCTGATGATCAGGAGACGGCCTCCGGTGAGCGCGGTGAGCGCCAGGCACACACCGATGATGCCGGCCCACGCGCCTTTCGGCAGGGTGCCGAGGGCTTGGAAACCGTTGCCGCGTTGGGTCAGGCAATGGATCAGGGCGACGGCTTGCACCGCCAGCGAGACGATGTAGATGATCACATCGATGTAATACCTGACGTCCAGGAAGAAGATGGGCGCTGCGGTGGCCATGACCCAGAGTCTATGCCGAGGGCCCCAGCGATGCCGGGGCCCTGGGATCATGTCGTACCGGTGTCAGATCACTCGGCGGGAGCGGCCGGCTTGGCGCGCTTGCGCGGCTTCGGCGCGGCCTCGACAGCCTTGGCCTCCTCGACCGCGGACTCGACGGCCTTCGGCTGCTCGGTGGCCTCGATGTCGGAGTTGACCACGTCGGCGGCCTCGACGACGCCGGTGCCGACGACGCGCTCGCCGCGGGA
This sequence comes from Actinoplanes utahensis, assembly GCF_016862455.1. GTDB lineage: Bacteria > Actinomycetota > Actinomycetes > Mycobacteriales > Micromonosporaceae > Actinoplanes > Actinoplanes utahensis. The sequence goes on from NZ_BOMZ01000035.1 coordinate 4,922, forward strand.
GACGAGCTCGTTGTAGACGGCGATGGCGCGCTCCTGGGCGACCTGGGCGAAGGTCACGGCGGCGCTCGTCGCGTTGTCCCGGAGCACGGCGAAGTCGGTCTGCTCGGCCTTGCCGCGCAGCTCGGCGGCCTTGGTGCCGGCCTGGTCGTTGTAGGCGCGGAGGGCGGCGGCAGCCTGGGTGCTGAGCTCGGTCACCACGGCCGGCAGCTTGCGGAGCTGCTGGTAGGCCAGGTCACCGGCGCCGGCGGCGGCGTACAGCGGGGTCGGGATCTTGGTCTGGGTCTGCTCGGTCATTTCTGCTCCTCAGCGTCTTCAGCGTCTTCGGCGGGTGGTGCGTTGCGCGCGTTCTCGTTGCGGAAGGTCTCGTAGATCTGCGTCAGGGACTGCTTCTGCGCGATCGTGAGCTCCGGGTCGACCGCGATGGCGGCCAGCACACCCTGGTGGCCCTCGCCATCGAGCAGCCCGGCCCGCAAGTACATCGCGGGCGTCGACACTCGCAAGGCGCTGGCGATCTGCTGCAGCACCTCAGCGCTCGGCTTGCGCAGGCCACGCTCGATCTGGCTCAGGTAGGGGTTGCTGACGCCCGCCTTGTCGGCGAGCTGCCGGAGCGAGATCTTCGCGGTCTGCCGCAGGTCCCGGATGAAGGTTCCGATGTCCTCGGGCAGGTCCTTGGACGTGGCCATGCATCCGAAGGTAGCCTGCGGTGCTAGCTGTTGCAAGCAAAACGCTTGCTACAGCTAGCGTGAACCGGGTCACCCCACTATCCGAAGACCGCGCGAACCTCTCCGACCGGGCGGCCCCCGCCCAGAATCACCTCGGGCATGGCGGGAACGTCCAGGCCGATCCGGCGCAGGGCCTCGATCAGCACGGGTACGCGGGCCCGCGTCGCGCCGTCCGCGATCTTCAGCGCCACCGCCCCGGCGCCGGCCATGGCGGCCGCGGCCACCCCGTCCGCACCCTTCTTCACCAGCAGCCCCGGCACCGCGTTCATCAGCACGGTGTCCTCCGTCCCGGTGCCCGCCACCAGTTCCGGGTGCTCCCGCATCGCGTCGGCCACCCGGCGCTCCGGCGTTCCCGGCTCCGCCTCGACCAGCCGCAGGAACGCCCGGGCCAGCCCGATCGGCGTGATACCGAAGATCGGCGCGCCGCAGCCGTCCACCCCGAGCGCCGCGATCGGCTCGTCGGCGAGCTCGCTGACCGCGTCGGCGAGGGCCTTCTGCAGGGGATGATCGATTTCGAGGTACGACTCCAGCGGCCACCCGTTGATCACACAGGTGGCGAGCATGCCGGCGTGCTTGCCGGAACAGTTCATCAGGATCGGCTCGGCCTCGCCCCCGCCGCGCAGCCAGGCGTTCCGCGGCGTCTCGCCCAGCGGCAGATCGGCCGGGCAGCGCAGCGCCTCCGGGCCCAGGCCGGTGGCGGCGAGCATGGCCCGGACGCGTTCCACGTGGAACCGTTCCCCGTCGTGACTTCCGCTGATCAGGGCCAGGTCGGCCTCCTCGCGGGGGACCAGCCCGGCGTTCAGCAGGCCGACCGTCTGCAGGGGTTTGTTCGACGAGCGGGGGAAGAAGGGGCTGTCCACGTCCCCGAGACTCGTTCCCCCGATCACCGCGACCACACCGTGGTGGACGCTTTCCACGAATCCGGAGCGGACGACTTCAGCGATGATCATCGAGCGGGCACTCCGAGCAGTTCACGGGCCAGGGTGGGGGTCAGCGGCGGGCGCTGGGCGAGCTGGGCGAATCCGACGGCGCGGGCGACCAGCTGCATGTTGGACTCGACGGGACGACCTTTCGCGTACGTCAGGGTGTCCTCCATGCCGACCCGCAGGTGACCGCCCGCCGCGAGCGACGCCAGCATCACCGGCAGGGTGCTGCGGCCGATCCCGGTCGCCGCGAACGTGGTGCCCTCCGGCAGGTCCCGGATGATCCGCTCGCAGGCGACCACGGCGGCCGCCGTCCCGGGCATCCCGCCCGGCACACCCATCACCAGGTCGACGTGCACATGACCGCCGAAGGGCAGGCCGTACCGGTCGAGCAGGCGCTGCAGGGTGGTGAGCTGGCCCAGGTCGAAGATCTCGTACTCCGGCACGATCCCGCGCTCCTGCATGCGGGTGTGCAGGTCGACGATGAACGCCCACCGGTTCAGGAACACGTCGTCGCCGAAGTTGACCGTGCCCATCGTGCAGGAGGCCATCTCCGGCCCGGCGTCCAGCACAGCCAGCCGGTCCGCCTCCGGATCGTGCACGGAACCACCCGACGACAGCTGCACGATCAGGCCGGTGGCCGCGCGCAACGCCGAGACGGTGGCACGCAGCCGGCCCTGGTCCAGGGTGGGACGGGCGTCGTCGTCACGGATGTGGACGTGAATGACGGAGGCGCCGAGCGCCTCGCACTCCTTGGCGGTGGTCACCAGCTCATCCAGGGTCACTGGCAGAGCCGGCACGTCCGCCTTGCTGCTCTCCGCGCCGGTCGGGGCGACGGTGATCAAGGTCCCGGTCATGCGGCCATCCTGCCATGCGGACGTCCCGGATCCGGGCCTCGATGCCGCGCTGACCGCCTGTCCGGATCCGGTGGTGCCGCGCAAGACAACCATGACTTCTAGGGACGGCGAAAGGGCGGGATCCCGTGGGATCCCGCCCTTTCGCCGTGGTCAGTGGCTGAAGGCGCCGCTCTTGACGCCGGTGATGAAGTCGCGCCATTCGCTTCTGGTGTGGGCGAGGATCCGGCGGCGGGATTCCTTCGAGTCCGCAACGAATACGGATTCGGCGGTGATGGCGACCTCCACGCACGCGGCATTGGTGCAGAAGGAGGAGGTACGCCAGGGCAGGTTCATGTTGTCGACGAACATCGGATGCTCCCAGGAATATGCCAGCTGGCGCAGAGCCGACAATTAATTGTCCCGGAGGAGCTCTTCCAGGAAAGACGTCGTCTCCGGTTGGGTGAGCGCTCTCCGTTGAAGATCGCGGAAAGCGTCCAGGTATCCGGCAACCTCCTCGGGCTGCTCGATGTACCAACCTGCGCCGACGACACCCTCCCGGTAGACGATGTCGGACATACTGGCCGCTGAGCCAGTAGATATAGGATTGGAGAACTGTAGGACTATGAATCCGCTCACCAGGCCCCGGTGGGCGCCGACGGAGAACGGAAGAACCTGGAAGACGATGCGGGATCCGGCGCTCAGGTCGATCAGCCTGCGAATCTGAGCTTGCATTATCTCGGTGCTGCCGATCGAACGGCGCAGCACGGATTCGTCCACAACGAAATTCAGGTTGGTATTGCTGTTCAGCAGCCGCTGCCGGGCGACTCGGACCTCGACGATCTCCTTGAGATTTTCTGGATCGTCGTTCCAGGCACCGGCCAGGGCGGTACCGTACTCAGGCGTCTGCAGGAGCCCGGGAACGGCTCCCATCTGATAATCGCAAATCGTTGTGGCGGCCCCCTCCAGGCCGATCAGCCGCTTATAACTGGAATCGATGTTGTAGTGCGCCCACCACGCGAATTCGCGGCTTTCCTCGACGAGCCTCATAAGCTCGTCGCGGACTTCGGGATCAGCGACTCGGTAGAGGTCGAGCAAATCTCGGACATCGCGGGCGGAGATGTTTCTTTGCGCTGTCTCCAGACGGCTGATCTTCGAGGGCGAGAGGAGTAGCTCCTTCGCCACGTCGGCGATGCTGAGCCCGGCGCCGATGCGGTGTTGCCGCAATGCCGCTCCGAGCTGGCGGCGGCGAACCAGGGGCCCAGGATGACCGGGAATGATCGCCACCTCCGTGATCGCAGCGCATCCTGCAACATGTCACTCTGACATGTGGCAAGTGCCATTGGCAATGTCAAATGTCAAGCGACAGTGGCAATTGCCAAAACGATCAGCCATAATTAACTACAGACAGTCACAAAGATCCCCTCTGTGGTGATCAAGCTGGTATCAAAGTAACTCGCCTTTGAGGGAGGTGGGAGCTTTACGAGAATAATTCTCAGCAACCGGGGCGAGCTGGTGTGGCCAGCGCGGCAACGCTGGCTGCACTAGCTAAGCACATCCACGGTTCAAACGCGCATATGCCCACTGAGGACGTCCCCGGAAGAGTAACTATTCGGCGGGGAATGGGTCGATCGCGGCGGCGGACTCACCCACCGTGAGGTGTGCGTCGTCGGGAACGTTGCGCTTCAGCACGGCGAGGGCGATGAGGCCCAGCTCGTGATGGCGGACAGCGGTGCCGACGAAACCGACCGCGCGACCGTCCAGCTCCACCGCGGTGCCCCGCGCCGGCGGATGGTCGGTGGCGATCCCGTCCAGGTGCAGCAGGGCCAGGCGGCGGGGCGGACGGCCCATGTTGTGCACCCGGGCGACCGTCTCCTGACCGCGGTAGCACCCCTTCTCCAGGTGCACCGCGGAAGCCATCAGATCCACCTCGGCGGGGATCGTCCGGTGATCGGTCTCCCAGCCCAGCCGGGGGATCCGGCGGGCGACCCGAACCGCTTCGTACGCCCAGACACCCGCCTGCGGCACGCCCAGCTTCTCGATCACGGCCTGCTTCCGCGCGCGGGGCACCAGCAGGTCCACGCCGAGCGGCACCCGGCGGGCCAGGCCACCTTCGTACGGTCGTACCGAATAGCGGGTCGTCGCCTCGGGAAGAACGGATCCGGCAGCGAACTTGGGACCCGGCACCGCGCCCACCTCGGGGGCCGCCAGGTCCGGGAAGAGGTCGGCCGCAGCCGGGCCGACCAGCGAGAGGACCGCCATCTCAGCGGTCGCGTCGCGGGGCTCCACCCGGGTGAAGAAACGCATCATCTCCAGGTACTTCAGGAGACCGGCGCCGGCTCCCGGCTCGGTGTCCAGCCAGGCGGTCGTGCCGTCCTCGGTGACGTAGGCGTGCTGCTCGACATGCCCGTTCGGCGACAGGACCAGCAGCTCGGAGCCCTGGTTCGCGGAGAGGCCGGACAGGTGCTGGGTGGTCAGGGTGTGCAGCCAGCTCGCCCGCTCCTCGCCGGGAACCGCGACGACGTCACGGTTCGACCGGTCGACCAGGCCCACGCCGGTCTCCAGCAGGCGCTGCTCGCGCATCGGGTCGCCGAGATGGGCGGGCACCCCGGCGTCGGCCGAGCCCGGCTCCAGATCCTCCACCATCACGATGGTCATTCGGCCTCCTTGCAGTTGCCGCACAGCCCGAACAGCGACACGTGCCCCACGTCGACCCGGAAATCGCGCTCACGCAGCAGCTGGTCGGTGACCGGATGCATCACCGACGGATCGACCTCGGACACCGAGCCGCACGACCGGCACACCAGGTGGACATGCTGGTCCTCCCCGGCCGCATGGTACGTCGGGGAGCCGTGCGACAGATGCGTGTGATTGACCAGGCCGAGCTCTTCGAGCAGCTCCAGCGTGCGGTAGACGGTGGTGATGTTCACACCGGCGGCCCGCTCACGGACCGCGTTGTGCACCGACTCGGGTGTCGCATGACCGAGCTCGTGCACCGCTTCGAGGATCAGCTGGCGCTGTGGGGTGAGTCGCAGGCCCCGCTCGCGGAGCATGGCGGCTAGCGATGTGGCGGACACGTGACGAGCATAGTTCGGATGAACACCCACATCCGCGTCGCTCCCGGCGACCTCTTCGGCGACGGGGTCTTCGAGACCATCCACCTGCGCCCGGACGGGCCGTGGCTTCTCCACGAACACCTCGCCCGGCTGGTCCGGTCCGCGGCGATCCTCGGCCTGCCCGAACCGGACCTGTCCGAACTGCCCGCGTTCACCGGCGAGGACATCGCGGTCCCGGGTGTGGATCCGGGATCGGACGTCCCACGGGCGCTGCGGATCATCTACACCGGCGGGCGGGTGCACACCGCGGTCACGCCGATCCCCCCGGCGGTGCTGCGCGAACGACGCGACGGGGTGCGGGTGATCACCGCGGATCTGGGCGTCTCGGTACGGCGGCGTCCGCCGTGGTCCATCTCGTCGGCCAAGTCGCTGTCCTACGCGGAGAACTTCGCAGCCAGGAGGTGGGCGGTACGGCAGGGCGCCGACGACATGATCTGGTTCGCCACCGAGGGGTACGCCCTCGAAGCCCCCACCGCCTCCGTGGTCTGGCTGGCCGGTGGCGAGCTGTGCACGGTCCCGCCCGCGGAGGCCGGAATCCTGCCCGGCATCACCGCCGCCCACCTGCTGTCGCTGGCGCCGTCGGTGGGCCTGCGCGCCGCCGAGCGCATGGTCACGCTGGACGAGCTGGTCGCGGCCGACGCCATCTGGCTGGCGTCCTCCCTCCGCGGCCTCGCCGAGGTGACCGAGCTCGACGGAAAGCCACGCCCGCACTCCCCGTGGACACCCCGCCTCCTCACCCTCCTCGGCTTCCCCGCCACTTCATAGCGGGCGCGATCTTGTGAGGTTAGGGCGCTTTCGTCGCCGAAACCTCACAAGATCGCGGGTGGGGTGGGTGGGGTTCAGCCGCCGATGCGGAGCAGGCGGGCGGACATGTGCGGCTTCAGGCCGCTCTCGTCGATCGCGATCTCGTGGGCGTACAACAGCGCGCCCTCGACGATCCCGAACAGCCGGTGCCCGCCTGTCACGTGCAGGCCAGACGGCGTGTAAGCCACCGCGTCCGCCGCCATCTCCAGCCGGGTGGTGGCCGCCTTGCCCAGGTAGAGCTCGGCCACCCCGTCCGGCCGGATCATGGTGGCTTCCATCTCGTCACCGGGCCGGCCGTCGACCAGGATCGGCCGCCAGAACCCGGACTCGACGAGCGCCTGCCCGATCGGCTTGGAGTCCTCGTCGAGCAGCCACGCCCGCGACTCGTACCGCAGGAACGACCGGCCGTCGTGACTGATCCGGATCTCCTGGGCGAAGTTGTAGTCCTCGTCCACCGGGAAGCCGCCCTGCCCACGGCCACGCCACAAGCCGACGAACGGCAGCAGGCCGAGCAGCGACGGGTGCAGATCCGGGCCGGACCGCAGGTCGTGAGTGTCCTCGTAGGGGTACTTCCCGACCGGCGGAGCGTTGAGCCACGGCGGCGGTCCCAGCGGGTTTTCCGTCTCGTTGCTCACCAGCGTCCCCTCGAAATGCGCATTGCCAGATAGCCGAAGCCGCCGGCCAGACCGCCCAGAGCGGCCACCAGCAGGCTCACGAACCCGATCTCCGTAACCATGACCGGCCCATCTTATGCTGGCCGGTATGGCACGTTTGCTGGTCGTCAAGGCCACCGCCGGCGCGGACGCCCCGGAACGCTGCAACCAGGCGTTCAACGTGGCGACCACGGCCGCCACCGCCGGCGTCGACGTGTCGCTGTGGCTGACCGGCGAGTCCACCTGGTTCGCCCTGCCCGGCCGGGCCGCGACCTTCGAGCTGCCGCACGCCGCCCCGCTGCCCGACCTGATCGAGGTGCTGCTGGAAGCCGGCCGGATCACCGCCTGCACCCAGTGCGCGGCCCGCCGCGACATCGGGCCCGCCGACGTCATCCCCGGCATCCGCATCGCCGGCGCGGCCGTCTTCGTCGAAGAGATCATGTCCGACGGGGCGCAGGCGCTCGTCTACTGATCCGGGCTTTCAGCCCGCCCGGCATCCGGTGGTCACGGTCGCCCGCTGACGCGCGTTCTCCGCGGTGACAACGACCGATTCAGACCCGTTTCGGTACGCCCACTCGCCCGGCTCCGACCACACCGGGGTCGTCCCGTCCGGCACCCCGACGGGTACGCCCGACGCGTCCCCCGACACCCCGTCGGCGACGTACACCACGGCCGTCCCGCCACTCGGGCAGGGCACCGCCGCACTCCGGAAGCTCTCGCCACTCCCGGACCCGCCGTCGGCGCCGCTCCCGGTCGCCTTCATCGCGGCGACCATCGTGGTGAGTTCGGCCGGGACCGGCCCGGCCGCTGGATCGGAGAGGTCGACGCCTGCGCTCTCCGGCCGACACCCCGTGGAGACGTGCAGATCCAGCACCCGGTCGGCCGAGTTCGCCATCGTCTCGATCGCGATGAACTCCCCGGCATCGGCGTAGAACGACAACCGGGTGCCACCGCGGGTCGCCACCACACTGGCCCCGTACGCCGGTGGCAGCCCCGCCGTCACCGAGTCGAGCGCCTCCCGCGCCTCGCCCTCGGCCACGTAGAGAGTCACGTCCCGGCTGATCTCCACCCCGTCCCGCACCGGGGTGAGCGAGCACTCGTCGGCTCGCAGCTCCCCGAGCCGCAGCACCCAGCGTTCCTCCTGAGCCGCCTCGACGACCGCGCCGGCAGCCGCACGCAACGCGGGCAACGCCTGACCGGCATCCCGCTGCTCGGGCACGGTCGGCGGATCGTTGCGCACCGACCAGAACACGGCGGCCGTCAGCACCAGCCCCCAGGCCACCAGCGCGCCACCCGCCCACCGCCGTCGCCGCCCGTCCCGAACCGGCGGCGGATACCCATACCCCGGCCCCGTCACGGCAGCCATGGTGACACGTGGGGTCACCGAGGCCACAGGGACTACTTCAGCGACGCGTACTCCGCGGACGCGAGGAACCGGCCGATCATCTCGGCGCTTCCCGGCGTGAACTCCCGGTCCAGCACCTCACTCGCCGGGACGAACACCATCGCCGCGCCCTCGCCGAGCACCACATCCTCCTGCCGGGCCGAGGTCGAGCCGTAGAAGTAGTTCTTGACCCGCTGCTGCTCCGGCAGCTCCTGCTGGGCGAAGAGCCGCAGCTCACCATCCGCCCGCAGCCGGGTCTCCTCCCACAGCTCCCGGACCGCGCCCTCCAGCGGCGTCTCCCCCTCCTCGACCGAGCCGCCGGGCAGTCCCCACACGTTCGGAAAGTAGGGCGCCTTGTCGTCCCGGAGCTGCAACAGCAAAGCCCCGTCCCGGTCCACCAGCAGAGTGCAGGCGATCACCAGCAACAGCACACCTCCAGCCGTCAGGGCCGGGCCACGATCCCGGCCCCACCACGGCTGCGATGGTGGCACATCCGGTCACAGATCGAGCGTCGACCGCAGAGCCATGTTGATCTTTTCGACACTGGTGGACGCGAGCATGCCCGCGTGAGCTTTGAGGCCCTCTTTACTGATCTCACCGACACGCGGCACCTGCGCCACGCCCAGAACGGTGCCCTCGCTGTCCGAGACAGTCGGTTCGACCAGCCCGGGAGGCATGACCTCGGAAATCGGCACGACGAGCACGGCTTTCCGCTGCCGGGTGATCGCATCGTGGCCCACGATCACGACTTTCCGGTCATGACCGAACCGCGAAGCGGTCCAGACCTCGCCGCGCCTCATGCCTCGTCCACACCGAGGACGTTTCTCTCCACCATCTCAGCCCAGCCGGGAGGATCGTCGAGATCGAGCTGTCCCCGCTCACGCTGACGTTCCATGTCTTCCTGAATCGCCCGGGCGCGCACGGCTCGTGAGATCCAGTCGTCCAGGGGCATGTTTTCAGCGGCTGCCGCGAACCGGGCCGCATACAGCCCGGTCGGATCCAGGTCGAGGGTGATCTTTTCAGTGGGCAGGCGTCCGCCACCAGCACGAACTTCAGCCATCGAAGATGTCATGCCGCTAGCGTACTAGCGCCTATAGTCTCTTATCAACCCCTCAGCTGTTCGCGAGGCGGCGCAGGGCGCCCTCGGCGACATCGGGACGAGTCGTGTACCAGAACGGGGGCAGGGATTTGCGCAGGAAGGCGCCGTAACCCCGGGCCGTCTCCAGGCGGGAGTCCAGGACCGCGACCACGCCCTTGTCGCCGGTGGAGCGGATCAGGCGGCCGACACCCTGGGCCAGGCGGACGGCGGCGATCGGGACGCTCACCGCGGAGAAGCCGGAGCCGCCCGTCGCGTCCACCGCGTCGGCGCGGGCCGCGGCCAGTGGCTCGTCCGGGCGCGGGAAGGGCAGCCGGTCGATGACGACGAGCTGGCAGGCGTCGCCGGGCACGTCGACGCCCTGCCACAGCGACATCACGCCGAAGAGGCAGCTCTCCTTCTGCTCCTTGAACTTGCGGACCAGGATCGGCAGCGTCTCCTCGCCCTGCAGCAGGACCGGCAGGTCGGTCTTGGCGCGGACCAGCTCGGCCGCCTGGGTGGCGGCCTTGCGGGACGAGAAGAGCCCGAGGGTGCGCCCACCGAGCGCCTCGACCAGCCGCAGCAGCTCGGCGCCGGCCGCGTCGGGCAGGCCCGATGCCGCGGGGCGCGGCAGGTGTGCCGCCACGTACAGAATCCCCTGCTTGGGGTAGTCGAACGGGGAACCCACGTCGAGCGAGGTCCATCCGTCACCGGAGGCGGGCGCGCCCTCGGGGCCGGGTGCGGCGGCGGGCAGGCCGAGCGAGCGGGCCACCGTGTCGAAGCGGCCGCCGAGGGTCAGGGTGGCCGAGGTGACCACGACGGTGCGGTCGGAGTACAGGTTCTCGGCGAGGGTGCCGGCGACCGAGAGCGGGGCCACCACCAGGGCGCGACGGCCGTTGCCGAAGTCGGATTTCTCCACCCAGGCGACGTCGAACTTGTTCTCCTCCAGCAGGCGCTGAGCGGTGGTGGACAGCTCGTCGAGGACCGCCTTGCCCTGCTGCTTGCCGACCGGGTCGGGATCGTCGGACTTGATCTCGCCGATCGCGGTGAGCCCGGCCCGGGTGGCCGACTCCAGCGTGGCCACGGCCAGGCGCAGCCGCTCGGGCAGACCGTCGGTGAGCCGCCCGGCCGGCAGGTCGGCAAGTGCCAGGGTGAGCGCGTCGGCAGCCTCGGCCAGCGCCTCGGCGGCGGCCGGGGTGACCACGGTGCGGGCGCGGCGCCCGGCTCGCTCGATCGCCTCCGGGGTGATCTCGGCCTGGGCGGCGGAGGAGACCCGGTCGGCCAGCTCGTGCGCCTCGTCGACGATGAGCAGCTTGTGCGGCGGGACGATCTGCCGGCCGGCGATCATGTCGACGGCGAGCAGGCTGTGGTTGGTGACGACGATGTCGGCCTCGCGGGCGCGGACGCGGGAGGCCTCGGCGAAACACTCCGCCCCGTAGGGACAGCGGGCGGCGCCGACGCAGTCCCGGGCGGGCATGGAGACGGCTTTCCAGGCCGAGTCGTCGACGCCCGGGTCCAGCTCGTCGCGGTCGCCGGTCTGCGTCTTCTCCGACCATTTCCGGATGCGCAGGATCTGCTTGCCGAGCCGGCCCGCCTCGCCGAGCCACTGACCGGCCTTGGGCGGGGGCGGCGCGGCGTCGAAGAGGGTGTCGGACGGGCCGTCCTCGTCGGCGTGCTCGAGTTTCGCGGCGCAGAGGTAGTGGTGGCGGCCTTTCAGCACGGCGAACGTGGGCTTGCGCCCGAGCACCGGCTGGACCGCCTCGGCGAGCCGGGGCAGGTCGTGCTCGACGAGCTGGTTCTGCAGGGCGAGGGTGGCGGTGGAGACCACCACGGGACCCTCGACGAGCAGGGACGGAGTGAGGTATCCCAGGCTCTTGCCGGTGCCCGTGCCGGCCTGGACGAGCAGGTGCTCCTTGTTCTTCACGGCCTTGTCGATGGCCTCGACCATGGCCTGCTGGCCCGGCCGGGCGGATCCCCCGGGGACGGCGCCGACGGCGGCGGCGAGGAGCTGATCGGCGGTGGCCTTCTTCTTGCTGGCTGCGGGCACGGGAGGAACCGTACCCGGCACCACCGACACTTTCCGGTCACCGTTAGGGTGCAAGCCATGCCGAGCGAGATGGTCCGGGTCATCTACACGAAGTACGACGGATCGGCGCATCGTGACTACCCGGCCCGCCGCCTGGCCGAGGACGACCTCGGCATCTGGGTCGGCGTGACCCGTGGCACGGCCTCGGTCTACCACGGCCGACCGTCGGTGGAGCAGATCCCGTTCGTCCTGCTGATCCCGCATCACGCCTGGTGGACCGGGATGTTCAACCCGCCGCCGAGGACCAGCGAGGTCTACTGCGACATCACCACCCCGGCCCGCTGGGAGGGTGACACGGTCCACATCATCGATCTCGACCTGGACGCGGTGCGCCGCCGCGAGACGGGTGTGGTCGAGCTGCGCGACGAGGACGAGTTCGCCGAGCACCGGGTCGCCTTCGGTTACCCGGAGGATCTGGTGGAGCACGCCTACGCGGCGGCGCGGCAGCTGCTGGTGGCGCTCGGCGACGGCTCGGAGCCGTTCGCCTCGCACTACCGCAAGCACCTGCTCGAGGTCACGCAGGACTGAGCGGGTTCGTCCACCGCCGTCCCGCTCAGGACAGGTCCGGAACGAACCTCAGCTTCTTCGGGTTCTGCTGGTTGAAGATGCCGGTGATCCGGCCGTCGTCGACCGCGACCGTGGAGACCAGCAGCAGCGGCCCGCCGTCCGCCCGGGTGGCCCGGACGACGAGCGCCGCCGACCCGTTGACCAGCGCCGGTTCGATCTTCATGTCGGTGACCCCGGCCAACCGGTGACCGAACAGGCCGGTGAAGAACCGGGCCACCTTGTCGGCGCCGAGGATCGGGCGCAGGGCGGTGCGGACGACACCGCCGCCGTCGCCGATGGCGACCACATCGGGGGCGAGAACCGCGGCGAGGGCGCGCATGTCGCCGTCCTGTGCCGCCGCGAGGAACGCGTCGAGGACCCGCCGCTGCTCGGCCAGTCCCGCGGTGTGCCGGATCCCGCCGCCGGCGACCGCCTTGCGGGCCCGGGACGCGTGCTGGCGGGCGGCCGCCGGCGTGCTGTCGAGCACGGCCGCCACCTCCTCGAACGGCACCGCGAACGCGTCGTGCAGCACGAACGCGACCCGCTGTTCCGGGGTTAGCCGTTCCAGCACCACGAGCAGGGCGATGCTGACCTGGTCGGCGATCTCGGCACGGTCGGCGGGGCCGGCGTCGGGTTCGACCACGTAGACCGGGAGCCACTCGCCGGGGTACTCGTTACGGCGTACCCGAGCGGAGTTGAGAAGGTCCAGGCAGATCCGTGCGGTGACCGTTGTCAGCCATCCCCGCGCATTTCTGATCTCCTCGGTCTGCTGCGCGTAGCGCAGCCAGGTCTCCTGCACCGCGTCCTCGGCTTCGGCGCGGTTACCGAGCATCCGGTACGCCACCGCGTGCAGGTAGGGGCGGTGGCGCTCGAACTCGTCGGTGGACGGCTGCGACATGAGAGGGATTCTGCGCGAGAACACCGGTTTCGAGCTAGCGACTGTGCCACAGTATAAAACACCCATAAAGACTAAATCGGACGGTGCTTGGTGCAGGACATGGCGACTCTCGCCGGCGGCCTGGCCGGGCTGGCCGGTGCGGGCGGCGCGGTCTCGGTCGTGATGCTCCGCCGCTCCCGGCCCTGCCTCGCCGCCGGTCACGCGCTGACCGGGCCGGAGACGGCCGATCCGCTGCCCGGTGTGCTCAAGGCCCGGCTGGGCGGGCTGACGGTCCGGGTCACCCCCGGCCCGCACGGCGAGCTCTACCTGGGCCCGGGCGGGCCGCAGCCGGGCCGAACCCTGCGGCGCCTGGTCCTGACCCCGCTCTTCGCCCGCACCCGGACCGGCGCGGGACGCGTGTGGCCCGACCAGAAGGCGCCGTTCCGGCTGGTCGTCGAGTTCGCCGGGACGAACCGGGACCCGGAAGCGCTGCTGTACGCGTACCGGATGCTCGACCGGCAGTTGCAGGACCACTCCGGCCTGCTCAGCCACTGCCGGGGCGACGAGCTGACGCCGGGTGCGGTGACCGTCACGGTGACCGGCGCGGTGGACGTCCGCGAGCTTCTCGCGGCCCAGACCGAGCGGTACGCGTTCGCCGACGGAACCTTCGACGACCTGGGATCCCGATCCGCCCCGCCGTCACTGGTGCCGATGGTGAGCGAGTCGTGGAGCCGCCGGTTCGGGTGGGACGGCCAGGAGCCGATCACCGCCGAGGAACGGCACCAGCTGCACGCCCTCGTCCGCGCCGCGCACGACGACGGCCGCACCGTCCGGATCGCCGGCCTGCCCGAGGGCGCCCGCCGGGCCCGCGCGGCGATCTGGAGTGAACTGGGGGCCGCCGGTGTGGACGTGATCGCCGACACCGACCTGACCGGCCTGGCCCGGCACCTGCGCCGGCACCCGGTCAGCGGAACGCCCCGGCCACACCTGCCGACCAGGGCCATTCGCCGTTCCGCGCCGCGTCCCAACGCGCCACGTTCAAACGGTCGTCACGAGACGGTTTAGGAACCGTCGCCAAGGGTGAACCCGCGGGGACCGCTAGCATGCTGGCGGAGATCCATTCAAAAGCCGTCGATCGAGGTCCGCGCTGTGAAGTTCTCATTCCGCCCCGTCGAGGGTGCCTTCTACGAACTTTTCACCAAAGCCGCGTACAACCTGGTCAAAGGGACCGAGCTGCTGAACGAGCTGGCGCTGCCCGGTGTGGACGTCCAGTCGGTGTCCGACCGGCTGACCGACGTGGAGCACGACAGCGACCTGATCACCCATGAGCTGTACAAGAAGATCAACTCCACCTTCATCACCCCGTTCGACCGGGAGGACATCTACTCGCTCGGCTCCCAGCTGGACGATGTGATGGACCACCTGGAGGCCGCGGGCAACCTGCTCTACCTCTACGGGCTGACCGATCTGCCGTCGCTGCCGCGGGAGCTGCACGAGCTGGTCACCGTGCTGGATCAGCAGGCCAAGGTGACCGCCGAGGCGATGCCCCGGCTGCGCACGATGAAGAATCTCGAGGAGTACTGGATCGAGATCAACCGCCTGGAGAACGACGGCGACCGCGCGTACCGGATGCTGCTCGTCCGCCTCTTCTCCGGGGAGTACGACGCGCTGACCGTCCTCAAGATGAAGGAGGTCGTCGACGAGCTGGAAGCCGCCTGCGACGCCTTCGAGCACGTGGCGAACACCGTCGAGACCATCGCGGTCAAGGAGTCCTAGAGCGTGGATCCCGAACTCGTCGCCGTCGTGGCGGTGATCCTCGCCGCGATGGCGTTCGACTACACGAACGGCTTCCACGACGCCGCGAACGCCATCGCCACCAGTGTCAGCACCCGGGCGCTGACGCCACGGATCGCACTCGGCATGGCCGCGATCGGCAACTTCATCGGCGCGCATCTGGGCACCGAGGTCGCCAAGACGGTCGGTGACGGCCTGGTCGACCTGCCGACCGGTGTCCCCAGCCTGGGCATCGTCTTCGCCGGCGTGCTCGGGGCGATCACCTGGAACCTGATCACCTGGTACTTCGGGCTGCCGTCCAGCTCGTCACACGCGCTCTTCGGCGGTCTGGTCGGGGCGACGCTCTTCGCCACCGTCGGGTCGGTCCAGTGGGACAACATCATCAACAAGGTGCTGATCCCGATGGTGGTGTCGCCGTTCGTCGGGCTGCTCCTCGGCTTCGTGATGATGGTCGCGATCATGTGGATCTTCCGGCGCGGGCATCCGGGCCGGCTCAACCGCGGGTTCCGCTGGGCACAGACCGCCTCGGCGGCCGCGATGTCCATTGGACACGGCATGCAGGACGCGGCCAAGACCATGGGCATCGTGGTGCTGGCCCTCTACACCGGCGGCTTCCAGTCCAGCTCGGAGCACATCCCGGAGTGGGTCTACTGGACGTCGGCCACGGTCCTGGCGGCGGGCACCTACGCCGGTGGCTGGCGGATCATCCGCACCCTCGGCCGCAAGATCATCGACCTGGGCCCGCCGGAGGGGTTCGCCGCCGAGACGGTGGCCAGCTCGGTGCTCTACTTCAACGCCCTGGTGCTGCACGCGCCGATCTCCACCACGCACACCATCACCTCGGCGATCATGGGCGTGGGCGCGACGAAACGGCTCAGCGCGGTCCGCTGGAACGTGGCGGGCAACATCATCATCGCCTGGGTGACGACGTTCCCCGCCGCCGCGTTCTTCGCCTGCATCATCTACTTCGTGGTACGCCCACTGTTCAGCTGACCAGCGTGTGTATCCCGGGCGCGCATGACGGCCGAGATACACACGCTCGTCAGTAGATGACGCCGATCTGCTCGCGCAGGGCGTCCAGCAGGCCCATCACCTCGAGCGTGGTGGAGTGCGGAACGATCGTGCTCTCCAGCTCGCCCGCGAGCAGGGCGCGCTGCACCTCGGCCGCCTCGAACTGGTAACCGCTGCCCTCGATCGGGAACCGGAACGTCTCCGGCTCCTCGTCCGGCCGGTTCAGCGTGAACTCGGTCGGCACGAAGAAGCCCGCCGGCAGGTCGATCCGCCCGTCGGTGCCGGTGATCGACGCCGCGTTCCGGCTGGCCCCGTTGATGCTGCAGGTCAGCGCGGCCACCGCGCCGGACTCGTAACCCAGCAGGACGCCGGTGGTCTCGTCCACCCGCTCGGCGGTCAGGTGCGACCAGGCGTGCACGTGCTCCGGCACACCGAGGATCAGGTGCGCCAGGTGGATCGGGTAGACGCCGAGATCGAGCAGCGCGCCGCCACCCAGTTTCGGGTCACGCAACCGGTGCGACGCCTCGAACGGGCCCTGCAACCCGAAGTCGGCGTGGACCGCGCTCACCGTGCCGATCGCACCGCCGGCGACCAGCTCGGCGATCTTGCGGATGGCCGGGTTGCAGCGCATCCACATGGCCTCCATCAGGAACACGCCCCGGGCGTGCGCGGCCTCCACCAGCACCGCCGCCGACGCCAGGTCCAGCGTGATCGGCTTCTCGACCAGCACCGCCTTGCCGGCTTCGATGCAGAGCATCGCCGTGTCCAGATGGAACGCGTGCGGCGTCGCCACGTAGATCACGTCCACGGCGTCGTCGGTCGCGAGTTCGGCGTACGACCCGTAGGCGCGTGCGAAACCGTGCCGCTCCGCGAACGCCTCGGCGTTCTCCTTGTTCCGCGAGGCGACGGCGGCGAGTTCCGCGCCCTCCACCAGTGGCAGGTCGTCGGCGAATGTGCTGGCGATCCCGCCGGGGCCGAGAATCCCCCAGCGGACCTTCTGTCCCGTCATGATCGATACCGTATCGTCCGGCGAACCCTCCGCGGACCTCTCCGTAGGCATTCCGCGGTCTCTCCCGACCTCCCGGCGGCCTCCCGCAGCTTCCCGCGGCCTGCCGCCGACCTCCCGCGGCCTGCCGCCGACCTCCCGCGGCCTGCCGCCGACCTGCCAGCGGCCTCCTGCGGCCCCCCGCAGCCTGTCGGCGGCCTCCCGCGGCCTGTCGCGGACTGCCGGCCGCATTCCGCGCGGGCGATACCGTATCGCCGCGGCCGCCCCGGGTGGCACGATCGACCGGTGACCGACTCGATGTCGCTTCCGCCCGCCATGTCGCAACGCGCGCGCGAGTTCACCGGGCCACCCGCTCCGGCCCGCCCGGCGGCGACCGTGGTCCTGCTCCGGCCGCGTGACGACAGCTTCGAGGTCTACGTGCTGCGCCGCGCCGGCACGATGACGTTCGGCGGTGTCTACGCCTTCCCCGGCGGCGTCGTCGACCCTTCGGACCGGCCGTCCACCGTCCGCGCCGACTGGCCCGAACGGCTCGGCCTGCCCGGCGACGAGGCGCACGCGGTGGTCGGCGCCGCCGCCCGCGAACTGTTCGAGGAGACCGGCATCCTGCTCGCCGGTCCGGCCGCCGAACCCGACCGCACGGTCGGCGCCGTCGACGGCGCCGACTGGGAGAGCGACCGGGCCGCCGTGCAGCGCCGCGAACTCGGCATGGCCGACCTGCTCGCCCGCCGCGGTCTGCGGCTGCGTGACGACCTGCTGCTGCCCTGGGCCCGCTGGATCACCCCCGAGTTCGAGCCGCGGCGCTTCGACACCTGGTTCTTCGTCGCGCTGCTCCCGCAGGCCCAGAGCGCCCGCGACGTCTCCGGCGAGGCCGATCGCACCGCGTGGGTCCCGATCGGTGGCACCGACGGCCTGCCGATGCTCCCGCCCACCCGGCGCACGCTCGCCCAGATCGCCGCCTGCGGGACGCTCGCCGACGTCGTCGCCGCCTCCGCGCACCGTGACGCCGCGACCCCGCTCAACCCCCGCGTCGTGGTCACCGCGGACGGTCAGGTCACGCTCCAGATCCCTTAGACCCTTCATGGGGTACGCCGTACGCCGCACCCGCCGGATCCGACCGTGCCGTGCCCCGGCGCGGGGCGGTGGTTTCCGGGCCGTCAGGCGTGCGGAGGCGAGCCGCGCCCGACATGCGCCCAGCCACTTCGCAAATAGATTTCGCATTGATGCCCGCCAGTTGAATACGGGTCGCACATACGAAAAAGCCCGCCGCTGACAGCGGCGGGCTTTCGCGGTGGAAGAACTCAGCCGAAACGGCCGGTGATGTAGTCCTCGGTCTTCTTCTGGGACGGGTTGCTGAAGATCTTCTGGGTGTCGTCGTACTCGATGAGGCGGCCCGGGTCGCCGGTCTTCTCGATGGAGAAGAAGCCGGTCTTGTCGCTGACGCGGGCGGCCTGCTGCATGTTGTGCGTGACGATGATGATCGTGAACTGGTCCTTCAGCTTGAACATCAGGTCCTCGATCGCCAGCGTCGAGATCGGGTCGAGCGCGGAACACGGCTCGTCCATCAGCACGACCTGCGGCTGCACCGCGATGGTGCGGGCGATGCAGAGGCGCTGCTGCTGACCGCCGGAGAGGCCGGCGCCCGGGCGGTCGAGGCGGTCCTTGACCTCGTCCCACAGGTTCGCGGAGCGCAGCGACTTCTCGGCCGCCTCGTCGAGCACCGACTTCTTCTTGACGCCGTTGAGCTTGAGGCCGGCGACCGCGTTCTCGTAGATCGACATGGTCGGGAACGGGTTGGGCCGCTGGAAGACCATGCCGATCATGCGGCGGACCGCGGTGACGTCGACGTCCGGGTCGTAGATGTTCTGGTCGTCGATCGTCAGGCTGCCCTCGATGCGGGCACCCGGCAGCACCTCGTGCATGCGGTTGATGGACCGCAGGAAGGTCGACTTGCCGCAACCGGACGGGCCGATCAGAGCGGTGATCGTCTTCGGCTCGACGGTCATCGAAACGCTGTCGATCGCCTTGAAGGAGCCGTAGTAGGACGAGACGTTGCTCGCCTCGATGCGCTTGGCCATGTGTGACACCTCTTAACGGGACAGCTTGTTGCGGCGGGCGAGCAGCTTGGCGGCGACGGTCAGGATCAGCACCAGCGCGACCAGGGTCAGCGCGGCGGTCCAGGCCCGGTCCGGCGCGAACTTCGAGCCGTCACCGGCCTGCTGGTAGACGAAGAGCGCGAGCGACGACTGCCCACCCTCGAACGGGTTGAAGTTGATCGCGGCCAGACCACCGGCGGCCAGTAGCACCGGGGCGGTCTCACCGGCGGCGCGGGCGACCGCGAGCATGATGCCGGTGACGATGCCGGGGAGCGCGGTGGGCAGGACGACCCTGAGGATCGTCTTCCACTGCGGCACGCCGAGCGCGTAGGAGCCCTCCCGCAGCGGTCCGGGCACCAGGCGCAGCATCTCCTCGGTGGACCGGACGACGGTCGGCAGCATGAGCACTGCCAGCGCCATCGCCGCGGCGAAGCCGGAGGCCTGCGGACGGCCGTCGTTGAAGATCGGGCTGACGCCCAGCACCCAGAAGGTGTAGACGAACAGGCCGGCGACGATCGAGGGGACACCGGTCATCACGTCGACGAAGAAGCGGACCGTGCCGGCGAACTTGCCGCGGCCGTACTCCACCAGGTAGATCGCGCCGAGCACCCCGACCGGAACCGCCATCAGGGTGGCGAGGCCGACCTGCTCCAGGGTGCCGATGATGGCGTGGTACGCGCCACCGTTGGCGTCCCGGGCCCCGATGTTGTTCATCGAGCTGCCGAAGAAGTCGGCGTCGAAGCGGGCCAGGCCCTTGGTGACGAGCGTCCAGATCACCGAGATCAGCGGCAGGACGGCCAGCACACAGGCGGTGTAGATCAGCGCCTTCATGGTCCGGTTGCGAGCGGCCCGCTTGCCCTCGATGCGACCCGCCACGACGGAGAGGCCGATCAGGTAGAAGGCGGCGCCGAACACGGCGACCAGAACCCAGTTTCCGATATCGAGACCGAGCACGATCGCGGCGGCGATGGCGAACGCCGCCACCGCGATGACCACGTTCGTCACCACCGGGAGCTTCCTGCTCCGGATGTTGTCCGGCGTCATGACGACCCCGGGCACCTGCTTCTCCAAGACGCTCATGCCGTCACTCCGCTTCGCTCCGTGCCGACATGAGCATCGAGGCTGTGCTTGCTCTTTCGTTCGCTGCGCTCACTCATGCGGCGTTGTCCCGGAACTCGCGACGGCGGTAGATGATCGCCCGCGCCGTCATGTTGACCACCAGAGTGATGGTGAAGAGGACCAGACCGGAGGCGATCAGCGCGCCGCGGCCGGTCTCGTTGGCCTCACCGAAGGCGTTGGCGATGTTGGCGGCGACCGAGTTACCGCCGTTCTCGATCAGGTTGAACGAGATGTCGAACTTGATGCTGAGGGTCATGGCCAGGGCGATGGTCTCCCCGAGGGCGCGGCCGAGGCCGAGCATCACCGCGGCGATCACGCCGGGCTTGCCGTACGGCAGGACCGCGGTCCGGATCATCTCCCAGCGGGTGGCGCCGAGGGCCAGGGCCGCCTCCTCGTTCATGCCCGGGGTCTGCTGGAAGACCTCGCGGGAGAGGGAGGTGATGATCGGCAGCACCATGATCGCCAGCACCAGGCCGCCGAGCAGGATCGACTGACCGAACGGGCCGTTGCCGCCGAAGAGCGGGATCCAGCCGAAGTATTCGTTGAGCCAGAGCGAGAAGTCGCGGACCGGCGACTGCAGCACGTCCCGGCCCCAGAGACCGAAGACGACGCTGGGCACGGCCGCGAGCAGGTCGATCACGAAGCCGAGTGGCGTGGCCAGCCGCTTGGGCGCGTAGTGCGACAGGAAGAGCGCGATGCTCAACGCGACCGGCACGGCGACCAGCAGCGCGATGATCGAGCTGAGGACGGTGCCGAAGGCGATCGCCGCGATACCGAAGGACGGCGTCGCGTCGTTCGGGTTCCACTCGAACTGGGTGAGGAAGTGGCCGGTGTTGGCCTGCAGCGCCGGGAGCGCCTTGTAGATCAGGAAGACGGCGATGGCGACGATGATGACCAGGACCATCGCGCCGGAGGCCGTGGACAGGGCCCGGAAGCCGGTCTCGATCGAGAAGCGGGACTTCTTCGGCAGTGCGCCACCGCCACCGAGCGGGGGCTCGTTGTGATTGCTCGGGGAAGCGCCGTAGCCGGCACCCTGACCGCGACTCGAGGTCGCGGCCAGGTCGCCGGCGGTGGCGTTCACCGAGCGGGAAGGGTAGTCACCCATCTGCGCGCTCGCTGTCGTTCGGAGGGATCGTCGTTTGGTAAGTCGGATCAGGCGATCGAGGCGACCGACTTCTCGACCTGGGTGCGCAGGGTCTCCGGCAGCGGGGCGTAGCCGACCTTCTCCAGAGCCTTCTGGCCGTCGGTGCTGGAGGTGTACTTCAGGAAGGCCTGAACCTCCTTGGCCTTGGCGCTGCCCTTGCTGCAGGCGATCTCGTAAGTCACCAGGACGATCGGGTACGCGCCCGGGGTCTTGGTGTTGTAGTCGATCGACAGCGCGAGGTCGCCGTCCTTGCCCTTGATCGTGGCGTTCTCGAAGGTCTTGCCGGCGTTGGTGCCGTTCAGCTCGGCGTACTCGCCGGCGCCGTTCTTGATCTTCGCGGTCTGCAGGCTCAGGTTCTCCGCGAACGACATCTCGACGTAGGAGATGGTGTTGGCGGTGTTCTTCACCTTGGTGGCGATACCGTCCGACTTCGAGACGGCGGTGCCGCCCGGCGCCTTCCAGGCCTTCGCGTTGCCGTAGGTCCAGTCGGCCTCGGCGGCCTTGCTCAGGTACTTGGTGAAGTTGTCGCTGGTGCCGGACTCGTCAGCGCGGTGGACGGTCTCGATGTTGGCGGACGGGAGGGTCGCGCTCGGGTTCTCCGCCTTGATGGCCGGGTCGTCCCACTTGGTGATCTTCAGCGAGAAGATCTTGGCCAGGGTGGAGGGCGAGAGCTGCAGGCCGTCCACGCCCTGGACGTTGTAGACGACGCCGATCGGGCCGATCACCATCGGGAGGTTGAGGGCCTTGCCGCCGACACACTTGGCGTCCGCCTTCGGCTGCTCCTCCTCCTTCAGCGCCGAGTCGGAACCGGCGAAGTCGGCCGTGCCGTCGATGAACGCCTGGATACCCGCGCCGGAGGCGGTGCCCTGGTAGTCGACCTTGGCGCCGGCCGAACCACACTTGGCCTGGTAGCCCTTGATCCACTCGTCCATGGCGTTCTTCTGCGCGCTCGAGCCCTGAGCCGTCAGGCTGCCGCTCACGCAGTCGCCCGCGGCAGCGGAGGAGCCGCCGTTGGCCGCCGGGGTCGGCTCGTTGTCGGAGCCGCACGCGGTGAGCGCGATGGTCGCAGTCAGAGCAATGCCGGCAACGAGTCCGGACCGCTGGAGCTTCACGGTTTTCCCTTCGGGTGGGGGTGTGTCCTGCAGCCGGTGTCTCACCGGCTCACATGGGGAAAGTTAAAAGTGGGAAGTGACCGGCTCGCTGGCCCCAAATGAACCAGGCGTGAACACGTCGACCCCGCTGAGTAGCCATCCCCTGATCTGAAGTTGACGGGAAGGTGAACCACTCGAGTTGTACTCGACATGTCGGAAATATCCGGTGGCCCGTTACCGCCGCGAGATATCCCCTTGTCCGGGCCGTTATCCAGGAACGGGTTCGTCACCGAGCGAACGGGGGTGACGACGCAAAGTCCACGAGGCGGAAACGACGGGCTGCGGCCAGGTGACCATCCGGTTACCTGGGGCTCAGCCTCACCGGCGGTAGTTCACGTCCGTCTTGTAGACCTCGAAACCGAGCCCCCGGTACAGCTTCACGGCGGCGGTGTTCGACTCGTCCACGTAGAGGCCGGCGACGGTCAGGCCGGACCCGGCGAGGTGCCGCAGGCCCGCCACGCTCAGCGCGGCGCCCAGACCACGGCGGTGCCCGGCCGGATCGACGCCGAGCACGTAGATCTCACCGAGCGCCGGCTCGTCGCCGGAGGCGGGGTGCACCTTGGTCCAGTGGAAGCCGAGCAGGGTGTCCGCGATGTCGACGGCGAGCAGGAAACCGGCCGGGTCGAACCACGGCTCGGCTTCCCGGCTCCGCAGATCGTCGAGCGTCCAGCGGCCCTGCTCGGGGTGGTGCGCGAAAGCCCGGGCGTTCACACCGAGCCAGGCCTGCTCGTCGGAGCCGGGACGGAACCCGCGGACGGTCACGCCGTCCGGCAGCGGGATGTCCGGCAGCGGCTCGGTCAGGGAGCGGCGCATCTGCCACAGCACCCGGGCCCGCTCGAAACCGTGGCGTCCGGCGAACGCGGCCGCACCGGGATCGTCGCCGTGCGCCCAGATCCGCATCGGGCCGGCGCCCGCGGCGGCCAGCAGCTCGGAGCCGACACCGGCGCGCCGGAAGTGCGGGTGGACGATCAGCTCGCCGGATCGCTCCGGACCGTCCAGGAAGGCGTAACCGGCGAGCCGGTCGCCGGCGTAGGAGAGAAGGTGGACGCCCTCGTAGGGAACATCGCCGCGCACGCGCAGCACCACGTCCTCGGAGAGCGGGTGCACGCCGTCCAGGTGCCCGGCGGCAGCGGCCAGGGCGAGCACGTCGTCCACCTCGGACGACGAAAGCCGGCCCGTGACACGGACCGGCTCTCGTGACGTCATGGAGGGAACTCTAGATCAAGCCGGCAGCGAGACGGGCTCGTTGTCCGGCAGCTGGCGGCCGGACGGCGGAACCACGAACTTGTAGCCGACCTGGCGGACCGTGCCGATCATCGACTCGTACTCCGAGCCGAGCTTGGCGCGCAGGCGACGGACGTGCACGTCGACCGTGCGGGTGCCGCCGAAGTAGTCGTAACCCCAGACCTCGCGGAGCAGCTGGTCGCGGGTGAAGACCCGGCCCGGGTGCTGGGCGAGGAATTTCAGCAGCTCGAACTCCTTGTAGGTGAGGTCGAGCGGGCGGCCCTTGAGCTTCGCGGCGTAGGTGTCCGGGTCGATGTTGAGCTCACCGGCACGGATCGAGCCGCCGGCGCCGGCGGTCGCGTTGTTGAGACGGCCGACCGACAACCGCAGCCGCGCCTCGACCTCGGCCGGGCCGGCGCTGGCCAGGATGACGTCGTCGACGCCCCAGTCCGCGTTCAGCGCGATCAGCCCGGCCTCGGTGACCACGGCGATCAGCGGGACGCCGATCCCGGTGGCGTGGAGCATGCGGCAGGTGGCCCGCGCCTCGGAGAGCTCGGAACGGGCGTCGACCAGGACGGCGTCGGGGCTGGGCCCGGACACCAGGGTGCGCACGTCGCGGGGGGCGGTGCGCACCGAGTGGGGCAGAAGGTCCAGAGCGGGCAGTACGGCGGAAGGCTCACCGGCACGTGCCGTGACCAGCAGAAGGATCTCCACACTCACCTCCGTCCTCGCGGCGAAGTGCCGCTCGGGTGACCCGGTCGGCGAAGCTCGACTGCTGCGCCACCGGAGAATGGGGCCCGGCGTCACCGACGGGTGGGTTGCGATTACCTTAACCGATGTATCTCCTCTGATACCTGGGTCGCACTCGCAAGTGATGTAGAGAACGCCAGGTAGGTGGCCGAACAGCCGATCCTTAACCAGCCTTTTACCCGAGCGGGTGGAGGTGCGGCGATTGGGCCCACGGACCCGGTTCTGGCACGATCACAGGCGTGTTCCCCTCGATGCCGAACGACGACCCCTGGGACGCTGAAGCCTCCCAGCAGGTCGCGCGCATGAACCCGGGCCGGGCCAAGGCCGGGTTCAGCGCCGTCCCGGAGGACGAGGAGGAGAAACCCCCCTCGTCGGAGGAGCTCGAGGACGACGAGGAGTTCGAGGAGATCCCGGTCGTCCCGGTCCGGCCCAAGCTGTCGGCCGCGATCGGGGGCTTCGCCGCGCTGCTCGCCGTGGCGCTGATCGCGGGCAGTCACCTCACCGGCCCCGGCGCCCGGACGCCGTACGCGATCGTGCTCTTCGGGGTGCAGTTGCTCGGTCTGCTCGCCTGGACCATGGCGTTGCAACCGCCGGCCGCGGCCGCGACCGCCGCGGTGGTCGCGGTGACCGCGCTGATCGCCGACTACCTGGCGGTGACCGGCGAGCCGGGTGAACTGCTGCCGCTGCTGTGGGTGACCCTCGGCGGCTTCGCGGCGACGATGGTGGCGCAGGTGATCCGCGCCGGCGACCGGCAGCGTGCCAAGGACACCTGGCGCACCACTCTGATCATCGTGTGCGGCGCTACGGCGTACGCCATCCTGATCGTCCTGACCCGGGAGCCGATCGGATCGCAGACGATCCTGGTCTGCTGCACCGGCGCCGGGGTGGCCCTGCTCGTCGCCCGGCTCACCGACGCGGTCTTCCCGAAACCGCGGATCGCCCTGCAGGTGCCGCGAGGCGCTACCGGCATCGTGCTCGGCGCCATGCTCGGCACCCTGGCCTCGGCCGTGCTCGGCAGCTATCTGGTGTTCCCGTTCACCCCCGCCAAGGGCGCGGTGCTGGGCCTGGTCGCCGCGGTGGCCGCGCATCTGATCGACCTGGCGGTGAACTTCGGCGAGGCGGGCCGCCGGCTGGCCGGGGAGGCGCCGACCTTCTGGCTGGCCCGGCACATGCAGGGCCCGCTGGGCGGGTTCGCGCTCACCGCGTTCGCGGCGTACACGCTGGCACACTGGTACCTCACCTGACCCACCGGTTTCACTGGCCCCTGGACCCGGGCATGTACGTTTCCAGGGCAGTCGGGCGTCAAGGGGAGAAACAGTGGCCGAGGTGTACGGATCGGAGCGTCCCCGCCGTCGCCGGGGTCGCCGGCTTCTCATCGTGGTTCTGGTGCTGCTGGTCCTGCTCGGGGCCGGGCTCGCCGTGCTGGATCGGTTCAGCAACTCGTACGCGGAGAACATCCTGGCCGACAAGGTGGCCGAGGAGGTCGCCGCCCGCAGCGCCTCCAGCAGTCCGCCCGTGGTGACCATCGCCGGCGTCCCGTTCCTCACCCAGGTCCTCGCCGGGAAGTACGAGGAGATCCGGATCGAGCTGCCCGACTTCCGGGCGACCGCGCTGTCCGGCGAGACCGTCCGGATGGATCTGCTGGACATCCGCGCGCAGAACGTGCAGGCCCCGCTCGACGCGCTGCGCACCGGCCAGGGCGAGGTGCGGGCCGGGTCGGTCACCGGCGTCGGGACGATCGACTACGCGCTGCTGGCCGAGGCGACCGGTCAGGAGGGGCTGAAGCTCGCCGAGAAGGACGGGAAGGTGGTCGGCTCCGCGGTGGTGCCGCTGACGCGGACCCAGCAGGTATCGGTCTCCGCCGTCATCGATCTGAAGGTGGTCGGCGGCAAGATTCGGGTGCGTTTCTCCGACGTCACGGCCACGGACCTGCCGGACACCCCGATCGACGAGAGCCGCCTGACGTCTCTGCTGGAACGCGACCTCCCCGACATTCAGGTGCCGGATCTGCCGATGAACCTGCAGCTCAAGACGCTGCAGCCGCTGCCGGAGGGCCTGCGGGTGGCGTTCGGGGCGACCGATGTGTCGCTCGCGGCGGCGGGTGTCTGACCTCACTCGATCCCGGATCGTGGTCGGCACTGTTCCGTAGCGTGAGCACGCTGGTAGGGTCGCCCACATGAGTCTGTTGCTCACCAAACGGCGCGCGGTCGACCTGTGCCGCGTGGCCGCGTGCCTGTGTCGTCCCGTCATCTGACGGGGCCACGCGAGGCTGAGCACCTCTCTTCTAGCTAGCCCAGGGCATCTCTAAGCCCGGCAGTGGCGCCGTCGCACAGCAAGCCCGTGATCCCACCTACCCCTGGGTCCGCGCGGAGTGCGACGACACATCCGTGCGCTGACTCTCCCATCACCCATCTCCAAGGGAGTGAATCGATGAGTCGCGACACCGCACTCGTCTCGGCCGAGTGGGCCGAGCAGAACCTGGAAACCCCGGGCCTCGTCTTCGTCGAGGTCGACGAGGACACCACCGCCTACGACGGCGGCCACATCCCCGGCGCCATCAAGATCGACTGGAAGCAGGACCTGCAGGACCCGGTTCGGCGAGACTTCGTCAACAAGGAGCAGTTCTCCGCCCTGCTGTCCGAGCGCGGCATCTCCAACGACGACACCGTGATCCTGTACGGCGGGAACAACAACTGGTTCGCGGCGTACGCGTACTGGTACTTCAAGCTGTACGGCCACGAGCAGGTCCGGCTGCTCGACGGTGGCCGCAAGAAGTGGGAGCTGGACGCCCGGCCGTACACCAAGGACATCCCGGTCCGCACCAAGACGGTCTACAACGCCAAGGAGCCGAACCTCGAGATCCGGGCCTTCCGTGACGAGGTCGTGCAGGCCATCGGCGTGAAGAACCTGGTCGACGTGCGCAGCCCCGACGAGTTCGCGGGCCGCCTGCTCGCCCCGGCGCACCTGCCGCAGGAGCAGTCGCAGCGGGCCGGCCACATCCCGACCGCGATCAGCGTGCCGTGGAGCAAGGCCGCCAACGAGGACGGCACCTTCAAGTCCGACGAGGAGCTCGCCAAGATCTACGGCGAGGCCGGCCTCGACGGCAGCAAGGACACCATCGCGTACTGCCGCATCGGCGAGCGTTCCTCGCACACCTGGTTCGTGCTCAAGGAGCTGCTCGGCCAGGAGAACGTGAAGAACTACGACGGTTCCTGGACCGAGTACGGCTCCCTCATCGGTGTGCCGATCGCCCTCGGCGACGAGCCCGGAAAGGCCTGATCACATGACTTCTCCGACTGCCAACGTCGCGGCCGGCTGTGCCGCCCCTGACCAGTCCGCGCCCCTCCCCAGCAGCGTGGACCTGGCCAAGGAGACGGTGATCACCGGTCTCGTCCGCAACGCCGAGGGCGAGGCCGTCGGCGGCGCCTACGTGCGGCTGCTGGACGGCTCCGGCGAGTTCACCGCCGAGGTCGTCTCCTCGCCCGAGGGTGTGTTCCGCTTCTTCGCGGCGCCGGGCTCGTGGACCGTGCGGGCGCTCAGCCGGCACGGCAACGGCGAGCTGGCCGTCGACGTCACGCGTGGCGTCAACGAGATCGCGCTGACCGTGGCGAACGCCTGACCCACGCTCTGTTGAAAAGGCGGGACCCTTGCCGGGGTCCCGCCTTTCGCGTTACGTCCGGCGGGTTGCCGGTGCTGTCTCAGCGTCGCTGAGACAGCACCGGCAACCCGCCGGACCGGGTTTCAGACGCCGGTGGTGACCACCTCGGCGTGCGGCGGGATCTCCGGGCGCCGGCGGGACAGCCGCCGCACGGCGGTGTTCAGGACGGCGATCAACGGTACGGCCACCAGCGCGCCGATGATGCCGGCCAGCACCACACCGCACGCGATCCCGATGATCACCGCGAGCGGGTGCACCGACACCGCCCGCCCCATGATCAGCGGCTGGAGGACGTGGCCCTCGATCTGCTGGACCAGGATGACCGCGCCCAACGTGATCAGGGCGACCACCCAGCCCTCGTCGACCAGCGCCACCAGCACCGCGACCACCCCGGACACACTGGCGCCCACGATCGGCACGAACGCGCCCAGGAAGACCAGAGCGGCCAGCGGGAACGCGAACTCCACCTCCAGCACCACCAGCGCCATGCCGATGCCGACCGCGTCGATGAAGGCGACCAGCACGGTGGCCCGCACGTAGGCGCCCAGGGTGGTCCAGGAGGCGTCCCCGGCGTCGGCGAGCGACCAGCGCGCGTTCACCGGGAAGAGCCGGACGATGAACCGCCAGATGGCCCGCCCGTCACGCAGAAAGAAGAACGTCGCGAAGATGACCAGCAGCAGGCCGGTGACCAGCTCCGCGAGGGTGGCCACGGTGGCGATGCCGGTGGAGGTCAGTGACGTGGTGTTCGAGTTGATCCACTTCTGGCCGGCGTCGATCGCCTCGTCCACCTGAGCGTCCGAGAGGTGCAGCGGGCCGGTCCGCAGCCACTGCTGGATCTGCCGGACGCCGGCGCTCGCGTTCTCGGTCAGTTTCGGCACGCCCGCGACGAATTCGTTGACCACCAACGTCAGCGTGCCGGCGAGCAGGCCGATGCCGCCGACCAGCACCAGGAAGGTGGCCAGCGAACGGGGCAGCCGCAGCCGCAGCAGCCAGCCGACGGCCGGGCCGAACAACGCCGACAGCAGCAGGGCGATGGCCAGCGGCACCACCACGATGCTGACCATGCCGACCAGCCTCAGCAGCGCCCAGCCGATCACGCCGACCACGATCAGCCGCCAGCTCCAGGCCGCGGCGATCCGCAACGGCTGCGGGACGTCCGCGTCGTCCCGGCTGGCCGTCGAACCGTGCACGATCTCCGGGTCGGGCGGGACGGGGACGAACTCGTTCTCGTACCGCTCCGGCTCCGGCGCCGGGCGCTCGGCCCGCATCTGCCGCACCGACTCCCGGCCCGAGTCGTAGGCCTTCTTCAGGTTGTCCCTGACCCGCTGAAAGCGGTTCAACCGCCTAACCCCCTCGACCTGTACGAACGATGACCATCACGCTAGTACCCGAATGCCCGGATCGGCTTCCCCGTGAACGTGGCTGATCCGTGGCGGCGTACCGTCTGCAACGTGAGTGCCGACACCCGTACCGAGACCGGACTGCCGATCCGGATGCTTCACGACCGTGTCCTCGTCCGTCAGGACGGTGGCGACGGCGAGCGCCGCTCCACCGCCGGCATCGTCATCCCCGCCACCGCCTCGATGGGACGGCGCCTGTCCTGGGCGACCGCGGTCGGGGTGGGCCCCAACGTGCGTTCGATCGTGGTCGGCGACCGCGTCCTGTTCGACCCCGACGACCGCTCCGAGGTGGAGCTGCACGGCCGGGGCTATGTGCTGCTGCGCGAACGGGACGTGCACGCGGTCGCGGCCACCCGGGTCGAATCCGACGGGACCGGCCTTTACCTCTGAGGCGGCAGCGGATGCCGCACGACCGGCGCTGACGGATCGGCCGGCGGCGGAGCGAACGGTGGCGGACCGGCGTAACCCGGTGGCGGCGACGCGTAACCCACCGGCATCGTGGGCAGAACGATCGGGACCGGCATGACCGGCTCCGGCGGCGGCGCCACGGTCCGCACCACCCCGTCCGGGAAGGTGATCCGGTAATGCCGCCCGTCCCACCAGGACGGGGGTGTCTGCGGGTCCCGCCCGGCGAAGGCCGACCGGTGGCCGCTGATCGCGATCAGCAGATCCCGTTCCTCCTGGACCGCCCGATCCATCTCCACCGGGGTCCGCGGCAGGCCACGAGTCAGCCCGTCCCGGAGCAGGGCCAGTTTGGTCGCGGCGAACTGGAAGTCACGCATGCCCCGCCGCCCGATCGGGCCGGCCACCCGGCGGGCCCACTCCCGGGCGGCGTGCCGGCGGCCCAGCGTGCCGAGCGCGGCGACCTCGGACGGGGCGAACCAGCCGGCCTCGGCGTACGGGTACAGCACCCGCTCGGCCAGACGGCCCTCCCAGCTGCGCCAGGCGATCGCGAAACCGACGACGGTGAAGAAGAGCGGGACCATGAAGCCGAGATAGCCGTACAACATGATCAGGGTCTCGCCGGTGGCCACGGACAGCGTCGGCAGCAGGTTGAAGATGCCGTGCAGGATCATCGCCAGGACCAGCCCGGCGATCGGGGCGAGCCGCCGGACCGTGCGGTCGCCGGAGCGCGCCGCGATGCCCAGCCCGATCCCGGCCATCGAGGTGAAGAGCGGGTGCGCGAAGCCGGTGAAGAGGATCCGAACGATGAAGATCAGGAACACGTTCTGCAGGCCGGTCGCCGGGCCGTAGTCGGCGGCGCCCTTGGCGTAGCCGTGGCCGCCCAGATAGAGCACGTTCTCCACCATGGCGAAGCCGAGCGCGGAGAGCCCGCAGTAGACGATGCCGTCGGTGATGCCGGACCACTCCTTGCGCCGGCGCCAGAACAGCAGCAGCGGGCCGAGGAATTTCATCGACTCCTCGATCAGCGGCGCCACCAGCACCGCCACCAGTGCGTCCGGCAGGCCGATCTTGTCGAAGAGCCACGCTGACCCGCTGTTGACGATCAGCGCCACCGCGGTCGCCACCGCGGCGCCCCAGGCGAAGCAGTAGATCAGATATTTGGCCGGCTCCGGCTCATAGCGGTCGAGCCAGACGAAGGCGCTGGCCAGCAACGGCACCGGCAGGATCGCCGCGGTCAGGCCGATCGCCAGACCGGCCGGGCCGATGTTGTAACCGAAGAAGATCAGCATGCCGATGGCCGCGAGCGCGATCAGCGTGATCGCCCCGCCGATCTCCACCCAGCGCCACCATCCGGCGCGGCCGGGCGCGGGCAGGGTCGGCGGAGGCGGGGTCGGCGGCGCCGAGACCGGGCTGAAGGCTGCTGGTTCGTCGGCCATGTCCGCCAGCGTAGTCACCCGGCTCCCGGCCGACATGCCCCACATCGATCATGTGGACCGGCCCGGCCTCCGGCGTGCCCCGCGCGGGCGGGTGCTCCAGCCGATCGCGTCGCGGACCTGGCGAGTGGCCTCGGCGTATTCCACGCCGGTGGCGCGCAGCAGGTCGGCCACCGCGGTCCGGGTCTGGGCCACCACCACGCCGCCGGAATATCCGACGCCCTCCTGGTAGGCACGGCCCGATTCGGCGACCGCCCGCAGCGCCCGCTCCCGAGCGGCGACCGGTTCGATGCCCCGGTCCCACTCCTGCCGCAGCAACTCCACCGCGTCGCCGAGGTGCCGTACCGACTCGGGCAGCACCGCCGGGATCGGCTCGTGGTCGTCGAGTGCGGTCTGTGCCCGGCGCAGCAGCACCCGGACGTTGCGCAGCGCGTAGGTGAGCTGTGGCGCGCCGTCGACGTACTGGGCCAGGGCGCCGCGGGCCCGCCATCGGGCCGGGGCGAACGCCACGTTCTCGCCGGCCGCCTCGATCGCCGCGCTGAACGCCGCGAACGTGCCCTCCGCGGCCCGCAACCGCTCCAGCGCCCCGTGGATCACCTCCGGTTCGGCGGCGGCCAGCCCGCGGGCGGCATCGTGCAGGCCGTCGGTGAAGGCCCGCAACGCCGGATCGGCGGCCCGGCGGACCACGGTCAGCGGGTTCAGCGGCAGCAGGACGGTCATCACCACCAGGGCGATCCCGCCGCCGACCAGCGCGTCCAGGAACCTGGTCCACACCGGCCCGTTCGCGGTGGTCAGGGTGGCGACCAGGACGGCCGAGGAGGCGGACTGCACGATCAGCGCCGCCCCGCCACCGGCCGCGGTCGCCAGCAGTACCGCGAGCAGCACGATCACGCCGATCTGCACCGGCCCGTTGCCGATCAGCAGAATGATCCCGTCGCCCAGGCCGATCCCGGCGGCGACACCGATCACCAGTTCGGAGGTGCGCCGTAGCCGCTGTCCCACCGACGAGCCGAGCGCGATCACGGCGGCGATCGGCGCGAAGAACGGCATCGGGCGGCCGAACAGGTCGTGCGCCACGTACCAGGCGAGACCGGCGGCCAGGCCGGCCTGGATCGCGAGCATCAGCCCGGCCCTGGCACGGGAGAGGACCACGGTCATGATCACAACCTACGTGCCAGGATGCCTACGTGACATCATTGCCCGAGGCCTTCCGCTCCGCCGCGCGTGGCGCCGGCGCCACCGCGAGCGACGACGACCTGGACGCGGCCGCCCGACACCTGCTCGGCTGCTGGACCGAGCCGCAACGCCACTACCACGACGTGAGCCACCTCGAGTCGGTGCTCGACGTCGTCGATCGCTTCGCTCACCTGGCACCCCACCCCGATCGGGTACGCCTGGCGGCCTGGCTGCACGACGCCGTGTACGACCCGCGCGCCCTGGGTGACGCGAACGAGCGGGACAGCGCCGAGTTTGCCGCCGGCCTGCTGGTCAGCCTGGGCGCCCCGGACGAGGCCGCCGCCGAGGTGGCCCGCCTGGTCAGCCTGACCGCCGGGCACGCCACCGAGGACGACGATCCGGACGGTGAGCTGCTCTGCGACGCGGACCTGTCGATCCTCGCCGCCGACCCGGAGCGGTACGCCGCCTACACCGCGGCGATCCGCCGGGAGTACGCGCACGTCCCCGACGACGCCTTCCGCGGCGGCCGTTCCCGGGTCCTCACCGAACTGCTGAAACTCCCGTCGATCTACCGCCTGGAGCCGATCCGCGAGCAGTGGGAGGACCGGGCCCGCGCGAACCTGGAAGCCGAGTTGGCGGAGCTGGCCTAGACGCTGTGTGGTGGCTCCCACGGGGTCCACCACACAGCGCCTAACGCCCGCGAGTGCCGCCCCGGCGCCGAGAGGAGGCGATCTGCCGCTCCCGGATCGGCGCCACGCTGACGATGATCCACACGAGTCCGGCCAGGCCCAGCACGCTGGGGAACGCGATGGCCAGCGCCCGCGGCGCGTCGCCGAGCGTCAGGCCCAGCACACCCAGGGCCAGCACGCCGATCAGGACGAGCACCCGCCACCCGACGTGCGGGGCCAGACGCAGCGCCCAGTGCGGGCGGAACCTGCTCATTCGGGTACGCCCGCCCGTCTGACCAGGTGTTTCGGGCGGCGCAGGCCGGCCGCCCGGAGCCGCACGGTCAGCTCCCGGGACGGCAGCAGGGTGGCGCCCAGCCACAGCGCGGTGCGGAACCGGAACTCCGGGATGTCGTAGTGGTCCCGGTCGAAGGCCCGCCGCGGAGCCCCGAGCATCTCGGCGAAGGCGTGCAGCTCGTCGAACGACACGTCGCTGACCAGGTGCGACCAGAGGCAGCCCCGGCCCGGCCAGAGCGGCTCGTCGACGAGGATCACAGGTCGATCTCGAGCAGCGGCTCCCGCCGGTCGGCGGCCAGTCCGCGCACGTCCGGCGCGCCGATCCGGGCGGCGTCGGCGGTCGCGTCGTCCGGCATGGTCTGCGACTGCCGTTCCGCGGTGACCCGGGCCAGGTAGTGCTCGACCTCCTTGCGCCGGACGGTGGCGTCCCAGCCGAGCACCTCCCCCATGATCTCGGCGGCGTGCTCGGCGGACTCGGCGCCGCGGTGCGCGGTCTCGATCGAGATGCGGGTGCGCCGGGTCAGCACGTCGTCCAGGTGCAGGGCGCCTTCGGCGAGGGCCGCGTACGCCACCTCGGCGGTGAGGTACTCCGGGGCGCCGGCGAGCGGCTGGGCCAGCTCCGGCTGGGCGGCCATCATCGCGAGCAGGTGGACGGTGAGGGTCCCGTACCGCTCCAGGAGGTGCTCGACCACGCCCGCCGTGACGCCGTGCCGCCGGGCCAGATCCTGCCGGTCCCGCCAGGCCGCGGCGAAGCCGTCGGCACCGAGCAGCGGCAACTCGTCGGTGCGCGACGGGCGGGCCGCGCCGCCGAGCCGCCACACCGCCCGGTCCACCACGTCGGCGGCCATCACCCGGTACGTCGTGTACTTGCCGCCGGCCACCAGCAGCAGGCCGAGCATCGGCTCGACCACCGCGTGCTCGCGGGACAGTTTCGAGGTGGAGTCGGCCTCGCCGGAGAGCAGCGGGCGCAGCCCGGCGTAGACGCCCTCGATGTCGTCGGTGGTCAGCGGCCGGTCCAGCACCGCGTTGACCTGGTCCAGCAGGTAGCGGATGTCGCGGGCGGACGCGGCCGGATGGGACCGGTCGAGCTGCCAGTCGGTGTCGGTGGTGCCGATGATCCAGTGGCCGCCCCACGGGATCACGAACAACACGCTGGTGGCGGTCCGCAGGATCAGCCCGGCCTCTCCGGTGATCGCTGAGCGGGGCACCACCAGGTGCACCCCCTTGGACGCGCGGACCCGCAGGCCGGGACGTACTCCGACGTCGCTGAGCATCCGCGACATGTCGTCGCTCCACACCCCGGTGGCGGCGACGACCGTACGCGCGCGCACCTCGAAGGGCTCCGCGTCGGGCGTCTCCAGGTCGCGCACCTGGACCCCGACCACCTGCCGGGCCTCGCGCACGAAGCCGGTGACGCGCGCGCTGGTCACCACGGCCGCGCCCAGGCTGGCCGCGGTCCGGGCCAGGTTGACCACCAGACGGGCGTCGTCGACCTGGCCGTCGAAATAGCGGATCGCGCCGGCCACCCGGTCGGCGCGCAGGCTCGGGAACAGGTGCCGGGCGCCGTCGCGGGTCAGGTGCCGGTGCAGCGGCATGCCCCGGCCGGCGCCGAAGATCCCGGCGAACGCGTCGTAGGCGGCCACACCGAGCCCGTAGTAGCCACGCTGCCAGGCCCGTTTGGGCAGGCCGGCGCTGGGCAGCGGGACCAGGATCGGGACCGGGCGGACCAGGTGCGGGGCGAGGCGGGTGGCGAGCAGCCCACGCTCGGTCAGCGCCTCGTGCACCAGGTGCAGCTCGAGCTGCTCCAGGTAGCGCAGGCCGCCGTGGATCAGCTTGCTGGACCGGCTGGACGTGCCGGCGGCCAGGTCGCGGGCCTCGACCAGGGCGACCTTGAGGCCCCGGGAGGCGGCGTCGACGGCGGCGCCGGCGCCGGTCACGCCGCCACCGATCACCAGGACGTCGAACTGCTCGTCACGCAGCCGCCGCAGATCAGCGGTGCGTCGGATCGGGGACAGACGGCCGGCGGAGTACCGGGAGACCGAGGGATCACGCACCCGTCCCACGTTAGCGCCCACTGCCGTCACTCCGGCGGGGGAAAGTCGCTGACCTCCGGTATGCCACGAATAGTCAGCCTTACCCACTTAGTCGGGATTACCGTCGGAGCCATGCACCGGACCGGGACCGCGGTTCTGCTCGTCTACGCCACCCTGCTGGCCGCCACCGCCCTGGTGGCCCGGCCCGTGGCGGCCGCGGTCACCTCGCCTTTCACCCTGCGGTACGCGGCCAACACCAACGGCTCGATCATGCTGCGCGGCAACGCCAACCTGGTCTGCCCGCCGCTCGGGAACTGCCTCAACGCGCGGCAGGGCCAGCGGCCGAACGGGGAGTCGCAGGACAACAACGGGTACGCGATGACGAACGCCGACGCCGACGGCGACCTGGGCGTGACCACCCGCAACGACAGCACCGCGACGGTCGCGCTGCCACCCGGCGGATCGGTGCTGTTCGCGGCGCTGTACTGGGGCGCGGACACCGACGGCGGCACCTCCGGCGTCAACGCCCCGGCGCCGGCGAACCGCGGGCGGGTGCTGTTCCGTACCCCCACGGCGGGCTGGCAGACCGTCACCTCCGTCAAGACCTTCGACGCCGGCGGCACCGACACCAACTATCAGGCGTACGCCGACGTGACCGCGCTGGTCGCGGGCGCCGGCAACGGGGTGTACGGGGTCGCGAACATCCAGGCCGGCACCGGCATCGACCGGTTCGCCGGCTGGACCCTGGCCATCGCCTACCGCAATCCCGCCGAGAGCCTGCGCGCCCTGCGCCTGTACGACGGCTACGGCTCGGTGAGCGGCGGCTCCGGCGGCGTCGACATCACCGTCGGCGGGTTCGAGACCCCGCACGCCGGCACCGTCCGCGCCGAGATCGGCACCGTCGTCTACGAGGGCGACCGCGGCAAGTCCGGGGACGTGCTGCGGCTCGACGGGGCGGCGGTCAGCGACGGTGCCAACCCGGCGGACAACTTCTTCAACAGCACGGTGAGTGACGGCGGGACGCCGGTGACCGGCCGCAGCCCGGGCTGGGCCAACCTGTTCGGCGTCGACATCGACCAGTTCGACGCCACCGGGCGGCTCGGACACGCGGCCACCTCGGCGACCCTCACCCTGAACACCACCAGCGACACCTACTACCCGGGCGTGGTCAGCTTCGCCATCGACCTGTACGCCCCGAAGATGACCACCACCGTGACCGGCACCGACGTGAACGGCGGAGACCTGGTCGCCGGCGACGTCATCGAGTACCGGATCGACGTCCGCAACGACGGCAACGACACCGCGGACCACACCTGGATCACCGGCGCGATCCCGACCTGGACCACGTACGTGCCGGGGTCGCTGCGGATCGGCGGCGTCCCGGTCACCGACGCGGCAGGCGACGACGGCGGCACGTTCCGGCCGGGACGGGCCGAGCTCTCGCTCGGGAACATCGGGAGCGGCGGTACGGCGTACGCCGTCCTGCGGGTCCAGATCGACCCCGCCGCCCCACCCGGATACCCGATCACCAGCCTGGTCGACCTCAGTTACACCGGTCACACCGCGAACGTCAGCGTCACCGGGCCGGCCGCCTCGCTCGCCACCGCGGTCGCGCCCGGCCGGACCGACCTGGTCGCCGCCCTGACCGTGCAGCCGCCGGTGCTGCAACGTGCGGCCCTGCCCGGCACGGTCGCCTACGTCGCCACGGTCACCAACGCCGGAACCGCCCAGGAGAACGCGGCAGTCGCCGAGCTGACCCTGCCCGCCGGGGTCGGCGCCGGCGCCCTGCCCGCCGGATGCTCGGTCTTCGCCCAGCTGGTCACGTGCGCCCTCGGGCCGATCGCCCCGGGCACCGCGGCCACCGTGACCATCCCGGCCGGTGTCGCCGGGACCGCCGCCGCACAGCCGGCCGCCACCCTGGCCGCCTCCGGGACCGGATCCGACGCCCTGGCCTCGAACGACACCGACACCGTCACGTTCCGGATCAACCTGGCGCCGGAGGCGACAGGCGAGTCGATGAGCACCATGACCGGAACGGCGGCGAACGTGCCGGTGCTCGGCAACGACAGCGACCCGGACGGCCCGGCGTCCGCGCTGACCGTGACGCTCGGCGCCCCGCCCGGGCACGGCGCGGCGATCGTCGAGGCGGACGGCACGATCACCTACACACCGGCGGCCGGGTGGAAGGGGAACGACACGTTCACGTACGTGCTCGCCGACGCGGACGGCGGCCGGGACACCGCGACGGTGACCGTGCGGACCGCCAACGCGGAGCCGGTCGCCCGGGACGACGCCGACGCCACCGCCTCCGGCGCCGAGGTGATCGTCCCGGTGCTCGGCAACGACAGCGACCCGAACGGCGACCCGCTCACCGTGGTCGCGGTCACCGGCCCGCAGCCCGGCGCCGGGACGGTCCGGATCGACGGCACCGGCACTGTCGCCTACGCCCCGGCGGCCACCTTCGTCGGGCAGGCCGTCCTCGGGTACACCGTCAGCGACGGGCAGGACACCGCGACCGCCCAGATCCTCGTCGACGTGGCGAACGCCGCGCCGACCGCGAGCGACG
The DNA here is from genome assembly GCF_016862455.1 of Actinoplanes utahensis. Classification (GTDB taxonomy): domain Bacteria; phylum Actinomycetota; class Actinomycetes; order Mycobacteriales; family Micromonosporaceae; genus Actinoplanes; species Actinoplanes utahensis. The sequence goes on from NZ_BOMZ01000035.1 coordinate 42,866, forward strand.
ACCTGGCGACCGTCCCCTACCTGGGCAGCGTGACGATCCCGGCGCTCGGCAACGACAGCGACAGCAACCTGGACCCGCTCACCATCACCGGGACCGACACCCCGTCCTCGGGCACCGCCACCGTGGTCGGCACCGGCACCGACACGAAGGTCGTCTACCAGGCCGACGCCGGGTTCTCCGGCCCTGTCAGATTCTGGTACGCGATCGAGGACGACCACGACGGCACGTCCACCGGGTGGATCACGGTGATGGTCGGCAACGCCGCCCCGGTGGCCGTGGACGTCGCGGTGACCACGGCGTACCGCACCGCGAAGCCGGTGGACGTGCTCACCGACGCCCGGGACGCCAACGGCGACACATTGCGGGTCAGCGGCGCGACCGGGCCCGCGCACGGCCTCGTGACGCCCAACCCGGATGGGACGCTCACCTACACCCCGGCCGAGGGCTTCTCCGGCACCGACACGTTCACCGTCACCATCGCCGACACCCGGGGCGGCACCGACACCGCGACCGTCACGATCACCGTGCTGAACGCCGCGCCGACCGCCCGCGACGACGCGGTGACCGTGCCGACCGGGCGGCAGTCCAGGATCGAGGTGCTGGTCAACGACGACGACCCGAACGGCGATCCGCTCACGGTGACGGTCGACGTCGCCCCCGGACACGGCACCGCGACGGTCAGCGGCGGCGGGGTGGCGTACCAGCCGGTGACCGGGTACTCCGGGACGGACACACTGCGCTACACGATCAGCGACGGCCGGGGTGGCACCTCCGCGGCGAACGTGACGATCGAGCTGGTCAACGCCGTTCCGGTGGCCCGGGCCGACGCCGTCACCACCGACACCGGCACGCCGGTCACCGTGGACGTGATCGCCAACGACAGCGATCCGAACGGCGAGCAGCTGACCGTCTCCGGCTGGACCGCCGCCGCGCACGGCACGATCGCCGCCGGTTCCGGCGGGACGCTCACCTACACCCCGGACCCGGGGTTCACCGGCATCGACGGGTTCGGGTACACGGTCCGGGACCCGCACCGGGCGAGCGAGACGGCCGTCGTGACGGTCACCGTCCGCAACGCTGCGCCGGTGGCGTTCGACGACACGTACATCGTCCGGCAGCAGGGCACCACCATGCTCCCGGTCCTCGGCAACGACACCGACGCCAACACCGGCCAGCCGCTGACCGTCGGCTCCGCCGGACCCGCCGCCCGGGGAACGGTCGTGACCGGCCGGGACAGCGTCGACTACACCCCCACCACGGGTGCCACCGGCACCGACACCTTCGACTACCTGGTCCGCGACGACGTCGGCGGAAGCGACACCGGCACGGTCTGGCTCACCATCGACGCGGCGCCGGTCGCCGCGGACGACACCGCGGCCACCGCATCCGGCACACCGGTCGACGTCACCGCCCTCGCCAACGACACCGACCCGGAACAACAGGCGCTCACGGTGACCGCCGTCGAGACGCCGCCGAACGGCCACACCACGATCCGCGCCGGCGGTGCCGTCCGGTACGCGCCCCGCGCGGGATTCACCGGGACGGACACGTTCGGTTACACCGTCCGCGATCCGATCGGCAACACCGCCACCGCCCGGATCGCGGTACGGGTGGCCAACGCCGCGCCGGTGGCCCGCGGCGACACGGCGGCCGCCCGGGCCGGTCACCCGGTCGACATCGACGTGCTCGCCAACGACACCGACGAGAACCCCGGCCAGACCCTCGCCATCTTCGCCGTCGGCGCACCGGAGCACGGGACCGCGACACCGGCGGGCGACCGGATCCGCTACGCGCCACCGGCCGGATGGGAGGGTCAGGACCTCTTCCGGTACGAGGTGAGCGACGGTCACGGCGGCACCGCGGAGGCGGTCGTCGAGGTCACGGTGACACGCCGGGTCCCGTACGCGGTGGCGGACTCCCGGTTCACCCCGCACGGCCGGGCGGTGACCGTACCGGTGCTCGCCAACGACCTCGACCCGAGCGGCACACTGCGGATCACCGCGGTGACCACCCCGGACCACGGGACCGCCCGGATCGACGACGGCGCCGTCACCTACACGCCGGAGCCGGGCTTCTCCGGGGACGCGGTGTTCGCGTACACCGCCGTGACCGAGGACGGCTCCGAGACCGGCGCCACCGTGACCGTCACCGTCGGGCCACCACCGTCCGCCCCGAACCGGGAGGCCACCACCCCGCCCGGCAGCCCGGTCGCGATCCCGCTGCCGAGCACCGACGAACAGGGCCGCCCGGCGACCGTGGGCCGGATCGGCCAGCCCCAGCACGGCACGGTGCGCGTGAACCCGGACGGCACGGTCACCTACACCCCGAACCCGGGCTTCACCGGCGTCGACCGCTTCACCTACGAGATCATCGACGCGAACGGCAACGTCGCCTTCGGCACGATCATCGTGACCGTGCCGGCCCCCGCCTCCCCGTCGCCGGTCACGCCGACCCCGCCGGCTTCACCCGCTCCGCCGGTCACGGTGCCGATCACACCCCCGGCCCGGCCCACCACCGTCCCGGCCGGCCCACCGTCTGCTTCGGTGTCCCCGGCGCCCACCGTCGTCCCGGCCCCGCCGGAACCGCCGGCTCCCCCGGCCCCGCCGGAGCCGCCGGATCTGCCGGTCACCGGTCCGGGCCTGACCGCACTGACGGTCGCCAGCTGCCTGACCACCCTGCTCGGGATCCTGCTGTACGCGATGTCCGCTATCCCGGCACCGCTGCCGACATCGCGTCGACCGAGGCCGCCGGGTCGGTGATCGGGAACTGGACCTCCCGGATCGTCCCGGACGGGTCGATCCGCAGGGTGAGGCGTTTGAGCCGGTCACCGCCGGCCACCCGGAAGGTGGGCAGGCGCAGAGCCGCGGCAGCCGGCGTGAAACGCCGGAAGGCGGCCCGCCGAAGCGGACCGCCTTCCGGTTTGGTGACTGGTGGACTCAGAAGTCCATGTCGCCGCCGCCGGGGGCGCCGGCCGGGGCCGGGTTCTTCTCCGGCTTGTCGGCCACGACGGCCTCGGTGGTGAGGAACAGCGCGGCGATCGACGCGGCGTTCTGCAGCGCCGAGCGGGTGACCTTGGCCGGGTCGATGATGCCCGCGGCCAGGAGGTCGACGTACTCACCGTTCGCGGCGTTCAGGCCCCAACCCGCTTCGAGGTTGCGCACCTTCTCCACCACGACGCCACCCTCGAGGCCGGCGTTGACGGCGATCTGCCGCAGCGGGGCGTCGAGCGCGACCTTGACGATGTTGGCGCCGGTGGCCTCGTCGCCGGACAGGTCCAGCTTGTCGAAGGCGAACTTGCCGGCCTGGACCAGCGCAACGCCACCACCGGGGACGATGCCCTCCTCGACGGCCGCCTTCGCGTTGCGAACGGCGTCCTCGATGCGGTGCTTGCGCTCCTTGAGCTCGACCTCGGTGGCCGCGCCGACCTTGATCACCGCGACGCCACCGGCCAGCTTGGCCAGACGCTCCTGCAGCTTCTCACGGTCGTAGTCGGAGTCCGAGCGCTCGATCTCGGCGCGGATCTGGTTGACCCGGCCCTGGATCTGCTCCGCGTTGCCGGCACCGTCGACGATGGTGGTCTCGTCCTTGGTGATGACGACCTTGCGGGCCTGGCCCAGCAGGGACAGGTCGGCGGCGTCGAGCTTGAGGCCGACCTCTTCGCTGATGACGGCGCCACCGGTCAGGATGGCGATGTCCTCCAGCATGGCCTTGCGGCGGTCACCGAAGCCGGGGGCCTTGACGGCGACCGACTTGAAGGTGCCACGGACCTTGTTGACGACCAGGGTGGCCAGGGCCTCGCCCTCGACGTCCTCGGCGATGATGACGAGCGGCTTGCCGCCCTGCATGACCTTCTCGAGGATCGGGAGCAGGTCCTTGACCGCGGAGATCTTGCTGTTCGCGATGAGGATGTAGGGGTCGTCGAAGACGGCCTCCATGCGCTCCGCGTCGGTCATGAAGTAGGCCGAGATGAAGCCCTTGTCGAAGCGCATACCCTCGGTGAGCTCGAGCTCGAGGCCGAAGGTGTTGCTCTCCTCGACGGTGATGACGCCTTCCTTGCCGACCTTGTCCATCGCGTCGGCGACCTTCTCGCCGACGGTGGTGTCAGCGGCCGAGATGGAGGCGGTGGAGGCGATCTGCTCCTTGGTCTCCACCTCCTTGGCCAGCTTGCTGAGCTCCTCGGAGACGCTCGCGACGGCGGCCTCGATGCCCCGCTTCAGGGCCATCGGGTTGGCGCCGGCCGCGACGTTGCGCAGGCCCTCACGGACCAGGGCCTGGGCCAGGACGGTCGCGGTCGTCGTGCCGTCACCGGCGACGTCGTCGGTCTTCTTGGCGACCTCCTTGACCAGCTCGGCGCCGATCTTCTCGAAGGTGCCCTCGAGCTCGATCTCCTTGGCGATGGATACACCATCGTTGGTGATCGTGGGCGCGCCCCACTTCTTCTCGAGGACGACGTTGCGGCCCTTCGGGCCGAGCGTCACCTTCACGGCGTCGGCGAGCTGGTTCATGCCGCTCTCGAGGCCGCGACGGGCTTCCTCGTCAAATGCGATGATCTTGGCCATACGGCGTTGTCCTCCCGGACATCCGCGGTGCCGGGCCTCGTCGGCCCCGCTCTCCGCACGTTGAGGAACGTCTGTGGACGCCACCACCTGGCGAAGGTGACGTCCTCAGGCCGAGCCGGATAGCCCGCGACGACCGGCTCCGTGCCCCGATGCCGATGGCGGCATCGCAACCGGAACCCCACCGTCCCGACCTGCTGGCACTCGCAATGCGCGAGTGCCAATCACTTGTTTAGCACTCTCGGATGGCGAGTGCAAGAAACCCCATCTTCCCGCGAAACCCGCCACAGCGGCCGGGATTTCCCTCGATGATCTTCAACCGCAGGTCAGCAGGGGTGCGCGCCGCTTTCCGTGCCCGCGGAGCCGGGGTGACGAGCGCCGCAACCGCCTGGCCGGCGTCCAGGATGGCCGGGATCCCCCGCACCACCCCGCCCTCGTCCGTTCATGCCAACCCGGTTGCCGCGCAGGGCCGGTGGCGGTAGGGATGGAGCCTATGGAGAGCTGGAACGTGCGCCGGGTGACTCCCGAGGATGCCGGGCGGATGCGTGCCCTGCGCCTGGAGATGCTGGCGGACAGTCCGCTCGCCTTCCTGGAGACCCTGGAGCGGGCGGCGTCCCGGCCGCACGAGGGCTATCGGCAGCTGATCCGGGAGTCGTCGTCCGGGCCGGAGCGCGCTCAGTTCATCGCCGATCCGGGCGGGCCGCTGATCGGGCACGCCGGCGGGTGCGTGGTGCCCGGCGAGCCCGGCTGCACGGTGATCTTCGCGGTCTATCTGACGCCGGCGCATCGCGGCGGCAAGCTGCTCGGCCAGCTCGTCGAGGCGGTCGCCGACTGGTCCGCGGCGTGCGGGCGGGACGAGCTGATGCTCGAGGTGGTGTGCGGCAACGGACGGGCCGTCCGGGCGTACGAGAAGCTCGGCTTCATCGACACCGGGGTGCGCCTGCGGCATCCGACCATCCCGGCCCTCGCCGAGCTGCAGATGCGCCGGCGGGTGTGAGATGGCCGGGCGCGGGTGGCATCTGGCCCGGACCACGCTGACCGCGGTGAACGGGACCACCCTGGTCGGGCTGGCGCTGGCCAAGGCGTGCGGGGCGCGGATCCGGCGGGGCCGGCACGGGGTGCTGATCGCCGAGAACTACCGCTTCCAAGTGCCGAAGGCGACGTGTTTCACGGTCGGTTCGGTGATCATCACGAAGCGGACCGCGGAGTGGCTGCTGGCCGAGGAACGGACCCGGCTGTTCACCCACGAGTCGCGGCACGCCGGGCAGTACGCGGTGCTCGGCCCGCTGTTCTGGCCCGCTTACTGGCTCGCGTGCGGCTGGTCGATCACGCTGACCCGGTCTTACGGCGTCCGCAACTGGTTCGAGCGCAACGCGGGCCTGGCCGACGGGAACTATCCCGTCGAGATCCCACTGCGGCCCTGGGTTCACCGCCTCGGACGGCGGAGGAGATTTGGTCGGGAGGAAGGACGCACAGCGCCTCCGGGCACGTAGCCATTGGGTCAGCGCTGGATCGTTGGGTCCCTCGGAGATTGTCGCCAAGCTCAGGTGAGGGGCCTCGTACGGCGTCGCATCCTCCCGCAGAGAGCATATTGCCGATCCGGAGATCAGATCGCAAGTCCTCGAGGGAGGGATTTCTCGACAACCGGCTGATCGCCGACTACCTACAGTGATAGATGGTCACGAAACGGCCACTTCGGTGGGTGCGCCACCCCGGAGGGGTTGCGCACCCACCGACGTCATCCGAGCAGGCCGGCCTCACGTGCGCCACGCAGCGACGGCTTGATCGTGTGGGTCGGTCCAACCTGGCCGGCGACCGCGTCCAGAGTCTTCAGACCCTCGCCGGTGTTGTAGACCACAGTCTCCTTGCTCGGGTCCAGCCGGCCGCTCTCCACCAGTTTCTTCAGCACCGCGACAGTGGTCCCGCCGGCGGTCTCGGCGAAGATGCCGGTGGTCTCGGCGAGGAGCCGGATGCCGGCCCGGATCTCGTCGTCGTTGGCGTAGTCCATCCAGCCACCGGTGCGGCGGACGGCCTCGATCGCGTACGGCCCGGCGGACGGGTCGCCGATGTTCAGCGACTTGGCGATGCCGGTCGGCTTGACGGGGGTGATCACGTCGGTGTCGCCGTGCAGCGCGACCGCGATCGGGTTGCAGCCCTCGGACTGGGCGCCGAAGACGGTCCAGCCGCCCTCCGGCGCCTCCGCGAGACCGATCTCGACCAGCTCGCTGAACGCCTTGTCCACCTTGGTGAGCAGCTCACCGGAGGCCATCGGGATGACCACCTGGGCCGGGATGCGCCAGCCGAGCTGCTCGGCCACCTCGTAGCCGAGGGTCTTGGAGCCCTCGGCGTAGAACGGCCGCACGTTCACGTTGACGAACGCGGTGTCCTCGAACTCGTCGGTCTCCACGAGCTCGCTGCACAGCCGGTTCACGTCGTCGTAGGAGCCCTCGATGGCGACGAGCTCACCGCCGTACACCGCGGTGGTGATGACCTTGCCCTGCTCCAGGTCGGCCGGGATGAAGACGATGCTCGGCACGCCGGCACGGGCCGCGTGGGCGGCGACCGAGTTGGCCAGGTTACCGGTGGAGGCGCAGGAGAACCGGGTGAAACCGAGCTCCTTGGCGGCGGTCAGGGCCACCGAGACGACCCGGTCCTTGAACGAGTGGGTCGGGTTCTGCGAGTCGTCCTTGACGTAGAGCGGCGCCTGGATGTTCAGCGCGGCGGCCAGCGCCGGGGCGGCGACCAGCGGCGTCATGCCCGGGTCGACGCTCACCCGGGTCGCCGGGTCCTGACCGGCGGGCAGCAGGGCCGCGTAGCGCCAGATGTTCTGCGGGCCCGCCTCGATCTGGGCCCGGGTCACCCGCGCGAGCGCCGCCTCGTCGTAGGCCACCTCGAGCGGGCCGAAACACTCGTAACAGGCGTGCTGCGCGGCGAGCGGGTACTCAGCGCCGCAGGCGCGACAGATCAGGCCACGGGCCGGCGAGGTGGAGGTGTGCGCGGAGGCGTCGACGACAGACGTCATATGAGTTCCTCTCATCTTTCCCCGCGGCGACCTGCCGGAACGGGGACGGAATTAGCACCTGCCACGCGCGGCCTCGTCATCGAGATGTCCTGCGCGGTGGTTGCCGGGGCTTCGTCGGGCCGTATCCCTCTGCCCCTCTGGATGAGGTATTCAGTTGTTTCCCACACCTTACGACGAGATTCCGTCAACGCCATACGGAGATCCCGAGGTGTGAGCGACTTCCTTCCGCGAGCGCCCTTCGGTCCCGGCCCTCCTCCCCCGAAAATCCCTGAACCCCATTTTCGGTACGCCGTAGCCCAGCCCCGTGGCCCCGCGGCAGCGCAGGCGGTGGCCCGGACCGACTCACACATGCATGACCCGCGGCCGGGGAGCGGTCCGGTGTCCCGCCTGCCGTGGCCGCCGCGAACCGACGGGACTGTGCGACGGCGTACCGAAAAGCGTTCTTGATCTTGCCCGGTTTCAGGAAGTGATGTCCTTGCGGGTGAAGCGGTAGAAGGCCAGCCCCCAGAAGATCGTGGCGTAGACGATCGCCGAGATGGTGCCCTGCGCGAGCTCGTCGGTCTGGATCGGGGTGGAGAGCAGCCCGCGCCAGGCGTCGTTGTAGTACGTCGGCAGGAGCTTTCGCAGGTCGCCGAGGGCCTCGATCTCGTTGAGGATGTTGGACAGGATGCAGAGCATCACCGCGCCACCGACCGCGCCCAGAGCCGCGTCGGTGAGCACCGACAGCAGGAACGCCAGACCGGCCACCACCAGCAGCGTCGCCGCCAGGTAGGCGACGATGCCGAGCAGCCGCAGCAGACCCTCGGCGGGTGGCAGCTCCGCCGCGATCGAGCTGCCCAGCGGGCCCCAGCCGTACCGCAGCGTGCCGATCAGCAGGCCGGTGCCGACCAGGGTGAAGAGGGCGAGCAGCGAGTACAGCCCGGCGACGGTCAGTTTCACGCCGAGCAGCCGGGCCCGCGGCACCGGGATCGCCAGCAGGTACCGCAGGCTGCCCCAGCTCGCCTCGCTCGCCACCGTGTCGCCGAAGAACAGCGCGACCACCACGACCAGCAGGAACCCGGCCGAGACGGCGAGGCAGAACAGCGCGAAGTTGAGGCCGCCGGAGGTGGCCAGGTCGGCGATGCTGCTGAACGCGCCACCGCCGTCGCCGTCGTCGTCACCACCGCCGGTGTTGCCGAACTCGAACGCGCCCAGCACGATCAGCGGCAGCACCACCATGAACCCGAGCGCGAGCTGGGTGCGCCGCCGGGACGCCTGCCGCTTCACCTCGGCCCAGATCGGCAGCGTGCGCGAGGGCTTGTAACCGGCCGCGGCCTCCAGCGAACTCATCGGTCTCCACTTCCTCGCGAGTTGTCGCCGACCAGGGACAGGAACGCGTCCTCCAGGCGGCGGCGCGGCACCAGCCGGTCCACCCCGATCCCGGCGCCGACCAGCGACGCGACGAGCTCGGAGCGGGGCGTGCCGTTCATGTCGACGATCAGCCCGCTGGGGCCCTCCGGTTTGACCGAACGCACCCCCAGCTCCTCCAGGATCCGGGTGGCGGCCGGCACGTCGGACACGTCCAGCTGCACCGACGGCGAGTCGCCGACGATGTCGTCGACCGGCCCGGACGCCACGATCCGGCCCTTGTTGACGACGACCGCGTGGGTGCAGGTCTGCTCCACCTCGGCGAGCAGGTGGCTGGAGACCAGCACGGCCCGGCCGTCGGTGGCGTAACGCTGCAGCACCCGGCGCATCTCGGCGATCTGCGGCGGGTCCAGCCCGTCGGTCGGCTCGTCCAGCACCAGCAGCTCGGGCAGGCCGAGCATGGCCTGGGCGATGGCGAGACGCTGCCGCATGCCGTGGCTGTACTTGCGGGTCTTGCGGTGCACCGAGTCGCCCAGTCCGGCGATCTCCAGGGCCTCCTCGAACCGTGCGTCCGCCCACGGCCGGCCGGTGGCCTGCCAGTACGCCTTCAGGTTCTCGTAGCCGGACAGGTGCGGCAGGAAGCCCGGTCCCTCGACCAGCGCGCCGACCCGGGAGAGGATCGGGGCGCCCGGGACCAGCCGGTGCCCGAAGACGAAGATCTCGCCGGCGGTCGGCTGGGTCAGGCCCATCAGGACCCGCAGCGTGGTGGTCTTGCCGGCGCCGTTCGGGCCGAGCAGCCCGACGACCTGGCCGCGCTGGACCGTGAAGCTGATCTCCTGGACCGCCACGAACCCGTCGCTGTACGCCTTACGCAGCCCCTTCACCACCAGCGGGGTGTCCGCGTGCTCCTCGATGACGGTCACGTCCCGGCGGCGGTGCCGGATCCGGCGGATCACCAGCAGCAGGAGCAGGCCGAGCAGGATCACACCGACCACCCCGGCCAGCGCCAGCCACCAGAGGTTGCCCGGGTCGCCGATCGGGGTGCCGGCCAGCGTCGGCAGGGTCAGCGCCGACTCGACCGCGACGGTGTAGACCGCGGGCGTGGCCGGGCTCAGGAACGCCTGGTCGGTGGTGGCGACGGTGATCCGGATGGTGTGACCGGCCTCGATCTGCCGGACGATCGCCGGCAGGGTCACGGTGACCGGCTGGGCCTGCGTGACGTCGGCCGGCAGCCCGGTGAGCCGGACCGGCGCGACCAGGCCGGCGCTGAGCGTCGCCGCGCCGTTCGGGTCGACGTCGTAGAGCTTGACGAAGACCACCGCCTCACCGGTCGGCGAGGCCACCCGCAGTCTCACCGTGGGCGAGCCGGCCACGTCGATCGCGCCGGTCAGCGGGGCCGAGGAGAAGTTCGCGTGCTGACCGGGCACGTCGATCGCGACTCCGCCGCTGAGCAGTGAGCTCAACCGGCTGGTCAGGCCGGGCATCGAGGAGATCGCGCCGGGGTTCCCGTTCGGCGGGTTGGCGATCGGCTGGGCCGGTCCGGTGACGGCGACGTCGGTGGTTCCGGTTCCGGCGATTCCGGGGTACGCCTCCGCGGAGTACCCGTTGGTCGCCAGATCCCGGCTGGTCGCGCTGAACCCGGCCACCCGGGACCAGGTGAAGTCGTCGCTCGGGGTGTCGCCTTCGCCCTTGAGGTAGTGGTCCAGCCACTGCAGCGTGAGGAACTCGACCCGGTCCGAGTCGTTCGCCGGTCCCTCACCGCCGTCGTGGCCGCCGGTGAACCAGGCGACCTTCACCGGGGTGCCGGCCGCGGCGATGCCCTTGGCGTTGGCGTCCGCCTCGGAGAGCGGGAAGAGGCTGTCCACGGCGCCCTGGACGAGCAGCGTCGGCGCCTTGATCTTGCTGAGGACGCTCGCCGGGCTGGACCTGCTCAGCAGCGCCAGGGTGGTCTCGTCGGGGATGCCGGTGGTGGCCATCTGCAGGTACGCCTTGCAGACGTCCTCGGCGAACCGGCCGCAGGCGGGGTCCACGTCCGGCGCCGGGCCCTCCCGCTCCGGGCCGCCGCCACCGCCGGTCAGGGCCGCGAGCGCGGACAGGTCGGCGCTGCCACTGCCGAAGAAGTAGCCCGCCCAGGCCTTCTTGAAGACGCCGCCGGGCACCAGGGACCGACCCAGGTCGTTCCAGGTGATCGACGGGACGATGGCGTCGACCCGCTGGTCCTGCCCGGCGAGCAGCAGGGCGAGGGCCCCGCCGTACGACCCGCCGACCGCGGCGACCCGCGGGTCGCCCGCGCTGTCGGTGGTCACCTCGGAGCGGGTGGCCAGCCAGTCGAGCAGGCGCTGCGCGTCCTTGACCTCGTGGTCGGGGCTGTCCAGGTGGATCTGACCGGTGCTGCGGCCGAAACCGCGCGCCGTGTAGGCCAGGACCGCGTAGCCCTGCTCGGCGAGCGACTCGGCCTCGTCCCGCACCGAGTCCTTCGAGCCGCCGAAGCCGTGCGCGAGCAGGATCGCCGGGACCTTGCCGTCTCTGTCCGCCGGCAGGTAGAACCGGGCGTCCAACTCGACCCCGCCCTCACCGGCCAGTCTCAGGTCCTCGGTGGTCCAGGATTCGGGCGCCGGGCGCACGGCCCACACGGCCGCGGCGGCCAGCACCACGGCGGCGGCCACCGCGGGTATGACCCGGCGGCGTGTGAGCCGGAGACGGTCGGTCAGGGCAGACATGGCGCACACGCTAGCCGGAACGGGCTGAGCGATGCCTGTGAAACCTCTCAGCGGGCAGCTACTACCCCTCGGCGGCTAGCGTGGACGGGCCAGCTCCAGACCAATGACCCGGAGGCACGCGCGGTGGCCGATGATCTCACGCTGACGGTGACCCTGCGGCCGGCCGCGCTGGACGCGCGGCGCGGCATCGTGCGACTGCACCCGGAGGTGATGGCTGCGCTGGCGCTGCGCCCGGGCGACCCGGTGCGGCTGGCCGGGAAACGCGTCACGGCCGGGATCGTCGCGCGGGCCGACGCGACCGCCGGGCGCGGCCTGCTCTACGCCGACGATCTGATCCTGGGCAACCTCGGAATGCGTGACGGCGGCCAGGTCACGGTCACCCCGGTCCCGGTGACGGCGGCCGGCCGGGTGACGCTCGCCGGGCCGCCCGAGGTGGTCGCCGTGGTCTCGCCCGAGATGCTGCGGCTGGCGCTGCTCGGCAAGGTGGTCAGCGCCGGCGACGACGTCTCGCTGCTGCCGCAGGACGTGCTGCCCGACGCCGGCCATCGGCCACTGGTGGAGGCCGCCCGGCGCAGCCTCGCCAACCGGGTCGGCTATGCCTGGACCAGCACCCTGCTGTCCGTGATCGAGGTGACCGGCGGCGACGCGTCCCTGGTCACCATGGACACGGTCGTCGGCTGGCAGGACGGTCCCACCGCGGCCGCCACCGGCGCCGCGACCACCACGGGCACCGCGACCACCCGCCGCATCGCCGCGGGGACGCCGGCCTCCACCGATCCCGAGGTGCCACCACCCAGCCTCGACGACCTGCCCGGCCTCCGCGCCCAGGCCAAGGAACTGGAGGAACTGCTCGACCTGGGATTCCATCACCGCGAGGTGCTGGCCAAGCTCGGCACCCGGGCCACGCTCGGTGTCCTGATCTCCGGCCCTTCCGGGTCCGGCAAGTCCGCGCTGGTCCACGCGGTGGGCGCGGCGGTCGGCGCGACGGTCCGGCCGGTCTGGGGACCGGAGCTGGCGGCTCTCACCAACAATGCGGCTGCCGGTCGGTTGCGAGAGCTCTCCGCTGAGGTACGCGGTGAGCGTCCCGCCGTTCTCCTGATCTCTGACGTGGAGGCGTTGGCCCCCCGCGAGGAGCCCGGCCCGATCTCCACGGTCTTCCGGCAAGTGCTGGCGGCGACGCTCGCCGAGGGTGTCGCGGTCGTCTGCACCACCAGCAGGCCCGAGTCGGTGGATCCGGCGCTGCGCGGGCCCGACCTGCTCGCCATTGCGCTCACCGTGCCGCTGCCGGACGCGGCGATGCGCCGGGAGCAGCTCGGCGCGCTGACCCGAGGGATGCCACTGGCCGAGGACGTGCGGCTGGACGAGGTCGCCGGGCGCACCCCCGGTTTCGTCGCCGCCGACCTCGGCGCGCTGGCCCGGGAGGCCGGTGTCCGGGCGGCCCTCCGTCTCGTCGGTACCGACCGCACCGAGCTTCGCCTGGTCGGCCCGGACGGGGACGCCGAGGCCCCGCCGATCGTGACGATGGCCGACTTCGAGGCCGCCCTGGAGGTGGTCCGGCCCACCTCGATGGCCGAGTCCACCCTGGAGGTCGCCGCGGTGACGCTGGACGACGTCGGTGACATGGTCGAGGTCAAGCAGGTGCTCACCGAGTCGGTGCTGTGGCCGCTGACCTATCCGGACACGTTCGCCCGGCTCGGTGTCTCGCCGCCGCGCGGGGTGCTGCTCTACGGCCCGCCCGGGTGCGGCAAGACGTACCTGGTCAAGGCGATCGCCGGGACCGGCAAGGCGAACGTGCTGTCGGTGAAGGGCGCCGAGCTGCTCAGCAAGTGGGTGGGTGACAGCGAGAAGTCGGTGCGGGAGCTGTTCCGCCGGGCCCGGGAGGCCGCGCCCACCCTGGTCTTCCTGGACGAGGTGGACGCGCTGGCCCCGGCCCGCGGTCAGGGCACCGACGGCGGTGTGACCGACCGGGTGGTGGCCGCCCTGCTGACCGAGTTGGACGGGGTCGAGGATCTGCGCAACGTGGTGGTGATCGGGGCGACCAACCGGCCGGACCTGATCGATCCGGCGCTGCTGCGGCCCGGCCGGCTGGAACGGCTGGTGTTCGTGCCGCCGCCGGACGCCGAGGCGCGGACCGCGATCCTGCGCGCGTCGTCGAAATCGGTTCCGCTGGACGACGCGGTCGACCTGGCCGCGCTCGGTGCGGAGCTGGAGGGTTTCTCGGCGGCCGACTGTGCCGCGCTGATCCGGGAGTCGGCGCTGGCCGCGATGCGCGAGTCGCTGGAGGCGACGACGGTCACCGCGGCGAACGTGGCGGCCGCGCGTGCCCGGATCCGCGCCTCCCTGGATCCGGCCCAGGTGGCGTGGCTCGCCGCTTACGCCGAGAACCACCAGCCCTGAGATCCGGCGTGCGGGGTCCGGCCGCTCTCAGCGGCGGCGGGTGCGGGCCCGGGCCGAGCGGAGCCGGCGGAGCCGGCCGATCAGGATCGGGTCCTTCTCCAGGGCGGCGGGATTGTCGAGCAGAGCGTTGAGGAGCTGGTAGTAACGGGTCGAGGACAGGCCGAAGGTGTCCCGGATGGCCTGTTCCTTGGCCCCGGCGTGCTTCCACCACTTGCCCTCGAAGGCGAGGATCTCCAGTTCCCGCTCGGTGAGCGGCCCGGCGGCCGGCGGGGTGGCCGGCTCGGCCGCACGCGGGGCGGGGATGTGCTGCTGCTCCTCGGCCGGCTGGTGTTCCCCGGTCGGTTCGGCGGCGGGCTGCATGGCGCTCCCAGACGGCATCGGTGACCACTTCACGAGGGATCCTCAGCATAGGGCGCGCCGAAGATCCCCGCAGACGCTACCCCATGCGGTCGAGCGACTACCGAACGTCCACATTATTTCAGGCGGTGATGACGTCGACGCCCGCTTCACGGAACGCCGCGATCGTCGAGGCGGGCGCGCCGGAGTCGGTGACCAGGGTCTCGACCTTGCTGATCGGGCAGATCCGGGCGAAGGCGTGGCCGCCCAGCTTGGACGAGTCGGCGATCACCACGACCCGTTTGGCGCGGGCCACCATCAGGCTGTTCATCGACGCCTCGCCCTCGTGGTGGGAGGCCGCGCCCAGTTCCACGTCCAGGGCGTCGACGCCGAGCAGCACGATGTCGAGGGTGACCTCCTTGAGGAGGGCGCCGCCGAGCGGGCCGACCACCTCGAACGACTGGGGGCGGACCACGCCGCCGGCCACCACGATCTTCATCCGGGAGCGCAGCAGCAGTTCGTTGGCGATGTTCAGGGCGTTGGTGACGACGGTCAGCTGGGAGCCCTCGCCGCCGGCGTTGAGGTCCGGCCGGACCGCCAGGGCCCGGGCCACCTCGGTGATCGTGGTGCCGCCGTTGAGCCCGACGACCGTGCCGGGGGTGACCAGGCGGGCGGCGGCCTCGCCGATACGCTGTTTCTCCGCCGAGTGCTTGGCGCTCTTGTACCGCAACGGCAGGTCGTAGGAGACGCCGTTGGCGACCGCGCCGCCCCGGGTCCGGGTGATCATCTGCTGCTGGGCGAGCTGGTCGAAGTCGCGGCGGATGGTGGCCTGGGACACGTCGAGACGCTCGGAGGCCTCCTCAACGGTCACCCTGCCGCTCTCCGTCAGTAGCTCAAGCAGGGCATTCCACCGCGCGTACCGGTCCACCCACCACTCCCCGATGCACGTTCCATGATAAGTGTGTGCACATTAGTGCGCGAAAGGCCTGGAAGCAAAGAGATCCGATGCGCGAAGGACCTTTGGCGCTTGCCCCGGCGGCGGCCTCGTGAGCACAATAACGCGCGAAAGTCCCGGGAACCGAGCGCGAATGCGCAGCATCTACCGGTGAGGAACAGCCATGAGCCATGTCAAAGCGGAGATCGCCACGCAACCGGAGTGTTGGCGGCAGGCGGCGAAACTAGCCGAAGCGCCGGGACTTCCGGCCCACGGGGAACGGGTCGCCGTAGTCGGGTGCGGGACCTCCTGGTTCATGGCCAAGGCGTACGCGGCCCTGCGCGAGCAGAGCGGCCACGGTGAGACCGACGCCTTCCAGGCCTCCGACTTCCCGTTAGGCCGCCGCTACGACCGGCTCGTCGCGATCACCCGGTCCGGCACCACCACCGAGACCGTCGACGTGATGCGCGAGGTCCGCGAGCACACCCCGGTCACGCTCTTCACCGCCGACGCCGCGCAACCGGCCACCGAGCTGGCCACCGACGCCGTGGTCCTCGACTTCGCCGACGAGAAGTCGGTCGTGCAGACCCGGTTCGCCACCAGCGTGCTCGCCACCCTGCGCGCCCACCTGGGCCACGACATCGAGACCGCCGCCGCGGACGCCGAGGTCGCGGTCCGGCTGCCGCTGCCGGTGCACCCGGCGCTCACCGACCAGATCACCTTCCTCGGCCGGGGCTGGACCGTCGGGCTCGCCGAGGAGGCCGCGCTCAAGTGCCGGGAGACCGCCGGGTTCTGGACCGAGTCGTACCCCGCGATGGACTACCGGCACGGGCCCATCTCGATCGCCGGGCCGCGCCGGGTGGTGTGGGCCTTCGGTGACGTCCCGGCCGGGCTGGCCGAGGAGGTGGAGCGGACCGGCGCCGCGTTCGTGCACGCCAAACACCACGGCGGGTACGGCTCGATCGGCCGCTGGGTCGGCAAGCGCGCCCCGCTCGACCCGATGGCCGACCTGATCCTGGCCCAGCGGGTCGCTCTTGCCCTGGCCACCACCCAGGGCCTGGACCCGGACAACCCGCGCCACCTCAGCCGTTCCGTAGTCCTGACGTGACCTCGGCACCCACCGCGGTGATCGCCCTCGACGTGGGCGGCACCGGGATGAAATGCGCCCTGGTGCGCCCGGACGGCACCGTCCACCACGAGGAACGGCACCCGACCCGGGCCGATCGCGGGCCCGAGGCGGTCACCGAGAAGATCCTGTCGGTCGCCGAGTCGCTGGCCGAACGAGCCCGCACGGACGGGCTCACCCCCGTCGCGTGCGGCATCGCGGTGCCCGGTGTCGTCGACGAGGTGAACGGCGTCGCGGTGTGGTCGGCGAACGTCGGCTTCCGGGACGTACCGTTGCGTGATCTCGCCGCGAAGCGGCTGGGTTTGCCCGCCGCGCTCGGCCACGACGTTCGGGTCGGCGCTCTCGCCGAGGCCCGGCTCGGCGCCGGGCGGGGGCGGCGGCACGTGCTGTTCGTGGCGATCGGCACCGGCAT
Organism: Actinoplanes utahensis; assembly: GCF_016862455.1. Taxonomy (GTDB): domain Bacteria; phylum Actinomycetota; class Actinomycetes; order Mycobacteriales; family Micromonosporaceae; genus Actinoplanes; species Actinoplanes utahensis. The sequence goes on from NZ_BOMZ01000035.1 coordinate 59,716, forward strand.
CGCCGGCGGGCTGGTGATCGACGGAACCGGTTATCCCGGCGCGCACGGCGCAGCCGGTGAGCTGGGGCATGTCGTGGTCCGCCCGGACGGGCCGGCGTGCGGCTGCGGGCTGCGCGGCTGCCTGGAGGCGCTGGCCTCGGCCCGTGCGGTCGGCCGGCGCTACGCGGAACTGTCCGGCGACCCCCGCGCGACCGCCTTCGACGTGGCCACCCGCGCCGCCCGGGGCGACGACCTGGCCCGCCGGGTGTGGCAGGAGGCGGTCGAGGCCCTCGCCGACGGCCTGCTCACCGCACAGGCGCTGTACGACCCCGGCGTGGTGGTGCTCGGCGGCGGACTGGCCGAGGCCGGGGACGACCTGCTGCTGCCGGTCCGGGCCGCGGTGGACGCCCGGGTCACCTTCCACCGCACCCCCGAGATCGTCCGGGCCGAGCTGGGCGACGCCGCCGGCTGCCTGGGCTCCGCCCTGCTCGCCCTGGACAGCTTGAAAGGCTCCTCGTGACACGTGCCTTCTCCGGCCGGATCGTCACTCCGGACGCGGTCGTCCCCGGCCACCTCGACCTCGACGGCGACACCATCGCGGCGATCGTGCCGGACGACGGCGTGGGCGACGACGTGCTCGTACCCGGCTTCGTCGACCTGCACTGCCACGGCGGCGGCGGGCACACCTTCACCACCGGTGACGTGGACGCGGCCTGCGGCGCGGCCGCCTTCCACCTGGGCCACGGGACGACGACGCTGCTGGCGAGCCTGGTCAGTTCGCCGTTCGAGCTGATGCTCTCGGCGGTCAGCGGTTTCCGGCCGCTGGTCGAGGCGGGGGTGCTGGCCGGGATCCACTTCGAGGGGCCGTACCTGTCGCATGCCCGGTGCGGGGCGCAGAACCCGGACTTCCTGCGGGACCCGGTGATGGCCGAGATCTCCGAGCTGATCGAGGCCGGTGCGGGGACGGTACGGATGATGACCGTCGCTCCGGAACTGCCCGGCGCGCTGGAGGCGATCGCCTACCTGAACGGTCACGGGGTGCTGGCGGCGATCGGGCACACCGATGCGACGTACGACCAGACCCACGCCGGTGTGGCAGCCGGCGCGAGCGTCGCCACCCACCTGTTCAACGGCATGCGCCCGCCGCACCACCGCGAACCCGGACCGGTCGTCGGCCTGCTCTCCTCGACCGTCGCCTGCGAGCTGATCGCCGACAACATCCACCTGCACCCGGGCATGCTGGCGTTCGCGGCCGGCAGCGCCGGACCGGACCGGTCGGTGCTGATCACCGACGCGATCGACGCCACCGGCATGGCCGACGGCCGGTACGAGCTGGGCGGTCAGGAGGTCGTGGTCGCCGACCGGGTGGCCCGGCTGGCGGTCAACGGCTCGATCGCGGGCAGCACGCTGACCATGGACGTGGCGCTGCGCAACGCGGTCGCCGCGGGCCTGCCGCTGGTCGGGGCGGCCCGGATGGCCTCGACCACCCCGGCGCGCCTCCTGGGCCTGTCCGACCGGCTCGGCGCCCTGGCCCCGGGGCTGCGCGCCGACGCGGTCGCCCTCTCCCCCGACCTCTCGCTGCGGCGGGTGCTGCACGCCGGCACCTGGCTCTGAGACCCGCGTATGCGGCCCGTGGGTTCAGCGGTGGGCCGGGCGGTCCCAGCGCTGCGCCGCGCGGGGCAGCGGAATCGACGCGAACGGGATCCGGGCCAGCAGCCGGGTCAGGATCAGGCCGAGGAACAGGGCCGCGACCGAGTCGGTGACCCAGTGGAACCCGGTGTAGACCGTGGTCACGAAGACGATCACCACCGGCAGCACGCGCAGCGGGATCCACTCCCGGCGGGACAGGTCCCGGCCCCGCAGCATGCTCAGCAGCAGCGCGATCGTCCCGAACCAGACGATCGAGTTGGCCACATGCCCGGACGGGTAGCTCATCGCCAGCGTGCCCGACGCGTGCGGGTTGAACAGCATCGTCGGGTCCGGGCCCTCGAATCTCGGCGCGGCCCGGTCGAAGAAGATCTTCGCCGGGCCGATGGTGAAGTAGGTCAGCACGAAGGTGGCCGCGAACGGCAGAACGGCCCGGACCGACCGGGTACGCCAGAACAGCAGCCCGGTCAGCAGGATCGTCACCGGCATCAGGAGCGAGCCGCCCTGCCCCAGATAGTTGAACACCCGCGCGGTCCAGTAGACCGGCCCGGCCGAGTCGTGCTGTGTCAGCGCCCATGCGGCCACCCGCCGGTCGAAGTCCAGCAGGTGGCCACGGGCCAGCGCCACGGTCAGGGCCACGAACGCGGCAAGCGCCGCCGCATCGGGCCACCAGCTTCGGGCGATCTTGTTGCTCACCCCTACAAAACTAGAGGTACGCGCGCAACCTGTTCGCCAGCAGATCACCGCGGACCCCGGAGTTGGGACAGCCGCCGAAGTGGTGCAACGCCACCACCTTGTTGGTGGCCCGGGAGATGACCGGCGATCCGGACGACCCGCCCGCGGTGTCACAGAAGTACGAGACGTCGGAGTGGGCCGCGTACCCCGTGTAGTCGGGGTTGTCGACCGCGCAGTTGCCGGCCGCCTCGCCCTGGCTGCCGGCGATCCGGGCCGGTTCGCCGGCGGGGTGCTGCGGCACGTACAGCGTCTGACCCCGGCGCGGGCGGGCGGTGTCCAGGGTGAGGTACCCGAACTTCTGCACCGACTCGAAGCCGTCGACGGTGAAGAGCGTGTAGTCGTACGTCTTGTCGGTGCTGAGCACCTGGTCACCCCACACCTTGGTGGGCTTGAAGACGTCGAACCCGCCGCACTTGGCGCACTGGTAGTTGAACCAGACCTCGGTGTCGTACGCCTCGTCGGAGGTGGTCAGGCAGTGGTTGTTGGTGATCATGCGGTTCTTGGCGCCGACCCGCCAGCCGGTGCACAGCTCGGTGCCGTTGATCAGGAGCCGGGCGATCGCTTTCGACTTGGTGTAGGCGGCCGGATCGCTCGACTCGTAGCAGACCGCGTCGGTGGAGGTGTCGCTGCCGCAGACCGACTCCTCCCGGCCGGGCCCGGCCGGGAGCCGCTTCGCCGACTCCCGTCGCGTCTCCAGCGTCTCCCGCCGGTCGCCGCGGGCGACCTTGTCCACGCCCACCCCCAACCCGCCGAGGACGTCACCGGCGCCCAGCGGGTTGACCTTGCGGTGCACCTCGACGACGGCGGTGTCACCGGTGATCGACATGGCCCAGCGGCCGTCGGCGTCGCTCTCGTAGCGGTACGACTCGGTGCCCGCCGGGTTCGACACGGTCACGTAGTCGCCGGGCAGCATGGTGAGCCGGTCGAAGTGCAGCTTCACATAGGACGCGCCGGGGTAGGCGAACTCCTGCCGCTGCGGTCCCGCGAGGTATCCGAGCAGCTTGTCGACCTCGAACAGCCGGCCGATCCGCTCGCGTCCGGTACCGCGGGTGGTCGCCGACTCGAGCGGCCGGGTCCTCGCCGTCTCGCCCGTGGCGGCCGTGCCGCCCGTTACGCCCGGTCGGGCATCCGTTGCGGACTGCGGGGCGGACGGGGAGATCGAGGCGGGGGTGATCGACGGTGCCGGTGAGGCTGCCGTGGTCCGAGGGGCGGCACGGCGCGCGGCGGGCGCCGTCGAGGCGACCCCGTGTTCGGTGACCGGGGTCCGCGCGACCGGAGCCGCCGCCGGCCGGGCGGTTTCGGCCGCGCCGTCATCGGTACCCGCCGACGCCACCACCCCGGCCACACCGGCCAGGGCCAGCGCGGCGCACGTTCCGATGACGATGCCTGTCTTGCGTCGCATGCCACTCCCGTACGTCGTGGGCCGTTTCGCACCTGTGTAACGAGCCACCTCCGGCCACGACGCGCCGAAGAACCCGGCACACTTGAGTCCGTGCGCATCACCTCCGCCCTCATCGACCCCGCGCTGCTGGACCTGCCGTGGCACATCCCGCTGGAGGACTGGCCGGCCGATCATCTGGTCGCGCTGCCCCAGGGCATCTCGCGGCACATCGTCCGGTTCGTCAGGCTCAACGGCGTCGTCTACGCGATGAAGGAGACCCGCGAGCGGATCGCCGAGAGGGAGTACAACCTGCTCCGCGCCCTCGAGCGGATCGACTTCCCGGCCGTGCAGGCGGTCGCCATCGCCACCGACCGGCTCACCCCGGAGGGTGAGCCGCTGGAGACCGTGCTGGTGACCCGGCACCTGCAGTTCTCGCTGCCCTATCGGGCGCTGTTCTCCCGGGTGCTGCGGCCGGAGACGATGAACCGGCTGCTCGACGCTCTCGCCGCCCTGGTCGTGCGGATGCACCTGACCGGCTTCTCCTGGGGCGACTGCTCGCTGTCGAACACGCTGTTCCGGCGGGACGCGGGCGCCTTCGCCGCCTATCTGGTGGACGCCGAGACCGGCAACCTCCATCCGAAACTGTCCGAGGGCCAGCGCAGTGAGGACATCGAGATCCTGCGGCTGAACATCTTCGGCGAGTGCCTGGACCTGCAGGCCGCCGAGCTGCTGCACGAGTCGATCGACCCGGAGGCGGTGGTCGACGACATCGTGGCGCGGTACGAACGGCTCTGGCACGAGGTCACCTACGAGCAGGAGGTGTCGCGGGACTCCCGGCACCACATCGAGCGGCGGATCCGGCGGCTCAACGAGCTCGGCTTCGACGTGGCCGAGGTGAGCATGTCCACGTCGGACGACGGCGGATATCTGGTACGCCCGAAGGTCGTCGACGCCGGTTACCACACTCGCCGGCTGATGCGGCTGACCGGCCTGGACGCCGAGGAGAACCAGGCCCGGCAGCTGCTCAACGACCTCGACGCGTACCGGGCGGAGAGCCACCTGAAGGACGAGCAGCAGGCCGCGCACCGCTGGCTGACCGAGGTCTTCGAGCCGGTGGTCCGGGCGGTCCCGGCCAACATGCGCCGCAAGCTGGAGCCGCAGGAGATCTTCTCCCAGATCATCCAGCACAAGTGGCTGCTCTCCGAGAAGGCCGGCCGCGACGTCGGGATGGGCCCGGCCGTGAAGAGTTACCTCGACGACGTGCTGGTCAACAAGCCGGACGAGCAGGCCGTGCTGGGCGTCGAGGCGGACTCACTCAGCGGGACGATCTAGCGGCGGGCTGGACAGCTCGGCCAGCACCCGCAGCCCTTCCCGGCGGGCCACCACCAGGACCCGGTCGCCCTCGGCGAGCACCCGGCGCGGGTCCGGGCCCCAGTCGACCCACTCCTCGCCCGCCGTCGACATGCCGATCACCCGCGCCTCGCCCGGATGGTCGGCGTGCTCCAGCGGCGCGCCGTCCAGGGGGGACAGTGGCGAGACGGTGACCGTGGCGACCAGCACCGAGTGCCGGTCCACCGGGATGGTGGCGTGCACGTCGCGTTCCAGCACGGCGGCCGCGAACACCGGGGCGCAGATCCGGGACACGCTGCGCGACGTGTTGATCTGGAAGGCCGACTCGACGCGCTGCGCGAAGTCGTCGTCGAAGAGCCGCAGCACCACCCGCAGGTCGTCGTGGGTGACCCGGGACTGCAGGGCCGCCTGCAGGTTGACCCGGTCGTCGGTGGAGAGCACGACCAGTGCACGGCACGTGTCGATCGAGGCGGCCTGCAGCGTCTGCGGCGCCGAGGCGTCGCCCACGATCACCGGCACACCGCGCTTCCGGGCGGTCTTCACACCGAGGGCGTCGGCGACGCGGTCGATCGCGACGACCCGCAGCCCCAGGTCGGTGAGCTGGCGCAGCACCTGCGTGCCGACGTTGCCGAGCCCGACCAGCACGATGTGGTCACGCAGCACCCCGGCGATCCGGCCCTGGTTCAGCGCCAGCCGCGCGTTCACCATGCCGTCCACCACTGCGGCGGTGATCAGCGGGATCAGCGCCAGCCCGGCGATGGTCAGCACGAGTTGCGCCGCCTGAGCGACCGGGTTGCGATCCACCTCCACATCGGACGAGCCGACCGCGGTCAGCAGCGTCATGTAGATCGACTCCCAGAGCCCGTGTCCGCCCTCGTCGAACCGGGCGAGCACCAGGCCGGCGAGCAGGGTGGTGGCCAGCGTGATCAGCACCGCGATGCCGAGTTTGCGGTTGAGCGCGGCCCGCACCGCCCGCCCGATCGCGCGCAGCGGGTGACGGCGGCGACCGGCCCGGGCGAGCAGGCGGCGGGTCACGTCCTCGTTCGCGGGGCGCCCGGCTGCCTCGGCGAGCACCAGGTCGGACGGCGACGCCTGCGCCTTCCCCGGTTCGGCGGGCAGGACGTTCACCTCACCGTCCGCGCCGGCGGTGGTCAGGGTGGCGACCACCAGTCCCTCGGGGACGTCCTTGCGGTGGGCGACATAGAGGGTACGGCCGGAGTGCCGGAAGTGGGTCGGCGCGACCTCACCGAGTGCCGCCGCGACGAAGGCGGGTGCGGCCATCTCGGCGTCCGACAGCACCGCACAGTCCGGGAAGAGCCGGGCCACACTCTTGCCGAGGGCCGTGTTGAACATCCGCACCACCACGCGCAGTTCCGCCTCGACCTCGCGGGCGCAGAGCGCGGCGTGCAGGTTGACCACGTCGTCCGGCATCACCAGGGCGAGCGCGGTGGCCCCGTCCAGGCCGGCCTCGCGGAAGGTCCGCTCGTCCAGCCGGTCGGCTTTGCGCCACGCCACGCCCCGATCGGCGAGGGACGCGATGTCGGGCACGTCGGGCCGGATCCGGTGCGGAGTGATCACCGTGATGCGGATCCGGTGCCGGGAGTTGGCGAGTTCCTCGGCGAGGGTGAAGACCAGCGCATCGGCGCCGCACAACACCAGGTGAGGCCGACTGTCCTCATCGGACTCTGCACGGTTGTGGATCTTTTCGATCGGCACGGCACTCACGTTCACGAATCGTAGTCAACCGAAACCGCCTCGTGGGAACGCTCGTTGCCCCATCCGACACCTTATGTCCGACTTGGTGGGTATCGACCGAACCCATCGTCCGATGTGGCCAGGAGAAGATCAGTGCGCAAGTTGTGGTGTGCCGGAGCAATCGCCGGCGGAGTCCTGCTCCTCACTGCGGCGCCCGCTCAGGCGGACGTCGAACCCGCACCCGGAAAGGCCCCGGGCGCCCTCAGCACCGCCCTCGGATACGCGTTCGAGCCGACGAACGACTGGCGGCTGGGAACCCCGCTCGCCTCCGACCCGCTCAGCGGCCAGCCGCTGGGCGCCGGTCCGGTCCTGCAGGTCGAACCCGGCCGGGACCGGGCCCTGCTCCAGGTCGGCCGGCGCAACGACGTGGTCCGCAACGGCACCGTGGTCCAGGAGCACACCGGCACCGGGAAGACCAAGGGCGGCAAGGCCACCGACCGGCCGCTCATGCCCGCCGCCGACGTGATCCGCACCGTCCCGCGCAGCGCCCAGGCACCGGCCGGCCCGCTCGGCGGCGTACCGGTCCACGGCGTGCCGATGCCGCTCGCCGGCCAGGACATGCGGGTGGTGAACGTGCCGGTGGACGGGCTCGTCGGCCGGCTCAGCGGGCTCACCCCGTCCGGCTCGTCCACGGGCGGGTTCGTGCCCGTCGCCCCGGCCGGCGCACCGGGGACCCGTACGCCGTCGCCGGACGAGCGCCCGATCGCCCCGCGGCTGGAGAACCGACAGTCCGACTACCCGCTGCTCGGCGGTCTCGCCGGCGCCCTGCCGGTGATCCCCCGCCAGGTCGCCGACGTGCAGAGCGAGTTCTCCGGCATGCCGATGGGCGGCGAACCCGTGTGGGCGGCCCGTTCCGCCGAGCCCACCCCGGACGACGGCGCCATCCCGGCGGCCTCGGCCCCGGCCTCCCCGGCCCCGGACGCCCCGGCCCCGGCCACCGACGCCCCGATGACCGGCGAACCCGCCACCGGCGCCCCGGCCACGGACGCTCCAGCCACCGACGGGCCGACGGCTGACGGCCCGGCGGCTGACAGCCCGGTCACCGATGCTCCGTCCACCCCGGCGACCACCTCCGGCAGCGCCACCCTGGTCCCGTCCACCCAGCCGTCCGCGCCCGGCGGCTTCGCGGCCGGCGTCGACGACCCGCGCCTGCACGAGGAGCCCGTCGACGGTTTCGTGAACCGCGCCAAGCAGTAGCCGTTCCTGCCGGGAGCGCGCGCCGTGACGTCCACACGGCGCGCGCTCTCGCACGTCCGGGGTGGGTGATTCCGTGGCCGGCGACGGCGGGGGCGCGGAGAATTCAGGGATGCAGACATTTCTGCCGGATCCGGATTTCCTGGCCAGCGCGCGGGCGCTGGACACCAAGCGGCTCGGCAAGCAGCGGGTCGAGACGATTCAGGTGCTGCGCGGGCTGACGGTGGCGGGGTACGGCTGGCGGCACCATCCCGCGGTCAAGATGTGGCACGGGTACGAGGAGGCCCTGGTCCGTTACGGCCTGGACATGTGCGCGGTCTGGGTCGACGCCGGCAACGCCGACACCTGCGCGGACACGCTGCGCGCGGACGTACGGACGACGGCCGGCATCGAAGTGATCCGCTCCCAGCAGGCGCTCGGGGAGGCCGGCCATCTCCCGCCCTGGCTCGGCGATCCGGCCCTGCACCTGAGCCACCGGTCGGCGCTGGTTCGCAAGGACCCGGCCTTCTACCGTCCGGTGTTCGGTGACGACGTCCCCGACGATCTGCCGTACGTGTGGCCCGCCTCCGACCGACCCCCGACTCTCGTCCCGTCCTGACCGGCCGCGTGGGTGGTTCGGGCGCGTTCGACGGCCGAAACCGCCCACACGAAAAGCACGGACCGTAAGCGCCGCCTCGGCCCGGCGGCCGCGTTTCGGTCGTCGGTGTCGCCTGCCTCGCGTGGAGTAGACGGGACGGGATGGTTGCGGTCGGGGGCTGCGCACGGCGTACCAGAAAAGGGTTTCAGAAGTTCCAGGAAAGCATGGTGAAGGACATCTCCTCAGCAGCGCCGGCCCGGCGGTAGGTGGCGAGGGCCGCCTCGTTGTCCGCGTCGGTCGCCACCCACATGCCGTAGCACCCCTTCTCACGGGCCAGCGTGGCCAGGGCCTCGACCAGCGCCGCGCCGACGCCCTGGAGCCGGGCGACCGGCGCCACCCCGAGCTCGTACAGGAACATCTCGGTGCCCTTGTCCGGGTGGGTGGTCTCCACGCCGGTGACCATGCCGATCGGGCGGTCCGCGTCGTCGTAGGCGAGCAGCAGGTGGTGGGTGGGGTCGGTGAGGAAACGCCGGGTCGCCGCCTCGAGGGGTGGGGTGTCGAAGAGATCCGCAGCCCGGTGGACCTCGGCTTCGGCGGTTACCCGTTCGATGCGCATGACGCCACGATAACCAGGGACGTATCGCGACTCACCACTGGTTTTCGGCGACCGCGTCGACCCGCTCGGCGGACTGATCATCGACGGGTGACTCGGTAGCATGACGGGCCGTGGCGGCGGAGAGAGGCGGGGACATGGCGGATCCGGGCGACGAGACCGAGCAGGAGCCCGCCCGTTTCGCGCCGGGAGTGTCCGAGGCGGCCACGCCGACACCGACCCCGGCGACCGTGCCGCAGCCCCCGGCCGACGTCGATCCCGGGCAGGAGCCGACCGCCCGGGTGGAGGTTCATCAGTACGCGACGCCGGTCGACCCGTGGGCCGTCGCCGAGGCCGCCGCGATCGCCGCCGGCGGAAAACCCAGTTTCGAGGCGCCCCCGTCCACTCCCGGCGCCACCTGGACCGTGCTCGGCGCCACCGAACCCACCGCGGAGGAGCCGGAGCCGCCCCGGCGGACCCGCCGCATGGTGACCGCCGGCATCGCCGGCCTGCTCGTGGCCGCGGTCGCCGTCGCGGCGACGGTGTATTTCTGGCCACGCTACCCGGCCCTCGACTTCCACACCGTCGAGCAGATCAAGGCGATCACCCCGCGGACGCCGATCACCTCGGCCTTCGTCGACGCCGAGGTCCTCGGGGACCGGGCCTACTTCGCCAGCGCCGACGACCAGGACGAACTGCACGTGGTCGCCGCCGACACCGGCCGCGGCGACAAGGCGCTGTGGGAGAAGAGCGCCGGAAAGGCGAAACTCTGGGAGTCGATGGCGGTGACCCCGTCGGTGGTGGCGCTCTTCTCCGGGATGGACTCCACCACCGGGACCAAGAAGATCGTGGTGCTGGACGCCGCGGACGGCGATCTCCTCTGGGAGAAGCCGCTCGACTACTACGACGAGGTGCTGCTCGGCGCCGAGACCGCGGTCTGGTCGGATCGGGCGGGCGAGCGGCTCGTCGGCCTCGGGCTCACCGACGGTGCGGAGAAATGGCAGGACGTCGACCCGGACGGCACCGTGGTCCGCCCGGTGCTGACCGCGAAGGACCTGGCCGGGCCGGCCGGCACCGCGGGGCGGCTCTTCGCGCCGGATCTGGCCGACGACGAACGGATCGTCCAGTTCGACAGCGACCGGACCGTCAAGGTCCGCGACATCGACTCCGGCAACATCCTGCAGGAACGCACGGACGTGGCCTCCACCAGCGAGAAGACCGTCGCCTACGACGGGCGGCTGTTCGTGCTGGAGGTCGGGACCACCAAACGGATCTTCGAGTACGACCTGGCGAACCTCGCCGCCAACCCGGGCACCGTGCACAGCGCCGCCTCGACCGACGACATCGACGGGCTCGTCCCGTGCGGCAAGCTGCTCTGCTTCATCCAGAAGCCGGGGTACGACAGGAAGATTGCCAAGGTGTACGCGGTCGGCGGCGAAGGAACCTGGAACGCCGACGCCCCGAACGTGGACAGTCTCGTCGCCGTCGGCGACCGGGGCGTGCTCGCCAACACCGACGAGGACAGCACCCTGTTCCTGGACGGCGAACCGGCCTGGACCTGGCCGGGCGTGGCGGTCCGGCTGGACGCCGCCAACGTGCTCCGGTTCGCCTCCCCGCTGACCGGTTCGGTGGGCGACCAGTCCCTGTCCGGTGTGCACCTCGGCGACAAGCCGGTCGAGTTGAGCCTGATGCGCGACGTCCGATCGGGCACCTGCGCCTGGAACACCGCGGTGCTGGCCTGCGCGACCGGCGAGAAGTACGTCGTCTACTCGTTCGCGGACTGACGAAGCGGCCCCCCTTCCGTGGAAGAGGGGCCGCTTCGGTTCAGCTTCAGATACGGATGCCGCTGCCGGCGTTGAAGACGTGCAGCGCGCTGGTCTGCGGCTTGATGTAGACCGTCTCGCCCATCTGCGGCATGTAACGACGCTCGGTCCGGACCACGAACCGCTCCTGGCCGCCGTCGACCTCGGCGTGGCCGTAGACGTTGGCGTCCGATCCGAGGTCCTCGACCAGGTCGACGACGATCGGCAGCGCGCCGGCGGACTCGGTGACGACCTCGGCGGCCTCCGGACGGAAACCGATGGTGACCTTGCCGTTGCCACCCTCGCTCGCCGCGGCGACCTGCTCACGGGTGAGCGGCAGGTTCAGCGCGCCGAAGTGGGCGCCCGCCTCGTTCAGCGGAACGGTCTTGATGTTCATGGCCGGGGAGCCCATGAAGCCGGCGACGAAGACGTTGCCGGGGGTGTCGTACAGCGCCCGCGGGGTGTCCACCTGCTGGAGCACGCCGTCCAGCATGACCGCCACCCGGTGACCCATGGTCATGGCCTCGACCTGGTCGTGGGTGACGTAGACGGTGGTGACGCCCAGCTTGGCCTGCAGCGAGGCGATCTGCGAACGGGTCTGGACGCGGAGCTTGGCGTCGAGGTTCGACAGCGGCTCGTCCATGAGGAACACCTGCGGCTGACGCACGATGGCGCGGCCCATGGCGACACGCTGACGCTGACCACCGGAGAGCGCCTTCGGCTTGCGGCTGAGGTATTCCTCCAGCTGGAGAAGACCGGCGGCCTCCTTGACGGCGCGGTCGATCTCCGCCTTCGGGGTCTTGCGCAGCTTCAGGGCGAACGCCATGTTCTCGTACACCGTCATGTGCGGGTAGAGAGCGTAGTTCTGGAACACCATCGCGATGTAACGGGACTTCGGCGGGAGGTGCGTGACGTCCTTGTCGTTGATGAGGATGCGGCCGCGGTCCACGTCCTCCAGGCCGGCGAGCATGCGCAGGCTGGTGGACTTGCCACAACCGGAGGGGCCGACCAGGACCAGGAACTCTCCGTCGCCGATCTCGAGCTGGAGCTCGTTGACCGCGGGGCGCTCGGAGCCCGGGTAGATCCGGGATGCCTTGTCATAAGTGACGGTAGCCATGGTGAAACGACTTCCTTTCCACCGGCAGGAACGTGCCGGACGATCCGAGTAGAAGGAACTGCGTCGCCACCGTATTTGTTTTCTGTCGCCCTGCCAAGATGGCGATCGGATAACGGGACGTTATGCTGGGGGCCGTTCGCCCCTGTAGCTCAGCTGGCCAGAGCACCCGTCTTGTAAACGGGAGGTCGTCGGTTCGATCCCGACCGGGGGCTCCACTCGTTGATCTTGCGTGAATTCCTTCCTGATAATCGCGTTGACGGCGCTGCTCGGTCTGCCGATCCCGCCCGCCCCGGTCCCGGCTTCGCAGTGGACCCAGACCGGGTACGGGCCCGGCCTGACCTTCTACAACCCGGACGAGACCCGGCTGACCGCCGGAACGGTCGGCAGGATCAGCCGCCGATGGGAGATCACGACGCACGGCGCTCCGGAGTGCGAGGTCGGCCGGGAGCCGTTGGTCGGGTACGGCTTCGTCTACACCAGTGATCCCGGGGGCGTCGGCGCGTACGACCCGGCGACCGGCGACCGGCGCTGGCATGCCGCACTGGACCGCCGCGGCGTCACCCGGATGGCGCTGGCCGACGGCGTCCTGGTGATCCTCACCTACGCCTGCGACGGTCAGCACAGCTTCCTGACCGCGTTCAACGCCACCACCGGCGCCCGGATCTGGGAGGTGCCGCTGAGCGTGCCGTCCCAGGACATGATCGTGGACCGGGGTGTGGTCGTGGTGGACGGCCGTCCCGACTTCGAGGCGTCCACCGTCGCGCACCGGCTGACCACCGGCGCCCGGATGTGGAAGCTGTTCGGAACCCGCGGCGACGGGTTGCTCTCGGCACAGGGCCGGCTGCTGCTAAGGACCGAGGGGGAGGGCTCCCGGGCGGTCGACATCAAGACCGGCGGCACGCTCTGGAGCACCCGGGCGGACTGGTACGCGGTGGGCAGCAACCCGTCCGGCTCACGGTTCTACGTCGGCGGGCGCCACGGCGGCCTGACCGCCATCGACTCGGCGAACGGCAACATCGCCTGGGTGTCGCCCTGGCCGTCGCCGACGGTCACCGCCGACGGCGAACGCGTCTATTACCCGCGGCAGCGCACCGTCGTCTGCCTGGACGCGAGGACCGGCAAGCGGCTCTGGTCGGTGCATCTGTCGGAGACGGCCGGCCAGCCGGTCCGGGCCGGCGGGCTGTTGTACAGCCCGTCCGGTCTCGACCATCCGCTGTCGATCGTCGACGCCGCGACCGGCAGGGCGGTCCAGGGCGGGATGCCGAGCAGCGAGAACTATCCGCCCACGGTCGCCGACGGCCGGTTGTTCCTGACCGACGGCAACCGTCTGCGGGCGTATTACTGAAAGGGTCAGCCGTGCAGGCGGCGGCGGCTCACCTCGGCGAGGGTGACCGCGGCCGCCACGCTGGCGTTCAGCGACTCGACGTCGGACGCCATCGGGATGCCGACCCGCAGATCACAGGTCTCACCGACGAGCCGGGACAGGCCGCGGCCCTCCGAGCCGACCACCACGATCAGCGGCCCGATCGCGGCTTCCAACTGGTAGAGGTCGGTCTCGCCGTCGGCGTCCAGGCCGATCGCGGTGAAACCGGCCTTCTGCGCCTGCTTGATCGCCCGGGTCAGGTTGACCACCTGGGAGACCGGCACCCGGGCGGCCGCGCCGGCGCTGGTCCGCCATGCGGTCGCGGTGATGCCGGCGGCCCGGCGCTCGGTCATGAAGACGCCGTGCCCGCCGAAGGCGGCCACCGACCGGATCACCGCGCCCACGTTGCGCGGGTCGGTGATGCCGTCGAGCGCGACCAGCAGCGGAGCGGTCTGCTCCAGCGCGGCGCTGAGAAGGTCGTCGAAGTCCTCGTACGCGAACGGCGGGACCTGAAGACCCACACCCTGGTGCAGGACCCCGCCGGTCATCCGGTCGAGCTCGTTGCGGCTGATCTCCAGGATCGGGATACCCCGGTCGCCCGAGGTCCGGACGATCTCGGTGATCCGCTCGTCGATGTCGATGCCCTGCGCTATGTAGAGCGCCGTGGCGGGCACCAGCGCGCGCAGCGCCTCGACCACCGGGTTACGGCCGAGCAGCAGCTCGGGACCTTCCTTGGTGGGGTTGGACCGGCGCCCCGGTGCGATCCGGGGACCGCGCGGGCCGCCACCACGGACGCCGCGGGTGGCGCCCTGGGTGCGGGTCATCCCGGGAGCCCGGCCACCGCCCCGGCCCCAGGTGGTGTCCTTGGTGCCGGGCTGGCCGACCTTGGGCGCGCGGCCCTCGGCGGCCGCGGCGCGGCGCTCCTTGTCCTGCTTCCGCGCGGTCTTCTCGGGCAGTTTCTCGGTGCCCGAGTAACCCTTGTGCCACGGGCGTTCGTCGGCCGGCAGGGTCTTGCCACGCCCCTTGAGTCCGGCCTTGTTCTTGCCGCCGGAACCGGCCGGGGCGCCCTTCTTGGAGGTCGAACGCTTGCTCACGTTGAATGAATTGCCCGGCATCAGTGCTGTTCTCCTACCGTCCATCGCGGCCCGGCCGGAGTGTCCTCCACCTGAATACCCGCGTTCTTGAGCTGGTCGCGCACCGAGTCGGCGGCCGCCCAGTCCTTACGTGCGCGGGCTTGCGCCCGCTGTTCCAGTGCCAGCGCGACAAGCGAGTCGACGACCGGCTTCAGGTCGTTGCCGCCCTCGCCGGCGTCCCATTTCGCGTCGAACGGGTCGACGCCGAGCACTCCGAGCATGGCCCGGACCGCCGTCAGCGCGCCCCGGATGGCCGGCTCGTCGCCGGCGGCCAGGGCGGTGTTGCCCTCCCGCACGGTGTCGTGCACGATCGCCAGCGCGGCCGAGGTGTTCAGGTCGTCGTTCATCGCGTCGGCGAAGGCCGGCGGCACCTGCTTGGGCCGGCCGGGGCCGACCACCTCGGCGGCCCGCTGCACGAAGCCCTCGATCCGCCGGTACGCCACGGCGGCCTCGCGCAGCGCCTCGTCGGAGTAGTCGATCCGGGAGCGGTAGTGCGGGCTGCCCAGGTAATAGCGCAGCTCCACCGGCCGGATCCCGGACTCGACCAGCGAGTTCAGGTCGATCACGTTGCCCAGCGACTTGCTCATCTTGGAGTCGCCCAGGTTGAGCAGGGCGTGGTGCACCCAGAACCGGGCGAAGCCGAGACCGGCCGCTTTCGACTGGGCCACCTCGTTCTCGTGGTGCGGGAAGGTGAGGTCGAGCCCGCCGCCGTGGATGTCGAACTCGTCGCCCAGGTAGCGCCGGGCCATCGCGGAGCACTCGATGTGCCAGCCGGGCCGGCCCCGGCCCCACGGCGACGGCCAGTAGGCGTCCTGCGGCTCGTCCGCCTTCACGCCTTTCCACAGCGCGAAGTCACGGTGGTCGCGCTTGTCCCGGACCGGGGCGTCGCCCGGGTCGCGCATGTCATCCGGTTTCTGACCGGAGAGCGCGCCGTAGCCGGAGTAGGAGCGGACGTCGAAGTACACATCGGCGCAGTCGCCGCCGCCCGGGTAGGCGTGTCCACGTTCGATCAGGTCCTGGATCAGCTCGTGCATCTCGGTGATGTGCCCGGTCGCCAGCGGCTCGTAGGTGGGCGGCAGCACGTTGAGCGCGGCGTAGTCCCGGTCCAGCAGGAGCCGGTTCTCGTAGGCGATCGCCCACCACGGCTTCTTCTGGTCCAGCGATTTCGCCAGGATCTTGTCGTCCACGTCCGTGACGTTGCGGACGAACGTCACCTCCAGCCCGGTGTGCAGCAGCCAGCGGCGCAGCACGTCATAGTTCACGGCGGAGCGGAGGTGACCGATATGAGGGGAAGACTGCACGGTGACACCACACAGGTAGATCCCCACCAGACCGGGCGTCATCGGGACGAAGTCCCGGACCGATCGGGTCGCGGTGTCGTACAAGCGCAGAGTCACCGTACAAGGGTACCGACTGCGGTGACGGGATGGCCGCCCCGCCCGTGGGACACGGGCGGGGCGGCCGGGGATCAGCGGCCGCCGACCGCCGCGTAGGCGTCGACGATGCCGTACCCGTAGAAGCCGTTGAACTGCTTCGAACCCTCACAGAGCGCGTCGAACTCCGCCGGACGGCCCTCGTTGGCGTAGCTCACCAGACGCGGCTCCGGGCAGGCCTGCTCGGCCGCGGTCCGGTAGAGCTGCCTCTCGACCACGTCCGGGGACAGGGTCGTGCCGCCCCGGCGGAAGTCGGGGTAGCCGTACCGGCTGACGATCAGCGCGGCGACACCGGACGCGTGCGGGGCCGCCATCGAGGTGCCCTGCAGGTACGTGTAGTAGCCGCACTTGCCGGCCGCGGTGCAGTCCTTGAACACGGTGCCCTCGCCGGCCGGGAGGATGTTGCCGGCCGCGTCCACCAGGTTCTGCTCCTGCAGCACCTTCAGCGGATAGGTGGACAGGATCCGGTTGGCCGGGCTGTTGTAGTCCGGCGTGCCGAAGTAGTCCCGGGCGAAGCCACCCGGCGCGGCGACCGAGATCTGCTCCAGGCCGTAGTTGGAGAAGTCGGACTTGCGCTTCGACGGCCCGATCGACGAGACGCCGATGACGTGCGGGCCCTCGGCGGGCAGGTCCCAGCAGGTCTTGTTGTCGATCGGCCGCGGGTACGGATCGGCGCCGTAGTCCGGGCTGGAGATGTCGGTCCGCGGCTTGCCCAGGTCCTCGTGGTTGTTGCCGAGCGCGCCGACCAGCGTGACGCCCTTACGGTGCGCGTACACCAGGGCCCGCTTCAGACCGGCGATGATGGCCCGCTGTTCGGCCTGGTCCTCGGCGCTGTCGGCCGGGTTGGCCGTGCAGTTGTAGAGCCACGGGTCGACGTAGAAGGACATGTTGACGACGTCCAGTCCGGCGTCGGCCGCGTGGGTCAGGGCGTTGACCACCGGGTCCAGGAAGAAGTAGCCGGAGTCCTGGCCACCCTTGAGCTCGACCAGCGTGACGTCCGGCGCGACACCGGAGACACCGACGCCGTTGACCGCGGCGCCGATCGTGCCGGCGACGTGGGTGCCGTGCCCGTTGTCGTCGGTACCGACCGGGTCGAGGCAGCCGGCCACCTCGCACGGGCCGTCGACGTCGGTCATGTCCGGCGCGAAGTTGCGGGACAGCCGCGCGCTGAAGTGCGGCGCGAGGTCCGGGTTCGAGGCGTCCAGGCCGGTGTCCAGGATGCCGACGGTGACACCGCGGTCACCGGACTCGATCTTGCGCGCCTTGTCGGCACGGATCATCGCGAGGCCCCAGAGCTTGGCGTCGAGCGGGTCCAGCTTCGCCGGGCCGCCCTTGCCGCCCGAGCCGCCACGCGGCCCGGTGAGGTCCAGCTTCTCGATGCCCTTGGGCGCGTGACCGACGGCCTTGCGCTCGCTCGCGCCGATCAGATCGGCGGAGGCCGTGGCCTTCGCCTGGAAGCGGGCGTCGGACGAACTGACCCGGTAGACGCCGACCGCGTCGTTGCCGCTGACGATCGTGCCGCCGGCGGCCTTGATGGCGGCCGCCGCCTCCGCCGCGGAGACCCCCTCCTCGGCCACGACCGTGTAGTCGGCCGCGCTACCTGGCTCCGCAACGGCGGAACCGGGTGGCGCGGCCAAGAAAGCCAGACCCGTCGCGGTGGCGACAGCCCCGGCGATGAGGCGTCTTCTCATGGAATGCGCTCCTCCCGAAGTGACTAGGAGGCATCCCATCGAGAATCTTCGCCCAAGACAAGGTCAATGACGGTCTATTTACATCCCGGGGTAATCATCCGAAACAGTCTATGGCCGTGTCATACGGAGCACATCGAGCGCGGTGTCCAGCTGCTCCTCGGTGAGTTTGCCGGAGGCGACGTGACCGCGATCGATCACCACCTCGCGGATCGAGCGGCCGGAGGCGAGGGCCTGCTTCGCGATCGCGGCGGCCTCGTCGTACCCCAGGTAGCGGTTGAGCGGGGTGACGATCGACGGCGAGCCCTCCGCGTACCCCCGGGTGATCTCCTCGTCCGCCTCCAGTCCGGCCACGCACCGGTCGGCGAACAGCCGGGACACCGCGGCCAGCAGCCGGATCGACTCCAGCACGTTGCGGGCCATCACCGGCAGCATCACGTTGAGCTCGAAGTCACCCTGGGTGCCGGCGAACGCCACTGTCGCGTCGTTGCCGATGACCTGGGCGGCGACCTGGCGGACCGCCTCGGGCACCACCGGGTTCACCTTGCCCGGCATGATCGACGAGCCCGGCTGGAGATCGGGCAGGCGCAGCTCGCGCAGGCCGGCCCGGGGCCCGGAACCCATCCAGCGGATGTCGTTGGCGATCTTGTAGAGCCCGGCGGCCACCACCCGGAGCTGGCCGGACACCTCGACCAGGGCGTCCCGGGCACCCTGCGCCTCGAAGTGGTCGCGGGCCTCGGTCAGCGGCAGCCCGGTCTCCTCGGCCAGCAGCCGGATCACCGCCGGGGCGAAACCGGGCGGCGTGTTCACCCCGGTGCCGACCGCGGTACCGCCGAGGGGCAGCTCACCGAGCCGGGGCAGGGTGGCCTGGAGGCGCTCGACGCCGGTGGTGACCTGACGGGCGTACCCGGAGAACTCCTGACCCAGGGTGACCGGCGTGGCGTCCATCAAATGGGTCCGCCCGCTCTTGACGATCTCGGCGAAGTCGGCGGACTTGGCGCTCAGCACCGACGCGAGATGCGCCAGGGCCGGGATCAGGTCGTGGGTGACCGCCTCGGTGGCGGCCAGATGGATCGAGGACGGGAAGACGTCGTTCGACGACTGCGAGGCGTTGACGTGATCGTTCGGGTGCACCGGGCGGCCCAGGTCGCGACCGGCCAGGGTGGCGATGACCTCGTTGGCGTTCATGTTCGACGAGGTGCCGGAGCCGGTCTGGAACACGTCGACCGGGAACTGGTCGTCATAGCCGCCGTCGGCCACGTGCGCGGCGGCGGTCGCGATCGACTCGGCCAGGTCCTTCTCCAGGACGCCGAGGTTCGCGTTGACCCTGGCCGCCGCACCCTTGATCCGGGCCAGCGCCCGGATGTGGGTCGGCTCCAGGCCGCGGCCGGAGATCGGGAAGTTCTCCACCGCTCGCTGTGTCTGGGCCCGCCAGAGCGCCGCGGCCGGCACTCGTACCTCGCCCATGGTGTCGCGTTCGATCCGGAAGCCGTTCTCGTCAGTCGTCACCCGACCATCCTCTCTCGACCCCCGCGCGGACGCAGCCGGACCGGCGCGGCCGGGCCGGCAAGAGCGGAACGACAGAGAATCGATAGCGACCTACGGCAATGTCTGCGCCATCGCCGCCTCGTCACCAATGCTTCCAAAGAGCGCCCCCAGCCGGTCGGCGGGGCGGCCAGGCTCTCAACGGGGGAGGTACAGCCCGCTCGCTCTCACCCGCGAGCGGGCTGTTCGTATTTCCCGGGCTCACACGAAGTTGGACGGGACTGGATTCGTTACGTACCGTCGTCGGGGTTCGAACGACCCCCCGCACGAGACGACCCCCCGACGAAGAGGATCCTGTGATGCGACGCGTGATTCTGGCCGTGTTCGCGGGCGGCACGCTGCTGACCGCCGGCGCCTGCGGAGACGACCCGAAACCGGCCCAGTTCGCCGGTCCGGCCACCACCGCCGCCTCCGCCCCGACCGAGTCGGTCGTCCCGTCGGCCTCGGTCTCCCCGTCGTTCGACTACACGGCGGACAACAACAAAGTCTGCAAGCGCCTCGACACCACGATCAGCTTCGGCGACTTCGGGGCCGCCCTGGGCAAGATGATCGCCAACAAGGAGGCGAAGCAGACCGCCGACGCGGAGAAGGCCGAGACCGCCGCCGCGACAGCGCTCAAGACCGTCGCCACCAAGATCCGCAAGGAAGCCGCGGCGGCGAAGGACCCGCAGCTCAAGCAGGCCGCCGTGGCCACCGCGGCGAAGATCGAGGCGAGCGCGAAGAACCGCGACTACCTCGAGTCGGTCAAGACCACCAAGGATCTGAACACCCCGCTGAAGGAGCAGATCAACGCGTGGCTCGCCCCGGTGTCGGGCTACTGCGGCACGGTGCCGGCCCTGCCGGACGCGACCACACCGGCCCCGTCCGGCTCCGTCAGCGTCGCCCCGTCCGCCAGCCTGGCCTCATAGAAAGGCCGAAACCGGTCCCGGCCTCATAGAAAGGCCGAAACCGGTCCCGGCCTCATGACGAGGCCGGGACTCACGGCTTGGCGGCGATCTGGAAGACGCTCTTGGGCTTGATCACCTCGGCGAAGAAGTCGTTGCCCTTGTCGTCGACCACGATGAAGGCCGGGAAGTCCTCGACCTCGATCTTCCAGACCGCCTCCATGCCGAGCTCGGGGAACTCGAGCACCTCGACGTGACGGATGCAGTCCTGGGCGAGCCGGGCCGCCGGGCCGCCGATCGAGCCCAGGTAGAAGCCGCCGTAGGTCTGGCAGGCGTCGGTGACCTGCTTCGACCGGTTGCCCTTGGCGAGCATCACCATCGAGCCGCCGGCCGCCTGGAACTTCTCCACGTACGAGTCCATCCGGCCGGCCGTGGTCGGGCCGAACGAGCCGGACGCGTACCCCTCCGGGGTCTTGGCCGGGCCGGCGTAGTAGACCGCGTGGTCGCGCATGTACTGCGGCATCGGCTGGCCGGCGTCGATCCGCTCCGCGATCTTGGCGTGCGCGATGTCCCGGGCCACCACCAGCGGCCCGGTCAGCGACAGCCGGGTCTTCACCGGGTACTTCGACAGCTCCGCGCGGATCTCGGCCATCGGCCGGTTCAGGTCGACCCGGACCACCTGCTCGGACTCCAGGTGCTCGTCGGTCACGTCGGGCAGGTAGCGGGCCGGGTCGGTCTCCAGCCGCTCCAGCCACACGCCGGATGGGGTGATCTTGGCGACCGCCTGGCGGTCCGCCGAGCAGGAGACCGCGATCGCGACCGGGCAGGACGCGCCGTGCCGGGGCAGGCGGACCACCCGCACGTCGTGGCAGAAGTACCGCCCGCCGAACTGGGCGCCGATGCCGAAGTCCCGGGTCAGCTCCAGCACCGCGGCCTCCAGCTCCAGGTCGCGGAAGCCGTGCGCCAGCATGCTGCCCGAGGTGGGCAGGTTGTCCAGGTACTTCGCGGAGGCCAGCTTCGCGGTCTTCAGCGCGTGCTCGGCGCTGGTGCCGCCGATCACCACGGCCAGGTGGTACGGCGGACAGGCGGACGTGCCGATCAGGCGCAGCTTCTCGTCCAGGAACTGCATCATCCGCTGCGGGTTCAGCAGCGCCTTCGTCTCCTGGTAGAGGTACGACTTGTTGGCCGAGCCGCCGCCCTTGGCCATGAAGAGGAACTTGTACGCGTCCGGGTGACCACCCGGGTCCTCGGCGTAGAGCTCGATCTGCGCCGGCAGGTTGGTGCCGGTGTTCTTCTCATCCCACATGGTGATCGGGGCGAGCTGCGAATACCGCAGGTTGAGCCGGGTGTACGCCTGGTAGACGCCGAGCGCGATGGCCGCCTCGTCGGCGCCGTCGGTCAGCACGTGCCGCCCGCGCTTGCCCATCACGATCGCGGTGCCGGTGTCCTGGCACATCGGCAGCACCCCGCCGGCCGCGATGTTCGCGTTGCGCAGCAGGTCCAGCGCGACGAACCGGTCGTTCGGCGACGCCTTCGGGTCGTCGATGATCGAGCGCAGCTGAGCCAGGTGGGCGGGCCGCAGGTAGTGCGCGATGTCGTGCATCGCCTCAGCCGTGAGCTGGGTGAGCGCGGCCGGCTCGACGGTCAGGAACCGCCGCCCGCCCGGGCCCTCGACGACATCCACACCCTCGTCCGTGACCAGCCGGTACTCGGTCTGGTCCTCGCCGGTCGGGAGGAGCGGCGAGTACCTGAAATCGGCGCTGGAGCTCATGAGCGGAAAGCCTAGGCCAGCCGAGCGGCGGGATGCGAACCCCTCCCCGGTGCCGCGCCTTTCAGGCGAACGGCACGTAGGCCATCTCACGGCCGACGACGAGGATCATGCCGTCCGGGCCCACGGCGAAGACCTTCGCTTCGGTACGCACATCGGCACGGACCGCCCCGGACCCGGGCGCGAGCGCGGTCACCCGGCCCTTCGAGGCCACGATCGCGGCGTACGGGGTGAGCGCCGCCCCCGCCTCCGCCCGGCCGTCCTGCCGCCACACCACCTTGTCCTTGGTGAACGAGTACCCCCGGACCGAATCACCCTTACGGATCACGGCGTACGTGTCGTCGACCGTCAGCACCGACGACTCCTTGTCGCCGTACCAGAGGTTGCGCCCGTCGTACCCGTTGATCAGCACCTCCCGCCCGTACGGGTCGACGCCGAGCACCACGTTGTAGCCACCGGCCGGGTCGTGTTCCTGCTCGCAGTTGGACCCGTTGTCGGCGGTCCGCAGGTTGAGCCCGTCGCGCCGCCACACCACCCGGCCGCCCACCGGGTCGCCACCGGTCACGCCGTAGTAGCAGGTGCCGTCCTCGGCCGTGCCGGTGACCGTGAGGACCCGCCCGCCGACCACCGCGACCCGCTGGTCCCGGGCCGGCCGGATGGTCTGCACCAGCCGCCCGCCGGCCGTGTCGATCACCCGGATCTCGCCGTCGTGCGGGAGCCCGAGCAGTCCGGGCAGCGCCGGCGGCCCGGCCACGTCGTCGTCCACGTCCCCGGAGATGAGCCGGCGGGTGTCCGGGAGGTCGGGGTTGGCCGCGTCCAGGACGAATCCGAGACTGCCGGCGCTGACGGTCCACAGCTGCTTGCCGGAGCGCGGGTCCCAGGCGGTGAGCCGGCACTCGTCCCCGCCCGAGCAGGACAGGTCGACGATCGCGTCCTGGTACGTCCAGACCGCCGAGGCGCCGGTGTCGGCCCGCCGGACCGCGCCGGTGGCCGGGTCGAGGACCTGATAGCCCTTGGTCAGCAGGCGGCCGGTGACCACGACGGCGTTGGCGCCCTTGCCGGCGACGGCGGCCCAGTCGGCGTCCGACGACCACAGTTTCACGGCGGCGGTCAGGCCGTACGCCTCGACCGAGGTCCGGTATTCGACGATCACCGCGTCCCCGGCGATGGCGACACTCTGCGGCGACCCGCCGAGGGACTGCTGCCACCGGGTGTTCGGCGCGATCGGCCCGCTCGCGTTGATCCATGACCAGAGCTGGGGAAACGGGTTCCACACGTTGGTCGTGGCCAGCACGGTGATCACGACCGCGGTGGCGGCGACCAGCGTGAATCCTTTCCAGGAACCGCCTCCGGAGGCCATGCGGGCAGGGTAATGACCTTCGATAACGGAAGCGCCCAGGGCGGAAAGTCCGTGTCGGGGGTTTATGGGCGACTTGCCGAGCGGACCAGGGGCACCGTGCGGTACGGGATGAGCTCCGCCAGCGCGATGATGGTGTGCGCCCGGCCGATCCCCTCGTAGCCCACGATCTGATCGATCACCCGCTGCAGGTCGGCGTTGGACCGGGCCACGATCCGGCACATGATGTCCCCGCCGCCGGTGATCGTGTGCGCCTCCAGGACCTCGGGAATCTCCGCGAGGTGCCCGGCGACGGCGTCGTGGCCGTACCGTTGAATGATCTCCAAAGTCACGAAGCTGGTGACCCCGAAACCGATCGCGGCAGGCTGAACCTCGGGCCCGAAACCCTTGATCGCGCCCCGCGCGATCAGCTTGTCCAGCCGCGCCTGGACCGTGCCGCGCGCCACCGCCAGCCGCCGGGAGAGCTCCAGCACACCGATCCGCGGCTCGGCCGCGAGCATCGAGATCAACCGCGCGTCGAGCGGATCCAGCTGGACAGTCTGCTCACCCATGGGCCTTCTGTATCACACTGATTGCGCAGGGTGCCCGGCCGATGACACGACTGTTGCCACCTGTGACACTGTGATCAGGGAAGTGTCAGGCTGTCGTGGTAAAGGTTTGCACATGAGTTCCGTTTCCGCGGGTTGGTACAAGGACCCGGCCGACACCAGTACCCAGCGTTACTGGGACGGTGAGGGCTGGGTGGGCAAGGCCATCCCGGCGGACGCCGTGCCACCGGACGGCCCTCCCCCGGCCGAGCCCGAACCCCCCGCCGCCGAGGCCGCTCCCCCCGTTCCGGCGCCTCAGCCCGCTCCCGTCCCGGCCGGCCCGCCGCCGGGCTGGGCCCCGCAGCCCCCGCCGCCGCCCGGCTGGCAACCCCCGCCCGGCATGCAACCGCCCCCCGGGTGGCAACCACCGTCCGGCCTGCAGCCGCCCCCCGGCTGGCAGCCGGCGCCCGGCGCGCAGCCCATGCACGCCCACCCCTATCCGTACCCGATGCCGATGCCCGAGGCCCGGCCGCACGGCATGGCGCTGGCCGGGCTGGGCCGCCGGCTCACCGCCCGGCTCATCGACATCGCCGCCGTGCTGCTGCTCAACGTGGTCGTCAACGGCTACTTCGTGTACCTGTATCTGCAGGACTTCTGGCCGATCTTCACCGCGGCCTGGGAGCAGGCCATGGCCGGCAGCACCCAGCCGGTCATGCAGCAGGGCACCCCGCGGATGTCGACGCTGTCGGTCGCGATCGTCATGATCGCCACGCTGCTCTGGCTGGTCTACGAGGCGCCGTCGATCGCCGGCAGCGGACAGACCCTCGGCAAACGGATCATGGGTATCAAGGTCGTCGCGATGGAACGGACCGGCGAGCTCGGCTTCGCCCGGGCGTTCACCCGCTGGGCCCGGCTCGGCATGTGGACCCTCTTCTGGTGGTGCTGCGTGGGCCTGATCGTCCAGTTCCTGTACTCGTTGTCGCCCCTGTTCGACTCCCGCCTGCGACAGGCCTGGCACGACAAGGCGGCCGGCACCGTCGTGGTCGCCGTGCCGCCCGGCACGAAACCGACCGTCGAGACCGCCACCCGCGGCGACAACCCCGGAGGACCGCAATGACCCGGCTGACCCGCGCCGACCTGGACGCGCTGCCCAACTACGTACCCGGCCGCAGTGTCGCCGACCTCGTCCGCGAACTGGGCATCGCCGAGGCGGTCAAGCTGGCCAGCAACGAGGTGCCGTACGGTCCGCTCCCCGGCGTGGTCGAGGCGGTCACCGAGGCGGTCCGGGCCGTCCACCGGTACCCCGACATGGGCGTGACCGAGCTGCGCGACCGGATCGGCGCCTGGCTCGGCGTGGACCCGGCCCGGGTGGTGACCGGCTGCGGGTCGGTGGCGCTCGCCGAGATCCTGGTCAAGGCCACCTGCCTGCCCGGCGACGAGGTGGTCTACTCGTGGCGGTCCTTCGAGGCGTACCCGATCATCGCCGCCGGAGCCGGCGCCACCAGCGTCCGGGTGCCGAACACCGCGGCGCACGGGCACGACCTGACCGCCATCGCCGAGGCGATCACCGACCGGACCCGGCTGGTCTTCGTCTGCAACCCGAACAACCCGACCGGCACGTTCCTGCGCAAGGCCGAGCTGGACCGGTTCCTCGCCGAGGTGCCGTCGGATGTGCTGGTGGTGCTCGACGAGGCGTACCGGGAGTTCGTCACCGACGAGACCGTCCCGGACGGTCTGGCCGTCTACGGCGACCGGCCCAACGTCGTGGTGCTGCGCACCATGAGCAAGGCGTGGGGCCTGGCCGGGCTGCGGATGGGTTACCTGGTCGCCCAGCCCGAGGTCGCCGCCGCCGTCCGCAAGGTCGTCACCCCGTTCTCCACCAGCCTGGTCGCGCAGGCGGCGGCGCTCGCCGCCCTCGACGCCGAGGAGGAGGTCCGCCGCCGCTGCGCCCTGGTGGTCGCCGAGCGGGACCGGGTCACCGAGGCGCTGCGCAAGCTCGCCGTCGACGTGCCGGACAGCCAGGCCAACTTCGTCTGGCTGCCGCTCGGCGAGAAGACCGCCGCGTTCGCCTCCGCCTGCGAGAACCGGGGCGTGATCGTCCGCGCCTTCCACCCCGAGGGCGCCCGCGTCACCATCGGCACCCCCGAGGAGAACGACCTCTTCCTTCAGGCCGCCGAGGCGGCTCTGGCCTGAACCCTTTCCCGGTACGCCGTCGGCCGGCCCCCACCGGAGCCGGTCAGGCGGCCGCCGCTTTCTCGAGCCGATCGTGGTCCTCGGCGCTGATCCGGTGTGGGAAGACCGCCGGGGACAGCGCGATGATCACGGTCGCGGCCAGTGCCATGCCGCCGGCCAGCAGCGGGAGAGTGCCGAGGTGGCCGGTGGTGACGAGGCGTTCGCCCAGGAAGGCGCCGCCGCCGATGCCGATCTGGAACGCCACCACGTAAACGGCCGAGGCGGCGTCGCGGGCGGCCGGCGCGACCCGCAGCGCGGCGGTCGACAGGAACACCGGGATCGCGGTGAAGGCGCCGCCCCAGAGCAGGGTGCACACGATCGTCGGGATCGGGCCGAGCACCGGCGCCAGCATCACCACGGCGAGGGCCACGGTCGCGGCCAGGCCGATCACCAGCGGGCCGGGACGGTGGTCCACGAAACGCCGCACCACGAAGTTGGCGGCCAGGCCGACCGCGCCGTACCCGAGCAGCAGCGCGCTCAGCGCCGCTCCGTCGAGCCCGGCATCCCGGCGGACCAGCGGCGCGATGTACGTGTACGCCGCGAAGTGCCCCACCACCAGCACCATCGTGACCAGGCAGAGCCGGGCCACCGAGCCGTTACGCAGAATCGTGATCGCGTTGCGCATCCGCTGCCCGGTCCGGGTCTCCAGGTCCCGGGGCAGGGCCGGCAGTTTTGGCAGCACGGCCAGCAGCAGCGCCACACAGATCGCCCCGGCGACGGCGAAGAACCCGACCGCGGTCCGCCAGCCGAGCCACTGGCCGAGCGCGGTGCCGGCCGGCACGCCCAGCACGATGGCCAGCGAGTTCCCGACGAAGACCATGGCGGTGGCGCGTCCGCCCTGACCGGGTGGCGCGAGCCGGAGGATGATCGGCGCGATCACCGACCAGAACACCCCGTGCGCCAGGGCGCAGATGAGCCGGGACAGCATCAGGATGGCGAAGGTGGGCGCGATCGCGGCGGCCGCCTGCGAGACGGCGAACACCGCTACCGTGACGGCGATCAGCGTGTGCCGGGGCACCCGCATGGTCAGCGCGGTGAGCGGGATGGTGCTCAGGGCGGCGACCACGGCATAACTGGTCAGCAACAGGCCGACCTGTGCCTCGGTGACGTCGAGGTCGGCGGCGATCTCCGGCAGGAGACCGACGGGCAGGGTTTCGGCGGCGACGTAGCAGAAGGTGGAGGTGCCGAGGACGACGAGCGCCGGGCGGTTGAGCTTCACCCCCACACAATAAACTCCGCGATAGAGCATAAGAAGGAGGAATCCTGGTGACGACGCGCTCGACCGAACTGCTCCGGGTGGTGCACCGGCACCCCGGCGTCACCCGCGCCGACGCCGCCCGGCTGCTCGGCATCGGCACCGGCGCGGCCACCGAGCTCGTCACCAAGCTCAGCCGGGCCGCCCTGCTCACCCAGGCGCCCGCCGCGCCCAGCGGTGCCCGCGGCCGTCCCACCACCGTCCTGCTGCCGCACCCCGGCGGACCACTCGTGCTCGCGCTGGCGATCACCCAAGAGGCCTGGCGTCTCGACGTGGTCGAACTGGGCGGAGCCACCCTCGCCTCGCGGTCCGACCGGCACCACCACGCGCGGTGGGCCGAGGTCCGCGATTCCGTCGCGGCCGCGATCAAGGACCTTCTCGCCCGGTACGGGGACCGGCTGCGCGCCATCGGCATCTCCGTCCCCGGACCGGTGTCCCGCAGCCTGCGCCTGGAAGCGTTCAAGTCCGACTGGCACGACATCGACCTGACCGGACTGTGGCCGGAAGCCGGCCTGCTCGTGGCCGGCAACGACGCCACCCTCGCCGCCACCGCCGAGCACCGCCGGGGCGCCGCGGCCGGCGCCACCGTCGCCCTGCACCTGCGCATCGAAGACGGCCTGGGCGGCGCCGTCGTCGAGAACGGCCGCCCGGTCATCGGCGCCCGCAACGCCGCGGGCGAGTTCGGTCACATGCCGTTCGGCGACCCCACGATCGCCTGCGCCTGCGGCGCCCACGGCTGCTGGGGTACGGCAGTCAGCGGCACCGCCATGGCCCGCCTCCTCGGCGACCCCCCACCCCGCGACCCCGTCACCTACGCCCGCCGCGTGATCGCCACCGCCACCCGCGCCCGTACCTCCCAGCCCACCCACCGGCACCCACCCACCGAACCCGCACCCCACGACGTAACCCCGAGCTGGGAAGCGGGCGAAGGACGGGCCGGCCTCCGAACGTCGGTCGCCAGCACCGCACCCGGCTCTCCGCCGCGCGGCGAGGTGGTCAGTCCCTACAGCTCGGGCGAGGCCGGGCCGGACACCGACCCGGACGCGGCCGTCGAAGCCGTCCGGGCGGTCGGCGCCGCGCTCGGCCGGGGCATTGCGGGCCTGGTCAACGCCCTCGACGCCGACCTGGTCACGCTCGGCGGGATCGGACCCGACCTGCTGGCCGCGGTCCCGGAGACGATCCACGCCGCTTACCTGGACGGCCTCATGCTGATCCACCGGCCGGCCCCGCCCCCGGTACTGGCGGCCGCCCTGCCCGACGACGAGGGCCCGATCGCCGGCGCCGCCGAGGAGGCCTGGTCCGCGCTGCTCCCCCTCCTGGCGTGAGAGAAGCAGACCCGGCTGGTTCTCACGGCTGTCTCAACGCCCGCGAGACAACCGTGAGAACCAGCCGGTGTTCGCCCGTCACGGCACCGGGAAGCTACTCGTAACCGCCGTTGATCAGGCCCAGGCGGACGAGTTCGGTCAGCGGTTCGACCACGTTGGCGGCGCCGAAGCCGAGGAACAGCGGCCGGGGGCCGTCACGGTGGGTCCGGGCCGGTTCGACGAGCGGGACCGGATGGGTTGCGGCCAGCGACTCGGCCACCTCCGCCACCTCACCGCCCTGGGCCGCGACGACCGTGGCGACCAGCACGTTGAGGAAGCCATGGTGGGTGAAGCCGGTCTCCGGATCGGTGTGCCGGGTGGCGTGCCGCAGCCCGGCGGCCAGCTTGAACGGCAACCCCCGGTCCCGGCAGGCGCAGATCACCGCGGCCAGCTCGACCGGCGTGGGGAACAGCTCGGCCGCCAGCCCGCCGACCCGGAACTTCGGCGCGATCGCCAGGCCGCTGCCGCGCGCCTCGGCGACCGTGTCGAGAGCGCCGAGCAGACCCCAGCTCAGCGGGATCTCGGCATAGAGCGGCAGGCCGGCCTGAGTCTCGGCCAGCGACCGGAGCGCGGCGAGTCCGGGCTGCGGATCCTCGCCCCGGCGGGCCACCGCCGCCTCGACATGCAGCACCTGAACGCCGGCGGCACGCAACTTGTCCACCGTGACCGGCAGGACGGCGGCCGGCACGTCACCGATCAGCCCGGCGGTGAGCCGTGGCATCGGTTCAGTCCCGACGATCGACGCCGGCACCAGCAGGGAACCGAGCAGGTTCCGGTACCACGAGGCGGCATGCTCGTGGTGTTTCGCCACCGCGTCGGCCAAGCCGATGGGGCTCGGCGGCAGCAGGGAGGCGTCATCGATCAGCCCGGCATACAGCGGAGGCACCATCGTCGCCACGATTCCGAACCTAACGGACGCCGCGGGAAACGGACAGCCACGAATGTCAGGAAGCGCGGCGGTCCAGCACCACGAGCACCTCGGCCACCACCGCCACCACCATCCCGGCCACCAGCGGCGCCGGGCCACCGACCAGCGCGTACGCCAGCAGGAACAGCGGCGCGGCGAAGGTCAGATAGACCGCGACGGCGAGCCGCCGGGCACCGGACCGCAACCTCGGCAACACGACACCGGCCGGCTCGGGCAGGCGGCCACGGAACCAGAAGATCACCGCGCAGAAGATCAACACGGCGATCAGGCCGGACCACGCGCGGGAGATACCCGGGCTGATCGTGGTCATGGCGGCCGCCAGCGCCGCGGCTACGATCGTGCCGCCCGCGCTGTACCGGGTGGTCTCCCGCACCGCCTGGACGGACTCCTCCGAGATGTCCAGGACCGGTTTGACCGGCCGGCTGACCGGCATCGGTTCCGGCGTCGCCGCAGCCGCCGACGCCTCCGGGGTTTCCGGCGACGCCGGGGTTCCCAGCGACGCCTCCTCCGCCAGATCCTCGATCGCCCGGGCCCACCGGCGGCGCTCGAACCGGACCACGCCGGTGGTCCGGCCCGCGTCCCCGATCGCGGGATCGAGTTCCAGCGCCTCCGCGTACGCCCGCTGTGCCAGATCGAACAGCCGCAACCGGGCCGCGACGACAGCCAGCACCAGGTGCGCTTCGGCCTCCCGGGGCGCGACCTTCACACCGTTCCAGGCGGCGTTGAGCGCCTCCTGGCCGTTTCGCGACTCGCTGAGCAGGGCGGCGCCGGTGCGCTGCGCGTACGGGTCCTCCGGCCAGTCCCGCAGGATCCCGGCAGCCACCCCGGCGGCATCGGAGTAGCGCCGGCTGTCGATCAGAGCCATCGCCCGCACCACCAGAACCGGCAGCGCACCCGGATCGGCGGTGGCGGCCCGGTCGGCCGCCGCGAGGGCCTCGGCCGGCTGCTCGGCCGCCAGGTGGATGCGGGCGAGCGTGGCGAGCAGATTGACCTCTCGCGGATCAGCGGTCAGTCCGGCCGCGATCTCGTCGGCGGCCTCGTCATAGCGTCCGAGGTCGGCGAGCAGGAGGGCACGCTGGCGGTACTCCTCCGGTGTGGTGTCAGGCTCCAAGGGGGCGGGCACGCTGCCGAGCGTAGGCGGTCTACCTGGTGATCACGTGAGTCGGGGTGAGCCGGCAGACCACCCGCACGGTGCCCGGCGCGTCGGCTGTCCACGGCTCGTTCGCGTACTTGAAACTCAACTCACTGATCAGGTCGTCCGGATCGTCACTGAGCGCAACGGTGCCCTGGACGGTGAAGTAGGAGTACGGCTGCGCCGGGTCGTACCCACAGATCGACACCCGCGGCTCGCGCTCCATGTTCCGCGTCTTCACCCGTCCCCGCGTGGTCGAGAACAGCACGTCGTCGCCGTCCCGCTTGACCCAGATCACGGTCGACTGCGGGCTGCCGTCCTCGTTGATCGTGGTCAACACCGCGTAGGTGGGGTTGTCGATCAGTTTCCTTGCCACATCGGGAAGCGCGACGGTCATGGGAGTGATCATGCCCGATGTGACGGCTCGGTCCTCTCGTGACGATCGCCACCCACCGGGTACACCAGCGCCGCCGCGGTCCCGGCCAGACCTTCGCCGCGGCCGGTCAGTCCCAGTCCGTCGGTGGTGGTTCCGGCCACCGTGACCGGCGCCCCGACCGCCTTGGACAGGATCTCCTCGGCTTCGGCGCGTCGCTTGCCGATCTTCGGGCGGTTCCCGATCACCTGGATCGAGACGTTGCCGATCTCGAAGCCGGCCGCTCGCACCCGGCGGGCCGTCTCGGTCAGCAGGGTCACTCCGGAGGCACCGGCCCACTCCGGGCGGCTCGTGCCGAAGTTGCCGCCCAGGTCGCCGAGGCCGGCCGCGGACAGCAGGGCGTCGCAGGCCGCGTGCGCCGCCACGTCAGCGTCGGAATGCCCGGCCAGGCCCGGCTCGCCGGGCCAGTGCAGCCCCGCGACCCAGCAGTCCCGCTCCTCGTCGAAGGCGTGCACATCGGTCCCGACCCCAACCCGCGGAATGATCACCCGCTCACCCTAATCGCCGAGGCCGCGAAGCCCGCCGTCACAGCTCTCGTGCCGGCCTGCCCCACGAAAAGTGGCGCGCTCAGACAAGCGTCAGGAGCGTGCTCAGGCGAGCGTCAGGAGATGGGTGGCGAGAGCCAGATCGAGCGGGCGCGTGATCTTCAAAGCAAAGTCGGACCCGGGCACACACACCACCGGCCGCCCGAGTTTCTCGACCGCGCCGGCGTCGTCGGTGTGCAGGTCGGCGGCCGCGGCGTGGGCTGCCCGCAGCACCGGCAGCCGGAAACCCTGCGGTGTCTGCACGGCCCGCAGCACCGACCGGTCGACCGTGCCGAGAACCGTCCCGTCCGTGGCGACCTGCTTGATCGTGTCGACCACCGGAAGCGCCGGGATGACCGCGTCGGCCCCGTCCCGGACCGCCGCGGCGACACTCTCGAACAGATCCGCCGGAGCCAGGCACCGGGCCGCGTCGTGCACCAGCACGATGCCGACGTCGTCCGGCACCACGTCGAGCGCCGCAGCGACCGAATCCTGCCGCTCCGCCCCACCGGCCACCACCGTGACCGGCGCGATCGGGGCGAGCAGGACCCGCACGGACTCGACCTCGGCAGCCGGCGCCGCCACCACGATGACCCGCACCGATGGCGCCGCCGCCGCCCGCCGAACCGCGTGCACGAGCAGCGGCTCTCCGTCGAGCAGCCGCAACGCTTTGGGGGCGCCGGGCCCGAGTCGCACTCCGGCGCCGGCTGCCGGAACGACGACGGCGACGTCACCGCGAGCATTGAGCTGCGCGGTCACGTCGCCGTCGCCGGACACACGATTCGCATCAAACACAGCGTGAGTCAGACACAGTGAAGAGGGATGACGTCGGTCGAATCAGGCCTCGGTGAGGACCTTGTCGAGCAGGACCTCGGCCTCATCCTTGGTGCTCTTCTCAGCGAGGGCGACCTCGCCGACCAGAATGTCACGAGCCTTGGCGAGCATCCGCTTCTCACCCGCCGACAGGCCACGCTCACGCTCACGACGCCAAAGGTCACGAACAACTTCCGCGACCTTGAGCGGGTTCCCGGAAGCGAGCTTCTCCAGGTTGGCCTTGTAGCGCCGCGACCAGTTGGTCGGCTCCTCGGTGTGCGGAGCGCGGAGGACGTCGAAGACCTTGCCCAGGCCTTCCTCGCCAACCACTTCGCGCACGCCGACTTCTTCGGCGTTCTCAGCGGGCACTCGAACAGTCAGATCGCCCTGGGCGACACGCAGAACGAGATACTGCCTTTCAACGCCCTTGATGACCCTAGTCTCGATTGCCTCGATGAGTGCGGCCCCGTGGTGGGGGTAAACAACGGTCTCGCCGACACTGAAAACCATAGGTTCGAAACCCCTTTCGCTGTGTCTAGGGTAACACGCTCAGGCGGCGGTGTCTCGCCCTGACGGTCACTGTTAGTGCAGCTCAGAGGGCCTGTGACGGGGCTTTCTACCGCTTGACAGCCACGCTAGAAGCTGCCTAAGTAACGCAAAGTGACAGGATCGTCACGGCTGACACCGGGACGACCGCCCCAACCAAGTCGGGAATTCCGGACCTGATGGCTTTGTGAGATCAAGCTTATCGCTAAGGTCCGCATCAGTGCGCCACTGGCGATGCGGCCCCACGTGCGGGAGGCTGGACGGGAGTTCCCCGACCGAAGCAGGATCTGGTCGGCCAGGGGGGAGGTTGATGCAT
This sequence comes from Actinoplanes utahensis, assembly GCF_016862455.1. Classification (GTDB taxonomy): domain Bacteria; phylum Actinomycetota; class Actinomycetes; order Mycobacteriales; family Micromonosporaceae; genus Actinoplanes; species Actinoplanes utahensis. The sequence goes on from NZ_BOMZ01000035.1 coordinate 93,086, forward strand.
GGCTGGCGCAAGCGACAACGGCGGCAGGCCGCCCGGGGGCGAGTCCCCTGACGACCTCCCGGACCTCCCCGAGGAGTGGGGAGTCATCGTCATTCCCGACGACCTCTCCGAGCTCGCCGACGAGGTCGAGGCCGTGCGTGCCGAGCTGCACACCGACGCACCCCTCGACGGGTGGCAGCGCCTCACCCGACGGCCCGCGGTGCGCCGGCTGCGCCGTCTCAGCGCTCTCCTGGTGCGCGCCCCCGCCCTGATCATCGCGGTGGCCGTGCTGGTCACCGTGGCCAGCCTCTTCGCCTCCGCGTGGCCCGGCCCGGCCCGCCAGCCGGTCACCCAGCGCACCTCCGGGAGCACCGACACCACCGCCGACTCGCTGCCCGCCCTCGATCTGGTCGGCACCGACGGTCACATGGTGGCGGTCCGCGGCAACCTGCCGGCCGTCCTGCTGCTCACCGAGGGTTGCGACTGCGCCACCCTGCTGGCCGACACGGTCGCCGCCGTCGACCCCGGCGTGAAGGTGCTGGCCGTGACCACCGCCCGCGCCTCGGCGAGCCCGGTGGCCACCCCGCTCCTGCCGACCTCCCGCGCCCCGCGGGCGGACGGCAAATCCGTCACGCTCCTGCAGGACCCGACCGACACGCTGCGCGCCCATCTGCGCCTGGGTCCCCCCGACGGCACCGCCGCGGTCGTCCTCGTCAACCGCCTCGGCGACATCGTCCGGATCCATCCCCGCACCGCCTCGATCGAGACGATCCGTCCCGACCTGGCCCGCTTATAACGACCAAACCCCTTTTCTGGTACGGACCAGGCAGTTCCCGCCCAATCACCACCGCACCCATGAGGCGAGCGCGAGGCCTCCCGCCACCGGACCGAAACGCGCCGCACGGGCGTGGCGGCCCCATCGGATTCAGCCGCGTACCGCGGAGGGTGACGGGCCTCCGGCCGACGCCGGAGCTCGCTCCACAGGCGTGACGGGCCCACGAAGCCGCCGGTCCGGCACCGGCACGCGCCTCGGGGCGGAACAGATCCGGCTGGTCGTGGGGGCTGCCTCGCGGGCCGCGAGCCAGCACCCACGACCAGCCGGGCGAATCACCCGATCGCGCGCTGCAGCGTGTACCGGAAGATGACCGGGCCGGACGTCTCGGCCCGGAGCAGCATGTGGAGTTCGCCGGCGAGTCCGACACTGAAGACCTGCGGAGTCCGGAAACCGGAGCACGGCAGGCCACGGCCGGACTCACCGGAGCCGAGGCTGATCCGGACCCGGCTGCCCTCCGCCCCGGCGCACACCGCGGAGATCAGGAAGTCGCCCGGTTCGACGCCGACGACCTCCTCGTGACCAGGGCCGGGTTCGAGGGCGATGGTGTTCGACAGTTCCAGTCCACCGACCTCGGGGAGCAACTGTTCGGCGGCGCGCCGCCAGCCGAGCAACCGGTCGTCGACGGCCTGGCTCGGCGCGGCGCGCCACCACCACACCACGCCACCCGCCAAGATCAGTGCGGCCAGTGCATGCAGCACCAAGCCGCGTCCCCGTTCGCCGCTCACGCTGCGAGAGTAGAGCCCTCCAGAAGAGTGACATAGAGCGTGAGTCCGGGGCCGAACGCGAGCATGATGATCGATTCCGGTGGGGCCGGGCGGCGGCGGAGCTCGTCGAGGACGAGCAGGACCGTCGGGGACGAGCAGTTGCCGTACGCGGCGAGCACTCCTCGGGACTCGGCCAGCGCACTGTCGTCCAGGTCGAGCCGCTCCTGCACCACGTCGAGGATCTTGGGACCGCCGGGGTGCACGGCCCAGCCGCCGACGTCGGCGACGGTCCGGCCGTGACGGGCCAGGACGTCGTCGACCAGACCGCGGACGTGCCGCGCGAGCACCGTCGGGACCTGCGGGGACAGGCCCATCCGGAACCCCAGGTCGGTGACCTCCCAGGTCATGTGGTCGGCGGTGGAGGTGTCGGTGATCGCGGCGACCTCGCGTACGGCGTACCCCGCGGCATTGCCCGGAGTGACCACGACGGCAGCCGCAGCGTCCGAGAAGAGCGCATGCGAGACGATCTGCTGGATGTCCGTCCGCGCCGCGGGCGGCTGCAGGTGCAGGCTGGTGAGCTCGGCGCAGAGCAGCAGTCCGGGTCGTCCCCGGGCGGCCACGAAGTCGGTCACGGACCCGAGCCCCGGTAACGCCGCGTAACAGCCCATGTGGCCGACGAAGAGCCGTTGCACGTTGGGTGACATGCCCAGGTCGCGGGCGAGCAGGATGTCCAGGCCGGGCGTGGCGTACCCGGTGCACGAGCAGACCGCGAAGAGGCCCAGGTCGCCGGCGGCCAGGCCGGCGTCGGCCAGCGCCCGGCTGACCGCGGCCTTGCCGAGCGGCGCCGCCTCGGCCTGGTAACGGCGCATCCGGCGCTCGGTGGACCAGCCGGACACGTCCTCCAGCAGGGGGCTGACCACCGCCTGCCGGGTACGCACGCCGGAGTTGGCGAAGATCCGCCGGGCCAGGCCGTTGCGCGGGCCCGCGTAATGCTTGTCGAAGTAGCCCTCCCAGAGGGCGTCCTGGGTGGCCGAGGGCGGCAGCGCGACCCCGAGGCCGGTGATCACCGGGTTCATCAGCGGGCCGCTCACCAGCGCGGCGCCACGCCGTCGGCGTCCGGGTCGCCACCCAGCGCGTCCACACCGAGCCAGTCGGCGCAGACGTCACTGGTGGCCGGCTGCAACGAGCCGGCCCGGGCGTCCCGGTAGAGGCGTTCCAGCGGATGGCCGCGCCGCATCGCGGACGTGCCGGCCGCCTCCAGCATCGACGCTGCGACGTCGGCGGCGGTCGTGCCGGCCAGCAGTTTGGCCCGCCAGACCCAGCGGTTGGTGTCCGGGTCGCCGGGCGCCTCGTCGACCCGGCGGGCCGCCTCCCGAACGGTCAGGTGGGCGGCGGCGACCGCGGCGTCGGCCCGGCCGATCCGGGCCCGCACGGCCGGCAGGGCATCCAGCCCGCGCGCCTTGACGTGCTCGATCGCTGCGTCGACGGCGGCCCGGGCCACACCCACGTAGACGGCGGCGTAACTGGCCACCATCCAGTGCGGGGCCATCTGGGCCACCGCCAGGGCCAGTCCCTCCATCCCGCCGAGCAGCGCGGACGCCGGGACGGTGACGTCGATGTGCAGGTCGTGGGAGGCGGTGGCGCGCATGCCGAGGGCGTCCCAGGTGGGCTCGACCGTCAGGCCGTCGCCGGCCGGGACCAGGAACTGGGAGACCTGCGTGGGATCGGCGGCGCTGCGGGCGGCGATCAGGTACGCGTCGGCGTGCCCGGCTCCCGAGCAGAACGTCTTCGCGCCCGTGATCCGGTAGCCGCCGTCCACCGGCTGATAGGTGGTGGCCATCCGGGACAGCCGGGAGCCCACGCCGCGTTCGCTCATCGCCACCGCGTACCAACTGCCGCCCGCAGCCGCCTTCAGGTGTTCGTCGCGAGCTTCGAGCGCCTCCCGCGGCAGTCCGAGGGCCTCGGCCAGCTCGTCGCTGACACCGCTCAGCGCCCCGGTCACCGCAGCGTGCATGTTGAAGATCAGGGCGGTCGCGCCGTTGCCGCGGGCCAGTTCGTAGGCGACCTCGGCGTACTCCGCGAAGCCCGCCCCGGCGCCGCCCAGCCGGGCCGGAACCATCAGCCCGAAGAAGCCCGCCTCCCGCAGGTCGGCGAAGTCGGCCTCGGGGAAGGCGCCCTCCCGGTCATGGTCCGCCGCCCGCGCCGTGAACCGGGGCGTCAACCGCCGTGCCTCATCCCGCATGTCGCTCCCTCGTGTACCGGTCACGCCCTTCGATACCCAGGGATTTCGATCCGATGCCTTGGTAGAGCACCGCGGTCGATGGAGCCGGGACGATCGGCCGGCCGGACACCTCCCGGCGCAGCGCCAGCCAGCGGAACAGCCCTCGCATGCTCGGGCGCACCCCGCGCACCTTCAGCGTCACGCCGTGCCGGGCGAACTCGGCCACCAGCCGCCGGGGCGGCACGAACAGCGCCGGATCGTGCAATCCCACCGGGGCGACGCCGAACCGCTCGCCCAGCGTCACCGTGATCAGCCGGGCCAGCGCCGTGTCGTTGATCGTGTCGAGCACCACGAGGCCGCCCGGGCGCAGCACCCGGCACAGCTCGGCGACCGTGCCCGGCAGGTCGGTGACGTGCTCCAGGATCTCCCCGGCGACCACCACGTCGGCGCTGCGGGCGGCCAGCGGCAGCGCCGTCACGTCACCGTTGACCGCGGTCATGCCGCGTGGGGCGGCCTGCCGCAGCCCGGCGTGCCGCAGGTCGACGCCGATGTGCCGGTAACCCTTGCCGCGCAGGTGCGGGGCGAGCAGCCCGCCGCCGCAGCCGGCGTCGACGAGGACCCGGCCGGGGCCGGAGGCGGGCGGGATCAGGGCGGCCCGGGCGGCGGCGAGCCAGTGCAGGATGGCGAAGGTGCCGGCGGGACGCCACCACTCGGTGACCAGATCGTCGTATTGGCGGGGGTCATTGCGTGGCATCGACCGCATGTGATCGAGACTGGCACGCGGACGCCGACACCACCACACTTGGCGAACATGTCCCGTGCTCTCGCGCTGCTCAGATCGTCCCATCCGGAACCGGGCGGGGCGGTCACCCTGGCGATGACCCTGCTGGCCGCCGGGGCCGGGCACCGCGGCTGGCGGCTGGCGACGGTCGCCCTGGTGGTGGCGGCCAGTCAGCTCGCGGTCGGCTGGGTCAACGACCGGCTGGACGCCGACCGCGACCGGACCAGCGGGCGACGAGACAAACCGGTGGCGTCGGGGGCGATCTCGGCGCGTGCCGTCGGCGTCGCCGGCCTGGTCGCGGCGCTGGCGGTTCCGGCCCTCGCCCTGCCGCTCGGCCTGCCCGCGGCCACCGCGATCACGGTGGCCACCGGGTTCGCGCTGCTCTACGACTGGCCGCTGAAGAACACCGCGTTCTCGGTCCTGCCGTACCTGATCGCTTTCGGTCTGCTGCCTGCCTTCGTGGTGTTGGCCCTGCCGGGCCGCCCGGCGCCGCCGGTCTGGCTGGTCGCCGCCGGGGCCCTGCTCGGCGGGGGAGCGCATTTCGCCAACGTGCTGCCCGATCTGGCCGACGACGAGGCCACCGGGGTACGTGGCCTGCCGCACCGGATCGGCGCCGCCGGCTCGCAGCTGGCCGCCGCGGGGCTGCTGCTGGGCGCGACGCTCACGCTGGTCCTCGGCCCGCCGGGGCCGCCGTCGTGGTCCGGGTTGGCGGCGGGCGCGGCCGCCGTCGTGGTGCTGCCCTGGGGGTGGTACGCCGCCCGCCGCGCCGACGGGCGCCCGGTCGCCCTGTTCCGCGCGGTGATCGTGGTGGCCCTGATCGACGTCCTGCTGCTCGTCCTCAGCGGCCGGGTGACGTGATCTCCAGAGCCTGATGGATGGGTCCCCGCACGCGCCCGATCGTCGCCCACTACGCTGATCTCACACCTTGGTGTCTCTATTTGGAGGATCGTGATGCGCTCGCTGGGAACCCGTCGCGCAGCTCTGGTCGCGGGTGCCGCCACGGTCGCTGCCCTGGCGCTGAGCGGATGCTCGGCCGGCCAGGTCGCCGAAACCGCCATCCTGGACACGCCGATCGCCGGCGTGAACACCCAGTCCAAGAGCGGCAGCGTGCTCATCCGCAACCTGCAGGTGGAGTACAACGGCACCGAGGGCTACGCCGCGCAGGAGAACGCCCCGCTCGAGCTGAGCCTCTACAACCAGACCAACGAGGCGGTCACCGTCACGATCAGCGTCGCCGAGCCGACCCGGCCGCAGGTCATCGCCGCGGCGAACGTCGGCTTCGTGAGCACCGCGACCGTCACCACGCCGGGTGAGGTCACCTCCTCGGCCCCGGTCGCGCCGTCCGGCGCCCCGAGCGCCGGCGTGCCCGCCCAGCCGGGTGCCGGCGCTCCGGCCGAGCCGGGTGTCACGGTCGAGGCCGCGCGGATCCAGATCGGCCCGCAGGGCTCGGCTCTGTTCCGCCCGACCGACACCAAGGTGCTCCAGGTCATCGGCTTGAAGGAGAAGCTCACGCCGGGCCTGTCCGTCGCTCTGAAGTTCGCGTTCAGCGACTCCGCGGAGGAGCTCGAGGTGCAGGCTCCGGTCGCGAGCCCGCTGACCCCGGCGCCCCGCGGCTCCGCCGAGATCCACGAGCAGACCGAGACCGAGGGCGGCGGTCACTGAGTTTGTCGTACCCGCGAGCTAGCTTGGCGGGGTGACGACCTCCCGCTCCTCGGCCAAGGCACCCAAGGCCTCCTACGTCTGTGACGCCTGCGGGCACAACCCGCCGAAATGGCTGGGCCGGTGCCCGGAGTGCGGCGAGTGGGGCTCGGTCATCGAGTCCTCGGTCACCGTCGGCGTCTCCGGCCGGGTGGTCAGCTCCCGCATGCCGGCCGAGCCGGCCCGCCCGATCGCGCAGATCAGCGCGTCTCCGGCCCGGGCCGTGGCGACCGGTGTCGGTGAGCTCGACCGGGTGCTCGGCGGCGGCCTGGTGCCCGGCGCGGTGGTGCTGCTCGCCGGCGAGCCGGGCGTGGGCAAGTCGACCCTGCTGCTCGACGTGGCCCAGCAGTGGGCGGCCGGAGCCGGCAGTCCGTCGCTGGTGGTCAGCGGCGAGGAGTCGGTCAGCCAGGTGCGGTTGCGGGCCGAGCGGCTCGGCGCCCTGCACGACCGCCTCTACCTGGCCTCGGAGAATGATCTCGGCACGGTGATCGGCCACCTCGACGCGGTCAAGCCGGGCCTGCTGATCCTCGACTCGGTGCAGACCGTCTCGGCGCCCGGCACCGAGGGCGTCCCCGGCGGTGTCACCCAGGTGCGGGCGGTCACCGCCGCGCTCGTCTCGATCGCCAAGGAGCGCGGCATCGCCACCGTCCTGGTCGGTCACGTCACGAAGGACGGGCAGGTCGCCGGCCCGCGCGTGCTGGAGCACCTGGTCGACGTGGTGCTGCACTTCGAGGGCGACAAGCACTCGTCGCTGCGCCTGGTCCGCGGGGTGAAGAATCGGTTCGGCGCCGCCGACGAGGTGGGCTGCTTCGAGATGCACGAGGGCGGCATCAGCAGCCTGCCCGACCCGTCCGGCCTCTTCCTCACCCGCTATCTGGAGCCGGTCCCCGGCACCTGCGTGACGGTGGCCATGGAGGGCCGGCGGGCGCTCGTCACCGAGGTGCAGGCGCTGATCGGGGCCGAGGTGCAGGGCTCGCCGCGGCGCACGGTGTCCGGGCTCGACCACGCCCGCCTGGCGATGGTGCTGGCCGTGCTGGAGCGCCGCACCAAGCAGCTCAAGCTCTACAACCGGGAGGTCTTCGCGGCCACGGTGGGCGGCATCCGCCTGATCGAGCCGTCCGCCGACCTGGCGATGGCGCTCGCGGTCGCGTCCGGCGGCCTCGATCTGGCGATGGCCCCGCATCTGGTGGCGATCGGCGAGGTCGGGCTGACCGGTGAGATCCGGCGGGTCGGCGCGGTCGGCCGACGGCTCGCCGAGGCGGCCCGGCTCGGTTTCAAGGTGGCGCTCGTCCCACCCGGCTGCGGTCCCGACGGCGCCGACGGGACGCCCAAGGGCATGGAGGTCATCGAGGTCGGCAACGTGCAGGCGGCGTTGCAGAGCGCGGCACGGGTCGCCGCCGATCACGGACGACGATGACAGACCGCCTTCAGGTCACCGTCAGTCACGTTTCATCACGCTACGGAGCATTCATTGAACCTTGCCTCGTTAGGTGTGGATGACAGTCCGTAGAATGTCCGGGTGCCGCTCGACCGCGATGGTTCCAAGCCCGCCGCCAGTTCAACGCCGCGTCCCGGCGTCAACGGCGCGGGGCATCGTGCGATGACACCGGCCGCCGGGGCGGGCCTGACCGGCGGCGCGAGCGATCCGCTCCGGGCCAACCTGGCCCTGATGGCCCCCGGCACCGCGCTGCGCGACGGTCTGGAGCGCATTCTGCGGGGCCGCACCGGCGCGCTCATCGTCCTCGGTTACGACGCGGTCGTGGAGGCCATCTGCACCGGCGGCTTCCCGCTCGATGTGGAGTTCTCCGCCACCCGGCTGCGGGAGCTGTGCAAGATGGACGGCGCGGTGGTGCTCTCCAGCGACGGCACCCGCATCGTCCGGGCCGCCGTGCACCTGATGCCCGACCCGGCGATCCCGTCCGAGGAGTCCGGCACCCGGCACCGCACCGCCGAGCGGGTGGCGAAACAGTCCGGCTACCCGGTCATCTCGGTCAGCCAGTCGATGCACATCATCGGGCTTTACGTGAACGGTCAGCGGCACGTCCTGGACGACTCGGCCGCCATCCTGTCCCGGGCCAACCAGGCGCTCGCCACCCTGGAGCGGTACAAACTGCGCCTCGACGAGGTGTCCGGCACCCTCTCCGCCCTCGAGATCGAGGATCTGGTGACCGTCCGCGACGCCGTCGCCGTGGTGCAGCGGCTCGAGATGGTCCGCCGGATCGCCGACGAGATCTCCGGTTACGTGGTGGAGCTCGGCACCGACGGCCGGCTGCTCGCCCTCCAGCTGGACGAGCTGATGGCCGGCGTCGACGCCGATCGCACCCTGGTCATCCGCGACTACCTGCCGTCCGGCCGCAAGGCCCGCACGCTGGACGAGGCCCTGGTCGAGCTGGACCTGCTGACCGCCACCGAAATGATCGACCTGGTCGCGGTGGCCAAGGCGATCGGCTATCCGGGCGCCTCGGATTCGCTTGATGCGGCCGTGTCGCCGCGCGGGTTCCGGCTGCTCGCCAAGGTGCCACGGCTCCCGGCCCAGATCGTGGACCGGCTGGTCGACCACTTCGGCAGTCTGCAGCGTCTGCTGGGCGCCACGGTCGAGGATCTGCAGGCGGTCGAGGGTGTCGGCGACGCGCGGGCCCGCGGCGTGCGCGAGGGCCTGTCCCGGCTGGCGGAGGCTTCGATCCTGGAGCGGTACGTCTAGTCACCGCCCCTCGCTCTTCGTGATCCGCGTCACAACTCAGTCGATCGGGCGCTGAATCTCCGACCGTTGACGAGGACGATGTCACTCAATGTAGTGGGTGCGGACCGCCACAGACCGCGTGTGAATCTGAGGCGTGCATAGCGGGCGAACGAAGCACACCGCTCGCGAAGCTGCCCCCGGCGTGTGTACGGCCGGGGCGCATAGCGGCCGAACTACACACCATAAACAAATCGGCCACGGCACCCGGTCACATTCGCCGGCGCGTGCGCTACGGGCGCGCACAGTGGCCGAACTACTACGCACCCACGAACGAATCGACCACGGCACCCGGTCACCTCCGCCGGCGTGCGTACTACGGGCGCGCAGTGGCCGGACGACACACCCAAACGAATCGGGCCACGGCCACCGGTCACGTCCGCTGGCGCGTGCACTACGGGCGCGCACAGGGGCTGGAATACGCACGGGGCTCGGTCCGGTGACCACCGCATTCGGCCCGGTGGCCGCGCTGCGGCCTTGACCCGGGATCCCCTCGCGCGGAGCAGGCGGGACGGGTCACGTTGGGCGGGAGCGGCGACGTGCGTACAACAGAAAGGTCCGACTGATTGTCAGTGTTGTTTCAGGCGGCGGAGACAGTACCGGGAGCCAGCCGGGGTTTCTCGGGAAAGGCCGAAGGCGCGGCCGGACCTCGAGCCCGAAGGGCCGGGAGGCGGGCGCTACAGGGGGTGGCTGATGTCGTTGGCGTGGTCGGCTACCGCGGCGCCGGTGACGGTCGCGCGGATCGGGAGGTATTCCAGGCAGCGGCGGATGGCGGGCGCCATGACCGGGTTGGGCACGCGCAGCGAGATCGTGCAGTGCGGCACCCAGCGACCCGGCCGGTAGTGTTCCCAGACCTCGACGCCGCCCGCGGTGAGGCGTTCGTGGACGGCTTGGTGGTGGCTGAGCAGTTCGGGGGTCATGGTGACGCCCAGCCACAGGACACGGCCGACGAACTGGCCGACGAAGTCGATGCCGAAGGTCAGGCCGTGGCCGACCGGGAAGTCGCCGAGGGCGGCGGCGACCGCGTGCGGGTCGATCCGGTGGGCGGCCGCCAGCGAGACGTGCGGGCGGTGTTTCTGGTGCAGGGAGCCGAGCGACGGGATGCCCTCGTCGTCCAGCGCGCGCCAGAGTGTGCGGACCCGGCGGGTCGTGTCGGTGTCCAGGTAGAGCTCGAGTGCCGCGACCAAGGTCAGCCGACGATCGTCAGACCGACCGCTTCGCTGACCCGACCGTCCAGGCGACCGCGCAGCGTGTAGGCGCCCGCCGCCGGGACCGGCCCGGACGCCACGTTGTCGGTGCACGCGGTGGACTGCCGGCCGTTCCAGGTGACCTCGTAGATCCGCTCGGCGCCTGCCGCCAGCGTCTCGACCTGGTTGCCCTTGACGGAGTTGCACTGGTCGGACGACCAGAACTTGGTGGCGCCCTGCTCGATGTAGAGCTCCTGCGCGCTGGCGCCCAGGTCACGCGTACAGGCGCGGGCACTCGAGTTCTTGATCTTCAGCTGGATCCGCAGCGGGGTGCCACGCTGCGGCGACTGGGTGGCCGGGACCGGGGTCACGGTGATCTCGCCGTCGGCGCAGGCCTCTCCGGCCCCGACGACGGGGGCGCCGGTGTTCGCCGGCGGCGGCAGGGTCTCGGCGGGCGAGGTCTGCTGCGGATCGGGGAACGGGTTTCCCCCGGCCGGGGGGCTCTCCTCGAACGAGGGGGTCGCCGACGCGGACGCCGACGGGTCCTGCGCGCCGGTCGGCGGCAGCGCCGGCTGCTCGGCGGACGTCTTCTTGGGATCGGGTTCGTCCCCCGGATTGCAGGACATGAACAGGACGATGACGCCGAGCAGCACCGCGCCCAGCACGACCGCACGCCGCCGCCAGTAGACCGCGGGTGGAAGGGGACCAACCGTCGCACGCATGATGCCGCCCACCGTAAACCCGCACACCCATCGCTATGTGAACGACGCGCCGGTTCTGCGACACCAACTCACGCCATCGTCGTTAGAGATAAATCTTCCGCTGGTAGACGGCGTGCGCCCCGGCCACCCGATCGAGGAAGAGTTTTCCGGCACAGTGATCGATCTCGTGTTGCACGGCACGCGCCTCGAACGCGTCGGTGGTGATCGTGATCTTCTCGCCGGTGCCCGGCCGCAGACCCTCGACCACGATCCGGGCAGCGCGTTTCACGTCGCCGGTCAGGTCGGGCACCGACATGCAGCCCTCCCGCCCGGGACGCCACCGGCCGGCCTCCAGGATCGTCGCGTTGCACAACACGAACGTGCCGTGCGTGGTCGCCGCCTTCGGATGCCCGGTCACGTCCACACAGAAGACCCGCGCGCTCACGCCCACCTGCGGGGCGGCCAGGCCGACACATCCGGGTGACGCCCGCATGACGGCGACCAGGTCCTCGGCCAGGCGGACGATCTCCGGATCGGCCGGGTCGACCTCCGCGGCAGGCCTGCTGAGCACGCTCGCGGGAGCGGTGACGACCTTCCTCACAGGATCTCCGACTCGGCGCGGCGCAGCGTCACGTCCACGTCCAGCTCGGCGGCGGCCACCGCCAGCCGCTCGGCCAGCTCGTCACCGGCGCCGGCCGGGACGTCCACCTCGGCGACCAGCACGTAGAGCGGGCCGCTCAGGCGGGTGGTCAGGTCGGTGATGTTGGCGCCGACCGCCGCGACCACCCTGGCCACCGCAGCGACGATGCCGAGCCGGTCCGCGCCGTGCACGCTGAGCTGGTACGGCTCACCGGCCGCCGCCGTCCCGGTCTCCGGCTCGACCGGGCGGACCGTGGCCAGCACCCCGCCGACCCGCCGCAGCGCCTGCACGGCCTCGGCCTCGGCCGGCCCGGTGCAGATCAGGGTCATCGCGAAATGACCGCGCAGCCGGGTCATCGTCGAGTCGGTCAGGTTGGCGCCGACCGCGGCGAGGGCTTCGGAGACGTCGGCCACGATGCCGGTACGGTCCGGCCCGATGACGGTGATGGCGAGCTCGTGCACCCGCTTACAGTAAACGGGATATGACTCTCGCAGACGACGCCATCACCTGGTATGCCGCGAACGCCCGGGATCTGCCCTGGCGGCAACCCGACACCACACCCTGGGGAGTTCTGGTCAGCGAGGTGATGCTGCAGCAGACCCCGGTCGTCCGGGTGGAGCCCGCCTGGCGCTCCTGGATGACCCGCTGGCCCACCCCGGCCGCGCTCGCCGACGATCCGCCGTCGGAGGCGATCCGGATGTGGGGACGACTCGGATATCCGCGCCGGGCGATGCGGTTGCACGCCTGCGCGGTCGCGATCGTGGAACGGCACGGTGGGCAGGTCCCGTCCTCGTTGGAGCAGCTGCTCGCGCTGCCGGGGGTGGGGACGTACACCGGGCGGGCGGTGGCGACGTTCGCGTACGGGCAGCGGCATCCGGTGGTGGACACGAACGTACGGCGGGTGGTGTGCCGTGCCGTCGAAGGCAAACCGGACGCCGGGCCGGCGACGACCGCCGCCGACCTGACCGCCATGGAGGCTCTGCTCCCGCCCGATGAGGCGACGGCTGCCCGGGCGAGCATCGCGTTCATGGAACTCGGCGCGATCGTCTGCACCGCACGGGCGCCGAAGTGCGTCGACTGCCCGTTCAACCAGGTCTGCGCCTGGCGGCTGAGTGGGCTGCCGCTGCCCGAAGGGCCCAGCCGGAAACCACAACGGTACGCCGGCACCGACCGCCAGGTCCGCGGCCTGCTGCTGGAGGTGCTGCGGCACGCCACCGGCCCGGTCCCGCGGCAGCGGCTCGACATGGTCTGGCAGGACGAGGTGCAGCGCGCCCGGGCTCTGGCCGGCCTGGTCGAGGACGGCCTGATCCAGCCGCTGGGTGGCGACGACTTCGTCCTGGCGGGGGACGCGCCGTCAGGGGAGGTGCAGGCCCTCTAGTGGCTTCTCCGGTGGCAGGAGGGCCGCGGCGGCCTCCTCGTCACCGGCGTCGAGGAGGCCACGGATCTCCCGTACCAGCGGGGTCACGTCGGTGATCCCGGTGACCCACTCGTCGACGTACCGGTCCACCGCGGCGGCGCCGATGCCGAGCTGGAGCGACCGGTACGGCAGCTGCCGCAGGCGCAGGTCGCGTTCCGGATCCCACTGGACGCGGATCGGCGCCTGCTTGAGTTGCCGCTGCCAGGTCGCCCGGTCCGGGTGCACACCGCGTACGTAGTGGCTGAGGACCGCGTTGGCGAGCGCCCACTCCAGCCCCTCCCGGGTGATCGAGACGGCGAGCACGCGCTCCTGGCCGGGCTTGGTGGCCCAGCCGCAGCGGTACATCATCCACAGGAACGACGGCTTGACCCAGGTCATCCGGTCCCGTTTGAACGGTGCGACGAACCGGCCGGCACGCACCGCCGGATCGGCGATCTCCGGGCGGTACGCCTGATAGACGGTGACGGTGCGGTCGTCGTACACCGCCCTGATCTGATGTGGCATGGCCCCGATGATCGGGCTTTCCCCCGCGGGCCGCGATCGAATATGCGAAAGGCCCGGCCGCATCAGCGACCGGGCCTCTCGATGGATCCTTACTCGTCGGTGGTCGGCACCGCGAGGTCGGCCGGCACCGCGTCGGGCACCGTCACACCCTTCTCCGCGCCCTTGAAGACCAGCTTCGCCTTCTCGAACTTGGCCGGGTCGCCCTCGCAATCCACCACGACGATCTGGCCGGGGCGCAGCTCGTTGAAGAGGATCTGCTCGGACAGCGTGTCCTCCAGCTCGCGCTGGATGGTCCGGCGCAGCGGCCGGGCGCCGAGGACCGGGTCGAAGCCCTTGGCCGCCAGGTAGCGCTTGGCGTTGTCGGTCAGCTCCAGACCCATGTCCTTGTTCTTGAGCTGGCCCTCGATGCGGGCGGTGAAGATGTCGACGATCTGGAGGATCTCCTTCTCACGCAGCTGGTGGAAGACGATCGTGTCGTCGATACGGTTCAGGAACTCGGGGCGGAAGTGCTGCTTCAGCTCGTCGTTGACCTTGATCTTCATCCGCTCGTAGCTCGACTCCTCGGCCTCGGAGGCCTGGAAGCCCAGCGACACCGCCTTGGCCACGTCACGCGTGCCCAGGTTGGTGGTGAGGATGATGACCGTGTTCTTGAAGTCCACGATCCGGCCCTGACCGTCGGTCAGGCGCCCGTCCTCCAGGATCTGCAGGAGCGTGTTGAAGACGTCCGGGTGGGCCTTCTCGATCTCGTCGAAGAGGACCACCGAGAACGGCTTGCGGCGCACCTTCTCGGTCAGCTGGCCGCCCTCGTCGTAACCGACGTAACCGGGAGGGGCGCCGACCAGGCGGGACACCGTGTAGCGGTCGTGGAACTCGGACATGTCGAGCTGGATCAGCGCGTCCTCGGAGCCGAAGAGGAACTCCGCGAGCGCCTTGGAGAGCTCGGTCTTACCGACACCGGACGGGCCGGCGAAGATGAACGAGCCGCTCGGGCGCTTCGGGTCCTTCAGACCGGCACGGGTCCGCCGGATCGCCTTGGAGACGGCCTGAACCGCGTCCTCCTGGCCGATGACGCGCTTGTGCAGCTCGTCCTCCATGCGCAGCAGGCGGGAGGTCTCCTCCTCGGTGAGCTTGTAGACCGGGATGCCGGTCCAGTTGCCCAGGACCTCGGCGATCTGCTCGTCGTCGACCTCGGACACCACGTCCAGGTCGCCGGCCTTCCACTCCTTCTCCCGCTGCGCCTTCTGGCCCAGCAGGGTCTTCTCCTTGTCGCGGAGCTGAGCGGCACGCTCGAAGTCCTGCGCGTCGATCGCGGACTCCTTGTCGCGGCGTACCTGGGCGATGCGCTCGTCGAAGTCACGGAGGTCCGGCGGCGCGGTCATCCGGCGGATGCGCATCCGTGCGCCGGCCTCGTCGATCAGGTCGATCGCCTTGTCCGGCAGGAACCGGTCGGAGATGTAGCGGTCGGCCAGCGTCGCGGCCGCGACCAGGGCCGCGTCGGTGATGCTGATCCGGTGGTGCGCCTCGTAACGGTCGCGCAGGCCCTTGAGGATCTCGATGGTGTGCGCCAGCGACGGCTCGCCGACCTGGATCGGCTGGAAGCGGCGCTCGAGCGCGGCATCCTTCTCCAGGTGCTTGCGGTACTCGTCCAGAGTGGTCGCGCCGATGGTCTGGAGCTCACCGCGGGCCAGCATCGGCTTGAGGATGCTCGCCGCGTCGATCGCGCCCTCGGCGGCGCCGGCGCCGACCAGGGTGTGAATCTCGTCGATGAACAGGATGATGTCGCCGCGGGTGCGGATCTCCTTGAGCACCTTCTTCAGGCGCTCCTCGAAGTCACCGCGGTAACGCGAACCGGCGACCAGGGCGCCCAGGTCCAGCGTGTACAGCTGCTTGTCCTTCAGCGTCTCGGGCACCTCGCCCTTGACGATGGACTGCGACAGGCCCTCGACGACCGCCGTCTTGCCGACGCCGGGCTCGCCGATCAGCACCGGGTTGTTCTTGGTGCGCCGGGAGAGCACCTGCATGACCCGCTCGATTTCCTTCTCCCGGCCGATGACCGGGTCGAGCTTGCCCTCGCGGGCGGCCTGCGTCAGGTTGCGTCCGAACTGGTCGAGAACGAGCGACGTGGACGGCGCGGCCTCACCGGTCGCGGTGCCCGCGGCGGCCGTCTCCTTGCCGCCCTGGTAGCCGGAGAGCAGCTGGATGACCTGCTGACGGACCCGGTTGAGGTCGGCGCCGAGCTTGACCAGCACCTGGGCGGCGACGCCCTCGCCCTCGCGGATCAGGCCGAGCAGGATGTGCTCGGTGCCGATGTAGTTGTGGCCGAGCTGCAGCGCCTCCCGCAGGGAGAGCTCCAGAACCTTCTTGGCGCGCGGCGTGAACGGGATGTGCCCGCTCGGCGCCTGCTGCCCCTGGCCGATGATCTCCTCGACCTGCTGGCGGACCCCCTCGAGGGAGATGCCCAGGCTCTCCAGAGCCTTGGCGGCGACGCCCTCGCCCTCGTGGATCAGGCCGAGCAGGATGTGCTCTGTCCCGATGTAGTTGTGGTTGAGCATCCGGGCCTCTTCTTGGGCCAGGACGACAACCCGTCGCGCTCGGTCGGTGAACCGCTCGAACATGCCCTCGTGCTCCTCACGTGCCGTGCGCCAATGCTGAGCCTGTCTCAACAGCTGGCGGGGCCAGCGCACGGGCATCGGTGATGCCCGTGCTGTAACTCTATCGCCGCTGGCGGCCTCCGCTGGGTTCTCGCGGCCCCTCGGAACGATCCGCAACGTTGATTTAGCCAACTTCGCACGCTCAGCGGCTGTTCCCCCACCCGAACGTGTACGCGTACAGCGAAATCCTGCCGGTCCACAGCCTGTGGACAACTCGGTCCGCTCCTGTGGATAACCGTAGTGACCCGGTGTCTGCGCAGGTGGGTAAACGCGGAGAGGGCGCCGCCGACGGGAAGTCGGGGCGCCCTCTCCGAGGCCGAACCGGGAAATCAGGCCCGGCCGGGACCCTTGGCGTGGAACTCGTCGACGATCTCCTGCGGGATGCGGCCCCGGTCGGAGATGTCCTTCCCCGACTTCTTGGCCCACTCGCGGATCGCCTTGTTCTGTTCCCGGTCGGCGGTGGCGCCGCCACGACCGCGCGCCGCGCGGCCACCCACCACCACACCACCCCGGGCCACCTTCGTCCCGGCCTGCAGGTAGGGCTCGAAGACCTCCCGCAATTTCGCGGCGTTCTTCTCCGAGAGGTCGATCTCGTACTGAATACCGTCGAGCGCGAACTTCACGGTCTCGTCGGCGTCGACACCATCGATGTCATCGACCAGCTTGTGAATGATCTGCTTGGCCACGCGCCGTTATCCTCCCGAACACAGGTTCTCTCCCCAGCAATGGGAAGACAATAACGCCAGGGGCGCATCGCCCGTCAATGGAGGGGTGGATAATTGTTACTCCGGCCGGACCAACGGGAAGAGGATCGTTTCCCGAATGCCCAGGCCGGTGAGCGCCATCAACAGCCGGTCGATTCCCATTCCCATGCCGCCGGACGGCGGCATTCCGTACTCCATGGCCCGCAGGAAATCCTCGTCCAGCTGCATGGCCTCGGGGTCCCCACCGGCCGCGAGCAGCGACTGGGCGTGGAACCGCTCGCGCTGGATCACCGGATCCACCAACTCGGAATAGGCGGTGGCGAGCTCGAATCCGGCGACGTAGAGGTCCCACTTCTCGGTCAGGCCGGGGATGGTCCGGTGCGGCGCGGTCAGCGGGGCGGTCTCCTCCGGGAAGTCCCGGACGAAGGTGGGCGCCTGGAGGCTGTCGGTCACCAGATGCTCGAACAGTTCCTCGGCAAGCTTCCCCGGACCCCACTTGGGATCGACGGAGAGCTGGACCTTCTCGGCGTACCGCTGAAGCTGGGCGAGATCGGTGTCGATGGTGACCTCCTCGCCGAGCGCCTCGGAGATGGCGCCGAAGAGGGTGATCTGCGCCCACTCGCCGCCCAGGTCGATCTCGGTGCCGTCCTGGTGAGTGACCACATGGGACCCGGACACCGCGGTCGCGGCCTCCTGGATCCAGTCCCGGACCTGCGCCTGCATCACGTTGTAGTCGGCATACGCCTGATACGCCTCGAGCATGGCGAACTCCGGAGAGTGCGTGGAGTCCATGCCCTCATTCCTGAAGTTGCGGTTGATCTCGAAGACCCGCTCGATGCCGCCGACCACGGCACGCTTCAAAAACAGTTCCGGCGCGATGCGCAGATAAAGATCCATGTCCAGTGCGTTGCTGTGCGTCACAAACGGGCGCGCCGCGGCGCCACCGTGCAGCAACTGCAACATCGGCGTTTCCACCTCGAGATAATTCCGGCGGAACAGCGACTCACGGAGGCTGCGGACCACTGTCGCACGGGTCCGAACGACGTCGCGCGCCTGCGGCCGCACGATGAGGTCGACATAACGCTGCCGCACCCGGGTCTCCTCGGAAAGCGGCTTGTGCGCGACCGGAAGGGGCCGCAGCGCCTTCGCACTCATCGCCCAGGAATCGGCGAGAACGGACAGCTCACCACGCCGGCTGGTGATCACCTCACCGGTGACCGAGACCAGGTCGCCGAGGTCCACCACGCTCTTCCAGTCGGCGAGAGACTTCTCGCCGACCTTGTCGAGCGAGAACATCGCCTGGAGCTCGGTGCCGTCACCGGCCCGCAGCGTGGTGAAGCACAGCTTGCCGCCGTTGCGCACGAAGATCACCCGGCCGGTGACCGACACCTTGTCGCCGGATGCGGTGTCGGTGGGCAGATCCGCGTAACGCTCGCGGATCTCGGCGAGCTCGGCGGTCCGCGGGACCTCGACCGGGTAGGGCGGCACGCCCTCGGCGAGCAACCGGTCCCGCTTCGACCGGCGGACCCGCATCTGCTCGGGAAGGTCCTCGGCGGGGTCGATCGCTGGCGTGTTCTGCTCGGTCACGGCAAGACTTCCTTCTCGGTGCTGGGACCCCGAAAGCCTACTCAGACGGCCTCAGACGTTCCGCTCATATACCATCCGCAGCCCGATCAGCGTGATCATCGGCTCGTGCGCGGTGAGGGTCCGGCACTCGTCCTTCACCAGCCAGGACAGGCCGCCGGTGGCGATCACCGCACGGACCGGGCCGATCTCCTCGATCATCCGCTCGACGATCCGGTCCACCTGGCCGCCGAACCCGAAGTAGAGCCCGGCCTGCAGGCACTCCACGGTGTTCTTGCCGATCACCGACCGCGGCTTGGTCGGCTCCACCTTGCGCAGCTGGGCGGCGCGGGCGGCGAGCGCGTCGAAGGAGATCTCGATGCCCGGCGCGAACGCGCCGCCGAGGAACTCGCCCTTCGCGCTGATCACGTCGAAGTTGGTGGTGGTGCCGAAGTCGACCACGATCGACGGACCGCCGTAGAGGGTGTGCGCGGCGAGCGTGTTCACCACCCGGTCGGCGCCCACCTCCTTGGGATTGTCGATGGCGAGCTGCACACCGGTCTTCACGCCCGGCTCGACGATCACGCTCGGCACGTCGTCGTAGTAGCGCTTCAGCATGGTGCGCAGGTTGCGCAGCGCGGCGGGCACCGTCGAACAGGCGGCCACCCCGGAGATCTCCACGGCGTCGCCGGCGAGCAGGCCCCGGATCTTCAGGCCCAGCTCGTCGGCGGTGGAGGCGGCGTCGGTCTTGATCCGCCAGTTGTGCACCAGCTTGTCGCCGTCGAAGGTCGCCAGCACGGTGTTGGTGTTACCGATGTCAATACAGAGCAGCACGGAGGCCCCTAAGAATCAAAATCAAGACCCCTCTTTTGTACGGCCACCGCCCCGCCCCTCGTTCAGCGGGGACGCAGGTCCAGCGCGATGTCGAGAATCGGCGACGAATGGGTCAGCCCGCCCACCGACAGATAGTCCACACCGGTGTTGGCGTAGGCCGCCGCCGTCTCCAGCGTCAGGTTCCCGGTCGCCTCCAGCTCCACCCGGTCCCCGACCACCCGCACCACCTCGGCCAGCGCCTCCGGGGTCATGTTGTCGCAGAGCAGGAAATCCGCGCCGGCCTCGACCGCCTCCTGCGCCTCGGCCAGGGTGGTCACCTCGACCTGCACCACCACATCCGGGAACGTCTGCCGGACCAGCGTGTACGCGGCGGTGATGCTGCCCGCGGCGAGCTTGTGATTGTCCTTGATCATGGCGACGTCGTAGAGGCCCATGCGCTTGTTGGTGCCGCCGCCGGCCCGGACCGCGTACTTCTCCAGCATCCGCAGGCCCGGCGTGGTCTTGCGGGTGTCCAGCACCGTGGCGCCGCTGCCGGCCAGCAGGTCGGCCCACTTCCGGGTGTGCGTGGCGACGCCGGACATCCGGCAGATCAGGTTCAGGGCGGTCCGCTCGGCGGTCAGCAGCGCCCGGGTCGGCCCGGTGATCACGGCGAGCACGTCACCGCGCCGCACCCGGTCGCCGTCGGTGGCCACCGCCTGGAACGTCGCCGTTCCCGCACTGGTGGCCGCGAAGACCTCCGCGGCCACCAGCAGGCCGGCCACCACGCCGTCGGCACGGGCCACCAGCTCGGCGGTGTCGATCTGGCCGGCCGGGATGGTGGACTCACTGGTCACGTCACGTGGTGGGGTGCCGAGATCCTCGGTGAGCGCGGTCAGGACGATGCGCTGCACCTCGCCGAGGTCCAGACCCAGATCGGCCACACCGGGACGCTCCTCCGGCAGAGGCTCGCCGGGGGAGAGGGTTCCGCCATCGGGAATAGTCATGCTGTGCCTCCCTGGGCATTCGCTTCCGGCCCTTGCTTCGATGCGGTGCAGTCGATCACGCAGTGCCTCCTCGGGTCGCTCACGCAGTGCCTCCTCGGGCGCGCTCTCCCGGCCCTTGCTTCGCTGCGGTGCAGTCGATCACGCCATCTCCTGGAAGTCCTGGGTGAGGGCGCCGTCGGGGGCGAGAGCGTTCAGCAGGTGGCCGCGCCACTCGTCGGCAGCGGTCGGGTGGTCCTCACGCCAGTGGCAGCCGCGCGTCTCCCGGCGGCTGCCGGCCGAGGCCACCAGCGTGGCGGCGACGGTGAGCAGGTTGGTGACCTCCCACGCCGCGGTGTACGGCCGGGACCGCTGCTCGGACAGCCGGGCTAGTTCCTTGGCCGCGCCGGCCAGCGAGTCGGCCGAACGGAGCACGCCGGCGCCGCGGGTCATGGCGCGCTGCAACTCGGGGCGGATCGCCGGGTCGACGACCCAGGCCGGCCCGGCCGGGGTGCGGGCCGGTTCGGCCTGCGGGGGCAGCTCGCGGGCGATGTCGTCGGCGATCCGGCGGGCGAAGACCAGGCCCTCCAGCAGGGAGTTGCTGGCGAGCCGGTTGGCGCCGTGGACGCCGGTGCAGGCGACCTCGCCGCACGCGTACAGCCCGTCGATGCTGGTGCGGCCGTGCAGGTCGGTGCGGACCCCGCCGGAGGCGTAGTGGGCGGCCGGCGCGACCGGGATCAGATCGGTGGCGGGATCGACCCCGGCGGCCCGGGTGGACGCCATGATGGTCGGGAACCGGCTCTCCAGGAAGTCCTTGCCGAGGTGCCGCGCGTCCAGATAGACGTGGTCGGCGCCGGTGGCCCGGAGCACCCGATAGATCCCCTTGGCGACGACGTCGCGGGGCGCCAGCTCGGCCTGCTCGTGCTGCCCGAGCATGAACCGGGTGCCGGTCTCGTCGACCAGGTACGCGCCCTCGCCGCGCAGCGCCTCACTGATCAGCGGCCGCTGCACCGGGTCCACCGACGGAGATCCCGCATCGTCGCCACGGGGGGCGGCCCCGCCGGAGACGAACGAGGTGGGGTGGAACTGCACGAACTCGACGTCGGTCACCTCGGCGCCGGCCCGCAGCGCCAGCGCCACCCCGTCGCCGGTGGAGACCGACGGGTTCGTGGTGGACGCGAAGATCTGCCCCATCCCGCCGGTGGCGAGCACCACGGCCCGGGCCAGCACGGCGCCCACGCCGTCCTCGGAGCCCTCGCCGAGCACGTGCAGGGTGATCCCACAGGCCCGCCCGTCGGCCGAGCGCAGCAGGTCCAGCACGAGCGCGTGCTCGACCAGGCGGATCCACGGGTCGCGGCGGACCGCCTCGTGCAGGGCGCGCTGCACCTCGGCGCCGGTCGCGTCGCCGCCGGCGTGCACGATCCGGTCGGCGCGGTGGCCGCCCTCGCGGGTCAGCATCAGCGAGCCGTCCGGGTTGCGGTCGAACTCGGCGCCCCGGCGGATCAGCTCACGGATCCGGGCCGGGCCCTCCTCGACGAGCACCCGCACCGCCGCCGGGTCGCAGAGGCCGACGCCGGCGATCTCGGTGTCGTACGCGTGGGCCTGCGGGGTGTCCAGCGGGTCGAGCACCGCCGCGATGCCGCCCTGTGCCCAGCGGGTGGAACCGTCGTCGATGTTCACTTTGGTCACGACGGTGACGTGCAGGCCCTGTTCCCGCAGGTAGAGAGCCGCGGTGAGACCGGCGATGCCGGAGCCGACCACCAGCACGTCGGTGGTCTCGGTCCAGCCGGGCTCGGCGGCGGCAAGCCGGCGCGGCAGCGCCGGGAGATCCGCGAGAGGTGACATGTGGTTCAGTACACTCCGCCTCTACGAATCCGTCGCGGCGGGGGCACCGTCAGTGGTCATGGTTACTTGTACTGGACCGGAAGGGCCCTGGTCCCCTTGCCCTTGAGCGAGCCGGTCAGCTCCGCGCCGTCCAGCCACAGATAGCAGCGCACCCCGCGGTCGCCCTGCGCCCAGACGTCGGCGTTGCCAGGCAGGGAGACGACACCGGTGCGGTACTGGAGGTCACCGTCGTCGGGCACCCCGGTGTACTTCGCGGTCACCGTGCGGCAGCCGTCGTGGAACTGCTCCCAGGCGGTGTCGCCCTTCGGGTAGGAGGCCGTGGCCGGAGCGGTCCAGATGCCGGTGAACTCGGCGTTGTGCTTCTGCGCGCACCCGATCTGCGGCATGGTGGAGATGGCGCCCGCGTCGTCCAGGTCGATGGCGTAACAGGTCAGCAGGAGATCGGAGTCCTTGGCGGCGAGCGCGCCGCGCAGGCTGCCGTCCCGCCGCAGCAGGGCGCCGTCGTCCTCGATGGAGTCGAGTTCCACCACCTCGCAGCGGAACCAGCGGGAGCCGCCGCTCCACGCCGCCGGCGACGGGTGGGTGACGCCGATCCACAACCGGGCGGTACGCCACGGGCCGCCGACATAGGCGGTGGCCTTCGCGTCACAGGTCCGGTAGGCGGCGCGTGCCCCGGCGGAGGAGCCGACCGGTGGTTCGGCGGCGTCCGCGGCCGGCGCGGTGTACTCACCGACGAAGACGGTCTCGGTGCGGTGTTCGACGGCGCAGTCCACCTTCTCGTAGGTGGCGCGTGGCCCGGAGGCGGCGAAGTTGGAGAGATGGCAGGTGGCGGCCTCGGGGACGAACCCGGTGGCCGGCGCCATCGGGCCCCAGTCGTTGGTCAGGTCGCCGTCGACGTCCCCGCCGCTGCCGCAACCCGCCGCGGCGAGCAGCGCGGCCACAGCGGCAGCCGCCCCCCATCGGCGGTATCGCATGAGCCGTGCCTCCCAGCCGTTTCCGATTCGCCGACTATATGGGCTTATCGGAAGGGCGCGAGGTGGATCGGCGAAAGTTCCGGGCATGGAGTTCGGCGGTCAGATGCGCGAACTCCACACCCGGGAAGCGACCGTCAGCCGACCGCCAACGTCAGGTCGCCGCGAACCAGATCGCCGGCCATCCCCTCGGCGGCCTCGGCCGGGTCCGTACCCAACTCAATGATCTTGTTGTCGGCGTCCACATGCACGATCCGCGGCTGGTAGGCGCGGGCCTCAGCCGAGTCCATCTGACCGTAAGAGATCAGAATGACCAGATCACCGGGGTGCACCAGATGCGCGGCCGCGCCGTTGATGCCGATCACGCCGCTGCCCCGCTCGCCCGGGATCACGTAGGTCTCCAGGCGCGCCCCGTTCGTCACGTCGACGATCGCCACCTGCTCGCCGGGGATCAGATCGGCCGCCTCGAGCAGATCGAGATCGACGGTGACCGAACCGACGTAGTGCAGGTCGGCCTGCGTCACGGTGGCCCGGTGGATCTTCGACTTGAGCATGGTCCGGAGCATCAGGCGCCTCTCTGCAGGGTGAGCGAAACGTTGTCGATCAAGCGGGTGGTGCCGACCTTGGCAGCCACCAGCAGGCGGGCCGGGCCCTCCTGCGGAGCGGGGCCGAGGTCCGCGCCGGTCAGAGCGAGGTAGTCGACGCGTACCCCCGGCTCCTCGGCAAGGATCTTGTGAGCGGCCGCCAGGACCGCGTCGGCGTCACGGTGCGCGGCGCCCTCGCGCAGAGCGCGAGACAACGCGAGCGCGGCGAGGCGCTCCTCCGGCGAGAGATAGCGGTTGCGGCTGGACAGGGCCAGACCATCCTTCTCCCGTACGGTCGGAACGCCCACGATCTCGACCGGCAACTCCAGGTCACGGGCCATCCGGCGGATCAGCGCGAGCTGCTGGAAGTCCTTCTCGCCGAAGTAGGCCACGTCCGCCCGGGTGAGCAGGAGCAGCTTCTCCACCACGGTGAGCATCCCGGAGAAGTGGCCGGGACGGCTCGCGCCCTCCAGGATCTCGCCGAGCTCACCCGGATGCATGGTGATCGACGGCGCCCCGTGCGGGTAGACGTCGTCCCGGCCCGGCGCGAAGACCAGGTCGACGCCCTCCGCCCGGCACGCCACGAGATCGTCGTCGAGGGTCCGTGGGTACTTCTCGTAGTCCTCGTTCGGCCCGAACTGCAACGGGTTCACGAAGACCGTCACCACCACGAAGGCGGACCGCTCCCGGGCCACCCGCATCAACTGCCGGTGCCCCTCGTGCAGCGCGCCCATCGTCATCACGACGGCGATCTCACCGTCGGCGGCGTCCAGGGCGGCCGCCAGATCGGCGCGGGTGTGCACCAGAGTCGTCGTGCTGGACTTCATTTCGCGTGCCCTCCCGGCCCTTGCTTCGCTGCGGTGCAGTCGGTCACGCTGTGCTCCCCACCTCGGCGCGGGCCAGGACATCCATCAGGGCGGTGGCGTCCTGCGAGCGCAGACGGCCGGAAGCGATCGCCCGGTCCGCGGTGCGCCGGGCCATCGCCAGGTAGGTGGGAAGCGCCTCGGCCGGCAGCCGGTCCAGGTGTTTGCCGACCGTGCCGGCGTCACCGCGGGAGACCGGGCCGGTCAGCGCGGCGTCGCCCATCCGCAGCGCGTTGTCCAGGGCCGCGGTCAGCAGCGGCGCCAGCACCCGGCCGGGCCGGCCGACACCGGCCGCCCGCAGCACGTCGGCGGCCTCGTTGACCAGGGTGACCAGATGGTTCGCCCCGTGCGCCAGAGCCGCGTGGTAAACCGGCCGGGACTCCTCGGCGATCCACTCCGGGACCCCGCCGAGGTCGGCCACCAGGCGGGTGGCGAAGACCCGATCCGGGCTGGTCACCCCCCAGGCGATGCCGGGCAGCCGGTCCAGGTCGGTGTCCGCGCCGGTGAAAGTCATCGCGGGATGCAGGGCCATGCCGTTCACATCGCCCAGAACGGCCAGTCCGTGAGCCCCTGAGGTGTGCGCCACGACCTGGCCCCGGCGCAGCGCGCCGGTCCGGTCCAGGCCGGCGACCACGGCGGCCAGATGGTCGTCCGGAACGGCGAGCAGCAGCAGATCGGCGGCCGCCCGGGCCACCTCGTCAGCGGGGAGGATCACCGCGCCGGGCAGCAGGCGGGCGGCCCGCTCGCGGGAGGCGGCGGAGACGGCGGCGGCGGCGACCACGCGGTGGCCGGCGGCGTTCAGCGCGGCGCCCAGCACCGCACCGACCCGGCCGGCGCCGACGACGCCGACGGTCAAAGCGTTCATCCGTGGATCCAGTCCTCGTGTAGGGGTACCGGTCGAGCGCCAGTATGCGCCGTCTTGACACGCTCGTAGCAACCACGTGTGAACAACCGCACCGCCATCGATGTGGCCGAGCGGCACTCCCTCTCGATCGGCCACCTCCCCACCCACCTGAGCCCCACCTCCACCCCGCGCCCACGCACACCGCCCAGACACCGGACGGCAACCGGGCGGGCTGCCCCCGGCAAGGGCTGCGTGGAGAACCACGGCACGGACCGGACCACAGGTGACCACACGAACAAGCGGCACAGCGACCGGCGGGCAGGCCGGCCATCACGGTTGCTGAGAACCGCTGAGGCGGGGTGCCGGGGCGGCTCACGGCGTACCCGGAAAGGGGTGGGGGTTGCTTAGGGTGGCGGGATGAGTGTCGGGTGGCGGCTGGCGATGCAGGCGGGGCTGTACGGCAGTGACGGGTTCTTCGTCCGGGAGAGCACCGGGCCGTCTGATCACTTTCGGACGAGTGTGCACGCGTCACCGTTGTTCGCCGGCGCGCTCGGGCGGCTGATCGAACGGGTCGACGCCGCGCTCGGGCATCCCGAGGTCTTCGATCTGGTGGACGTGGGGGCGGGACGCGGGGAGCTGATCACCGCCCTGCTCACGCTGCTGCCCGCGGATCTGGCCGGGCGGATCCGGCCGGTCGCGGTCGAGGTCGCGTCGCGGCCACCAGGTCTGCACCCGTCGGTACGGTGGCGCCACGACGTGCCGTCGGAGATCACCGGGCTGCTGGTGGCGACGGAGTGGCTCGACAACGTGCCGCTCGACGTGCTCGAGACCGACGAGGACGGACGGCTGCGCAAGGTGCTCGTGGACCGGGCCACCGGAGCGGAAACGCTCGGCGCCCCGGCGGATCCCGCTGATCTCTTCTGGACCAGCCGGTGGTGGCCGGACGCGGGACGGATCGAGGTCGGATCCTCCCGGGACGCGGCGTGGGCGGAGGCGGTCGGCGCGGTGCGGCGCGGGGTGGCGCTGTGTGTGGACTACGGGCATGTCAAGGCGGAGCGGCCGGCGTTCGGGACGTTGACCGGGTATCGGGACGGGCGCCAGGTGCAGCCGGTGCCGGACGGGAGCTGCGACGTCACCGCTCATGTGGCGATGGACGCCGTGGCATGCGCGGCCGGGGTGCCCTTCTCGATGGTTCGGCAGCGGGAGGCGCTGCGGGCGCTCGGTGTGGACGGCTCCCGGCCGTCGCTGGATCTCGCCCGTACCGATCCCGCCGGATACCTGCGTGCTCTCGGAACCGCCGGGGCCGCCGCCGAACTGACCGATCCGGCCGGACTCGGCGGCCACTGGTGGCTCTGGCACAGCGTCGGCCTCGACGACCGTGGCACGATGCTCGGGTGACGGACAAGCTGCGGGAGATGACGGTCGGCACCGGCGCCGGGCTCGACACGGCCGACATGGTGCTCAACATCGGCCCGCAACACCCCTCCACGCACGGCGTTCTCCGGCTCAAGCTCACCCTGGACGGGGAGCGGGTCGTCACCTGCGAGCCGATCGTCGGATACATGCACCGCGGCGCCGAGAAACTGTTCGAGGTGCGCGACTACCGGCAGATCATCATGCTGGCGAACCGGCACGACTGGCTGTCCGCGTTCTCCAACGAGCTGGGCGTGGTCCTCGCGGTCGAACGGCTGATGGGCATCGAGGTGCCGGAGCGGGCCACCTGGCTGCGGATGGCCCTGGCCGAGCTGAACCGGGTGCTCAACCACCTGATGTTCCTCGGCTCCTACCCCCTCGAGATCGGCGCGATCACGCCGATGTTCTACGCGTTCCGGGAGCGGGAGACGCTGCAGGCGGTCATGGAGGAGGTCTCCGGCGGTCGGATCCACTACATGTTCAACCGGGTCGGCGGTCTGAAGGAGGAGATCCCGGCGGGCTGGACGAAACGGGCGCGGCAGGCGGTCGCGGCGGTCCGGCGGCGGATGCCGGACATCGACAACGTCATCCGCAGGAACGACATCTTCATGGCGCGGACGGTCGGCGTCGGGGTGCTCAGCGCGGCTGACGCCGCGGCCTATGGCGCTTCGGGTCCGGTCGCCCGGGCGAGCGGTCTTGATTTCGATGTACGCCGTGACGAGCCCTACCTCTACTACGACCAGATCGACGTGCCGGTGGTGACCCGGACGGCAGGCGACTGTCACGCCCGTTTCGAGGTGCTGCTCGAGCAGGTGTTCGTGTCCCTCGACTTGATCGACGAGTGCCTGGACCGGGTGGACCGTACCGGCGGCCCGGTCAACGTGCGCCTGCCGAAGGTGGTGAAGGCGCCCGAGGGACACACCTACGCGTGGACCGAGAACCCGCTCGGGGTCAACGGCTACTACCTGGTGTCCCGGGGTGAGAAGACGCCGTGGCGGCTCAAACTGCGGACCGCCTCCTACGCCAACGTGCAGGCGCTCGCCACGCTGATCCCCGGCTGCCTGGTCCCGGACCTGATCGCGATCCTGGGCTCGATGTTCTTCGTCGTCGGGGACATCGACAAGTAGCCGGTCACCAGTCGTCGCCGGCCGCGCTGTAACCGGGGTAGTTCGCGAAGTCGGCGAGGGTTCCCACGTTCGTGTCGTTGGCCGAGGGGCGGTGCCGGCGGGCCTTGTACTCGGCGCTGTTCTCCGCGTCGCCGTACTCCCCCGGGTATCCGCCGTGGTTCTCGGCATGTCCGGGGTAACCGTCGGCGGGACTGGCGGGCGCCGCGGCGTAGCCGGTGGTCGCGCTCTCCGCCGGCCCGGCGTAGCCGCCGTCCGGGGCGTCCGGGCGGCCGTACCGGGCGCCGCCGGGCCGGACGCTGGCCGCGGCCCGGGCGGCGGGCGGGGCCATCATGCCGTTGGGGCCGGGTGGTGGGGGCACCGAGGCCGCGGCGCGTGGGCGGGGCACCGGGGCGGCGGTGGGCGGGGCCGGTGCCGGGCCGGGGACCGGCACGGCGGCCGCCGCTGCGGCTCGGGCCACCGGGACTCCTCCGGCGGGCGGCACCGGGGCGCTGGCGCGGCCGGCCGGCATCACCGGCGCCGGGGTCGGATCATGAGCGGGTGAGACCGGCTGGACGATGCCGGGAACCGAGGCACGACCGCCGCCGGGCACCGAGGCACGGCCACCGCTCGGCACCGAGGCACGGCCACCGCCACCCGTCCGGGGCGGGATCTCCTGCGAGTAGCCGTGGTCCTGGTACTCGTCGTCGTAGCCGGCGGCCTGCTCGGCGTACTGGTAGTCGTCGTCCTCGTAGCCGTAACCGGGCGCCGTCTCCTCGGGGAACTGCGGCTGCGCCCCGTAGACCGCCGGTTCCGGCTGGGAGACGAACTGCGTGTTCGACACGAACTCCTGGTGCGCCGGGAAGTCCTGATGCGCCGGGAAGTCCTGCTGCGGAGCGAAGTCCGGCTGGGCGAAGTCCGACTGGGGTACGAAGTCCGGCTGGGCGAAGTCCGACTGGGGTACGAAGTCGGGCTCGAAGCCGTACCCCTGCGCCGGAACCTGCTGCGCGCCGACCTGGGCCCGCCCGCCGGGGTTGCGCATCGGCAGCGGCGGCCGGGGCGCTTCCGGCGCGGCGGCCGCGGTCGCGAACTCCGCCCGCAGCTCCCGCCGGAGCGTCTCCACCTCTTCGGCGACCCGGTCCTCGACGTCCATCCGCAGCAGCACCGGATCGCTGCGGATCAGCACCGAGGCGCCGATCAGCACCACGCTCACGGCTATCAGCACCACAGCGAAGCTGGCCGAGCCGATCAGCACGACAGCGGCCGCGATCGGGGCGAGCACGACGCCCGCCCAGACGAGTCCGCGGAGCAGCGTCGCGCTGTGTCCCGCTTGGGTGTCCCGTTCCGGCATGGGCGCAGATGTTACCGAGAGCACGTCCCCGGCAAAACCGCCGTGCATGAGACGGCACGTTCGGTCAGGATCCGGCCGATTCGTGCCGCGGTCTCACCTGTCGGGAGGCAACGGCGTACGGCGGGATCCGTGTGTGGATCCGAGGCGGCACGTCACACCCCGAATCCACACACCGGCACGCGGTCAGCGGGTGCCGCGCCAGCCGCCGAGGGAGGCGAGGCCGACGATCCAGCCGACGAAGAAGCCGTACCCGGCGCCGGAGCCGGCCGCGTTGAACGCGCCGAGCAGCGACGGGTTGGTGAGGAAGAGGGTGGCGAACAGGGCGGCGAACGCGCCCGCGAAGATGTACGCGGCCCAGCCGGCCAGGAACTGGCTGATGGTGCCGCGGGCCCGGGCCAACTGCGAACCGGGCAGCAGGTAGAGGAAGAGCATCGTCAGCACGACGACCAGGATCGCCTTGAGGTCGCCGACGACGACGTCACGCAGCGAGTCGTCGGTGTCGAAGCTCCAGCGTGGCCAGGACAGCAGCCGCAGCCACCAGCCTCCGGCGGAGTTCGGGTTGGTGTTGTCCTGGGCCCAGTCCGCGTACCACGGGCTGCCGAAGACGAGAACGAGTATGAGCGCGGCGAGAGTGCCCGAGCCGGGAGCCGATTTGTAACGGTTGCCGAGAGCCATGCCCGCTGATTTCCCAGCGAGGCCGGCTCCTCAAACGACGCGCGTCACTACCTGCTCAGGTAGTCGATGAAGGCGGCGCGCAGCAACGGCTCCTGGGCGCCGAGGTCGCGGCCCTCGAACTCACGCCACAGGGCGACCGCCTCGTCCACCGTCGGCCCGATCGAGTTGGGCGCGCCGTCGAGGGAGGCGGCGTCCCCGGCGTCCGGCAGGTGCCGCAGCACCGACCAGAAGAAGGCGACGTCGCGGTTGGCCCGGGCCTTGGCGAAGGCCTGCTCCCGCAGCGACTCGGTGGGCAGGGCGTCCAGTTCGGCAAAGCTGGGCGAGGTCATGCCGGAAAGCATAGATCAGCGGTTGACGCCCCACGGGCCATCGTCCCAACGGTCGCTGCGCGGCGCGGGGGTGGCGGGCGTGTTCCAGGTCTCCGGCAGGGTGGGCGACCAGTTCGCGGCGGCGGTGGAGGCGGCGGCGTTCCACTCCTCGCCGGCTCCGGGGGTGTACGGGCTGCCGTACGACTCGACGAACCGGGTCACCACCAAGCCGGCGGCGCACAGGGCGGCGGCGATGGCGAACAGCGCGATGTCCAGGCCGCGAAGCTCCTCGTATCGCAGGAAGAGGGTCACGGCGGTGACCGCGAACAGGGTGCCGAAGATCCCGCCGCGACGTCCGTACGCGCTGGTGCCACCGAGCAGGGCCAGACCGAACGCGATGCCGGTCCACTCCAGGCCGGTCGCCGGGGCGATCGGGCCGGCCGACTGGGCGGCGATCAGCACCCCCGCGCCGGCCGCGAAGATCGTGGAGAACAACAGCGCGAGCACGGCCGGGACCGCGGCGGCGGCACCCCGGCGACGGGCCGGGTCGGTGACCGGGCGCATCCGGCCGACGAAGCGGCGCACCGGCGGGACCGCGCCCAGCACCGCACCGAGGATCGCCAACAGCACGAACCCGCCGAACAGCAGGAACGCCTTGCCGGTCGGGTCCCAGTCGCCCTGCACCTCGACCGGTGCGGGCCGCAGTTGGATGTAGACGATGACGCCGAGCGCGCCGGCCAGGCTCGCCGTCCAGGCGGGTACGTGCAGCAGGAGCACCACGACCGCGAGGGTCAGTCCACCGGCCCCCGCGATGATCAGGCCCGGCAGGAGCGCCTGAGCCAGGCCCTCGTCGCCGTTCTCCGCGTAGTGCAGGGCGGCGGCCAGGGCGATCGAGCCGACCGCGAGATTGGGGACGCCGGCCCGCAGGGTGAGGCCGGCGCCGAGCGCGAGCAGGCCGATCGCGGCGCCGGTGACCAGCAGCGTGTCGAGGCCGGGGCGCTGCAGGGCCGCCGCGTCCTCGCGGAACAGCAGGAAGCCGATGACGCCCGCGGCGACCAGCAGCATGACCTCCCAGCCGAGGTGGATGCCGAGCCGGTCGCGCCCGTCCTCCTCGGCGGCCGGGAGGGCGCCGGTGGTGGTCACCGGGTTGCGCAGGGACTGGTCGAGCGTGTTACCGGCGGTGTCGTCGTACTGCACGCGGCGCCGGTAGGCGGCCGGATCGGTCTCGGTCGTCTCGTCACCGGGCCGGCGGAAGGTGGTCTCGTCGTACGACATGGTCCGCGCCTCCTTACGCCTCCACGAGCGGTTCGAGACGCACGCTACTCCGGCTGTGACCCGCCCGCCGTTAAGCATACGGATACGAGAAGGACACAGTTCAGAGCGTAAATCTGTTCGATGTTCATCAACAGATGGTCACCGCCGGGTGTTCGGCCGGCCCGAGTCGTCGTCCTCCCGGTCGTCCCGCTCCGGCACCCGGCAGGCCCGCTCCAGCCAGAGCGCGGCGGCGATCAGCGCGACCGCGGCGACGAGGGTGGCGCCGGCCACCGGCACCCCGTTGGCGGCCTCGTCGGTCGGCTCCAGCAGCAGCCAGACGAGCAACCCCGCGGAGAAGCCACCGGAGAGCGCGCCGACCAGAGAGGACGCCTTGGCCAGCGCCGCGAACCGGGCCACGGCGAGCGGCTGCACCGGCGGCGCACCGGGTTTGCGCTGGATGCGGGCACTGGTGTTCTGCGCCAGATAGGCCTCGGCGATGGCGAGCACGGCCAGCACGCCCGCGCCGGTCCACGGCAGCGGGGAGATCTTGTAGAACAGGTCGTTGGTGGAGATCAGCAGCCAGCCCACGGCGGCCGCCGCCAACGCGGCCACCACCAGCGACGAGGCGCTCGTCGGCCGCAGCGAGGGATGCGGGTTTCCATGGTCAGCGCTCACGCCATCGACTCTAACGACAGGTCCGGGCGCGGGCTCACCCCGGCGATGTCCGCCGCCACCTCCGGCGTGCCGAGCAGGGCGGCGACCGATCCGTGCCCGGGTAGATCGGCGTCCGGCTGCATCTCGTGCCACGGCACCAGCACGAAGGCGCGCAGGTGGGCGCGCGGATGCGGCAGCGTCAGCTCGGGGTCGTCGCTGACCACCGGTTCGCCGTCCCACACCGCGATCACGTCGACGTCCAGGGTGCGCGGCCCGAAACGGCGCTCCGGGTCGCGGACCCGCCCCTCGGCCGATTCGCACGCCTGGGCACGGGTCAGCCATTCCCGGGCGGTCACGGTGGGATCGTCCACCAGGACCACGGCATTGAGGTACGGCGGCTGCGCGCTGTCGCCCCAGGGAGGTGTCTCATAGACCCCGGAGACGCGTACGACACTCGTGCCCAGCCGCGCGACGGCGGCGCGCAGGTACGCGAGACGGTCACCGAGGTTGCCCCCGATGGACAGGAGCGCCCGGGTCACGAGTGGCTCCGGCGCAGGGTGACCGCCACGTCGGCGAACTCGTGCGGGATCGGGGCCTGCGGTTTGTGCACGGTCACCTCGGCGGACGTGACACGTTCGTCGGCGAGGCAGACGTCCAGGAGCCGGTCGGCGAGCCGTTCCAGCAGATTGACCGGTTCGCCGGTGAGAACGGCGACCAGGCGGCCGGCGAGCTCGCCGTAGTGGACGGTGTCCGTCACGTCGTCACTGGCGGCGGCCGGCCCCAGGTCGAGGTCCAGGGTCACGTCGACGACGAAGTCCTGACCCTGCTCGCGCTCGAAGTCGTAGACGCCGTGATGGCCACGGGCACGCAGGCCGGTGAGTGTGATGCGTCCGGTCATTTCTTCTCCCCTTGTCGTGGGAGCGGGAGGCCCGCGGCTTCAGATGGAGTCGGGAGGCCCGCGGCTCTTGGCGGCGGGGCGCTCACGGCTCTCGGTGGAATGGGAACGCTCACGGCTCTTGGTGGAATCGGAACACCCACGGCTTTTGTGGAGTCGGGGCGCTCACGGCTCTTGGTGGGATCGGGGCGCTCACGGCGTACCGCCGAAACGGGGTGAGCCGGTGGCGCGCCAGACCGCGAGCGCGTCGGCGGTCGCACGCACCTCGTGCACCCGCACGCCCCAGGCGCCGGAGGCGACCGCCAGTAGAGAGGTGGCGAGGGTGGCCGCCTCGCGGCCGCCGACCGGGCGGGGCGTGCCGTCCGGGTCGGCCAGCAGCCGTCCCAGGTAGGTCTTGCGGCTGGCCGCGAAGAGGACCGGGAAGCCCAGGGCGACGAGCGCGCCGAGATCGGCGCTGAGAGCCCAGTTGTGCTCGGCGAGCTTGGCGAAACCGAGGCCGGGGTCGAGGACGATCATGGCGGGGTCCACGCCGGCGGCGATCGCCTCGTCCGCACGGGCCCGCAGCTCGTCGCGGACCTCGGCGACCACGTCCTGGTAGACGGCGAGCTTCTGCATGTCGCGGGAGTGGCCGCGCCAGTGCATCAGGATCCACGGGCAGCCGGCGGCGGCCGCGACCCGTGCCATGTCCGGATCGGCGAGGCCGCCGGAGACGTCGTTGATCGCCACGGCGCCCGCGGTGAGCGCCGCTTCGGCGACCGCGGCACGCGTGGTGTCGATACTGACCGGTACGCCCTGGGCGAACAGCCGCTCGATCACCGGCACCACCCGGGCGATCTCGGTCTCCGCGTCCACCCGCCCGGCTCCCGGCCTGGTGGACTCGCCGCCGACGTCGATGACGTGGGCACCTTCTCGAAAAAGACACACGCCGTGTCGAACCGCGGCTTCGAGGTCGGTGTATCTACCACCGTCAGAGAACGAATCCGGCGTGACGTTCAGGACACCCATCACCACCGGGTGATCCCGGCGAAGCAGTTCAGCCCCTGTGAGCTGGGCGTCTGTCGGCGAATTGGACACAGGTGAAGAGTACGGGGCAGCACTGTCTAGCACAGACGTACGATGGATGGTGACTGTGATTCACGCAGTCCTTCACCTTGGGTAACGAAACGGGCGCTTGTTGCTCGCAAGTACGGGCCGTACTCTTCGGATCTGGGCATCATGAAGTGACCGAAGAAGGCAGAGACGAGCATGGCAGTGCCCGAACGACTCACTCGACGCGGTGAGTCAGAGGTAGCACCATATGGGCGTTGCCGTACGGCTTCACAACTGCAGCGTGTCCGTACCCCCCATACCGGACACGGGGAGGTTTACCGATGATCGCCACCGAGCTCGTCATCCTGGCGGCCGAGCCAGCAGGCACCATCAACACCGAAGGCATCGTCACCTTCTTCGCGAGCAATGTCGCACCGATCCTGCTCGCGGTCCTCGGCGTGATCTTCATCGGTCGCGCGAGCAAGGGTGAGATCTCCAAGGTGCTCACCAGCTCGGCGATCGCAATCGTGGGCCTGGCGTTCATCGCCGGAGCGGCCACGCTGTTCTTCGTCGGCGAAAACATCATCGACCTGATCTTCAACTGAGATGCGGCTCCGGACCGACGACGACATCTACCGGGCGCGCCTGGTCTATCTCGGCCCGCCCGGCTACACCCTGCCCGTGCACCTGCCGTACGCGCAGTACGGCATGTTCGTCGTCCTCGTGCCGCTCTTCATGGCCATCCACTACCTGATCACGCTGGAGTTCGACCCGTTCCCGGCCTGGGAGATCGCCCTGGCCATGGTGTCGACGTCCTACGTGTTCCGGCACGTCGACCCCGACCGGCCGGCCCGGGTGGTCATCCGCACCGCGCTCACCGATTGGCGCCGCACCCGCGAGCCCGCCGTGGAACAGCGCGATCCTCGGCTTGTCGCCACTCGCATCCGGGTCCGGGAGGAGTTGGTATGACCAGTTGCCAGGTCGTCCGCGTGTTCGAGGTCCACGGATGAGCGGAACCCATCCGCACGGGCATCCCCGAGCGGACGCCTCGTCCCGGGACAGGCAGAGTAACGGTGTGCGTTCGGACCACTACTCATCGCCCGATCCGCTCGACGATGCCGAAGAGTTCGTCACCGCGCCGGGCCACGGCGGAGTCGGCGTCTTCCAGGCGCCTCAGCCGGTGCGCCCGCGGGCCACCGACGTGGACACGAACCTCGACATCGACTCACCCTTCCTGGACCTCTTCGGTGGCGCTCCGGCTCCCCGAACGAGTGATCCTTTCCAGTCTGTGCCCACCGCGCCGGTATCCACACCTCCGGCCGCGGCCCCGATCTCACCGGTCTCCCCAGTCTCCTCACCGGCCACTCCGATCTCCCGGCCGGCCACTCCGATCTCCCGGCCGGCCGCCCCGATCTCTCCGCCGCCGGCCGTCCCGGCCTCTCCGCCGCCGGCCGCCGCGCCGATTGCGCTGCCGCTGGACTCCGGGCCGCCCGCCACCGGATGGAACGGTGCTCCCTTCACCCGGGCGCCCGTCGGCCCCGAACCGGACTTCTTCCAGGAGAACGGCCACGCCGCAGCGCCCGCCGCCGACGACGAGTGGACCGACTTCGACGACTGGCCGCCACAGGCCGGCCGCACCACCCCGGTCCCGCGCTGGGAAACCCCCGCGCCCGCTGTTCCGCCCACTCCCCTGCCGGTGCCGGTTCCGTCTCCGGCGCCGGAGACGGCGCCCGTCCGTCGCGAGGACCGGGCGCCGGCCAAGCGGAAGGAACGCAAGGAGCCGCGACCGGCCCCGCTGCGGCCGCAGAAGCTCAAGTTCAAGGACCGGGACCCGTCCATCGAGCTCGCCATCAGCGAGATCGCCGGGCACCTGACGTTCACCCAGAGCACCGTGACGGCCTGGTACTACCTGCCCGAGGTGCGCTGGGCCTTCCGGCCCGACGCGGAACGCGAGGCGCTGCTCAGCGCCATCTCCGAGCAGTACGCCGGGCTTGCCGGGTTCCGGCTGCACCTGCGCCGGACCACCCGCCCCTTCCCGGCCGACGAGTGGGCCCGCACCGTCGACTCGTTCACCACCAAACCGCTGCCCGACGTGCACGGCGGCACCTCCTGGTCCGACCACCTCGTCGCGGCCCAGCGGCACCTGCTCTCGGTGAACCACGCCGAAGGACAGACGTACCTGGGCGTGACGTTCGCCCGGCGCTCGCTCGGCGACACCTTCTCCGAACGGATCCTGCGCGCCTTCGGCCGCGGCACCAGCGAGAACGAGCGCCGCAAGCTCGGCCGGACCGTCGAACAGTTCGACGAGGTGCTCAACGCGTTCGGCATGCGTGGCCGGCGGGTCACCCCGCAAGAGCTGGAATGGCTGCTCTACCGGTCGGTGGCGCTGTGCATGGCCCCGCCCGGGCTGCTCTCCCCGATCACCAACGGACACTGGGAGACCGGCGACCTGCTCGCCCTCACCGAGGCGGTCGAGCGGTACCGGACGCCGTACGGCTCCACCGTCAAACTCGTCAACCGGATGTCCGGGGAGGAACGCCACGTCGCCGTCCTCTCCGTCGGCCGGATGGAGCCGCTGGAGATCCCGGAGAAACACGAGCCGTGGATGCACTTCCACGAGCGGCTCCCCTGGCCGATGGAGCTCTCCTCCCGGATCGACATCCTCGGCTCCAACAGCTCGTTCAAGAACCTCGAGCACCGGCTCCGGATGATCCGGTCCCAGCAGCTCGACTACGCCGAACACGGCATCGACGCCCCGCCCGAACTGGAACGGCTCGCCAAACGGGCACTCCACATCGGCGACGAGATGACCACCGGACTGCCCACCGACTCCGCCCGGGCGCACGGCTGGCACCGGATCGCGGTCGGCGGCGCCACCCGCGAGGAATGCCTGGAACGTGCCCGGCGGCTGATCCAGCTCTACTCCCGGGAACTGCGGATCTCCCTGCAACACCCGAAGAACCAGGACCAGCTGGCCCGCGAGTTCATCCCCGGCGAGCCGATCGCCAACACCGGCTACGTGCGGCGGATGCCGGTCAAACTGCTGGCCGCGGCCCTGCCCCAGGCGGCGTCCACGGTCGGCGACCGGCGCGGCGACCTGATCGGGCGGACGGCCGGCACATGCCGCCGGCCCGTCTTCCTCGACCTGCACTTCCCGATGGAGGTACGGGAACGCTCCGGGCTCGGCGTGTTCGTGGCCGAACCCGGCGGTGGCAAGTCGACGCTGATGGGCGCCCTCGGCTACCTCAACGCCCGGCGCGGTGTCCAGGTGACCCTGCTCGACCCGTCCGGGCCACTCGCCCGGCTGTGCCAGATGCCGGAACTACGGCCGTACAGCCGGGTCCTCAACCTGACCGGATCGGAACAGGGGACGCTCGCGCCGTACTCGCTGATCCCGACACCGGTCCGCGGTGAGTTCCCGACCGGGCCGGCCGGCGACCGCGAATACGAGATCGCCGTCTCCAACGCCCGCGCCGAACGACGGATGCTCGTCCAGGACATCTGCTCGATGCTGGTGCCGCCCCAGGTCGCCAAGGAAGCATCCACCGCGACCCTGCTACGGCACGCCGTGCGGCAGGTGCCCGCCGAGGAGACATCGACGCTCGACGACGTCGTCCGTACCCTCCAAGGTCTCGACGACGACGAGGGCAAGGAGCTCGCCAACCTGCTCCTCGACACCGCCGAGATGCCACTCGCCCTGCTCTTCTTCGGCCACCCGCCGCAGCACCTGCTCGGCGCCGACGCGGCCCTCACCGTGATCACGATGGCCGGCCTCCGCCTGCCCGACCTCAAGATCGAACGGGAGTACTGGTCCGCCGAGGAATCCCTCGCCCTGCCGATGCTGCACACCGCACACCGGCTCGCGGTCCGGCGCTGCTACGGCGGCTCGATGTCATCCCGCAAGATGGTCGGCCTGGACGAGGCCCACTTCATGGAAGGCTGGCGCTCCGGCCGGTCGTTCCTGGTCCGCCTCGCCCGCGACTCCCGCAAATGGAACCTCGCCGCCCTCGTCGCCTCCCAGAACCCGCGCGACATCCTCGGCCTGGACGTGCAGAACCTCGTCTCCACCGTCTTCGTCGGCCGGATCGCCGAAGACCAGGAGATCGCCTCCGAAGCGCTGCGGCTCCTACGGGTGCCCGTCCACGACGGGTACGAGGCGACACTCGCCTCCCTCTCCCAGGTCGACAGCGCCTCCCAGCACCGCCTCGGGTTCCGTGAGTTCGTGATGCGGGACGTGGACGGGCGGGTTCAGAAAGTGCGCGTCGACGTCTCGTACGTCGACGGACTGCTCGAACACCTGGACACGACACCGGGGGTGGCGCCACCGACGGTTGTGCCTCTCCCGTCCGACCTGGAGGTTTGAGATGGTGCGGCGGGGGTTGGCATTCCTCACGACATTGTTCGTGCTGGTCGTGGCTTCGATAGCCTGGGCCGTGGCCACACCGTCCAGCGCGTCCGCCGCCCCACCTGCCCAAGCCCCCGGCGGCGCCTGCAGCGTCGAGGAGTGGCAGCAGGACTTCAAAGCCTGCGTCGACCGTCTCACGGATGTCGTTGGCCAGCGCGCGGACTGCCTCGACCCTCCTATTCCGAACACTCCAGACTCCGGCCTCGCCGGGTGGTTCGCCGAACGCCCTTCCTCCTCGACCAACGACAGTTTCCCTGGCCTCTACAGCGACTACGGATACGCCGGCTACAGCTATACGATCTACGACTCCGAGAATGGCTGCGCGGCCACAGTCGTCGATGCCGACCAGAAATTCGAGAACACCATCGCCAACGGCGAGTTCATGATCGCTACGGCGGTCGTTGGGGCATCGAACGCGCTTAGGGAAAGGGCTTGGGACCCGGCGACGCTCTGGGGCTGGGCCGACCCCTTGGTGGACCAAGCCACCAAGGCTGTTTACGAGAAGGTCTTCAGCGTTTTCGGTGTCGTGACCCTCGCGGTGGTCGGCCTCTACCTGCTCTGGCGGTCGCGTCAGGCGGAGATGGGTGCGGCGACGACTACAGCGGGTTGGGCAATCTTCATCATGGTCGTCGTCACAGCGATCGCCGCATGGCCGGTGCAATCCGCGAAGATGGCTGACCAGACCCTCATCAGTTCGCTCGGAGTAGTCCACGACGCCGTGGGACCGCAGCCCAAACAGCAGGCCGGGGAGTGTCCGCTCGGACCCGATGCATGCGCCGATAAGCGCCCTCCTGCGGTGCGGGCCAGCGACACCGCAACCGAGACCTTGCTCTATCGGAACTGGCTGCGCGGCATTCTCGGTTCCGCAGACAGCGTGACGGCTAAGAAGTACGGCGAAGCGCTGTACGACGCACGTTCTCTGAAGTGGGAAGAAGTGCAACAGATTCGCCAGTTCCCGGCGACACGGGACGGCACCTTAGACCTTAAGAATAAGCAGTGGATGAAGGTCGCGGAGCAGATCAAGTCCGAGGACCCCGAGGCGTACGAATACCTTCAGGGCGCCAAAGGAATGGAACGAATCGGCGCCGGGTTCATCGCGATGCTCGCCGCTTTCATGTATGGGCTGTTCGATATCACCGCGTCACTCCTTGTCCTACTTGGCTTCCTAGTGTTCCGATGGGCTGTCATTGCAGCACCCATCCTGGGCACCATCGGTCTCCTGCGGCCCGCGAGTGGAGGCATCCGACGGCTGGGGAACGCCGTCGTTGCCGCACTGTTCAACATCGCCATCTTCGGCACCGGCGCAGCCATCTATCTGTTCGCCGTAGATCTGATCATGAACACCGGCAGCCTGGCGGGCTGGTTGCAGGTGGTTCTGGTGGGCTTGTGCGGCGTCGTCGGCTGGTTGCTTCTGCGTCCTTACCGCCGGATCACACAACTCGGCGGTAAGGACGGTGCAGCCGCTATCGCTACTGGTGGGTCTTGGCATCGTCGATTCTTCCGAGACATGCGTGAGGCATCCCGGCTTGACGCCGCCGAGGACGGAAATATTCAACAACCGGTGTTCGGCAGGGGCAACCGGCCTTTGGAACAACGGAACCTTCGTCCGGAGGCTCGGCTGGAGGATCCCGCACACGCTGCTACATCCCGCACTCCGAACACAAATCTCCTTCCTGCCGGCTCGCCGACTCGGCCGGACGGCAAGGAGATCAGCGGCACGGACGACGATTCGCCGACTGCGCCGCCGCGGCCGCGGCCGGACCGTCACGCCCCGGCACGTGCACGCACCAGTTCCGATTGGGTGGAGCCGGACGTCGCGGAACGGCCTGCGTCGTATTCGATCTATCGGCCGGAGACTCGCTCGACCGTCGAGGAGCCGGCCAGCCCGCGGGTACGTTCTGAGGCTCGGTGAGCGATGCCTCGATTGATCGAACGCGGCCTTAACGGAATTTTTCGCTCCCGCTGGGGTATCGCCCTCGTCATCGGCGCCATCGTCTTGGCGGTGGTCGGCATCGGGCGGCTCTTCTCCGACGGGCGAACAGACCCGCCTCTGGGCAACAGCAAGCCGATACCCGCGATCAGCATTGATCCCTCGGATGACGACAGTGTGCTCTCGTCCGAGCCGCCGCCGACTCCTCGGACCAGCCCCGGAGGAGCGCAGCCGGAGGCGGTGGCCTACGCGTTCGCGTCGGCCTGGGTGGGCAACGACGGCATCACCGCCAAGAAGTGGCTGAGCCGGCTCCAGCCCAATGCGACCAAGAGCCTCGCTGACCAGTTGCACGATGTCGATCCTGCCGGGGTGCCGGCAGAACGGGTGGTCGGAAGGCCGACCCTGGTCACGATCAACTCCACTCTGGTCAACGCGAACGTCACGATGGATTCCGGCGAACTCGTTCTTCGGCTCGTGGCGCCCGACGGCAAATGGCTGGTCGACGGCATCGACTGGGAGCCGGCGTGAGCATGTCGCGTCCTCGGAAGATCGTCGTCCTGGTCGCCTCCGTCGTCTCGCTACTGCTTCTGTGCTGCTGCGGCGGCGTCACCGTCCTCTTGCTGAACAGGGCTGACGACGAGGGCGAACAACTCATCAGCACCTCGTTCAACTGCGGTCAGGGTGGCCCGGTTGATCCGGACGCCGAGTTGCCGCGAATCCAGCAATACAGTGCGGAGCAGATCCGCAACGCGGCCATCATCATCAATGTGGGCAAGAGCCTGAAGATGCCGCCGCGAGCCTGGGTGATCGCCGTGGCTACCGCGATGCAGGAGTCACAGCTCACCAATCTCGGTCACCTCGGCAAGAAGAACGACCACGACTCGCAAGGCATGTTCCAGCAGCGGCCCAGTTCCGGATGGGGTACCCCGGCGCAGGTACGGGACCCGGTGTACTCGAGCACCAAGTTCTACCAGAAGCTGAGGACGATCAAGGGCTGGGACAAGCTTCCGCTGACCCGGGCCGCGCAGAAGGTGCAGATCAGCGCTTATCCCGACGCGTACGCAAAGCACGAGCCGATAGCCACCCAGATCGTCAACCAGTTGGCAGACGGCGCCGCCAACGCGGTGGGCGACTCGCTGAGCATGGAATGCGCATCCGCGGGGAAGGTCGCGGCATCCGGATGGACCGTCCCGCTCAAGGCGCCGGTCGGCTCCGGTTTCCGCACCGCATCACGTCCCACTCATCAGGGTGTCGACCTGAGCGTCGAGAAGCACCGGCCGATCCTCGCAGCCGCAAGCGGTGTGGTGTCGATGGTGAAATGCGACGAGGACTTCCGGGGGCGGCAGACCTGCAATGTGGACGGCTACCCGGGTAAGGGCGGCTGCGGGTGGATGGTGGAGATCATCCATGCGGGCAACGTCATGACGCGTTACTGTCACCTGGTGCAACGACCGCTCGTGCGCGAGAACCAGCAGGTCGCCGCCGGTGAGATGATCGGCCGGGTTGGCAGCAGCGGCAACTCGTCCGGCCCCCACCTGCACTTCGAGGTGCATCTCAACAACGACCGATCGCGCCATGGCGCGGTGGACCCGGTTCAGTTCATGCAGAAGACGGGTGCACCGCTGGGTAGAGAAGAATGAGCGGCGGAATGATGCCCGACCCGTTCAGCGGCCGCAGCGAGAGTGCGCTGGAGTCGCCGCGCCCTATAGTACCGACGCCTGCGACGATGGCCGGCGAATTGCGCGGACGCCGTGTTCTCGTCGGGCTTCCCGGGTTCGGCTGGCGTGGCGATCTCCGGGCCGATGAGAAAGTTGTACAGGGCAGTCGGACTTACGTTCCGGTGATGCCCGAGGCGGAATGGTACCGGGCCGAGGCCGAACGGACCGAAGTGTTCGCGGCGCTGGTTCCGGTGGAACGGGTCTGGGTCGAGGAACTGGGATTCGCCGGGACGAGCACACCTGGAGCGAAGGTCAACCAGTTGGTCTCACTCGACGAGCCACCTCGGCGGCCGCCGGTCGCCGCCATCGATGCCGACTCCCTGACCGGACGCCGGGTAACGCAGATTATGGCCGACGGTGCAGAGCGACGCGGTCTGCGTGCGGTCACCGAATCGCACGTGAGCGAAGACGGCACTGTCGCTGTGCGGGTCGCTCAGGAGCTCGATTGGTACAGGTGGGCGTGGAGTGGCAAATTACCTCGAACCCTCGAGGTTCCCGCACATCTGATCTGGGTCGAATAGCGAATCAGGCCGTCCTCATCGCTCCGCACACCCGCCAACCGTCCTGATCCACGACGGCGATCCTCCATTTGCTGCCGTCCCGACCGACACCGCTGGACAGAGTCCGATTAACATTGACGTCGATATGACCTGTTGTGCCAGATACTTCCATTCCGACGATCGACCAGGCAACCGATATACCGGTAGAGAACCTCGTCTCCCGGTCACGGGTGTCGTTCCTGAAAGCAGCGATCTGGGTGAAATCCCCACCAGAACCACACTGATATAGCGAGGCCGAAGCATCGTCCTCATTCCTGAGGTAGGCACCTAGGAATTCGTTCACGACGGCGTCCGGGGCGGTCCGCTGAATAGCGGTGGCCTCGTCGTAGAGAAGGGTGAAGGCGCCGACGCCACCGAGGCACAGCATGGTGAGGATGCCGCCGGTGAGGGCCAAAACAAGGCGAGCGCGACGGCTCTGGAAGCGCCTCCGCCGGCTGCCCGGCAGAGTCACCGACGGTCCGGGAGCAGCCGAGTTTCCGCCGCCGGGTGGGGGCGTCGCGGGCTGGCTGCCGGCTTCGGTTTCAGGCGGTTGCGGTCCCATGTGTACGACAGTAGTTCGTTCGACGCGTTTTCCATGATCAGGAGCTGCGAGCGTCTCCGGAGTCCGCCCCTTCTCAGCATCCATTCGGCATCGACCTCACCCGTCCGCGCCGTCCGGGACGACGAACTCGGTGTCCTTGCCCCAGTGCCTGAGAACCTCTGCCATGCCGTTCTTGACGACCGCAAGGTCTTCGGCGGTGATCGGCTCGCCGTC
This sequence comes from Actinoplanes utahensis, assembly GCF_016862455.1. GTDB lineage: Bacteria > Actinomycetota > Actinomycetes > Mycobacteriales > Micromonosporaceae > Actinoplanes > Actinoplanes utahensis. The sequence goes on from NZ_BOMZ01000035.1 coordinate 136,357, forward strand.
GTCCCAGACCGGCACCCGGCCCAGGTAGACCCCGTAGCTTCGCAGTCCCCGGTCCACCGGCACGATCATGCGGCGTCCGCGGTAGTCGGCCCGCATCGTCTCCCGGTCGACGCTCGACAGGGTCACCCCGGTGTCGGTTCGCGCCGACTGACTCTTGATCTGGTGAACACCCATTTTCCGCCCTCACCTGCCTGTCATGCGTCCGGGTCGATGACGTTGATTCTCGTCACTGCCGGGTTCCGTTCCAAGGCCGGCCGTTCGACCGTGTTCCAGATGCCGTCGGTGCGCGGATTGTGCGACCACGCCGTCACCTCCCCTTGCGCCCCTTCGGCGTACCTTCCGGAGAGTCGTTTCCATACGTCCTCGGCCTGCCCGGTCCGGATCGGTGACCCGTCCTCGAAGAGCAGCATGTCGTCGAATCGGCGTCCGCCGGGTGTCTGCTCGATCGTCACTCTGGTGACGCCGTCGGTGTGTTTCTCCGCGAAGACCCGCATCGGGATCTTGTCGTCGGTTTTGCCGGAGTAGAAGTTGGCGCCGTTGGTGGGGCTGCGGATGTCGGCTTTTTCGACTTCGCGCATCAGGCGGTGGAACTCGGAGTTCTGGCCGAAGTGTTTGGCCAGGTCGCCGGCGTGGCGGGCGGCGGTCTTGGTGCCGGCGGTGCGCAGCAGGTCGGCGGCCTGTTTGAACATCTGGGCGATTTCGCCTTCGACCTGCTGCAGAGCCCGGTGCAGGATCTGGCGGCAGGCGATCCGGGTGGCCCCGATGAAGATCGGGATCTCGGTGAGGGTGGCGCCGGCGGTGACGGTGGCGGTGGCGATGGCCTGGCCGACCTGGAAGGCGAGCAGGGCCAGCTGGGCGAGGTAGGCGGTCTTGGTGGCGACGGTGACCGCGGCCATCGCGATCAGGCCGGCGCCGATCAGTTCGACGGCGGTGGCGGCGTCGTCGAGGTGCCGGCCGGGGCCGTCTGGCCCGTTCCACCAGCGTTCGAAGGCTTCGACGGAGGCGCCTTCGTTCTCCAGCCACACCCGGCGGGCGGCGGCGTCGGCAACGGCTGCGTGGCGGCGCAGGCGGGTGCCGTGTTCGATCCAGGCGCGGCCGTCGGCGTACAGCCGGTCCTCGTCGGCCTGGGGCCAGGTGAAACCGATCCATTCCAGCGGCTCGGTGAGTTCCGCGGGCAGTTCGATCGTCATGTCGTGCCTCCCGGGAAGGCCGGCACGGCAGCGGAATCGGAGCCGTCGAACGTGGCGGCGGCAGGAGCAGGATCGGCCAGGGAAGCGGCGGACTCCGAGCCGTCGGAGGCGAGGACGGGAGAGGTCAGGGAGGCGGCGGGTTCGGAGGTGAGGGCGGGAGAGGCCAGGGAGGCGGCGGGTTCGGAGGTGAGGGCGGGAGAGGCGAGGGAGGCGGCGGAGAAGGTGTCGGTGGCGGCGATGGCCCGGGCCTGGGCGGTCAGGGTGAGGGCGGCTTCCCCCATTTCCTGGACGTACGATCCGAGCGCCTGCAGCGCGTGCCCCAGCACCCCTTGATAGGCCAGGGCGAAGACGCTTCCGCTCTCGTCACCACCCCACGGGTTGTCCGGGCCGGCCACCGTGGATTCCAGTGCCGTCACGTCGTCGGCCATCTGCTGCGCCACCCCGGCCAGGGCACGCCCGCAGGCTGCAACCGAGTCGGGGTCGAGCTTGAGCCGTACCGCAGCCGGGTTTGTCATCGCCGCGCTCCCGCCTGCCGTGAGAGATCCTGCAAGGCCTCGGAGATCTCGCCGAAGCGGCGTTGCGCCGCGCTTGTCGCCTCGGTGACCGCGGCCTCGAAGGCGCCCTGGGCGGGAAGGCCGGTCTGGGCTTCGGTGATCGCGTCGAAGAGAGCGGTACGGAGTTCGTCCACAGGCAGTGCGGTGACCTGTGGATCGAGGACGACGTCCCACAGGCGGCCGGCGCCGTCGAGTTCGATGCGGACCAGCCCGTCGGCGCCTTCACCCGTGGAGGCGATGTAATCCGTCTCCCGGGGGGATCGTTCATGCTCGGGGTGAACGTCCACCTCGGCCTCCCATCGTGTGGATCCCTGTGCGTGCGAATACCGCTGTTGCACGCTTCGAGTTCAAACCGACACGGTGCGTTCTCGATGTGGTCGAGATTGGACGGATGCGGCACGAAAGTCGGACCGGGGACGCAACGCGGCGACCGCACAGGTCTGGGATAGGTTTTATTCCGCGGACAGGAGGTGACGGCAGTGGCGGATTCGACTCTGCGGGTCCGGCAGGCCGCTGCTTTGCACCGGCAGGCGGTGGCGACGGCGGATGCGGCCGCTGTCGCTTTGGAGGCGTTCGCGCCGGCCGCTGCCGACCCTCGCGAGCAGCATCGTCTCGCCGACCGGTTGCGGGCTGCGGCAGCCCAGTTGGCGCCCGGCTGGCTTGGTGCGACCCTCGACGCTTTGTCGCCGGTCGCGCCGCTCGGTGGCACGGTGCCGCCGCGGTTCGTCCGGGTGGGTTTGGCGCAGCCGCTCGACGACGTGCGGTTCCCGGCGGTGGTGCCGCTGCTCGGCGCCGGCCATCTGACAGTCGACGCGACGGCGACCGATCGGCGGGTGTTCGGTCTGCTGCGGTCGCTGCTGCTGCGGCTGCTGGCGGCTTCCCCGCCGGGGACGCTGCTGGTGCGGGCGGTGGACGGGGTGGGCGGCGGCGCGGTGTTCGCGCCGTTCGAGGAGCTGGCCGACGCCGGGCTGATGTCGCCGCCGGCCACCGATCGGCAGGGCCTGCGTGACGTGCTGTCCGAGGCGGAGAAATGGCTGCGCCCGGCGCGGGCGGGGACGAGTTCGGGCCGGCGGGCCCAGCGTGACCGCAGCCTGCTCGTGGTGATCGCCAGCCTGCCGGAGATGACCGAGGGCGAAGAGTTGCGGCGGATCGCCGCGCTGGCCCAGCAGGGCCCGGATTCGGGCCTGCATCTGATCGTGGCCGGCTGGCCGCCGCCTCCGCTGACCGCGGAGACGACCCAGGCGCCGCTGCCGCGGACGACCGCCCTGTCGGTGCGAAACCCGTACGCGATCGTCGGCGACCCGCCAGGTGGCACGTTCGGTGCGGCGCCGGAGACGATGTGGCTGAACGCGCCGGTCTTCCTCGACGAGGATCCGCCGCCGCACCTGATCGACGCGGTCTGCCGGGAGCTGGCCGCCGACTCCGCCGAGGCGTCCCGGGTCACGCTGGCCGATCTGCTGCCCGAGCCGGCCGAGGAGCTGTGGTCGCAGGACGCGGCGGCCGGGGTGGAGACCGTGGTGGGGCATCACGGTGATGTGCCTCTGGTGCTGCGGTTCAACGACCTGACCCCGCACTGGATGTTGGGCGGGCGGTCCGGCGGCGGCAAGACCGCCTTCCTGATCAACGTGCTGTACGGGCTGGGCGCCCGCTACGGTCCTGATCAGCTGGCCCTCTACCTGCTGGACTTCAAGGAGGGCGTGTCGTTCGCCGAGTTCGTCCCGACTCAGCGGGACCGGACGTGGCTGCCGCATGCGCGGGCCGTCGGCGTCGAGTCCGACCGGGAGTACGGTCTGGCCGTCCTGCGTGAGCTCGATGCCGAGATGGGCCGCCGTTCGCTGGCGTACAAGCGGGCCGGTGTGTCGCGTTTCGCCGATCTGCGGGCGGTCGCGGCCGAGGAGGGGCGGGACAGTCCGCTGCCCCGCGTCCTGTGCGTGATCGACGAGTTCCAGGTGCTGCTCGCCGGCAACGATCCGATGGCCGCCGAGGCGGTGGCGCTGCTGGAGTCGCTGGCACGCAAGGGCCGGTCGTACGGTATCCACCTGGTCCTGGCCAGTCAGACCGTGCTCGGCGTGGAGGCGCTCTACGCGAAACGGGATTCGATCTTCGGCCAGTTCCCGGTGCGGATCGCGCTGCCCGGCGGCGGTGACGTGCTGGAGCCCACCAACGATTCGGCAGCCGGCCTGCCGATCGGCAGTGCGGTGGTGAACACGGCGGGCGGTCTGGGCGGGCCGCGCGGGGCGACCCGCGGGCACGAGCGGGTGGTCCGGTTCCCCGACCCGCACGCCGACCAGACGCTGCTGAGCGACCTGCGGCACCGGCTGTGGGGCGCCCGCGACCCGGAGGCGCAGCAGCCGCTGGTCTTCGCCGGTTACGCGGAGCAGCATCTGGCCGACGACCCGACCTATCGGGCGGCCCTGGCGGGCCGGTTGGGCCGGCCGGCCGCGCTGGTGGGCCGGGTGATCGACGTGGCGCTGTCGACGGCGACCTTCCCGCTCGACTCGTCGCCCGGCCGGCACCTGGCGATCCTGGGCTCGCAGCCGGTCGGCGCCGAGGTGCTGGACGCGGCGGCCCGGAGCTTGGCGGCCTGCCACGCGCCACGGACGGCCCGGTTCGTGATCGCCTCACTGGTCGCCGAGGGCGACGCGGTGGCGGCCGCGCTGGCCGCCGAGATCGGGCGCCGGCAGGACGTGGAGCTCGTCGACGCCGCCGGGCTGGCCGCTGAGCTGGATCCGGAGCGGCCCGGCTACCGGGTGGTGTTCGGGATGGACGCGGCCCCGGCGGGCACGCTGACCGGTCTGCGGCAGCTGCTGCGCGACGGTCCGGGCCGTGGGGCGCACCTGCTGTCCTGGTGGCGTGGCGTGCGCCGGTTCAGCGAGGAGATCGGCGGCAGCATGGGCCGGGAGGATGTCGCCGGCCTGATGTTCCTGAACGTGCCGCAGTCCGACGTGTCGCTGATGCTGGGCCGGCCGGTGGACTGGCAGCCCCGGGCGAACCGGGCGCTGCTGCACGACCGGCACACCGACCGCACCGTGACGGTGGTGCCCTTTGTCGATCCCGCGGAGCGTGACGAGCCGTGACCGAGCAGGCCGAACACCATGGAGTCATCCCGGGGCAGGGCGGACCGCCGGCGCCGGGACCGTGGGACGACTATCTGGCCGCCGCGCAGCAGTTGGACGCGGTGCGCCGGGCGGCGAGCATGATGGCGGGCGAGCATGCGGCGACGGTGGCGTCCGCCCGGCAGGAGCTCTCCTCGGTACGGGCCCGGCTCTCCCCGCAGCGGGCGAGGCTGACCCGCGACTTCCGGGTCCCGGAGAGCGAACTGCTGCCGCAGCCGGCCGATCAGGCCGTCGCGATGGAGCGGGTCGCCGGTGGGCCGCCTGCCGTGCTGGCGGCGCTGCGGGAGGCCAGGGCCACCGCGGACGCCGCGGACGCCGCCTTCATCGGGCCCGGTCCGGGCGGACCGAATCGGCCGGTGACGCGCAACCTGGTGGTGTACGGGCCGTTCGCGATCGCGGTGCTGCTGGTGCAGGTGCTGCTGTTCCTGGTGGCGGAGCCGGGTTCGACGTCGAATCTGATGCTGCTCTGCGGGCTCGGCATGCCTCTGCTGGCGTTCGGGCTGGGCTGGGCGACGATCGGGTTCGTCTACGGCGACGAGGACGCGAAGGCGGACCGTACCCCGGTGGCGGGCCTCATCGTCTGCCTGACGCCGGTCCTTCTCACTTGCGCGTGGACCGGCCTGGAGAAACTTCTCAGCTGAGGGAGACCCGATGGCGAACGTCGAAGAGGTCAAGGTCAACGTGGCGGCCACGGTGGACGGCGCCCAGCGCACCATCGCCGGGATCCAGGCCGCCGCCAACGAGCTCGATCAGGCGCTGGCGCGGATGCGGGTGACGGCGGTGGGTTCGTTCCATCCGGCGGCGGCCGCCGCGATCGCGCATCTGGAGCAGGCGCGGACCCGGTTGGACGAGGCGGTGCAGCTCACTCATGCGGCTGTCGACTCGGCGAACCAGTTCCGCAGCATGATCTGAAAAAGCTCCGGCCGGCTGTCGGTGCCGTCTCGCAGCTCGCGGGACAGCACCGGCAGCCGGCCGGAGCTGACGTCTAGCGGGCGTTTATCAACGCCATCGCCTCGGCGCGGACCTTCCCGTCGGTCTGGAAGCCGCCGCGGACGGCGGAGGTGACCGTGCGGGCGCCGGCCTTGCGGATGCCGCGCATCTCCATGCAGAGGTGCTCGCACTCCAGGACGACTATCGCGCCGCGGGCGCCGAGCTGCGCCATCAGCAGGTCGGCGATCTGTGAGGTGAGCCGCTCCTGGACCTGCGGGCGGCGGGCGAAGACCTCGACGAGCCGGGCCAGTTTCGACAGGCCGGTGATGCGCCCGTCGGTGCCGGGGATGTAGCCGATGTGCGCCACGCCCTTGAACGGCAGCAGGTGGTGCTCGCACATGCTCTGCAACTCGATGTCGCGGACCAGGACGAGTTCCTCGTGGTCGGCTTCGAAGCTGGTGGTGAGCACGGTGGCCGGGTCGACGCGAAGGCCGGCGAACAGCTCCGCGTAGGCCCGTGCGACCCGGGCCGGGGTGCGGACCAGGCCGTCGCGGTCCGGGTCCTCGCCGACGGCGATGAGGATCTCCCGGACCGCTTTCTCGATCCGCCCGAGGTCGACGGCCTGCTCGACCGGGGTACCGGTGAGCTTGCCGTCGACCAGCCGGGCGGCGAGGTAGTCGAGTTCGTCTGACTTACTGATTGAAGTTGCTGCCTTCCGCACCGTTCGCGTTCGGGTTGTGCCCGACCGCGATCTGCCCGTCCGCCTCGGCCTGCGCCTTGAGCTTGTCACGCTCGGCGGGGGTGAGGACCGGCGGCGCCTCGGAGGGGAGCCGCTTGCCGAAGCCGTTGAAAGGCGACATCGGCGGGCGCTTGGCCACCCGGGCGCAGATCCGGTTCATGTCGTCCTGAGTGATGGTCTCCTTCTCCATCAACTCAAGCACCATGTTGTCGAGCACGTCGCGGTATTCGACGAGGATCTCCCACGCTTCGTCGTGGGCGAGCTCGATCAGCGCGCGGACCTCGGCGTCGATGTCGGCGGCGACGGCGTCCGAGTACGACTTCTCGTGCCCCATGCTGCGGCCCATGAACGGCTCGTCACCGGTGCTGCCGTACTTCACGGCGCCCAGCTTGGAGCTCATGCCGTACTGCGTGACCATGGCCTTGGCCAGGCCGGTCGCCTTCTCGATGTCGTTGCCGGCGCCGGTGGTGGGCTCGTGGAAGACGAGCTCCTCGGCGGCCCGGCCACCCAGCGCGTACGCCAAGGTGTCGATCATCTCGGCGCGGGTCTGGGTGTACTTGTCCTCGGTCGGCAGCACCAGCGTGTGGCCCAGCGATCGGCCACGCGGCAGGATCGTCACCTTGTGCACCGGGGCGGAGTGCGGCAGGGCGTAGGCGACCAGCGCGTGTCCACCCTCGTGGTACGCGGTGATCTTCTTTTCCTTGTCGCTCATCGCCCGGGTCTTGCGCTCCGGGCCGGCGATGACCCGGTCGATCGCCTCTTCGAGGAACTCGTTGGAGATCGCGCGCTTCTCGTTACGCGCGGTCAGCAGCGCGGCCTCGTTGATCACGTTGGCCAGGTCGGCGCCGGAGAAGCCGGGCGTGCGGCGGGCCACCGAGTCGAGGTCGACGTCGGGCGTGAACGGCTTGCCCTTGGCGTGCACCCGCAGGATCGCCTTGCGGCCTTCCATGTCCGGGTTGTCCACCGGGATCTGCCGGTCGAAACGGCCCGGGCGCAGCAGCGCCGGGTCGAGGATGTCGGGCCGGTTGGTGGCCGCGATCAGGATCACGCCGCCCTTGGTGTCGAAGCCGTCCATCTCGACGAGCAGCTGGTTGAGCGTCTGCTCGCGCTCGTCGTGGCCACCGCCCATGCCGGCGCCACGGTGCCGGCCGACCGCGTCGATCTCGTCGACGAAGACGATCGCCGGAGCGTTCGACTTGGCCTGCTCGAAGAGGTCGCGGACCCGGCTGGCGCCGACACCGACGAACATCTCGACGAAGTCGGAACCGGAGATGGAGTAGAACGGCACCCCGGCCTCGCCGGCGACGGCGCGGGCCAGCAGCGTCTTGCCGGTACCCGGAGAGCCGAAGAGCAGGACACCCTTCGGGATCTTCGCGCCGAGCGCCTGGTACTTGGTCGGGTTCTGCAGGAAGTCCTTGATCTCCTGGAGCTCCTCGACCGCCTCGTCCGAGCCCGCCACGTCGGCGAACGTCGTCTTCGGCGTGTCCTTGGTGATCATCTTCGCCTTGGACTTGCCGAAGTTGAGCACCCGCGACCCGCCACCCTGCATCTGCGACATGAACAGCAGCAGGAGGACCACGAGGATCGCGATCGGCAGCAGGTTGATCAGGATGCTCAGCAGGATGTTGTCACCGGAGACGGTGGCATCGACCGTGCCGGAGATCCGGTTCTGCTTCTTGGCCTGGTCGACCTGAGCCCAGATCTCATCGGTGAGCTCGTACGGGTACTGGGTCTCGATCTGTTTGGTCGCCTTGTTGTCACCGAACTGCTCGGCGTTCGCGAGATCGATCTGGAGCGTCTGCTCCTTGTCCTTCTGGACGACCTTCTCGATACCGGGCTGGTTCAGACGGTCAAGCGCGAGTGAAGTGTCTACCCTCTGGTAGCTCGGACCACTGGTGAAGACTGAGCTCAGCGCGACTACGCCGATGATCACCAGAATGATCCAGACCACCGGGCGGCGGAAGAAACGCGTACGTTCCATACTGTTGTCGGGCGCCAAGCGCCCGGACCCTCCTGATCGGCGTCCTGGTCACCTCAACGTCAACCGCCCACCGGCGGCTGCCGGGAACCGTTACCCCCCTTTTCGGGCGATGAACCGGGTCCCAGCCCCTCCAGCGCTCGTGACACCACGCCATCGGTCACTCGACCGTACACCGTAGGTGCCGCTTACGAACCCGTGAGCCCGCAGGGCGAACTACGCGTACGGGCCGTTAAATCTCGGCGGTACAGGTGCAAAAACGCACATAATGAACCAATACTGAGAACACGCTGAGAAAGCGGTTCAGCTACGGGCGTACACCTCAGGCTTGAGAACACCGACGTACGGCACTTCCCGGTACCGCTCGGCGAAGTCCAGGCCGTAACCGACCACGAACTCGTTCGGGATGTCGAAGCCCACGTAACGCACCGGAACCTGCACCTTGACCGCGTCCGGCTTGCGGAACAGCGCCACCACCTCGACGCTCGCGGGCCCCCGCGACTCCAGGTACTTCATCAGCCAGGAGAGGGTCAGTCCGGAATCCACGATGTCCTCGACGACGAGCACGTGCCGGCCGGCGATGTCCCGGTCCAGATCCTTCAGGATCCGCACCACGCCCGAGGAGGTCGTCCCCTGCCCGTACGACGAGACGGCCATGAACTCCATCTCGGTCGAGGGACCGTGCCGGCCCAGCGAACGGGCGAAATCGGCCATGAACATGACCGCGCCCTTCAGCACACAGACCAAGAGGATGCCGTCCTCGGCGTCAGCGTGGTCCGCGGACACCTGCTTGGCAAGTTCGTCGATCTTGTCCCGGATCTGTTGCTCCGAGATGATCACGTGGTCGATGTCGGCGTCGTACCAAGAGCCATCAGCCATGGCACTAAGCCTGCCGCATGGAAGTTACCGTTCGGCGAACGGGGCCGGATTCCGAACCGGAAAGCTCAACTGATAAAGGCCGGATCCACTCGTACGAGGTCATCCGATCGGCGGGCCACCAGGATCCCACCCGGCAGATGAGCCGGCCCCTGACCCCGCCAACCGGACACCAGGGCCTCCAGCGTTGTCACATGCCCGAAGGCCAGAGCGCCGCCCGGAGCGCCCAGCTCACGCGCCCAACGGTGCAGCACCCGGCTGCGGATCGCCGGCAACAGCCCGGCCAGCGCCGGCACCGACAGCCCGGCCGCCGAACGGACCGACTCCAGGGCGGCGGCGGACAACTCGTCCAGGGCCGCGTTGTCGGCGGCCACCAGCGTGGCCGTGCGGGACAGGTTGGCCAGAACACCGGTGCCGAGCGCGTCGACGAGCACCGGCAGGACCGAGGCACGGACGCGGGATCGGGCGTACGCCGGATCGGTGTTGTGCGGATCCTCCCAGGGCGCCAGGCCCAGCGCGGCACACGCCTTACGGGTGTCGGCCCGGGCCACGTCCAGCAGCGGCCGGCGGAACATCCCACGCCGCCACGGCATCCCGGACAGCCCGCGCGGGCCGCCGCCACGGGCCAGCGCCAGCAGCACCGTCTCCGCCTGATCGTCCCGGGTGTGGCCGAGCACCACCGCGGACGCCCCGAGCTCCGTGGCAGCCGAGGCGAGAGCCGCGTAACGGGCCGTGCGGGCGGCCGCCTCGGGACCACCGGGCAGCCCGGCGACCGAGACCGTCTCGATGCGGACCGGGTCGAACCCGGCATCCCGGGCCCACGCGGCCACCGAACGGGCACGCCGCTCGGAACCCTCCTGCAGACCGTGGTCGACGGTGACCAGCCCCACCCGGCGGCCGGAGAACCGGGCCGCGGAGGCCAGTGCCAGCGAGTCAGCCCCGCCCGAACACGCCACCAGCACCAGGGCGTCCTCGGGCAGATCGGCCAGACCCCGGCGCACCGCCATGCGCACTGCCGCCACCGGCGGCGGGATCTTGGCCATGGTCAGTGGTGCACCCTCGTCACCCAGGCGTCCGGGTCACCGAGCTCGTCCAGGCGCGGCAGGGTCAGCGGAGACTCGAAGATCTTGTTGAAGCCGTCCATGCCGACCCGCTCGTGCACGCCGTGGACGAACTTGCGGCCCTCCGCGTACTGCCGCATCTTGACCTCGATGCCGAGAACCCGGCGCACCGCCTTCTCCAGCGGGTTACCGCCCTCGCGGCGCCGGTTGAACTTGGCCCGGATCGACTCGACCGACGGGATCACCTCGGGGCCGACCCCGTCCATCACGAACTCGGCGTGCCCCTCGAGCAGGGTCATCAGGGCGGTCAGCCGGTCCAGCACGGCACGCTGGGCGGGCGTCTGCACGATGTCCAGCACCGAGACGCGGCTCTCCTCGTCACGCAGAGCGTCGGACAGCGTCGCCACCCCGCGGCGCAGCCGCTCCAGAACGTGCTCCCCACCCTGCGAGGCGTCGACGAACGCCTGCACCTCACCGAGGAAATAGCCGCGCATCCAGGGGACGGCGGTGAACTGGGTGCGGTGGGTCACCTCGTGCAGGCAGACCCAGAGCCGGAAATCCCGCGGGTCGGCATCGATCTTGCGCTCGACCTCGACGATGTTCGGCGCGTTCAGCAGCAGCTGTCCGGGCTCGCTGGAGAACACCTCGTACTGCCCCAGGACACGGCCGGAGAGATAAGCCAGCACCGTGCCGGCCTGCACCCCGGTCACCCGGGAGCCGATCGCGTCGGCCCACGGGCTCGGCTCCTTGTCACCGGAGAGCCGGGACACCAGCGGGCCGATGACGCGCTGCAGACCGGCGATGTTCACCTTCGCCCAGTCGCGGCGGTCGACGACACGGACCGGTGGCACCTCCACCTGCGAACTCAAGCCGGTGTAGGCGGCCACGTGCCCGGCCGCCTCATCGGTCAGCGCCCGCAACTCGGAGACCACCTGGGTGGCCTCCTCGTAGGTCACCGCGGGCCCCGATTTCGACAGCGCGCCCGCGGTCGCGGCGGCCAGATCCCAGTCAACGAACTGCGCCATGCAGCCCACCGTACCCGCGCGGCTCCAGCCCACACTCAGGTGAAACCCCGGAGTGCGGGCTCAGCAGCCGCAGGCCACCAGCCGAGCAGCGATCTTGTCCAGGGCCTGCCGGGCGGTGATCGAGTCCGCCCCGCCCTTCGCCATGATCGCGAAGGCGAGCACCTGCCGCTCCTTGGTGACCAGCACCCCGGCCAGCGTGTTCACCCCGCTCAGCGAGCCGGTCTTGGCCCGGACGATGCCCTGCGCGGTCTCGTTGGCGCTCGGCGTCGCGAACCGTGTCTCCAGGGTCCCCGACCAGCCCGCCACCGGCAGCCCATTGAAGATGTTGCTGAGCTCCGGGTGCTGACCGCCGGCCGCCAGCTTCAACGTCTCGACCAGCAGATCCGGGGTGATGCCGTTCCGGTTGGAGAGCCCGCTGGCGTCGTTCAGCCGGGCCTGGTCGCCGGGCAGGCCCAACTCGGTCAGCTTGGCGTTCATCGCCGCGGCCGCACCGGCGAAACTCGCCTCCTGGCCGGCCGCCAGCGCCACCTGCCGCGCCAGCGCCTCAGCCAGCACGTTGTCGCTCTGCTGCAGCATCCAGTCGACGATCTGCACCAGCGGCGGCGACTGCACCTTGCCGAGCTCCGCACCCGGTGTCCACGCCGTCCCCGCGGGCGCCGACGCGGCCGGGGTCGCGGCGTTCCCGGCGGCCGGGGCCGTGCCCTTCCTCACCGCGGTACCGGACACGCCGATCATCTCGGCGAACAGCTTCCCGGCCGACAGCGCCGGATCCGAGTACCGCGGATCCCCGCCGAACTCGTTGTGCACCGGCTCGACCCGGCCCGCGTTCGTCATCAGCGACTGGATCCGGGCCACCTGCCCACCCGGCGAGACGTCCCAGGCGCTCCAGCCGTTCGCCGTCTCCGGCCCCTTGAACAGCGAGGTGTCGACGACCACCCGGGTCGCCTTGGTACCGCCCAGCGCCTTCTTCACCTGCGCCGCCAGATCGTCCAGGCGGGCCGCGCCCGGGAAGAGGTCCTTGTCGTCCTCCTCCACCGCCAGCGAGGCGTCACCACCGCCGATGATCACCACCTCGCCCGGCCTGCTGCCGGCCACCACCCGCGTCTCCAACCGGTGCGCCGGGCCACGGGCGGCCAGCACGGTCGCCGCGGTCAGCACCTTCGTCGTCGAGGCCGGGGTGTTCATCCTGTCGGCGTTGCGCTCGTAGAGAACCGTGTCGCTTGCCACGTCGACCACCTGGATGTGCACCGTCGTGCCGAGCGCGGCCGCGCCCACCAGCGGATCCAGTGCCTTCTTGACGGTCGCCGGGTCAGGCGCGGAACCATCCGATCCCGCGGCCGCCAGAACCGGCGTCGGGGTCGGCTCCGGCGTGGTCGCGGCAGGTGTCGGCGTCGCGTCGGGTTTCCCGCTCAGCGCGTCCAGCCAGCCGTCGACCGGTCCCGGGCGGACCACGACGCCCACCACCGCGACCATCGCCAACAAGATCAAGACCACGACTGCGGAGACCACCTTGGTACGGGTCTTCCGACGCGTTCCCACCTCCACCGGAGGTTCGGCAGTCCCGGGCCGCGCCACCGGAGCCGCCGGAGGCGCCTGCGGAACCGCCGCGCGCGCGGCGCCGACCGGCACCGACGCCCGTCCCGACGAGCCGCCGTCCCTCGGCTCCGAACCCGTCTGTACAGCTCCGGGCCCGCCCAGCTGTCCAGCCCTGGCCATCCCCAGCGGTCCCAGCGCAGCCTTCCCCGCCGACGCGATACCCGTAGCCGAGCCGCCGACCGACGCACTACCCGTAGCCGACCCACCGACCGACGCACTACCCGTAGCCGGTCCTCCGGCTGAGTTGCTGCCCGCCGACGGTCTTCCGGGCGGGCGGCCGCTCGCGGACTTCCCCAGAACGGCCGTCCGGTCCGGGTCGGCCGCGCGGCCGAGGTCTGCGGTCCGGTCCAGGTTGGCGGCAGGGTTCTGATCGGGGGTACGGCCGGCAGCCGCCCCGGAACCACCGCCACTGCTCGCGGCCTGTCCTCGATCAGCAGGGCGCCCCCCACCCGACGCCGAACCGGCGACAGGAACCCCGGCCGACCCAGCGGTGCCGCTCACGGTTCCCGCAGGCGCCCCGAAACCACCAGCCCGGTCCGAGAGAGCCCCGAGGTTGGCCGTCCGGTCGGGACCCGCCCCGAAGTTCGCGGTGCGATCAGGGTCCGCTCCCGTGCTGCCTTGGCGGCCTGGGTCCGTGCCGCGATCGGCCGCACGGTGGGGAACGGTCCCGAAATCGGCCGTTCGATCCGGGCCCACCCCGGCATCAGCCGAACGAGCTGGCGCCGCCCCGGCGCCAGCCGGGCGATCGGGTACCGCCCCGAAGTTCGTGGTGCGGTCAGGGTCCGCTCCCGCGTCGCCCTGGTGACCCCGGTCCGCGCCACGGTCGGCCGCACGGCGTTGAACAGTGCCGAAGTTGGCCGTTCGATCGGGGTCCGCCCCGGCATCAGGCGAGCGGCCGGACACCACCCCCAAGTTGGCAGTGCGGTCCGGGTCTGCCGATCGACTCGGATCAGCGCTGGGGCCGCCACCGGCCGGGCGACCGGCATCGGAAGGACGAGCCGCGTCGGATGCATCACCGCTGTCGGAAGGACGAGCCGCGTCGGAAGCAGCCATCGGTACGCCGGTCGGGTCGGAAGGCCCAGCCGGTTGAGAACCGCGCGCGGAGGGCTGGCCGAGATGCGTTCCCGGCCAGTTCCCGATCGGTCCCGGACCGCTCGGCGGGTAGTCACCGGCCGGAACATCGGCGCGAACTGCCGCTCCGGGGCCGCCGGAGGGACCAGCGAAAGTCGGCAGCGTCTGGTCCGAAGCCGGAACACCGAATCGAGGTGCTTCCGCGGGTCGTCCACCGGCATGGCCCGGGAACGGTTCCGGCTGCGCGGTGGTACGGCCCGATGACTTCGTTTCGCCGGAATCGCCCACAGCAATCGACGTGGCTTGCTCGTCTGCGCCCGGCATGCTCACGCGCCCCACACCGGCGTTCTGCCTCGGCGGAGCCGACCGCCCGACAACAGGCTGCTGCTCTGGAACAGCCGCATGCCCCTGATCGGGAAGATGCGTTTCAGGCCGGCCTGGAACGGGCGCATGCGCTCCGCTCTGCTGCGGAACAGCGGCACGCCCCCCGGCCTGCCCAGCCGCATGAGCTTGCACATTCTGCTGCCCGCCGATCGGAACCTGCCCATCCTGTCGTCCGGTAGTGGGAATCTGCGTACTCGGTTGGCCGGCAGCAGGAGCCTGCCCACCCTGTCGTCCGGTAGTTGGAACCTGCGTACTCGGTTGCCCGGCGGCAGGAGCCTCCCCAGCCGGCTGGCCGGAAGCCGGGGCCTGGCGTGGAGCCGGCGGACGCGGGGCCGATTGGCCGGAGGCAGACGACGAGGCGCTGCCCTGGTTCGGAGCTGTCACCTGCGGATTTTTCGGCTGTGCGGCGTTCGGCCCGGCAGCGCTCGGCCCACGAGAGCCGTCTCCCTTTCCAGGAGCGGAGGTCTGCACGACCTCTCCGGACGTCGGCACAGCTCGGCCGGCACCCGGTCCGGATTCGGGCGGGACGGATGCCTGGCCAGGTCCGAACTGCTGAGAACCCGGGTCCTGACCGGCTCCAGCAGTCCGCGGGGCGCCTGAGGGCGTCGGCGGCACCGGACGGCTCTGCCCAGCGGAGGAACCTGGCAGGGTGGGGCCGGCGGGCGGCGCCTGTCCGGAAGCTTCGGGCGGAGCGGGGGCGAATCGCGGCGTGATCGGCTGGCCCGGCGACGTGGACGGACGGCTCGCTCCCGATTGATCGTTTCCGGGCACCGAGGGTTTGCCTGTGGTCGAAGCGGCCTGTCCCTGGGCTGTCGGCGTGACCGGCCTGCCACCGGTGACCGGCATGCCCCCGCGCTTGGGGCCGACCGGAGAGGGCGCGGTCGCCAAGCTGTCCGGCCGGGTGGGAGGCGTGGAAGGCGAGGGCTGAGATCCCTGCGAAGCCGCCGGGGGCACCGAGGCAGGTGGGGCCGATGCCGGAATGGGGCGGCCGGCGGAGGGCTGGCCGACCGACGGCGGGGCCGGGCTGGAATCCGGGTTGGGCTCGACCGTCCTCGCGCTCGGCTGCGCCGGTGAAGACGCGGACGTGGGTTGGGGCGATCCACCGGAGGGGACGCCCGACGGTGGAGATGCGGGATCGTCCGCCTGCCAGGGGAACGGCAGCCGCGGGTCACCCGGGGGTGCGGATTCCGGGATGACCGGATTGTGAGGGTACGCGGAAGATGCGGCCGACGACTGCATGGCCGACTTACCCTTTTCCGTGCCGGGTTGCGAACTCGACACGCCGTGTTCCTTCGGACCGTCATGTGAATCTTGCCTCGTCACACGCCCCTCCTCGCCCGTGGCGTCAGACTTAGGGGAGACTAGCGACATCCGGCACACCGTCGCGCGCGGATCCTGCGGGCCCTGCTTCCAAGCCCCACTTCCCTGCCCGGCGGACCGGTCTATTCCAGCGGGCAAGCAAAAGGGGAGCGAATAATGGATTTCGACGTTCTGGTTGAGATCCCCAAGGGGCAGCGCAACAAGTACGAGGTGGACCACAAGACCGGACGTATCCGGCTGGACCGGACCCTCTTCACCGCGACACAGTATCCCGCGGACTACGGCTTCATCGAGGGCACCCTGGGCCAGGACGGCGACCCGCTGGACGCCCTGGTGCTGATTCAGGAGCCGACCTTCCCCGGCTGTCTGGTTCGCGCCCGCGCGATCGGCATGTACCGGATGACCGACGAGAAGGGCCGCGACGACAAGGTCATCTGCGTGCCGTTCGAGGACCCGCGCCAGGAGCACCTGCGCGACATCCACCACCTGGGCGAGTTCGACCGGCTGGAGATCCAGCACTTCTTCCAGGTCTACAAGGACCTGGAGCCGGGCAAGTCGGTCGAGGGCGCGACCTGGACCGGCCGGATCGAGGCGGAGGCCGAGATCCGTGCCTCGTTCAAGCGTGAAGAGGCCGCGCAGGCCGAGGGAGAGCACGAGCACTGAGCGCACGTTCTGGCGAGACCGAGGCGGATCGAAGCCGAGGCGAAGCCGGCAGCGAGACCGAGAGCGAACCGAAAAGCGAACCGCTGACGACCGCACCTGCGGGGCTCACGCCTCGCAGGTGCGGTCGTTTGCGGACTCGCCCGAAGGAGAGATAGGTCACAGGATCCTGGATCAGCCGATGCCCGAGACGGCGCTGTAGAGACCGGTCACCGCGCAGGCGACCGGGATGACCGAGACGACGATCAGCGCGTCCATGATGTCGGCGGCACGGCCGAGGTAGGGCGAGGGCGGCTTGTCCGCGTACCGCGCTCCGGCAAGAACCGTGAGCAGGGCGATCACCAACGCGCCCGCGATCACCGCGGGCAGCGCACCGCCCGCGCCGGTGAGCAGGTCGGCGCCGAGGGCGGCGCCGCCGGCCAGTCCGGCGGCGAGCACCGGCGCCCGGTGGCGGCGGGTGACGAACAGACGCGAGCGCAGCAGCAGCGCGGCCCCGCTGACGGCGATCAGGATTCGGGACGCCAGCGAGCCGTCGGTGGCGAGCACCGCGAACGCGCCGACGGCCAGCACGGCCCAGCCCAGCAGCATGCCGGCGAGCAGTTCATCGGTACGGGTCACGGCGGCGAAGACGGCGGCTCGCTCGGGCAGTTTGCGCACCGCGTCGACGGCCGGGCGGGTGGCGTCCCCGCTGGACGGGGTGTCGGTGCCGGGCGGCAGGCTGACCGGGGGCAGCGGGGTCCGCCCGAACCGCACCGCGAGCAGCGGCAGCACCCCGATCCCGCAGACCAGCACCGAGATCAGCACCGCGGCACCGCCGGCCGCGTCGGTGAACAGCCCGGTGGCGGCGGCGACCGCGCCCAGCAGACCGACCGTGACGCCGGCGGTGAAGATCCGGGCCCCGGCCGCCACACCGGCCCCGGCGATCGCCGAGACCAGCAGGATCGCGACCGAGCCGGCGAGCAGCTCCGGCCCGCCCAGCCAGCGCACCGGCGCCAGCACGCCGTCGTCGCCGTAGGAGGTGATCAGGGTGGCGCCGCCGGCGAAGGCGTAGGGCAGCGCGTAGCCGCCGAGGGCGACACCGGCGCGGCCGTCACCGAACGCGCGGGACGCGACCGTGGCGACCAGGGTGAGAAGGATCGCAACGGCGAGACCGGCGAAGCCCGGATAGTGGCCTTTCGCGCCGGTCGAGAGCAGGGCCGGCAGCCCGAGCGCGAGCGGCACGGCGGCGGCGGCCAGGGTCGCGGTACGGCTGGCGGCGGGGGTCCACACGCCGCCGCGACGACGGGCGCCCTCGGCGATCGCCTCGACCACGTCGTCGTATTCGAGTTCGGGCCACGCCTCTCCGGCGGGAACGAGGTGGAGCACCTCGCCGTCGCGTACCCCCTGGGGGTGTAAGCCCTGGCCGGTGGCCAGCAGAAGGCCGTCGCCACGCCGCAGCACCCACCCGCCGTGGCGCTCGCCCTCGTCGGCGAGACCCTCGCCGGCGTAACGCAGCACCTCCGGCAGCAACTCGGCCAGGGGCACCTGTTCGGGCAGGGCCACGTCGACCCGACGTTGCGGCGCGCTGATAGTCACGCGGGCCAGACCGACGCTCACCAATAAATCCTTCCGTCCGTCCACAACCTGGACCCGGGTGTTGTCCACATCCGGCGGGGGCGAGGCTGCGGGATCGACGGAACTTTACCTAGCATGGGCCGGTCGTGAAGTCCCGAGATCCGCGGGGCTTGCCGAGCCGGACATTTTTCAGGAGGCGGGATGGGCACCGTGGTGATCAAGCGGGCAGCCCGTCGGCCTGCCCCGGAGATCCCGTCCGACCAGTTGGTGGTGGAGGCGCCGCCGGAGATTCCGGAGCAGGTGACCGGCCGCTGGCAGCAGTGGCTGATGGCGCTGCCGATGCTGGGCGGCACGATGGCCATGGCGATGATGATGGGCCAGGGGCAGCGCGGCGCTTTCTCGTACGTGATCGGTGGTCTTTTCGGGATCTCCTCGCTGGCCATGCTGGTGACCTCGTTCGGCGCCTCGGGCGGCCCGCGCAAGGCCGAGATGATGGCCGCCCGCCGGGAGTACCTGCGCCATCTCGCCTCGCTGCGCAAGCGGGTCCGGGAGACGGCGCGGCTGCAGCGGACCGGCCTGATCTACCGGCACCCCGATCCGGAGCGGCTCTGGTCCACCGTGGACAGCCACCGGGTGTGGGAGCGGCGCGCGGCCGATCCGGACTTCGGTGTGGTTCGTGTCGGCCTCGGCCCGCAGACGCTCGCCACCCCGCTGATCCCACCGGTGACCCGGCCGCTGGACGAGCTGGAGCCGATGACCGCGGGCGCCCTGCGCCGGTTCCTGGACGCGTATTCGGTGGTTCCCGATCTGCCGGTGGCGATGTCGCTGCGCGGCTTCTCCCGGATCTTCCTGCGTGGTGAGGCGCCCGGCGCGGAGGGGCCGCGTGCGCTGGTCCGCGCGGTGCTGACCCAGCTGGCGGTCTTCCACGCCCCGGAGGACCTGGTGATCGCGGTCTGCGCGGGGCAGGACGCCCGGGCGCACTGGGAGTGGGTCAAGTGGCTGCCGCACGCTCGGCACCCGTCCCGCACCGACGCGCTCGGCGCGGTCCGGCTGGTCGCCGAGGACGAGCTGGAGCTGGCCCGGATGCTCGAGGACGTGCTGGGCAACCGGCCCCGGTTCCATCCCGGTGAGAGCGCCGGCAGCACCCCGCACGTGCTGGTCGTCATCGACGGCGCGGAGCCGGCCAACACCCGGCTCGACGACGCGCTGGACGGGCTGACCGTGCTCGACCTGGACACCGTCCCACCCCGGCTGCTGGACCGGTCGACGCTGGTCCTGCAGGTGCGGGCGGACGGGGTGCTCGGCACCTGGACGATGGATCACGAGAGCGAGGCGGGCCGGGCCGACGGCCTGACCGTCGCGGAGGCCGAGGCGGTGGCCCGGCGGCTGGCGCCGCTGCGGCTGGCCACCACGGTCGACCCGGTCAGCGGGACGCCGACCCAGACCGAGGCGGGCCTGCCCGAGCTGCTCGGCATCGGCGACGTGGAGAACTTCTCGGTGACGCACGGCTGGCCGGCCCGGCCGGACCGGGACCGGCTGCGGGTGCCGATCGGGGTGAGCTCCGACGGGCTGCCGGTCGAGTTGGACATCAAAGAGTCGGCGCAGGACGGCATGGGCCCGCACGGCCTGCTCATCGGCGCGACCGGTTCGGGTAAGTCGGAGCTGCTGCGGACCCTGGTGCTGGCGCTCGCCGCGACCCACTCGTCGGAGCAGCTCAACTTCATCCTGATCGACTTCAAGGGCGGCGCGGCCTTCGCGTCGATGGATCAGCTGCCGCACACCGCGGCCGTGGTCACCAACCTGGAGAACGCGCTGCCGCTGGTGGACCGGATGGCCGACGCGCTCGAGGGTGAGATGTCGCGGCGGCAGGAGCTGCTGGCCAAGGCGGGCAACTACGCCAGCCTGTACGACTACGAGCGGGCCCGGGCCGGCGGCGCCCCGCTGGCCCCGCTGCCGACGCTGTTCATCGTCTGTGACGAGTTCACCGAGATGCTCAAGGAGAAGCAGGACTTCATCGAGATCTTCCTGCAGATCGGGCGGCTCGGCCGGTCGCTCGGCGTGCACCTGCTGCTGGCCAGCCAGCGGCTCGAGGACGGCCGGCTGCGGGGTCTGGACACGCACCTGTCGTACCGGATCGGTCTGCGGACGTTCTCGGCGCTGGAGTCCCGGGCGGTGCTCGGTGTGCCGGACGCGTACGAGCTGCCCAAGGCCCCCGGTAACGGCTATCTGAAGTTCGGCACCGAGCCGATGTCCCGGTTTAAGGCCGCCTACGTGGGCGGGACGGTCCGCCGGGCCGGGCGCTCCCGCGGGTCGGCCCGGCACGACGGTCCCCGGGTGCAGGCCTGGTCGACGCGGTACGTGGCGGCCCCGGTCGCCGCGCCCGAGCCACAGCCGGCGCCGGAGCAGGAGGACGGGCCGAAGCTGGCCGACGTGGTCATCGAGAAGCTGGTCGGGCAGGGCCCGCCGGCGCACCAGGTGTGGCTGCCCCCGCTGGACGAGTCGGCGATGCTGGACGAGCTGGTGGGCCCGGTCGCCGTGGTCCCGGGCCGCGGCCTGACCTTCACCAACCCGTCGATCCGGGCCCGGTTGCAGGTGCCGATCGCGATCATCGACAAGCCGCGGGAGCAGCTGCGGGACGTGATGTGGCTGAACCTGGCCGGGGCGGCCGGTCACCTGGCGGTGGTCGGCGGCACGCTGAGCGGCAAGTCGACGGCGCTGCGGACGCTGATCTGCGGGCTGGCGCTCACCCACACCCCGGCCGAGGTGCAGGTCTACTGCCTGGACTTCGGTGGCGGGTCGCTCGGCACGCTGCGGGATCTGCCGCACGTGGGCGGGGTGTTCGGGCGTCTGGACACCGCGGGGGTTCGGCGTACGGTCGGCGAGATCACCACCCTGCTCACCGAGCGGGAGGCCCGGTTCGCCGATCTGGGTGTGGACTCGATGGCGTCGTACCGGAGCCGCCGGCCGGCCAACGACCCGTTCGGTGACGTGTTCATCGTGGTCGACGGGTGGGGGACGCTGCGCAAGGAGTTCGAGGAGCTGGAGCCGATCCTGACCGACGTGGCCACCCGTGGTCTGTCGTACGGCATCCATCTGGTCGCCGCGACCTCCCGCTGGCTGGACTTCCGGGCCGCGGTGCGCGACCTGTTCGGTTCCCGGCTGGAGCTGCGGCTCGGTGACCCGAGCGAGTCGGTCGCGGGCCGCCGGGCCGCTCTGGACGTGCCGGAGGGCAAGCCCGGCCGTGGCATGGTCCAGCACCCGACCGACCGGAACAAGGGCCTGCACCTGCTGACGGTCCGGCCCGAGGTGAGCACCCTCGGGGACACCGCCGGCCTGGTCAAGGCGGTCGCGGCGGTCTGGGACGGCGCGCCGGCCCCGCGGGTGCGGCTGCTGCCCATGCTGGTGCCGTACGCCGATCTGCACGCCGAGCGCGGTCACGGCCTGCGCATCCCGATCGGCATCAACGAGGCGGACCTCAAGCCGGTCGAGATCGACTTCGCCACCGAGCCGAACCTGGTGGTCTACGGCGACCTGGAGTCCGGCAAGACGTCGTTGCTGCGGTCCATCGCCACCACGCTGACCAGCCGGTTCCGCCCGGATCAGGCCCGGATCATGCTCGTCGACTACCGGAACAGCCTGCTCGACCTGCCCGAGTCCGACCATCGGATCGGGTACGGCATGGAGCACGGGCACACCGAGAAGCTGATGCGGTCGGTGGCGGCGTACATGGCCGAGCGCAAGCCCGGGCCGAGTGTCACGGTCCAGCAGCGGCGGGACCGCTCGTGGTGGTCCGGGCCGGAGTTGTTCATCCTGGTCGACGACTACGACGTGGTGTCCAGCGGAGCCACCAACCCGCTGGAGCCGCTGATGGAGTACCTGACCTTCGCCCGGGACATCGGCCTGCACCTGATCGTGACCCGCCGGACCGCGGGCGCCAGCTCGTCGATGTACCGGGGGATCCTCCAGCAGCTGAAGAACGACTCGGCGGCCGGTCTGGTGCTGTCCGGATCACCGGACGAGGGGGCGCTCGTCGGCAACGTCAAACCGATCCCGATGCCACCGGGGCGCGGCCGCCTGGTCACTCGCCGTGAGGGAGTTCGCATGATCCAGTTGGCGCATCAGCCGCCCTTCGAGCATTAGCGGAGAATGAACAGACACCCGGTGCGATTAGGGGCTCGAGACCGCAGCGACACGCCGGTGGCAGGAGTAATCTCCCTCCATCGACTGACCGCATCGACTGATCCGCCTGGAGAATGGCGACGCCATCCGTGAGCAGTATGAGCATCCAGACCGGGCCTGACCGGCGGCGATGGGCGGCATCCGTGGGAGCGGCCGCGCTGGCCGGCATGATCGCCATCGGGACGCCGGCGACGGCGGCCGCGGCCGCACCCGCCGAGCCGATCAGCCTCAGCGGCGATTCGGTCCGCAACGACCAGTGGCATCTCCAAGCGCTCGCCCTGCCGGATGCCTGGGGTTACTCGGAGGGCGCCGGGGTCACGGTCGCGGTCGTCGACTCCGGGGTCGACGCGAGCCACGTCGACCTGCAGGGCCAGGTGCTCCCCGGCATCGACCTGGTCGGCGGCGACGGTGACGGCACCACCGACCCGGTCGGCCACGGCACCACGGTGTCCGCGATCATCGCCGGTCGCGCCGACGACCAGAACGGGGTCGTGGGCATCGCCCCCAGAGCCAGGATCCTGCCGATCCGGGTGCTCGACGAGGAGAACCGCTACGACGACGCCCTGATCGTCGCCAAGGGCGTGCGCTGGGCCGTCGACCACGGCGCCAAGGTGGTGAACCTGTCGCTCGGCGGCAGCGGTTCCAGCCCGGCGCTCGCCGCCGCCATCGACTACGCCTTCGCCAAGGACGTGGTGGTGGTCGCCTGTACCGGCAACGCGGCCGGCACCTCCACCACGACCACGTCGAAGGTCGGCGTGTGGTACCCCGCGCGGGAGCCGGGCGTGATCGCGGTCGGCGGCATGCAACGCGACGGCGAAGGGCTGTGGAGCGGCTCCATCCGCGGACGGGAGACCGTGGTGACCGCGCCCGCGACCGATCTGGTCGGCGCCCGGCCGGACGGTTACTGGCGGGTCCAGGGCACCAGCTTCGCGGCGCCCATGGTGTCGGCCACCGCGGCGCTGATCCGGTCCCGGTGGCCGGACATGCCGGCCGGCGAGGTGGTCAACCGGATCATCAAGACCGCGCAGGACCGGGGCGAGCCGGGCCGGGACGCCGAGTTCGGCTTCGGCCAGATCGACCCGGTCGCGGCTCTCACCGCGGATGTGCCGTACATCGAGACCAACCCGCTCGACAACACCCCGCCGCCGGGGGTGGCCCGGTTCGGCAGCGCGCCGGCCGCCGGTCAGGCACAGTCGGCGCCGACGGAGAGCGTGCAGCCGGACCGTGTCCCGGCGAAGGTGCCGGGCGGCAACACCGGCGGCTGGGCCGCGCCCGGGCCGGAACCCGCGGCGACCGCGGTGCCGATGGCCCGCTGGATGGCGTTCCTGCTGTTCCTGCTGTCGGCGATCGCTGCCGCGATCACCATCCGGCGCTTCGCCGCCACCACCGGCTGACCCTTTCGGCGGCCCCGGAGACGCCACCACCGGCTGACCCCTTCAGCCGCCCGGAGACGCCACCACCGGCTGACCCCTTCAGCCGCCCGGAGACGCCACCACCGG
>NZ_BOMZ01000036.1 GCF_016862455.1 Actinoplanes utahensis
ACGCCACCACCGGCTGACCCCTTCAGCCGCCCGGAGACGCCACCACCGGCTGACCCCTTCAGCCGCCCGGAGACGCCACCACCGGCTGACCCCCTGCAGCGGCCCGGAGAGCCGGTCAGGCGCACTTGCCGGTGCGCACCCGCTCGTTGTTGGTGAGGCCCGCCTTGGCGACCGGGGCGGCCTCCTGGGCGGTCAGGGCGAATCCGACGTTCCGATCGTCGGCCGCGGCCGCGAAGATCACGCCGAGGACGTCCCCGTTCGGGGCGATCAGCGGGCCGCCCGAGTTGCCGCTGCGGACCAGCGACTTGATCGTGTAGATCTCCCGGGTCACGTCGCCGGACTTGTAGATGTCGGGGCCGGGGATGTCGCTGACCTCGCGGATCCGGGCGGACTGCGCGTTGTACGGCCCGTCCTGGGGATAGCCGAGGACGATCGCGCTGGCGCCGGTCCCGGCCTCCTTGGCGGCGAAGGGCATCACCGGCGCCTTCAGGCCCGGCACGTAGAGGACGGCGAGGTCACGCTTGGGGTCGTAGACGACGACCTGGGCGGTCACCTCGCGGCCGCCGCTCTCCACCACCACCTCCTCGGTGCCGGCCACCACGTGCGCGTTGGTCATCACCCGCTCCCGGGCGTAGACGAAGCCGGTGCCCTCGATGCGGCGGGAGCAGCTCGGCGCCGAACCGAGGATCTTCAGCACCGAGCTCTTCGACTCCTTGACCACCCTGGAGCCGGCCAGAGCCGGGTCGGGGGCGGCCACCTCACGGGCCTGGGTGCGGGCCAGCCCGCCGAAGACGTCCGGGAAGCCGCTGGTGTCCAGGGTGTCGCGCAGCCCGGCGGAGAGCGCCTGCACCTGCTCGGGGACCAGCTCGTCGACTCCACCGAGGATCGCGCTGTCGCGGACCGCCGCGTTGATCGCCGGGAACGGCGTGGAACCGAACGGGACCGCCACCAGCCAGGCGGCGAACAGCACGGCGACGACCGAGACGAGCGCGCCGCCGGCATCGTCCAGGTATTGCAGGGGACGGCTCTCGATGTTCTGCCGCAGGTTGGTGCCGAGCCACCCGGCGAGGGTCTGGCCCAGCACCGCGAGCACCAGGATGACGCCGAGCGCGACGACCAGGCGGACCGTGCCGTTCTCGGACTGGCGGGCGATGAGCGGGCCCAACTGGAGACCGATCAGCACACCGCTGAAGAAGCCACCGAGCGACAGCGCGCCGATGACGAAGCCCTGGCGATATCCGCTGATCGCGAACAGCACCATGAGCACGATCAGGAAGATATCGACCACGGGCACTCATTCAGCGTAGAAGTCGGGGGCCATCTCACGGGAGCACCTCGTCGGGCGCACCGCCACGGGCGGCCGGGACCGGCGCGGCGGCGCCGGGCAGTTCCACCACCCGTCCGGGCTCCCACGGGCGCGACCACCCGGCCATGTCCAGCAACGTCGAGATCACCCCAGCCGTGAAACCCCAGACGAGCAGCCCCCGGATCTGGAACGCAGGCCCGACCCAGCCGCTCGGATGTCGCACCCGGATACGGTTCTCCGGGTCGGCGAGTTCACTGATCGGCAACCGGGCGACGTGCGCGACCTCGGTCGCCTGCAGCGGGTACACCGGATGGGGCTTGCGCCACCAGGCCAGCACGGGGGTCACCACGAAGCCGCTGACCGGGATCCACAGGTCCGGCAGCAGGGCCAGCACCTCCGCCGACGACGGGTCGAGGCCGACCTCCTCGCTGGCCTCGCGCAGCGCGGTGGCGGGCGCGTCGGCGTCCTCCGGGTCGGTGGCGCCGCCCGGGAAGGCGGGCTGGCCGGCATGGTTCCGCATGGTCGCGGCCCGTTGCAGGATCAGCAGATCGGGTTCCCCGGGAGTGTCCTCGCCGAGCAGCACCAGGACCGCGCTGGCCCGGCCGCCGCCGCCGATCGGGGCGCGCAGGGTGGTGAAATCCTCGGTGCGGCACACGGCGACCCGGGTGAGCAGCGGGTCGAACCAATCCGGCAGCCCGTCCGGCCGCTCCAGCACCACACCCCGGCTCATCTCGTCCCGCCCGCGCTCATCGGGTCACCGTAACGCCGAAGTGTTTCTTGACCTGTTCGATCACCTGGTCGACATCCATGGCGGCACGATGCACGTCCATCCTCCCGTCGGCATCGATGAACACGGTGGCCGGCAACATCGTCGTCCGGAGCGCACCGAGCAGGCGCTTGTCCTGGTCGAAGAGCGTCGGAAAGGTGACAGCGTGGTCGGCGGCGAAGCTGGCGGCCTTGTTCCGGCTGTCGCCGGTGTTCACCCCGATCACGGTGAACCGGCCCTGTGCCCGGTCGGCCAGCCCCTGGATGACCGGCAGCTCGTCCCGACAGGGGCCGCACCAGGACGCCCACAGGTTGATCACCGCGGGTCCGCGCAGGTCACGCAGCCGCACGTCGGCGCCGCCGGTGAAGCACCGCAGGGAGATGTCGGGTATCTCCGATGCGGCGGGAGTGGCGGTGGTCAGGCCGTCGCACAAGGCGAACGGGGAGGGTATCTCCGGCTCGTCCGGGTCGACGGCGGCCGTGCAGCCCGACAGCAGCAGGACCGCGGCGATCGCCGCCAGCAGCCGCTTCATGCTTCCTCCGGGACGGACGCGGGAGCGTCTGCCGCGGCGTCCTCCTCCAGGATCGGCACCGCGGCGGCGGGCACCAGGTCCGGGTCGACACCCGCGGCCACGGCCAGGTCACGCGCCCGTGGTCCCTTCAGGAGTTTCGCCGCCGGGGCCGCCTCGGTCGGGCCGGCGCCGTACGACGGGCACATGCTCGCCAGCGTGCACGCCCCACAGGCGGGCGTGCGAGCGTGACAGACCCGCCGGCCGTGGAAGATCACCCGGTGCGACAGCATGGTCCAGTCGCGTTTCTCGATCAGGTCGGCGACCAGGAACTCGATCTTCACCTCGTCCTGCTCGTCGACCCAGCCGAACCGGTTGGTCAGCCGCCGGAAGTGGGTGTCGACGGTGATGCCCGGCACGCCGAACGCGTTGCCCAGCACCACGTTGGCGGTCTTGCGCCCGATGCCGGGCAGTTTCACCAGGTCGTCCAGCTTGCCGGGGATCTGCCCGTCGTGCCGCTCGATCAGCTCCTGACCGAGGCGGATCAGCGAGTTCGTCTTCGCCCGGAAGAAGCCGGTGGGGCGGAGCAGCGCCTCCATCTCGGCGCGGTCGGCCGCGGCGTAGTCGGCGGCCGACCGGTAGCGCCGGAACAGCTCGGGCGTGACCTGGTTGACCCGGACGTCGGTGGTCTGCGCGGAGAGGATGGTCGCGACGGCCAGCTCGAGCGGATTGCTGAAGTCGAGCTCGCAGTGCGCGTCGGGGTGCGTCTCGGTGAGCACCCGCGCCATCCGGCGGGCCCGGCGTTTGCGGCCGAGGACCGTCTCACCGGCGAAGCGCTGGGGCGAGAGGGTCGCGGCGCGCGGTCGGGTCACCGGTAAAGAGTACGTCGGTCACGCCGGCGCCTTGATGCTCCCGTCCGCCCCGATCACCGCCGCGGTCGCGCCGAAGTCGGCCTCGGACAGCTCGGCGACCATCTTGCGACCGCGCTCGTTCGTCTTGTCCCGGGTCGGCACCCCGACGTCGTCGAGGTAGGTGGAGACGAACTTGCCGCCGGCGAACCGGCCGTCCTTGGTGAGCGACACATGCAGGACGCCCGAGTACTTCAGGTCGCCGGTACGCGACAGGGTGCGGCCGCCGCCGGCGAAGTTGCCCAGGCTGTAGGCGATCAGTCTGCCCTGGTAGAACTCCATGCCCCGGAGGATGTGCGGCCCGTGCCCGACGACCAGGTCGGCGCCGGCGTCGATCACCGTCCGGCTGAACTTGATCGGGTTGCCACGGTTCTCCCCGAAGTAGAGCTCGTTGCCCGGCTTCACGTGCGACTTGTCGGAGCCCTCGGCGCCCATGTGCACCTGCACCACGACCAGGTCCGCCTGGCCCTCGGCCTTCGTCACGATCGCCGCGGCGGCGTCCAGGTCGTTGAGGTTGTTGGCGCCGGCGTACGGCGAGAAGCCGATCACGGCGACCTTGACGCCTTTCACGTCGACCACGGTGATCTGGTCCTCGGCGCCGGTGTGCTCCAGCCCGGCGGCCTCCAGCGCCTCGACCGTGTTCCGGTAACCCTGGGCGCCGTAGTCCTTGGAGTGGTTGTTCGCCGTGTTCAGCAGCTGGAACCCGGCCTCCTTGAGGTGCTCCGCGTATTTCGGCGGGGACCGGAAGGCGAAGCAGTTGGGCCGTTTCGGCGTGCCGCACTTGGAGGTGCCGGTGTCGCCGGTGAGCGGCTGCTCCAGATTACCCATCACCAGGTCGGACTCGAGGCTGGACGCCACCGAGTCGAAGAAGCCGTCACCGTCGCGGGCGGGCAGCTTGTTCGGTGCGTCGCCCATGATGATGTCGCCGGTGGCGGACAGGCTGATCGACTCGACCGGGGCGGACTCCTGGACGGGACCGCCGCTGGTGGTGGCGGCCGGTTTGCCGGTGGCGGCCGGGGAGTTCCAGACCGGCTGGTCGTCGGAACCAACCAGGCCACATCCCCCCAAACCGGATCCAACCAGCACAGAGGCGGCAATAGTGACGGCGAGAACAGGCCGCTTCTTACGGTGGGACAGGGGGTGCAGATTCATCGACGCGGACGATACCGTCGGCGCGCAAGCGGATCGACAGACGAAAGGACCGTCCTGATGTGACCGGACCGCCGAATTGTCACCGGCGGAGATGGCAATCTTGTTACCGTCCAGTATCTGGATCAAGGGGTGGCCGCCCGTTTCCCGCCCGCGTGCGCCTAGACTGATCGAGCGCAGACGTTGCGCGTTTTCGAAAGGTGCGGCGATGGATGAGGTACTGGCCCGGAGCGGAATCTTTCAGGGTGTAGACCCGGAAGCCGCTGAGGCGCTCGCCAAAGAGATGGACACGATCGAAGTCCGCAAGGGCGACGTCGTCTTCAACGAGGGCGAGGCCGGCGACAGCCTGTATATCGTTCTGTCCGGAAAGATCAAGCTCGGGCGCCGAGCCGCTGACGGCCGGCAGAACCTCGTCTCCATCATGGGCCCGTCCGACATGCTCGGCGAGCTCTCCCTGTTCGACCCCGGCCCGCGGACGGCCACCGCCACCGCGGTGACCGACAGCCGCCTGGCCCGGCTGAAGAAGTCGTCGCTGCGCCCCTGGCTGAACAACCGGCCGGAGATCGCCGAGCAGTTGCTGCGCGTGCTGGCCCGCCGCCTGCGCCGCACCAACGACGCGCTCGCCGACCTGATCTTCACCGACGTCCCCGGCCGGGTGGCGAAGAACCTGCTGCAGATGGCGGGCCGCTTCGGCACCCGCGACGGCGGTGTCCTTCGGGTGACCCACGACCTCACCCAGGAGGAACTGGCCCAGCTGGTCGGCGCGTCCCGGGAGACGGTCAACAAGGCGCTCGCCGACTTCGCGTCGCGCGCCTGGCTCCGCCTGGACGGCAAGAGCGTGATCATCCTGGACCCGGAGCGCCTCGCTCGCCGCGCCCGCGTCTGACCCGCCACTTATAAGGGGCCGTCTTCACCGACGGCCCCTTAATCGTGCCGTTACACCTGTCCGTGTCGCATCCGCACGGCCACTCGTTACCGAGGTGGCCGAGAGGCACCGGCGTGGACAGGGAAGGGCGCGGCATTGAAGGCAGGCAGGGGTGTGGCGGGATGACCGTGCTCGACACCGCGCTCGACCCGCGCGATCCCGCCTATCTGGAGGGTCGCAGCACCACCCTGGAACGCCTCGCCGACCTGGAATCCGCCCTCGAGGAGGCGCGGGCCGGCGGCGGCGAGAAGTACGTGACCCGCCACCACGCCCGCGGCAAACTGCTGCCCCGGGAACGTATCGAGATGCTCCTCGACCAGGACAGCCCGTTCCTGGAGCTGTGCCCGGTCGCCGCCCGCGGCTCGCAGTATCCGGTGGGCGCCAGCGTGGTCACCGGGATCGGCGTGGTCGAGGGTGTCGAGTGTGTTGTCGTGGCGAACGATCCGACCGTGGAAGAGGGTGCGGTCAACCCGTACACCGCCGAGAAGATCCGGCGGGCCACCACGATCGCCTCGGTCAACCGGCTCCCGATGGTCCACCTGGTCGAGTCGGCCGGTGACAACGGCACCTCCGGCGGCCTGTTCCCGCCGGACCGGGTCCCGTCGATCTGTGTCGTGTTCGGCGCCACCACCGGCGACGCCTCCTACCTGCCGGCTCTCTCCGACTACACGATCCGGGTACGCGGTCACGCCAAGGTTCTGACCATCCACCCGCAGCCGATAAACGGTCCCGCCGGCGTCGAGGTGCGCGCCACCCCGGTGGTGCCGGCCGGCCCGGACGGGCCCGCCGATCAGCTCGCCGAGGACGAACGGGACGGGTTGCGGCTGGCCCGGCAGTGCGTGCGCCGGCTGAACTGGCGCAAGCAGGGCCCGCCGCCGCGGACCACCCGCCCGCTCCCGCCCCGCCACGAGGCGGAGGACCTGCTCACCCTGGCCGCCGCCGACCCGGCCGTGTTCGACCCGCGCGAGGTGTTCGCCCGGGTTCTCGACGACAGCGACTTCGACGAGTTCAAGCCCGGTCACGCCGCCGGCATCCCGGCCGGCTGGGGTGAGCTGCACGGGTATCCGCTCGGCGTGCTCGCCGTACCGAACCGGTCGTGCTCGGCCGTCGAGGCGCAGAAGGTGGTGCACTTCCTGCACCTGGCGAACGCGACGGCCACCCCGGTCCTCTTCCTGCGGCACATCGGGACACCTGCCGACGAGGAGCACGACACCCGGCACGACGCCCCGATGGCGCACGCGATCAGCCGGTCCACCGTGCCGCACCTGCTCCTCACCGTCGGCGACGTCGTCGCCGAGCGCACCGACGAAGCCCGGTTCCGTTTCAGCTGGCCCTCGGCCGGCGCGAGCAGAGCCGACGACGGCGTCATCGACCCCCGCGACACCCGTACTGTCCTCGGCCTCTGCCTCTCCGCGGCGCACAGCGCGGCTGTGGAGGGCGCCGGACACGTCGGCGTGTTCCGATCTTGAAAGGTAGACCAGTGATCCGACGACTTCTGGTGGCCGACCGTGGAGAGGTCGCCCGCCGGGTGTTCGCCACCTGCAGGCTGGTCGGCATCGAGACCGTCGCCGTCTATTCCGACGCCGACACCGATGCGCCGCACGTGATCGAGGCCGACTATGCGGTCCACCTGCCCGGCAACACCCCGTCGGCCACGTATCTGCAGGCCGATGCCCTGATCGCGGCCGCCCAGCGGGCCGGGGCGAACGCCGTGCACCCGGGGATCGGCGTGCTCGCCGAGAACTCCCGGTTCGCGCAGGCGGTGGTGGACGCGGGCCTGATCTGGGTCGGCCCGCCACCGCCGACCCTGCGCACCCTGGCCGACAAGATCGAGACGAAGAAGCTGGTCGCCGAGGCGCGGGTGCCGGTCCTGCCGACGTTCACCGATCCGGACCAGGTGCCCGGTTTCCCGGTGCTGATCAAACCGGCGGCCGGCAGCGGCGGCACCGGCATGCGGGTGGTCCGGGACGCCGGGACGCTCGCCGAGGCGGTCGCCTCGACCCGGCGTGAGGTCGGCGGGGACGTGTTCTGCGAGCCGTACGTGAGCAACGTCCGGCACATCGAGGTGCCGATCCTGGCCGACGCGCAGGGCGCGGTGATCCCGTTCGGTGAGCGGGAGTGCTCGGTGCAGCGCCGGTACCAGAAGATCGTCGAGGAGACCCCGTCCCCGGCGGTGAACCCGGCCCTGCGCGAGGACCTGTGCCGGGCCGCGATCATCGCGGTCCGGGCGCTCGGCTATGTCGGTGCGGGAGCGGTCGAGTTCCTGCTCGACTCCCGGGGCGACTTCTGGTTCCTCGAGCTGACCCCGACCCTCCAGGCCGACCACGCGGTGACCGAGTGCGTCTCCGGCTACGACCTGGTCCGGTTGCAGCTGCTGGTGGCCGAGGGCGGCAGCGTGCCGATGCCCGGCCCGCCGCCGATCCGCGGGCACGCCATCGAGGTGCGGATCTGCGCCGAGGACCCGGCGTACGCGTGGCTGCCGGCGGCCGGGACCCTGCACCGGTTCGCGGTGCCGGACATCGCCGGTGAGTTCCGCCCGCTCCCACAGCCGGGCCTGCGCCTGGACGCCGGGGTCTCGGACGGCTCGGTGATCGGCATGCACCACGACCCGATGCTGGCGAAGCTGATCGCGTGGGCGCCGAGCCGCCAGGAGGCCGCCCGGATGCTGGCGTCGGCGCTGGCCCGTACCCATCTGCACGGTGTCGTCTCGAACCGGGACCTGCTGGTCCGGGTGCTGCGGCACCACGCGTTCCGGGCCGGCGACGTGGACACCGGCTTCCTGGACCGGCATCCGGAGGTGTTCGCCCCGCTGCTCTCCTCGGTCGACGCGGTCCGGTTGTCCTGCCTGGCCGCCGCGCTGGCCGGGGCCGCCGCCCGGCGGGCCGCCGCGCCGGTGCTGAGCTCGCTGCCGTCCGGCTGGCGCAACGTCCCGTCCGGTTCGCAGTCCGCGGTGTACGACGGCCCCACCGGCCCGGTCGAGGTCGGTTACCGCATGAACCGCCAGGGTGAGCTGGCCGGCTGGTGGGTGCGGGCGATCGATCCCGAGGAGCTCGATCTGGCCGGTCTCGGGCAGGCCCCGGTCGCCGACGAGCACCCGCCGGTGGTGGTGGTCCAGGCCGGCAGCGGCCGGGTGGTCCTCAACGTGCAGGGCATCCGGCTCGCCGTCCACGTGCACCGGGTCGGCGACGTCTCCTATGTCGACAGTCCAGAGGGGTCGGTCGCGTTGCGGGAGATCTCCCGGTTCCCGCTGCCGGCGCCGGAGGCCGCGGAGAGTTCGCTGATCGCCCCGCTGCCGGGCGCCGTCCGGCGCGTCCTGGTGGTGCCCGGCCAGCGTGTTCGCGCTGGTGAGCTGCTGCTCACCCTGGAGGCGATGAAGCTAGAGCATCCGGTGCACGCGCCGTCCGCGGGGGTGGTCTCCTCGCTGCCGGTGCAGCCGGGGGCCGAAGTGGACACCGGTGAATTGCTGGCCGTGCTCGATCCGGAGTAAACGAACCGGTATCGTTCCACCGTCATCGATTACTGACGGGGGACAGACGCATGGCAGTACGGCATCGCCGTACCCTGATCGCGCTCGCCGCCACACTGGTTCTCACCGGTGGCGGCTGCGCGATCGCCGAAGACAACGACGACAGCACCGCGCGGCTCGCACAGGAGCAGCCGGCAGCCGCGAAGACCGCGTCGAGCGGGACTCCGGCGTCACCGGCGCCGGGGAAGAAGGCACCTGCCGCGGCCGAGAAGGCGCAGACCGAGGTGCGCCGCAACAGCGCGGCGGTCAAGTCCGCGCCCGAGGACGTGTTCCGGCCGGTCGACACCACCGTGGATCCGAGCGGTGAGCAGCACGTCCGGTTCCACCGCACCCACCAGGGACTGCCGGTGCTCGGCGGGGACTTCGTGGTCCACTCCGACGCGTCCGGCAACTTCCGGAGCGCGACGGTGGCTCAGGACCAGGTGATCGACGTCCCGGCGACGGCGAAGATCAGCCGGCAACAGGCGATCAAGACCGCCGGGCTCCGCGGCAAGGTCGAGGCTCGACTGGTCGTCGACGCTCTCGACGGCAAGCCCGCGCTCGCCTGGGAGATCACCGGCGCCGAAAAGGTGGTCGTCGTCGACGCGACGACCGGGAAGGTCCGGCTCTCCTACGAGACCGTGCACACCGGGGAGAAGGGCACCGGTAAGGGCCTGCACGTCGGGGACGTCGAGTTGAACACCACGAAGCGGGCGGACGGCGTCTACACGCTGACCGACCCGGATCGTGGCGGCAACACCGTCCGCGACGCGCTCAACAACGACTACTACTCGCAGATCGGGGCGTCCGCCGAGCTCACCGACGCGGACAACGCGTGGGGCGACGGCACCCGCCTCGATCGCGCCACCGACGGCGTCGACGTGCTCTACAGCATGGCGAAGACCTGGGACTACCTCCAGGAGACGTTCGGCCGCTCGGGTCTGTTCAACGACGGCAAGGGCACGACCGCCTACGTCCACGAGTTCGTGAAGCAGAACAACGCCTGGTGGAGCGGCACCTGCAGGTGCATGGCGTTCGGTGACGGCGACCCGGCCACCCGCAACCCCTATACGCCCATCGACATCGTCGCGCACGAGATGGCACACGGGCTCACCGACGCCACCGCCGACTTCGTGTACTCCGGCGAGTCCGGTGGCCTCAACGAGTCCAGCAGCGACATCTTCGGCACTCTGGTCGAGTTCTCCGCCGCCAATCCGGCCGACAAGCCGGACTACACGATCAGTGAGAAGACCCGGCTCGACGGCACCCCGTCCCGCTGGATGGACGAACCCAGCAAGGACGGCAAGTCCGTCTCGTGCTGGACGCCGACCACCAAGGACCTGGACGTGCACTACTCGTCCGGCATCGGCAACAAGTTCTTCTACAACCTGGCCGTCGGCAGCGGCGCCTCGGCCTGGGGCGACAGCAAGCCCTGCGGCAACGCCGCACCGGTGGTGGGCATCGGCAACGACAAGGCCGCCCGGATCTGGTACCGCGCGCTCACCCTCTACATGGTCTCCAACTCCAACTACGCCAACGCCCGGGAAGCCACCCTGAGCGCGGCCGCTGACCTCTACGGCGCCGACAGCGTCGAGCGGAACACCGTCGACGTTGCCTGGCGCGCCGTCGGTCTGGACGGCACGCAGCTGCCCTACGGCACGCCGTCGATGCTGCCGTTCCCGGACAGCTCGCCCGCCGCCGAGATCGGCAAACCGGTTCGGATTCAGGCCGCCGCCACCGACCCGCAGAAGCAGCAGCTGACCTTCAGCGCCACCGGGCTGCCCGCCGGCGTGACGATCGACGCGAACGGCCTGATCAGCGGTACGCCCATTATCCGGGGACGGCCACTGAGCAAGATCACCGTGACCGATCCCGACGGCAACAGCGACTACGACTACCTGCTCTGGGTCGTCAAGGGTCCGCCGGTGATGAAGCTGATCGCCCCGACCATGACGGGATACGTGGAGACGCCCGTCTTCCGCGGTTTCGGTGCGACGTTCACCGAGGAACCGGACATCGACGATCAGCCGTGGGATGCGTTCAAGGTGACCGCGACCGGCCTGCCGGAGGGCCTCGACCTGTCGGTTCCGAAGCCGGTCCCCGGTAGCGGCCTCTACGTCGCCAGCATCACCGGCATCCCGACGAAGGCCGGCTCCGGAACCACGGTGCTGACCGGCACCGACCCTGACGGCAACCAGGTCTCCGGCTCGATCCAGTGGGAGATCCTCCCGGCCGGTCTGCCGGCTGAGCCGAACAACCTCACCGTCATCCCCGAAGGCGCCGGCGTCGCGACCCTGGCCTGGGAGCCGCCGACCTCCCAGGCCGGAACCTCGACGCGAACCGGTTACGTCGTCCGGGTCACCCCGGGCACCGAGACCAAGCTCAAGGCCAGCGCCCAGACGCACACCGTCTCCGGGCTCGACCCCCGGCAGACCTACACCTTCAGCGTGCACGCGACGAGCAAGGCCGGTGACGGAGCGGCGAAGACCGTCACGATCGCCCCGGCCACCGCCTCGCTGAGTCTGTCGGCGACGGTGATCACCGACGGTCAGGCGGTCACGCTCAGCGGCAAGGTCCTCCAGGGTTCCTCGCCGATCGCCAACACCACCGCAACGCTGGAGCAACTCGCCGCCGGCAGCAGCACCTGGGTTCGGGTGAGCTCGGTCCAGCTGTACTCCAACGGGGCCTGGCAGGCCTCGGTCCGCCCCACGGTCACGACCGCCTACCGGCTGCGTTTCGACGGCCGCGCCGGCATCTGGCCGGCCACCTCCCCGGCCCCGTGGATCGCGGTCCGCTACGCCGTCTCCGCCAAGCCCGCCACCGCCACCCCGAAGGCGGGCCAGAAGATCACGATCGGCGGTTCGGGCCGCCCCGTGCGTGCCGGCACCCTGGTCACCCTGCAACACGCGGTCGGCGGCCGCTGGGTCGACCTGGCCACCACCAGGATGTACTCCAACGGCGCGTACTCGTTCTCCCGCGCCTTCACCCGCGGCACCTGGACACTGCGGGTCGTCGTCGCCGGCGGCACCCAGAACGCCACCGGCATCAGCGGCAACTTCACCGTCAAAGCAAGCTGATCGGTGAGAGAGGCGGGCCGGGTCACTCCCGGTCCGCCTCTTTTTTCGGCCCTTTCGCGGTACGGGTCAACGACCGCCCTCCGCCGGATCCGATCGTCCCGTGGCTCCCGCGCGAGGTGGCCGCCGGTTCGGGCCGCAGCGCGGCCACCGGGCCGAAGGCGATGGTCACCGCTACCCCCATGACCGCGGCGGGCATGCATGACCCGCACCGGGGGACGGTCGTGAGGCGACGCCTGCCGTGGCCGCCGCGAGTCACCGGACGGGCGGGATCCGGCGACGGCGGCCGGCAACCCGTACCACATCAGGGTTTTCAGCCCCCGAAGAACCATTTCTGGAAGAAGTTCTTGCGGTTCGGGCTGTTGTGGACGGTCGGGGTCTCGTCGAGCGTGGGTGTGCTCGGCGGGATCGGGCGCGGCCGTGGCGGGGGCACGTGGTTGACCCGCGCGGTGCGGTAGACCGTCGGTGGCGGCTGCGGCTGGCTCGGGTCCAGGTGCAGGTTGTTGAGCAGGTCGCGCAGTTCCTCGGCAGTGGGCCGGGACGCCGGGTCGTTGTTCATGCCGTAGCGCAGCACATCGGTGAGCTGCCGCGGCACGCCCGGAAGGTCCGGGATCGGGTGGTTGAAGAGGTCCATCAGGGTGAGGATGCTGGGGCTGCGGTTGGAGTCCCAGCGCGGCGGGCGGCCGTTCATCACCGCGTAGAGACTCGCGCAGAGCGCGTAGACGTCGGCGGCGCCGGACGGGCTGTCGTGGCGGAACATCTCCGGCGGCGCATAGGCGGGCGTGAGCACCTCGAGGGTCACCGAGGAGTCGCGCATCTCGCCGAGCACGGCCAGGCCGAAGTCGGCGAGGACGGCCGTGTTGAACTCGGAGTAGAGAATGTTCGCCGGCTTCACGTCGCGGTGCAGGACGCCGTTGGCGTGCGAGTGCACCAGCGCGTCCGCGATCTTGATGCCGACGTCCCGGGTCTCGGCCGCGGTGAGCGGGGACACACGCATCCGATCCAGGTACGACCCGTCGCAGAGTTCCATGATCAGGTAGGGATGCTGATCGACCGTCACGCCCACGTCGAACAGGTCGACCACGTGCGGATGCGACGACATGCGCCCGGCAGCCCGCGCCTCGCGCAGGAATCGCGCCTGGTCACGGGCGTTGTCGAGGGTTCGATTCTCGACCTTGATGGCGACCTCGCGGCCGACGGAGTCCTGCGTGGCCCGATAGACGGTGGCATATCCACCACGGGCCATAACCGACAAACCGGACATGCCCGGCACGTATGGTACGGGTAGGGCGCCAGGCGGAGTCTCCGTCACGAGATAGAAAATACGCCAGCCGCTGCGGAGATCATCCGGGCACGTCAGACGCGTAGGCGACAGTTTCCTCCACGACGGTCACCGAGAGGGTGTCCCGCAGCTCCTCGGCGGCCGTCCGCTCGCTCGCCTGCTCGGTCGAATAGGCCAGCCGGACCGCCTCCTCCGCCGAGGCGCGGGCCTCCTCGCACCGGTCCGCGGCGGCCAGAACCCGGGCCCGGACCATCGCCGAGATCACCCCGCTGCGGACGTCCTCCGCGGACGCCTCACCGGCCCGGCCGATCCAGGTCAGGGCCGACTCCACCCGGCCGTCGGCGAGCAGGGCGGAGGCGTACGACGCCAGCGCGTGCCGCCGGGAGAACAACAGCGACGGCTGTGACGTGTCGCTCGCGATCGGCGCCAGCAGCCCGATCGCGGTCCCCGCGTCCCCGGCCCGCATCCGCGCCTCGGCCAGCAGCACCCGCGGGCCGACCTGTGCCGGGGCGAGCGGATTGTGCGGCTCGACAGCGGTCATCACCCGCCGCGCGTCGGCCTCCGCGGTCGCCAGGTCGCCGCGTTGCAGCGCCACGAAGCCGCGCAGGGTCCCGGCCATCCCGAGCAGCAGCGGGTGCCCGGTCCGGTCGGCGTACCCCAGGGCGTCGGTGAGCAGGTCGTAGGCGTGCTCCGGCTCGTTCAGCCCGCGGGCGATCGCACCGCGGACGACGAGCGCGAGCCCGCAACCCCAGTCGTCGTTCACTTCGAGGAACTCCCGGTACGCCCGGCGGGCCTGCCCGTCGGCGGCGCCGAGATCACCGAGTTCGGCGGCCGCGTACGCCTCGACGACCCGCAGCGTGCCGACCGCCCACCCCTCACCGACCCGATCGCCGAACGGCAGGAACAGCCGGGCCAACCGGCGCGCCTCCTGCAACCGGCCGGCCAGCAGCCGGGCGAACGCCGTGGTGCCGCGCAGCCACGACCGCCCGACCGGGTCGCCGAGCTCGGCGAAGAGCCGGGCCGCCCGGCCGAGCACCGCGTCGGTGCCGGCGAAGTCGCCGCGGGTGGTGGTCACCCAGGCCAGGTTCTGCAGCGCCCAGGCCTGTCCGTGCCGGTCCCCGGCGGCGAGCGTGACCTGGTACGCCGCGGCGAACCGGCTGCTCGCCTGGCTCAGCTTGCCGGACAGGAAGTCGGCCATGCCGAGGCGGCGCATCGCGTTGGCCCGCTCCGGTAGCAGCTGAGCCTCGGTGGCG
Source organism: Actinoplanes utahensis (assembly GCF_016862455.1). Taxonomy (GTDB): domain Bacteria; phylum Actinomycetota; class Actinomycetes; order Mycobacteriales; family Micromonosporaceae; genus Actinoplanes; species Actinoplanes utahensis. The sequence continues at coordinate 14,677 of NZ_BOMZ01000036.1, forward strand.
ATCTCCAGAGCCTCCTGCCACCCGGCGACGGCCCGGCCGGTGTCGCCGAGCGCCTCGTAGGCCCGGCCGACCACGATCATCGCCTCGGCCCGGCAGACCGGTTCCCCGGCGGAGGCGGCGGCGATCTTCTCCCCGTACGCCAGCGCCTCCTCGGCCCGGCCCAGGCGCAGCAGCGCACGGGCGTGCACCAGCTGGTCGGGCAGCGGCAGGTCGCCCTGGGCCAGGGTGGTGGCGCGTTCGGCGTACTCCAGGGCGGCGGCCGGCTCGATGTCGGCCAGCGCGCGCCGCGCCATCCGGCCGAGCGCGGCGACCCCGAGCGGGGCCACCTCGCGGGCCGGGGCGTCCGGGCGCAGCCGCACCGCGTCGGCCAGCTCGATCGCGTGCTCGGCGTGGGTGGCGATGAACGCGTCCCGCTCGCCGCCGGTCAGATTGAGCCGGACCGCGCCGTCGTGGCCGGGCCGGTCCACCGTCTCCGGCGCCGCCCAGGCGGCCAGGTAGGCGTGCCGCTCGGCCAGGTCCGCCTTGCCGATGCCCGCGTACGCCGCCTCGCGCATCAGCGGGGTGGTGAACTGGAACCCGCCCCGCGACCGGTGCAGCATGCGGCGCTGCAACAGCTCGTCGACAGCCCGTTCCAGCTCGACGGCGACCACCACGTCGGGCCGGGAGTCGGCGACCACACGCCGCTCCTGCAGCGCCTCCAGGACTCCGCTGGGCACCGTCGTCCCGGCGACCGAGGCGTCCCGCAGCACCGACCGCGGCGCCGGCGACAGGGCGTCGATACGGGCGGCGAGCACGGCCGCCAGATCCCGGGAGAGCAGCCGGCTGCCCAGGGAACCGGCCGCCAACTGCCACCGCCCGGCCGCGTTGGCGCCGACCGCCGGGGTGAGCGCGCCCCGTTCCATCAGCAGGGTGACCATCTCGGCCAGATAGAACGGGTTGCCCTGGGCGGTGGCGAGCAGCCGGTCGCTGTCCGGCTGGGGCAGCTTGCCGCCGCTGAGGTAGGAGGTGAGCAGCCGGGACGCGTCCGCGCCGCGCAGCGGAGGCAGGTTGTGCACCTCGGCGTCGGCGAGCCGGGTCATCGCGCCGGAGGACCGCACCAGCTCGGGGCGGGCGAGCAGCAGCACGACGGCCGGCCCGTCCAGCCGGTTCACGGTGCGGCCGATCGCGTCGAGCGTGGTGTCGGTGGCGTCGTGCAGGTCGTCCACGATCACCACCAGCGGTTCCTCGGCGGCGAGCGCGTTCAGCAGGTCGGCCACGGCGACCGAGATGGCCTCGGCGTCGGTGCGTTTGGCGCTGGGCGGCCAGTCGGCGGGGGCGGCCGGGCCGATCGGGCGGTCCGGGGCCTCGCCGTAGCCCAGCAGGACCAGCAGGCGGTCGCTGTCCAGGGTGACGTTGAGCCGGCCGCCGAGTTTGCGCAGCCGCTCCTCGACGACCGTGCGGGCGACCGTGGTGGCGACGTCCTTGGGCAGGCCGGCGGCCTTGCGGACGATGTCGGCGAGCGGGGCGTACCGCCGGCGTTCGCCGAACGCGCGGCAGCGCACCCGCAGCACACGGGCGCCGTGTCCGGAGTAGCCGGTGGCCAGGCGTTTCACCTCGCCGGCGAACCGGGACTTGCCGATCCCGGCCTCGGCCGTCATCACGATGATCTTCGGAGTGCGGTTGTCGATCGCCTCGGCCAGCGCGCCGGAGACCCGGCCCAGCTCGGCCTCCCGGCCCACGAACGGCGCCTCGTCGCCCACCCCCGACCGGGTGCCCGGCGCGTCGTGCAGGCCGAGTAACTCGTAGGTGGGCACCGGCTCCCGCTTGCCCTTGAGCCGCAGTGGCCGCAACTGCCGCCAGGAGGCCACGTGCCGGGTGCCGGCGCTGGTCCGCTCACCGGCGTAGACCGTGCCCACCGCGGCGGCGTCGGCCAGCCGGGCCGCGGTGTTCACCGTGTCGCCGATGACCGTGTACTCGATGCCGGCCTGCACACCGGCCACCACTTCTCCGGTGTTCAGCCCGACCCGCAGACCGAGCGGCGCGCCGCCGCCCCGTTCGTCGTCGAGCACCCGGCGGACCGCCCGCTGCATGCTCAGCGCCGCCCGGACCGCCCGCTCGGCGTCGTCCTCGTGGGCCACCGGGGCGCCGAAGACCGCCATGATCCCGTCGCCGGTCAGCTTGTCGACGTGCCCGCCGAACGTCTTGACCGCGCCGGCCAGCGACGCCAGCACCCGGTCGGTGACGGCGCCGACCCGTTCCGGGTCGAGGTCCTCGGAGAACGAGGTGAAGTCGGAGAGGTCGCCGAAGAGCACCGTGACGATGCGCCGCTCGGCGGCCGGCATCTGGGCGGCGACCGGTAACGCGGCCCCGCAGTGGTGACAGAAGCGGGCGCCGGGAACCGGAACGGTCCCGCAGACGGGGCAGGTCACGGCTTTTCCTGTGGGTTGCGCAGATAGTCGAGCTGGGCGGCCGCGGACCATTCGGCGGCGAACCGCAGCGCCGGGTCGAGGTCGGGGTAGACCAGGTCCACGACGGCCGCGGGCGTGTCCGCTCCGGCGGCCATGGCGGCCGCGACCTGCGCCAGCCGCTCCCGGCGATGAGCGAGATAGAAGCGGGCACGCTCGGCGGTGTCGGTCCGGGCCGGTCCGTGGCCCGGCAACATCAACACCTCGGGGTACGCGCTGAGCAGCTCCAGACTGCCCAGGTACGCCCCGAGGTCGCCGTCGGGCGGGGCCACCACCGTGGTCCCGCGCCCGAGCATGGTGTCACCGGTGAACATCGCGGAAGAGCTCTCACACTCGACGAGGAAGGACACCGAGTCGCTGGTGTGCCCCGGAGTCTGCAGCACGCGTATTTCCAGCCCGTTCCCGTCCAGCGACTCGCTGGGGTCGAACGGCTCACCGCCCAGGCAGTGCACCGGTGAACCGGCCCGGACCGGCGCCCCGCCGAGCAGCTCGGAGAGGCGGGCGGCGCCCTCGACGTGATCGTGATGACCGTGTGTGATCAGGATGCGCTCGACCGGCCCGTGCTCGGCGATCCGGCGCAGATGACCCTCGTCCAGCGGGCCGGGGTCGACCACCGTGGCCCGGCCGGAGCCGGGCGCTCGCAAGATCCACGTGTTCGTGCCGTCCAGCGTCATCGGCCCCGGGTTGGGCGCCCGCAACAGCGTCACCCAACCCGGTAGCCGGTCGGTCTCGGCCGACTCGGGCTCAGCACCCCCCATGCCCCGAATCGTACGTCGGCCCGGCACCGTTCTTGGAGACACGATGTCCGATCCGGTCACCATCGGTGAGCAAATGCGGCCGAACCACCGCAAGATCAGGCCACTTCGGCGATGACCTCGACCTCGACCGGCGAGCCCAGCGGCAGCTCGGAGACCCCCACCGCGGCCCGTGCGTGCCGGCCCTGCTCGCCAAGGACGGCGGCGAAGAGGTCGGACGCACCGTTGATCACGGCGGGCTGGGCGGTGAAGCCCGGCGCCGACGCGACGAACCCGCCCACCTTGACGATCTTGACGATTCGGCCCAGACCGACCAGTGCCTCGATCGCGGCCAGCGCGTTCAGAGCGCAGAGCCGGGCCAGCCCGGTCGCCTCCTCGACACTGACCTCGGCGCCGACCTTGCCCACCTGAGGCAGCTTGCCGTCGACGAACGGCAGCTGGCCGGAGACGTAGACGAGGTTGCCGGACTGGACGGCCGGCACGTACGACGCGACCGGCGCCGCCACCTTCGGCAGGGTCAGACCCAGCTCGGCCAGCTTCGCGTACGCGTCGACCGCGCCCGCACCGGCCACCGGAGCAGGCGTGGTCACTGTTTGGGCCGCTTCATGTACGCCACCAACTGCTCGGGGTTGTTGGGCCCCTGGACGACCTGGACCAGCTCGTAGCCGTCCTCGCCCCAGTTGTCGAGGATCTGCTTGGTCGCGTGGACCAGCAGGGGCACGGTCACGTACTCCCACTTCTGCATGGCTTGCGTACTCCCCTGTTCGTCGGATACCGGCACAGCTTAGGACGCGGGCCGCTCCCCTGTTGGTTAGGCTGAGCGGGATTTGAACACGTAGCGCAGGCATGCCATCACTGAATGCGATGAGCGGAGGATGACATGACGCACGCCGTCGGAGGCCACCCCGAGCCGCCGCCGTCACCGGAGCCCGATCCGCCGATGCCGATCCCGCCGGAGGAGCCGATCCCGGTGCCGGAGCCGCCGCACACGGCCGCGGACCACGACACCGCCGAGCATCCCGTGGTGCCGGCCGAGGTGATATCGGCCACCACGGTCTGGCATCAGCCGCCGCCCACCGGCCCGTGGCACGCCCGGCACGAGAGACCCGGCGAATGGCGGCATCCGCCTCCACCCCATCTGGCGTACCAGCACTCCCCGCCGGCCGAGATCCAGCCGCAGCCGGACCCGATCTGGGCCGGGCCACCGCCCGGCCTGCCTCCGGCGGCCGACCCGCGGCGCCGGTCGACGATCTTCCTGTCGATGGCGTTCGTGGCCACCCTGGCGCTCTGCAGCGGCGGCGCGGTCTCGGCGTACTACCTGCTCAGAGACGCGGACAACCCCGGCTCGGCGGACCCGGCCACCGCCGTCAACCGGTTCCTGACCGCGGTCTACACGCAACAGGACGCGGTCGCCGCGCAGAACCTGGTGTGCGCGAAATCGCGCGACGAGACGAAACTCGCCGCCCGGGTCGAGCAGATCAGCTCGTACGCCGACGGCTACCAGGGACCGGTCTTCCGCTGGGACGAGCCCGCCGTGTCCCAGCGCGACGAGGAGAAGGCCAGCGTGGACGTACGGCTGGTGATGTCGACCGAGGACGAGAAGACCGCCGCCCAGGACCTCGAATTCACCGTGGTCCGCAAGACCGGCTGGCTGGTGTGTGAGGTCACCGGCTGACACGTCGCCGTAACGTGGATCCCATGGGCGACGAACAGCGCGACTGGCCGGAGCGGCTGCACGTGGTGACCGGCAAGGGCGGGACCGGCAAGAGCACCGTGGCCGCGGCCCTGGCGCTGGGCCTGGCCGCCGGCGGCCGGCGCACCCTGCTCGTCGAGGTGGAGGGCCGGCAGGGCATCGCCCAGCTGTTCGGCCTGGAGCCGCTGCCCTACGCGGAGCGGCGGGTGGCCGTCACCAGCGGCGGCGGTGAGGTCCGCGCGCTGGCCGTGGACCCCGAGGAGGCCCTCCTCGAGTACCTGGCGATGTTCTACAAGCTCGGCGCGGCCGGGCGGGCGCTGCGCAAGGTCGGCGCCATCGACTTCGCCACCACCATCGCCCCCGGCCTGCGTGACGTGCTTCTCACCGGCAAGGTGAAAGAGGCCACCACCCGGACCGCGGACGGCCGCCGGGCCTATGACGCGGTGGTGCTGGACGCCCCGCCGACCGGCCGGGTGGGCCGCTTCCTCAACGTCACCGAGGAGACCGCGAGGCTGGTCAAGGTCGGTCCGATCAAGACACAGAGCGAGGGCGTGGCGAAACTGCTGCGCTCACCGATGACCGCCGTGCACGTGGTGACGCTGCTCGAGGAGATGCCGGTCCAGGAGACCCTGGACGCGATCGCCGAGCTGACCGCGCTGAAGATCCCGGTCGGCCGGATCGTGGTGAACGGGGCCCGCCCACCTCTGCTGGCCGGCGGCCGGGTGACCAAGGCGGAGATCAAGCGAGGGCTGACCGCGGCCGGCCTGCCCGCCGGACCGGCCACGGTGACCCAGCTGGCCGGCGAGGCGCAGGCCCATCTGACCCGGCGCGAGCTGGAGGAGTCGCTGCGGATGGAGCTGGCCGAGGTGGGCCGCCCGACGATCGAGCTGCCGCTGCTGCCGGACGGGGTGGACCGGACCACCCTTGACCAGCTCGCCGGACTCCTGATGCGGGGTCGATCGTGACGTCGGTCCGATCGAGACGCACTACCCTGAAACGGTGGCTGATGTGACGGCTCCACGGCTCGACGTCGACGCTCTCCTGGCCGACCCGGCCATCCGCATCGTGGTCTGCTGCGGGGCCGGCGGGGTCGGCAAGACCACCACCGCCGCGGCTCTGGGGCTGCGCGCGGCCGAGGTGCACGGCCGCCGCACGGTGGTGCTCACCATCGATCCGGCCCGCCGGCTCGCCCAGTCGATGGGCCTCAACGAGCTGGACAACACACCGCGCCAGGTCAAGGGCATCGCCGAGGGCGGTGGCGGCGAGCTGCACGCGATGATGCTCGACATGAAGCGCACCTTCGACGAGGTGGTCGAGCAGCACACCACGCCGAAACGCGCCGCCGAGATCTTCGCGAACCCGTTCTACCAGGCCATGAGCTCCACTTTCGCCGGCACCCAGGAGTACATGGCGATGGAGAAGCTGGGCCAGTTGCGGGCCGGCGGCCAGTGGGACCTGATCGTCGTGGACACCCCGCCGTCCCGCTCGGCGCTGGACTTCCTGGACGCGCCGGCCCGGTTGTCCCGTTTCCTCGACGGGCGGATGCTGCGGATGCTGCTGGCGCCCGCCCGCACCGGCGGCCGCAGCGTGTTCAGCCTCGTCACCGCCTCGTTCGGGCTGTTCTCCAAGACCGTTCAGAAAGTCCTCGGGGCGCAGCTGCTGACCGACCTGTCCGGTTTCGTGGCGGCGCTCGACTCGATGTTCGGCGGGTTCCGGCAGCGCGCCGACCAGACCTACCGGATCCTGCAGGACCCGCAGACCGCGTTCCTGCTGGTCGCGGCGCCCGAGCGGGACGCGATCCGGGAAGCCGCCTACTTCGCGGAGCGACTGGTGGCGGAGCGGATGCCGCTGGCCGGCCTGGTGCTCAACCGGATGCACAGCACCGAGGCGGCCGGGTTGACGCCCGAGGAGAGCGAGGCCGCCGCGGACCGGCTGGAGGCCGAGGGCGACCAGCAGATCACCGCGGACGTGCTGCGCATCCACGCCGGGCTGCTGCGCCAGGCGCAGCGGGAGACCGCGGTCGCGGCCGGTTTCATCGAGTCCTTCCCGGCCGTGCCGACCGTCCCGATCGCGGCACAGCCCGCCGATGTCCACGACGTCGACGGGCTGCGCACGATCGGATCACTTCTCGCCTGATCGAGGCGATCAGTGAGTGGAGACGAGCACCTTGTCGGCGCCCTTCTCCTTGAGGGCGGCCTCGAACATCTTCCGCCAGCTCGCCACGTGCGGGTGCCGCCGCAGCAGAGCCCGCCGCTCGCGCTCCGTCATACCTCCCCAGACGCCGAACTCGATGCGGTTGTCCAGCGCGTCGGCGAGGCACTCGTAGCGGACCGGGCAGCTGCGGCAGATCCGCTTCGCCACGTTCTGCTCGGCGCCCTGCACGAACAACGCGTCAGGGTCGCCACTCTGACACGCCGCCATGCTGGGCCAGTCGCTGATCATCCCCACGGTAAAAGTCCCCCCTAGCTGTCACACCCCCTGACGCCGGCCGGCCCCTGTTCCCCCATGCCTGACCGGCGTCCGTGTCTCGCCGCACCATCATGCTCTGTAGTTGGGTGATTACGCAACGTTGTCCCTCAAATACGTATAGGCCGGTAGTTCCGGGCATAGCGGCTGTGGAACCTCGGCCGAACGGGGGTATCTTTGGTGCGAAAGCCGAAAAACGCTCCGCCGAAAGAGGCGGCAGGTCACACTTGTAAGGCGCGAGGCAGGCCTTCTCGACAGGCGGCCACGTGCATCCGTCGCGTACCCTGCTCGGGTGACCTCCTGGTTTCGCCGACGCGATCACAACATCTTCACGAACGCGACCTCATTACTGGTCTGCGGCCTGCTGGCCGGCGTGGTCGTGGCCGCCGCCGCGTTCCCCGCTGCGGCGATGACCGGGCTCGCGGCCAAGGCGGGTGGCAAGACGTTCGCCAGCCTGCCGAGCGAGCTGAAGGAATTCAGTTCGCCGCAGATCACCCGGGTCTACGCGTCCGACGGCAAGACTCTGCTCACCCAGTTCTACGACGAGTTCCGCAGTGACGTGCCGCTGAAGGACATCGCGAAGAACATGCAGGTCGCCATCCTGGCCGCCGAGGACCGCAAGTTCTACGACCACAACGGCGTCGACCTCAAGGGCGTCGCGCGTGCCTTCGTGAGCAACAACCAGGGCGGCGCCCAGCAGGGCGCCTCCACCCTGACGATGCAGTACGTGCGGATGTCGCTGGCCTACTCGGCGACCAACCCGCAGGAGGTGATCGACGCCACCGAGGACAGCCCGAAGCGCAAGATCACCGAAATGAAGTACGCGCTGCAGATCGAGAAGGAGCTCACCAAGGACCAGATCCTGGAGCGCTACCTCAACATCGCGCCGTTCGGAAACCAGGCCTACGGCGTCTTCGCCGCCAGCCAGGTGTACTTCAACAAGCGCCCGAAGGACCTGAACGTCGCCGAGGCGGCCATGCTCGCCGGCATGGTGAAGGCGCCGAGCGCCTTCAACCCGACGACCAACGCCGGTAACGCGGACATCACCGCCCGCCGGGACAACTACATCATCCCGGCCATGGTCGAGATGGGCGCCATCACGCAGAAGCAGGCCGACGACGCCAAGAAGATCAAGGTCCCGAAGACGGTCAAGCAGGTCGGCCGGGGCTGCGCCTGGGTGGCGAAGAACCACTGGGGCTTCTTCTGCGACTACTTCCACCGCTGGTGGCTGGGCCAGGAGGCGTTCGGCGCGACGACGTACGACCGTGAGCGCCGGCTGAAGAGCGGCGGCTACCGGATCGTCACCACTCTCGACCTCAAGGGCCAGCAGGCCGCGCGTGACCAGGCCGCCAAGCGTGAGCCGGACACCAGCCCGGACGCCGTGCTCCTGGCCGGCATCCAGCCGGGCAACGGCAAGGTGCGGATCCTCGCGGCGAACCGGAAGTACAAGCTCGACGACCCGTCGAACCCGCAGAACAAGATCTCCTCGGACCCGAAGAAGGCCGCGAAGAAGATCCGGGGCACCCACCCGAACACGACGAACCCGTTGCTCACCGGTGGTGGCGACATCAAGGGCTACCAGGCCGGCTCGGTGTTCAAGATCTTCCCGATCATCGCCGCGCTGGAAGCCGGGTACCCGCTGGGCTACACGATCCACGCGCCGAAGATCTACAAGTCCGGCTATCCGGTCGGCCCCGGCCCGGCGTCCTGCGACGGTTACTACTGCCCCAAGAACTCCGGCGGTGGCGGTGAGGGCACCTACACCATGTGGTCCGCCTTCGCGAAGTCGATCAACACGTACTTCATCCCGCTCCAGGAGCGGGTCGGGTCGGACAAGGTGATCGCGGTCGCCAAGCGCTTCGGCGTGCAGTTCCGCGAGCCGAAGGAAGCCGGGATGACCACCAAGGAGGGTGGCGCCGCCAGCTTCGGCGCGTTCTCCCTCGGTGTCACCGCGTCGACCCCGCTCGACATGGCGAACGCGTACGCGACCCTCGCCGCCGACGGCAAGTACTGCCAGCCCACCCCGATCGAGCAGATCACCACGAACGAGGGTGAGAAGATCGACGTCGGCAAGCCGCACTGCATCGCCGCCACCTCCCGGGACGTGGCCCGTGCCGCCCTGGACGCGGCCCGCTGCCCGGTCGGCGACTCGGCCCAGCTCGGCAGCTGCGAGGGCGCCACCGCGCGGCCCACCAAGGGCATCGTCGGCCACCCGGTCTTCGGCAAGTCCGGCACTACCGACGGCTCGGCGACCGCTTCGCTGATCGCCGGCACCACGTCGCTGGTGGTCGCGGGTTACATGGCCAACCCGGACTACCCCGAGCACAAGAACCAGATGGAGCACTCCATCATCAACCCGGCGGTGCAGTACACGCTGGCGGCGTACATGGACGGCAAGCCGAAGGTCCAGTTCAAGAAGCCGGGCAGCGACAAGATCGCGTACGGGGACCAGCGCTCCATCCCGAACGTGGAGTGCGAGTCGGTCTCGTCGGCCCGCGACGAGGTCGAGGACGCGGGCTTCGAGGTCTCGGTCGGTGCGACGGTCGACTCCAAGTGCCCGGCAGGCACCGCCGCGGGCACCAACCCGCCGAACCGCACCGTCAAGGGCGGCGCGGTGAGCATCGAGGTCAGTAACGGCAAGGGCGCTCAACCGACGGCGCCAGGCCCGGGGACGAGCACCCCGACCAGGCCGGGCGGGCGCTGACGCTCAGCTAGCCAGGGGACACGAAACGGCCGGGAGATCCCATCTCCCGGCCGTTCTCCGTACCACCCAGGGGGTTGTGACCTCAGGCCAGCCGGCGCCGCACCTCGGCCGCCACGCGGCCGCCCTCCGCACGTCCCGCCACCGCGGCCTGGGCCGCCTTCATCGCCGGGCCCATCTGCGCCTTGCCGGTGAAGCCGCCGGCGGTGAGCGCCGCCCCGACGATCTCGCTGATCTCGGCGTCGGTGAGCTGCTTCGGCAGGTAACGGTCCAGGACCTCGCCCTCGGCCGTCTCCTTGGCCGCCTGGTCGGCACGACCGGCCCCGGCGAAGGCGGTGGCCGCCTCCCGGCGCTTCTTCGCCTCCTTGGTCAGCACCGCCAGAACCTCGTCGTCGGAGAGGTCGCGGGCCTCGTCACCGGCGACCTCGGCGGTCCGCACCGCGGACAGCGCCATCCGCAGCGTCGACGTGGTCAGCTCGTCCCGGGACTTCATGGCGGTGTGCAGGTCATCGTTCAGGCGGTCTTTCAACGTTCCCATGGAGGGAGAAACTACCCTTGCGGGCATGCGTAAGCGCTCCCTTATTTCGGCCGCCGCCACTCTGACCGCGCTGGGCGGGGCGACGCTCGCCTATGCGTCCCTCGTCGAGCGCAACATGTTCACCCTCCGGCGCTTCGATGTGCCGGTCCTGGAGCCCGACTCCGAGCCGCTGCGCATTCTGCATCTCTCCGACCTGCACATGATGCCCGGCCAGCGGCGCAAGCAGGACTGGGTGGCCGCGCTCGGCGGCACCGACCCCGACCTCGTCGTGGTCACCGGCGACAACCTGTCGGATCCGGAGGCCGTCCCCGGCGTCCTGCGCGCCCTCGACCCGCTGCTCGGCGTTCCGGGCGCGTTCGTCTTCGGCTCCAACGACTACCGCGGTCCGGTCTTCAAGAACCCGCTGACCTACCTGATGCCCGACCGGGAGTACGTGCAGGGTGTCGACCTGCCCACCGATGACCTGCGGGCCGCCCTGGTCGACGGGGGCTGGGCCGACCTCAACAACGCCCGGACCGTGGTCAAGGCGGGCGGCCGCTCCATCGAGATGGCCGGGGTCGACGATCCGCACATCGACCGGGACGACTACCCGTCCGTGGCCGGCCCGATCAGTCCCGGCGCCGACCTGCACCTCGGGGTCACCCACACGCCCGCCTCGCGGGTGCTGGACGCGATGGCCGCCGACGGGTTCGCCCTGATGCTGGCCGGGCACACGCACGGCGGTCAGGTCTGCGTGCCGTTCGTCGGCGCCCTCACCACCAACTGCGACCTGCCCACCTCGATGGCGAAGGGCCTGCACCGCTGGCCCGGCTCGGATTCGTGGCTGCACGTGTCCGCCGGATTGGGCACCCATCCCACCGCGCCGATCCGGTTCGCCTGTCGCCCGGAGGCCTCGCTGCTCACCTTGATTCCGCGCTGACCTGCGGTTTTACCTTTTGGGGATACCGGTTGGCGGGGCCTCTCGGGGCTCCGCTAGTATTTATCTCGCAGCAGCGGGGTGTGGCGCAGTTTGGTAGCGCGCTACGTTCGGGACGTAGAGGCCGTGGGTTCAAATCCCGCCACCCCGACCAGCAGCAGATGAGGGCCGAGCTCCGGAGACGGAGTTCGGCCCTCACTCGTTTACTCGACCAGCGGATTCTCCGGCGGTTCGATGCCCAGCCGGCGTAACGCGCCGGCTTCGACCTACCGCACGTAACGACCACCGAGGCTGCCGTCCGGCTGCGGAATCCGGCAGTACATGACGAAGCGGGCCTCGTCCTCGGGAAGGGGTTCCCGTCGATGCCCCGGCGCCGCAGTCAGCGCCACCAGGCTCGATCGATCTTTCCTGTGCCGACGTTTCCATCCGTGGCCGGCACGACCACCCATCCGGCCCCCGTCCATGGGGCCGCGGCTATCGCGCTGAGGCCCCTCCTGACAGCCTCAGCGCGGTCGGGTGGCTCAGAGGGCCAACTGCGGGCCGACCGTGCGTGGGGCCATCTGTTGGGGCACCGCGTAGGGCCCGAGCATCGACTCGACCGCCGGAGCGATCGACGGGCGCTCGGTGAGCTGCATGAGCCGGGTCGCGCGGGCGAGGGAGCCGGTCTCGCCGTCGCGGAAGCCCTCCCGGTAACCGCGTTCGTAACGTTCGCCGCGGCCGAAAGCCCGGCCGAGGGCGAAGCACGAGGAGCCGGCGAGGGCGAGCAGGAAGAGCATCGCGAAGGGTGTCACAGAACTATCCTTCCGGGCGCAAGCCACTAATTAGGCGAAAATTACCCTAAACAGGCATAGTTTGCGCCAGGCCGGAGATCAAGTACGCCAACGGGTGACCGTGAGGGGTGCCGTACGGCCGGTCGGGGCCACCTGACAAGCTGATTCCTTGTGACAGACTCGATCGACCTCGCCCGCCAGGTCCGCACCGTGAGCCGCCTGACCGGCGAGTTCACGCTCCGCTCCGGCCGCACCGCCACCGAATACTTCGACAAGTACCAGTTCGAGGCCGACCCGGTCCTGCTGGACAAGCTCGCCGAGCGCCTGGCCGTGCTCATCCCCGAGGGCACCGAGGTCCTGGCCGGCCTGGAGATGGGCGGCATCGCCGTCGTCACCGCCCTGGCCCGGCACGCCGGCCTGCCCACCGCCTTCGTCCGCAAGCAGGCCAAGCAGTACGGCACCGCCCGCCTCGCCGAGGGCGCCGAGGTGGCCGGCCGCCGCGTCCTGATCGTCGAGGACGTCGTCACCTCCGGCGGCCAGGTCGTCATCTCCACCAACGACCTGCGCAAGCTGGGCGCCCACGTGGACCACGCGGTCTGCGTCATCGACCGGCAGGAGGGCGGGTCCCAGGCGCTCGCCGCCGAGGGCATCACCCTGCGCGCCCTGCTGACCCGCGCCGAACTCGACGCGGCCGCCTGACCTTCCGCTCCCGGAGCCGGCTGGTCGTCAGTGCCGTCTCAACGCGCCCGAGACAGCGCTGCCGGCCGGCCGGAACTCACCGCTGGAACCCGCAGCCCTTCGAGGCGGGTCACGAGGCGGCGCGTTTGGCGATCTCGGCGGCGAGCAGCTCGGCGATCTGGACGGTGTTGAGGGCGGCGCCCTTGCGCATGTTGTCGCCGGTCACGAAGAACGACAGGGCGCGAGGGTCGTCCATGGCCCGGCGGATGCGGCCCACCCAGGACGGGTCGGTGCCGACCGCGTCGATCGGCATCGGGAACTCGCCGGCCTCCGGGTCGTCGACCAGGATCACGCCGGGGGCGTTGCGCAGCGCCTGCCGGGCGCCGTCGGCGGTCACCTCGGACGCGAACACCGCGTGCACGGCGATGGAGTGGCCGGTGACGACCGGGACCCGTACGCAGGTGGCGGAGACCTTCAGGGCCGGCACGGCCAGGATCTTGCGGGACTCGTTGCGGAGCTTGAGCTCCTCGGAAGACCAGCCGGCGTCGGCCAGGTCACCGGACCAGGGCACCACGTTGAGCGCGAGCGGCGCCGGGAACGGGCCGAGATCGTCGCCGACGGCCTGCCGCACATTGCCCGGCCGGGATCCGAGCGACCGGTCCCCGGCGACCTTGCTGAGCTGGTCGTGCAGGGTGTCCACGCCGACCTGCCCGGCGCCGGACGCCGACTGGTAGGAGGCCAGGACCAGCTCGCGCAGCCCGTACTCCCGGTGCAGGGGCGCCACCGCGACGATCATCGCGGCGGTGGTGCAGTTGGCGCTGGCGACGATGCCGGCCGGCCGGTGCGCCAGGTCCTCGCGGTTGACCTCGGGCACCACGAGCGGCACGTCGGAACGCATCCGGAAGGCCGACGAGTTGTCCACCACGGTGACACCACGGGCGACCGCGATCGGCGCCCAGTGCTCGGACACCTCGTCGGGCACGTCGAACATGGCCACGTCGACGCCGTCGAAGGCCTCGGCGGTGAGCTCGCGGACGTCCAGGCTCTCGCCGCGGCAGGTCAGCACCTTGCCGGCGGAACGGGCGGACGCGATGAGCCGGATCTCGCCCCAGACGTTGCGCCGGGACGAGAGCAGCTCGAGCATGACGGAACCGACGGAGCCGGTGGCTCCGACGACGGCGAGCGTGGGCTGCGCCATCGTTCGGGTTACCGGCCGGTACCGCCGTAGACGACGGCCTCCTCGGTACCGCCGAGCTCGAACTGGGCGTGCACGGCGCGGACGGCGGTGTCGAGGTCGGTGTCGCGGCAGACGACCGAGACCCGGATCTCCGACGTGGAGATCATCTCGATGTTGACGCCGGCGGCACCGATGGTGGCGAAGAACTCGGCGGCGACGCCCGGGTGCGAGCGCATGCCGGCGCCGACCAGGGAGACCTTGCCGATGTGGTCGTCGAAGAGCAGGCCCTTGAACTTGACCTGGTCCTTGATCTTGTCGAGCGCGTTCATCGCCGTCTGGCCGTCGGCCTTCGGCAGCGTGAACGAGATGTCGGTGCGGCCGGTGCCCTCGGTCGACACGTTCTGCACGATCATGTCGATGTTGATCTCGGCCTTGGCGACGGTCTCGAAGATGCGGCCGGCCGCGCCGGGCTCGTCGGGCACGCCGACGATCGTGATCTTCGCGTCGCTGCGCTCGTGCGCGACCCCGGTGATCAGTGCGTTCTCCACGTCAGGGTCCTCCATCGAGCCGGTGACGAGCGTGCCTTCTTTGTTCGAGTACGAAGAGCGTACGTGGATCGGCACGTTGAAGCGCCGCGCGTACTCCACGCATCGCAACATCAGTACCTTCGCCCCGCCGGCGGCGAGGTCGAGCATCTCCTCGTACGTGATCTTCTTGATGTGCTTGGCGTCCGGGACGATCCGCGGGTCGGCGGTGAAGACGCCGTCCACGTCGGTGTAGATCTCGCAGACGTCGGCGTGCAGCGCCGCGGCGAGGGCGACCGCCGTGGTGTCCGAGCCGCCCCGGCCCAGCGTGGTGATGTCCTTGGTGTCCTGCGACACACCCTGGAAGCCGGCGACGATGGCGATCGCGCCCTCGTCGAGCGCGGTCCGCAGGCGGCCGGGGGTGACGTCGATGATCCGGGCCTTGCCGTGCACCGAGGTGGTGAGCACGCCGGCCTGCGAGCCGGTGTAGGACCGGGCCTCGTAACCCAGGTTGTGGATCGCCATGGCGAGCAGCGCCATCGAGATCCGCTCGCCGGCGGTGAGCAGCATGTCCAGCTCACGGCCGGGCGGGAGCGGGCTGACCTGGTTGGCGAGGTCGAGCAGCTCGTCGGTGGTGTCACCCATCGCGGAGACGACGACCACGACGTCGTCTCCGGCCTTGCGGGCGGCCACGATGCGCTCCGCCACACGCTTGATGCGTTCAGCGTTCGCGACGGACGAGCCACCGTACTTCTGCACCACAAGCGCCACGACGAATCATTCCTTCGAGCTCGGCAATCGCTCCCACCCTAGCCGCGTCCCAGCGTGGCCTCGACAGGCGATCCCAGATTCCGGCCGGTGTGGCGCGACACGCCGGTGTCCCCGGAGCGCCGTACCGGGAAGCATCGCACGGTATGGGGCGAGAATGTCGCGATGCGCATTCCCTCCGCGTTGACCGTCGTGCTGCTGACGGTCGGGCTGGCCGGCTGTGGCGACAGCGACACACCGGAGGCCACCCCCGCCTCGCCGTCCGCGGCGCCGTCGGTCGCCGCCCCCGAACCCGCCGCCCGGGACGAGCTGGCCGGCCTGGCCGCGCTGGCCCTGGAGCGTCGGTACGCCGCCCGCTATTCCTTCGACGACGGCCGCGGCACTCCTCGTGAGGTGGTCGCGGCGGTCGCCCAGGACGGCACGTGGCGTGTCGACATCCCGGGCGGCGCGCTCGGCGGTTCCGCCGGCGTCACGATCATCCGGGTGCCCACCGGCCTCTATCAGTGCACGCTCGCCACCCCGGCGCTGCCGGTCAGCCCGACCTGCGTCCGGGTCGCCGAGGGCGGTGACAAGGTCCCCCGCCGGTACGACCCAGGGGTACAGCGCCTGTTCCGCCAGTGGCTGGCCGTCTTCACCGACCGGCGGGCCGCCCTGGCCGTCTCCGCGGTCCCACCGCTGGACGGCGCGCAGGGCGCCTGTTATGCCGTCGACTCGGTGACCGCCTCCCTCGATCCGCCGGTGGACGTGGGCATCTACTGCTACGCCCCGGACGGTCTGCTGACCGCGGCGCAGGTCGACTTCGGCGTCCTGAAGCTGGTCGGCCAGTTCGCCGGCCCGGCCACGCTGCCGTTGCCGGGGCCCGAGGTGGCCGGTCAGCCGATGGGGATGAGCGCCGATCCGCAGACGGTCACGCCGAGCGGCAGCGTTCCCACCATCCGGGCGAACGGTTAGCCGTTCGGATTCCCTTGACGTAACGTGACTGGCGACATGTGGCAGGTGAACCTTCTCCTTCGCTGCCGCGACGAGGCCCCATTCCAGGCCGGCACCTCGTCGCGGAGGTGACGCGCGCCGCCTGCTCGTCTTCTTCCTGACTGGAGCAGTCCCACATGTCCGTTTTTGGTTCTCAGCAGCCCAGCCCGATGCCGTTCCAGCGCTACGAGGCGTACCAGAAGCAGTTCTCCATCGCCCTGCCCGACCGTCAGTGGCCCGGCAACGTGACCGAGAAGGCGCCGCGCTGGTGCGCGGTGGACCTGCGGGACGGTAATCAGGCGCTGATCGACCCGATGTCGCCCGAACGCAAGCGGCGGATGTTCATGCTGCTGGTGAAGATGGGCTACAAGGAGATCGAGGTCGGTTTCCCGGCGGCGAGCCAGACCGACTTCGATTTCGTACGCCAGCTGATCGAGCAGGACCTGATTCCGGACGACGTCACGATCCAGGTGCTGGTGCAGTGCCGTGAGCATCTGATCGACCGGACGTTCGAGTCGATTCGGGGCGCCAAGCGGGCGATCGTGCACTTCTACAACTCGACCTCGACGCTGCAGCGGCGGGTGGTGTTCGGACTGGACTCCGACGGCATCACCGACATCGCGACGACCGGCGCGCGGCTCTGCCAGAAGTACGCGGAGATCCACACCCCGGACACCGAGATCTTCTACGAGTACTCGCCGGAGTCGTACACCGGCACCGAGCTGGAGTACGCACTGGAGATCTGCTCGGCCGTGATCGACGTGATCGACCCGACCCCGGCCCGGCCGCTGATCATCAACCTGCCGGCCACCGTCGAGATGGCCACGCCGAACGTGTACGCCGACTCGATCGAGTGGATGCACCGGAACCTGCCGCGGCGCGACAGCGTGATCCTGAGTCTGCACCCGCACAACGACCGGGGCACCGCCGTCGCGGCCGCCGAGCTGGGTCTGCTGGCCGGCGCCGACCGGATCGAGGGCTGCCTGTTCGGCAACGGCGAGCGCACCGGCAACGTCGACCTGGTCACCCTGGGGCTGAATCTGTTCTCCCAGGGCATCGACCCGCAGATCGACTTCTCGAAGATCGACGAGATCAAGCGGACCGTCGAGTACTGCAACCAGCTGCCGGTGCACGAGCGGCACCCGTACGCGGGCGACCTGGTCTACACCGCGTTCTCCGGCTCGCACCAGGACGCGATCAAGAAGGGCTTCACCGCCCTGGAGGCCGACGCCGACGCGGCCGGCACCCCGATCGACGAGTTCACCTGGGGTGTGCCGTACCTGCCGATCGACCCGAAGGACGTGGGCCGCACCTACGAGGCGGTCATCCGGGTCAACTCGCAGTCCGGCAAGGGCGGCGTGGCGTACATCATGAAGGAGGAGCACAAGCTGGATCTGCCGCGGCGGCTGCAGATCGAGTTCTCCGGCGTGGTGCAGCAGCACACCGACGAAGAGGGCGGCGAGGTCGGCCCGCAGCAGATGTGGGACTACTTCGCGGCCGAGTACCTGGTCGAGCACCAGAAGGAGCCGGCGATCCGGGTGGCGGGTTACACCACTGCCACGGTGGACGGCAAGGTGGAGATCGAGGCGCACGTCTCGCACTACAACCAGCGCCAGACCGTCACCGGCGTGGGTAACGGCCCGATCGACGCGTTCGTGCAGGCCATCGCCCCGCTGGGGATCCGCGCCCGGGTGCTGGACTACAACGAGCACGCCCTGACCTCCGGCGGCGACGCGCAGGCCGCCGCCTATGTCGAGGTGGAGGTCGGCGACGTGGCGGTGTGGGGTGTCGGGATCGACGCCAACATCGTCAGCGCGTCCATCAAAGCGGTGACCAGTGCGGTGAACCGCGCCTCCTGATTGGCGCCCACCAAGATCCGGTATGAGACTGGGCTACGTGGCCCCACGTAGCTCAGTCATCGCCGTAGCAGTCCTGTTCGCCCTCTCCGGCTGTGAGGTCGCCACCACCGGCGACCCCGGCGATCCGCCCTCCTCCTCGACCGGGGGAGGGGCGAGCCTCGACTCCCTGACCATCGCCGACGCCGGCTCGATGAAGGGTTACAGCCGGGAGAAGTTCCCACACTGGCGGGACACCGGCGAGAACTGCGACGTCCGCGACACCGTCCTGAAGCGGGACGGTGACAAGGTCAAGTTCTCCGGTTGCAACGTCGTCGCCGGCACCTGGGACAGCCTGTACGACGGCGAGGTGCTGACCTCCCCCACCAAGGTCGACATCGACCACATGGTGCCGCTCGCGAACGCCTGGCGGTCCGGCGCCGACGAGTGGACCACCGAGAAGCGCGGCGACTTCGCCAATGATCTCGACCGGCCCCAGCTGATCGCCGTCTCGGCCTCCTCGAACCGCTCGAAGGGCGACCAGGATCCGTCGACCTGGAAGCCTGAGGTCAAGGACGCCTGGTGCTCGTACGCCCGGGACTGGATTGAGGTGAAGAGCTACTGGAAACTCACCATCACGCAGAAGGAGAAGGACGCTCTCACCGAGATGCTGGGGACATGCTGATGAGCGAGACCACCGACATCGTGCCGGGGCCGGGCGGCGTGATGACCGACGAGGTCGGGGTCGTCACCGGCGACCTGACGCTGCGGACCGAACTGGTCGACGGCGACGCCGTGGTCCGGGTGCAGTACAAGGACGCCGAGGAGTGGTACACGGTGACCGGCGCCCGCGCGAAACTGGCCGACCCCGCCGATCTCGCCGCGGTGCACACCGTCGCGGCCGCCCTCCTGCACCGCCCCGAAGATTGATGTTTCCCTTTACACTGCGCAAACCATCCGCAGTGGATTCGGGGGGAACCCACGACAATGTCACACCATCTCAAACGGCCGGTGACCATCGGCCTCTCTCTACTGACCGGCCTCGCCGGAGCCGCGGTCCTCGCGGGTCCGGCGCAGGCGGCCTCGAGCGGTTACGCCACGATGCGCATGAACAACATGCAGGCCGTCTTCTGGGGCGCGCCCGGCTCGGCGAACCAGGTCGTGGTCACCGCCTCCACCAAGTCCGTCATCATCGACGACGTCGTCCCGATCCGGACCGGCCCGGGGTGCGCGGTGATCAGCAAGGACCGCACCGTGGTCCGGTGCACCTACGGCTGGGTGATGGATCACGCGCCGCGCGTCGTGGTCTACGCCGGTGACCGCGACGATCGGGTCACCAACCGGACCAAGCTGTGGACCGAACTGCGCGGCGGCGCCGGCAACGACACCATCCAGACCGCCGGCGGCCCCTCCGAGCTCTACGGTGAGGCCGGCGCGGACACCATCCTCGGCAGCGCCGCCGAGCACGAGTTCCTCGACGGCGGGCCGGGCGCGGACCGGATCTACGGCGGGGCCGGAGCGGAGCAGATCTTCGGCGGGGCGGGCGATGACACGCTCTCCGGCGGCGCCGGCCGGGATCAGCTGACCGGGGGCGCGGGCAGCGATCTGATGAGCGGCGGCGCCGACGACGATCTGCTCTACATGCAGACCGACACGATCACGGGTGACAACGACCGGGTCCTCGGCGACACCGGTACCGACACCGTCTCCTACACCGGTTACGGGGCCGGCGTCACGGTGGATCTGGACGGGGTCGCCGGCGACGACGGCGCCCGGGGCGAGCGGGACACCCTCCACCCGGACATCGAGCGCATCCAGGGCGGTGGCGGCGGTGACCTGCTGTGGGGCAGCGGCCGCGACGACGTCATCCTGGGCGGGCCCGGCGACGACACCATCATCGGTGGCTCCGGGGCCGACAAACTGGTGGGCGAGGAGGGCGCTGACCGGCTGTACGGCGGCGCCGGCGACGACGCCCTCGACGGCCGGGACTGGGTGGATTGGATGAGCCGCCCGTACCCGCCGCCGGACGTGCCGGACCTGGTCTCCGGCGGCGTCGACCGGGACACCTGCGAGCTCTACCCGGGCGACGTGCCGGACGGCTGTGACGTCACCGAATACCCGCACGGCCAGTAACTGGTGACCACTGGGTACGGTCGGGCGGGTGCGTCTCTCCCGCCTGGCCGTGACCCTGGTGGTGGCCCTTCCTCTGGTCACCGCCACCGCTTCGAGCGGTTCGCCGCCCGGTGGCGCGATCACCCTGTCCGATGTCATCCCGGCGGTCGCCGAGGCGATACCGGCGCCCGGTGACGGTTTCCGGCTCACCGGCAGCACCACGATCACCGCTTCCGGCGCCGCGACGCCGGTGGCCGGGCTGCTCGCGGAAGCGCTCCGTCCCGCCACCGGGTTGCCGCTGCCGATCATCGCCGGCGGCGGTGCCGAGACGATCGCTCTGGTCCTGGAGCCGGGTCATCCGGACGAGGGCTACCGCCTGCACATCCGGTCGCAGGGCGTCGAGCTGCGCGCCTCCCGCCCGGCCGGGCTCTTCGCCGGCGTGCAGACGCTGCGTCAGCTGCTGCCGCCGGAGATCGAGTCGAAGACCCCGCGACGGTTGCGGTGGGTGCTTCCCGGCGGTCAGATCAAAGATCATCCGCGGTACGCCTACCGAGGCGCGATGCTCGACCTCGCTCGTCACTTCCACGAGCCGGCCGAGATCCGCCGCTACATCGACCAGATCAGCCGCTTCAAGATCAATCACCTGCACCTGCACCTGAGCGACGACCAGGGCTGGCGTATCGAGATCGACTCGTGGTCGCGCCTGACCGAGGTCGGAGGCGCGCCCGGCACCGGGGTCGGCGGCCGGGGCGGCGGCTTCCTGACCAAGGACGACTACCGGGAATTGGTCCGGTACGCCGCCGATCGTCACATCACCGTCGTGCCCGAGATCGACATGCCCGGTCACGTCAACGCCGCCCAGGTCGCCTATCCCGAGCTGACCTGCGACGGGAAGGCGCCACGTCAGCGAACCGACATGCGGGTCGGATACAGCTCCCTGTGCGCGCACGACGAGACCACCTACCGGTTCGTCGAGGACGTGATCCGGGAGCTGGCCGAGATGACGCCCGGCCCGTACCTGCACATCGGCGGGGACGAGGCGATGTCCACCCCGCACGGCAGTTATCTGATCTTCCAGAAGCGGGTGCTGCCGCTGGTCCGCAAGTACGGCAAGATCCCGTACGGCTGGCACGAGATCGCCCAGTCCCCGGCCGCCGCACAGACCGGGGCGGTGATCCAGTTCTGGGGCCAGGAGAGCAGCCATCCGGCCGTGGCCACGTCGGTCGCCGACGGCGCGCGAGTGGTGCTCTCCCCCGCCGACCGGGTCTACCTGGACATGCGATACGACCTGCTGACCCCGCTCGGGCTGGCCTGGGCGGGGCACATCGAGGTGCGGGACGCCTACGACTGGGATCCCGGGCGGCTTCTGTACGGCGTACCGGAGGAGAAGGTTCTGGGGGTCGAGGCGCCGCTGTGGTCGGAGACGCTGCGCTCGTCCGCCGACATCGAGTTCATGGCCTTCCCGCGCCTGCCGGCGATAGCCGAGCTGGGCTGGTCACCGCGGTCCACCCACGACTGGGAGTCGTTCCGCGCCCGGCTCGGCGCTTACGGCCCCCGCTGGACCCACCAGGGCGTCCGCTTCCACCGTTCCACGCAGATCCACTGGTCCTGAGCCCGGCCCCCGGCATTCATGAGGCCGGCGAACGCAACAGATCTTGGGCGGCATGGGCGGCTGACCCCGGAGACAACGGTGGGGCCGGTCTCCCGGCCCCACCGTTGTTTCGTCTCTCAGGCTTTCGTGACCGCCGGGCGACGGCCGGCCACCGTCTCGTCCTCGGCCACCGGGAAGTGGCAGGCGGTGAGGTGCGAGCCGGGGTCGTCGAGCCGCTGCACCAGCGGCGGCTCCTCGGTGGCGCAGATGTCCTGCGCCTTCCAGCAGCGAGTCCGGAACCGGCAACCCGACGGCGGGTTGATCGGGCTCGGCACGTCGCCGGTGAGCAGCACACGGCCGCGCTGGTTGCGGTCGCGGCGGCTCGGGTCCGGCACCGGCACGGCCGACATCAGGGCGACGGTGTACGGGTGCCGCGGGTTGGCGTAGAGATCCTCGCGGTCGGCGATCTCCACGATCTTGCCCAGGTACATCACGGCGACCCGGTCGGAGATGTGCCGCACCACGGACAGGTCGTGCGCGATGAAGACGTAGGTCAGGTCGAGCTCGTTCTGCAGATCCTCGAGCAGGTTCACCACCTGCGCCTGGATCGACACGTCGAGCGCCGACACCGGCTCGTCGGCCACGATCAGCTTGGGGCGCAGCGCGAGGGTCCGCGCGATGCCGATGCGCTGCCGCTGACCGCCGGAGAACTCGTGCGGGTAGCGGTTGTAGTGCTCCGGGTTCAGGCCCACCAGCTTGAGCAGGTCCTGCACTTCACGCTTGATGCCCTGCTCGGTCTTGACCTTCTGGATCCGGAACGGGGCGCCGACGATCGCGCCGATCGTGTGCCGCGGGTTCAACGACCCGTACGGGTCCTGGAAGATCATCTGCATGTCCCGCCGCAGCGGGCGCAGCTTGCCCTGGCTGAGGTGGGCGATGTCCTGACCCTTGTACTCGATCGACCCGCCGGTCGGTTCCAGCAGACGGGTCAGCAGACGGCCGGTCGTGGACTTGCCACAACCGGACTCGCCCACCAGGCCGAGCGTCTCGCCCTTGAACACGTCGAAGTCCAGGCCGTCGACCGCCTTGACCGCACCGACCTTGCGCTTGAGCAGGCCCTTGGTGATCGGGAAGTGCTTCTCCAGCCCGCGGACCGACAGCAGCGCCTCACCGTGCACCGGCGTCTTCGAGTTACTCATTGGCCGGCCTCCAGCTTCGGCTTGATCTCTTCGGCCCAGATCCGCCGCCGCTCGGTGGACGGCAGGTGGCAGCGCACCCGGTGTCCACCGCCGGCCTCGGTCAGCTCCGGAACCATCGTCGTGCCGAGGCCGCCGGTCTGCGGCTCGTAGGCGCACCGCGGGTGGAACGCACAGCCCGACGGCAGGTTGATCAGCGACGGCGGGGAGCCGGGGATCGGCATGAGCCGGTCGGCCACCGGCCGGTCCATCCGCGGCATCGAGCCGAGCAGACCCCAGGTGTACGGGTGCTCCGGCGCCTCGAAGATCGTCTGCGCCGGCCCCTGCTCGATCGCCTTGCCGCCGTACATGACCAGGATGTCGTCGGCGAGCTCGGCCACCACGCCCAGGTCGTGGGTGATGATGATCAGCGCCGAGTTGAACTCCTGCTGCAGGTCGTGCATCAGGTCGAGGATCTGCGCCTGCACGGTCACGTCGAGAGCCGTGGTCGGCTCGTCGGCGATCAGCAGCTCCGGGTCGCAGGAGAGCGCCATGGCGATCATGGCGCGCTGCCGCATACCACCGGAGAACTGGTGCGGGTAGTCGTCGACGCGCCGGTCCGGCTGCGGGATGCCGACCCGGTTGAGCATCTCGATGGCGTGCTTGCGGGCCACCTTCTTGGACACGTTGTGGTGCACCCGGTAGGCCTCGATGATCTGGTGGCCGACCGTGTAGAACGGGTGCATCGCGGACAGCGGGTCCTGGAAGATCATCGCCATCTTCTGGCCGCGCAGCTTCCGCACGTCCTCCGGCGACGCGTTCACCAGTTCCTGGTTGTCCAGCCAGATCTCGCCGGACACCTGGGCGTTGCGCTTGTTGTGCAGGCCGAGGATGCCGAGGCTGGTCACCGACTTGCCGGAACCCGACTCGCCGACGATCCCCAGGGTCTTGCCGCGCTCCAGCGAGAACGTCAGACCGTCGACCGAGCGGACCAGGCCGTCGTCGGTGGGGAAATGGATCTTGAGATCCTGCACCTTCAGGAAGGGATCGGCCATCAGCTGAGCCTCACTCGCGGGTCGACGACCGCGTAGAGCAGGTCGACGATCAGGTTGGCGGCGACCACGAAGAAGGCGGTCAGCATGACCACCCCCATGATCTGGGGCAGGTCGTTCCGGGCGATCGCGTCGATCGAGAACTTGCCCAGGCCAGGAAGGGAGAAGGTGGTCTCGGTGAGAACCGCGCCGCCGAGCAGCAGACCCACGTCGAGACCGAAGATCGTGACGATCGGCGTCAGCGAGGCCCGCAGACCGTGCCGGGTGATCACGGCACTGTTGGGCAGTCCCTTGGCGCGCGCCGTTCGTACGTAGTCCTCACTCATCGTCTCCAGCATGCCCGCCCGAGTGAGGCGCGCATACGAGGCGGAGAAGAGGAATGCCAGGGTGATCCAGGGCAGGAGCAGGTTGTACGCCCACTCCAGCGGATTGTCCTCGATGGGGGTATAAGCCCCACCGGGTGCGGTGATGTCGAGCTGGTAGCTGAAGATGACCAGCGACATCAGACCGGTGAAGAAGATCGGGAGCGAGACGCCGGCCAGGGCGATGCTCATCGCGGCCCGGTCGAAGATGCTGCCGCGCTTCAGAGCCGACAGCACACCGACGGCCACACCGCTGATCAGCCACAGGACCGCGGCGCCCAGCGCCAGCGAGAAGGTGACCGGCATGCGGTCCACCAGCTCCGGCCAGACCGGGGACCGGGAGATGAAGGAGTAGCCGAAGCAGGGCGCCGGGCATGCTTCCGGGCCCGTGCCGAGATCGTAGGTCGAACCGACGAAGACGCCCTTGATCCAGTCCCAGTACTGCAGCCAGATCGGATCGTTGAAACCGAGTCGCTCGGCGGCCGCGGCGATCTCCTCCGCGCCGGCGGAACGGCCCACGTACCGGGCCGCGAGGTTCTCCGCGCTTCCGCCGGCCCACCGGGGCACCAGGAAGAAGATCGCGAAGGTCATCATGCTGACCACGATCAGCATGAGCAGGGCGCCGATAGTGCGCCGGATGATGTAGGTCACCACGTTGTCCGGCTTCGGGGGGCCGGCCTTTCCGGACTGTGGTCCGGACCGACCGGCCCCCCGAGCGCCTTCACCTGCCTAACTGTCTTCGTCGGGTACTGCGTTGACGCAGGGGATTACTTAGCGGCGCCCATCATCATGTAGTCGTACTGGCCGAAGGCCTCGTTCACGAAGATGTTGGTGGCGTTCTTGCTGCGCAGGGTCAGAGCCTTCGACCAGACGCTGGGCAGAACGACCGCGTTCTCCATGATCTTCTTGTCGATGTCGGCCCAGATCGCCTCGCGCTTGGCCTTGTCGGTCTCGGCGATGGCCTGGTCGATCAGCTTGTCCACCTCGGGCATGTAGATGCTGAGGTTCGACGAGCCACCCGACTCGCGGATGGTGCGGCTGTCGACGATCTGCGAGAGGAAGCCGAAGCCGTCGTTCCAGTCCGCGGACCAGCCGTTGGTCATCAGGCCCAGGTTGTTGCCGTCGCGGTAGCTCGGCTTGCCGGCGTACAGCGAGAAGTAGTCACCGGTGGGCAGACCCTTCAGGGTCAGCTTGATGCCGACGCGGGCCAGCGACTGCTGGAGCGACTCGGCGACCGCCTGCTCCTTCGGGCGGTCCGAGCGGAACGCCATGGTGGTGCTGAAGCCGTTCGGCTGGCCACAGGCCGTCAGGGCCTCCTTGGCCTTCGCGACGTCGCCCTTGTTGTCGGCGCCGGCCGGGTACAGGTCGATCTTCTGGTGACCCGCGATGTTCGGCGGCATCAGCGAGGTGGCGATCTCACCACCGGCGACCGGGCCACCGTACGCGGCCTGCAGGCCGGTGCGGTCGGCGGCGTACATGATCGCCTTACGGCAGTCCAGCTTGTCGAGCGGGGCCACCTTCGGGTTGATCGAGGTGTACCAGGTGCGGGCCGAGCCCGGGTTGTCCGACTGGGCCTTCAGGGCCGGGTCGTTCAGCACGCGGGACAGCGAAGCCGGCTGAACACCGGTGCCGGCGATGTCGACGTCGAGGTCACCGGAGATGAGCCGGTTGTCGATGTCGTTCGACTCCACGCCGAGGGTGACCTCGTAGCGGTCCGGCAGCGCCGGGCGGTTCGGGTCGGTGGCCTTGTCCCAGTTCGGGTTACGAACCAGGCTGAAGCCCTTGCCCTCCTGGTAGTTCTCGAACTTGTACGGGCCGGAGGAGACGACCTTCTCCTTGTACTTCACACCGGTGTCCTTCGCCTCCGGAACCGGCGCGGTGCCGGGCAGCATGGCGAAGTAGTCGAAGCCACCGAACGGCTGCTTCAGGTGGAAGACGATGGTCTTGTCGTCCGGGGTCTCGATCGCCTGATCGGTGTTGACGCCCTTGGACTTGTAGACGCCCTTGTAACCCGCGGGCAGGTTCAGGAAGTCACCGAGGTAGGTGGGGCCGTGGACCAGGACGTCCTTGTCGACCGTACGAAGGACGGCGTACTTGATGTCCTTCGAGGTGATCGGCGAGCCGTCCTCGTACTTCAGGCCGGAGCGCAGCTTGTACGTCCAGGTCTTGCCGCCCTCGCTGGAGACGCCGAGGCCCTCGGCCAGGTCGCCGACCAGTTCCTCGCTGCCCGTGCCGGGAACCGGCTTGAACATCGTGAGGGTCCGGGCGTACGTCCGGAGGAAGTTCCAGGAGAGACCGTAGTAGGTGTCACCCGGGTCGACCGAGTCCCAGTCCTCCGAGATGGCGAGCTTCAGCGTGCCGCCGGTCTTCGTGGAGGGGTTGAAGATGTTGCCGACCGAGGCGTTGAACGCCTGCTCGGTACCGCCGCCGTTGGACTTCTTGTCATCGTCGCTGCCCCCACCACAGGCGGCGACGCTGAAAGTGAGCGCCGCGGTCATGACGACCGCGGTCACCGACCTTCTCCTCATCAGATAACTCCCCTTCGCTGATTTGCGTGAGATCGAACGTTGGTCATCGCGTCTTCGGGTCGAGCGCGTCACGCAGCCCGTCACCGAAGAGATTGAAGGCGAGCACAGTGATGAAGATCGCCATACCCGGCCAGAACATGAAGTGCGGCAGCGTGTAGTAGTCCACCGCGGTGGACAGCATGCCGCCCCATGTGACGCCCGGCTCGCCCTCCAGCTGGCGCGCGACACCCACGCCGAGGAAGGACAGCGATGCCTCGAAAATGATGTTCGTCGGAATCAGCAGCGTGGCGTAGATCAGGATCGGCGCGACCAGGTTGGGAAGGAGCTCCTTCCACAGGATGTACGGGCCGCGCGCACCCATGCCCCGAGCCGCGTCCACGAACTCACGCTCGCGCAGGGAGAGAGTTTGCCCGCGAATGATGCGGGCGATGTAACCCCAGTTGAAGAAACCGATGATGAAGATCAGCAACACCAGGCGGAGACTCAGGCCGGAGAGCCCGAACGCCTCGTTCGGAATCACACCCGCCAGGGCCAGCGCGAACACCAGCACCGGGAAGGCGAGGAACACGTCCATCGCGCGGCTGATCACGGTGTCGACCCAACCGCCGAAATACCCGGCCATGACGCCGAGCACCGTGCCGAGCACCACCGAGAGCAGGGTGGCGAGGAACGCCACCAGCAGCGAGATGCGGGCGCCGTAGACGATGCCGGCGAAGAGGTCGCGGCCGTTCTGCGGCTCCAGGCCCATCGGGTGGTCCAGGCTCATGCCGCCGAAGGTGCCCTTGGGCACGAACGTCTCGTCGAGCAGATCCTGGTGGAACTCGTTCGGGGTGCTGCCGGTCAGCTTGACGATGAGCGGAGCGAAGAGCGCCATCAGCACAAGCAGGATGATCACAACGGCGCCACCGAGGGCACCCTTGTCACGCTTGAGCCGGGTCCATGCGATCCGCCCGAGCGAGCGTCCCTCGATCGCCTTGCCGGGAACCGGGCCCTCAGCCGGGTCCGGGGCCGCCGGAGCCTGGTCGGAGACCGTGGTGCCGGGTCCTATGACCATGAACTGTCCGGTCCTCTCCCGGCCACCGCGCAGCGGGAGTCATAGCCACCCGGACGACAGGGACACGGAACCCCTCGACCCGGTGACGATGGCCCACGCAGCTGACGGCAACCGATCGGTTGTCGCATGCCTCGAGTGCCGGCCTTCGACGCGTGACCCAGATCGGACCAGCGCACGAAGGCACTAGACGACGGGTGTGCCGCCATCGAGAGGAACATTCACCTAGTGCGGTACCCCGGGTCAAGGTCACTGACCGCACACGGACGCTTCCGTGTCTCCTCCGTGACATGTCTGTGACCTAGACCCCGAATAAACGGAAGGTACACCGCAAAAACCGCCCGGGGCACCATGCAGTGCCAATCGGGCGGTGCGTTTACTGCAACGTTACGAGAGGTGATCTCAAACTGCGCGACGGCCCTCGAAAGCACGACCGAGAGTGATCTCGTCCGCGTACTCCAGATCGCCGCCCACCGGAAGACCACTCGCCAGCCGAGTCACGGCGATCCCCATCGGTTTCACCAGAAGAGCCAGGTAGGTCGCAGTCGCCTCACCCTCCGTATTCGGATCCGTCGCCAAGATCAGCTCCCGGACCTCACCGGTCCCGAGGCGCACCAGCAACTCACGAATACGCAGGTTGTCCGGGCCGATCCCCTCCAGCGGATTGATCGCCCCACCGAGCACGTGATAGCGGCCCCGGAACTCGCCGGTGCGCTCGATCGCCACCACGTCCTTCGGCTCCTCCACCACACAGAGGACCTCGTTGCTCCGGCGCGGATCACGGCACACCCGGCACTGCTCCGACTCGGCCACGTTGAAACACGTGGTGCAGAACCGGACCAGGTCCTTCACCTTGCGCAGTGCGGTCGCCAGCCGGTTCACATCGGCCGGGTCCGCGGACAGGACATGGAACGCGATGCGCTGAGCCGACTTCGGGCCCACGCCCGGCAGCCGGCCCAGCTCATCGATCAGGTCCTGAATGGCACCTTCATACACGGGATCAGAACCCCGGCAGCGAGAGGCCGCCGGTCGCCGGACCCATCTTCTCCTCGGTCAGCTCACGCTGCGCCTCGGCCGCGTTGTGGATCGCCGCGAGCACCAGGTCCTCGAGAGTCTCCACGTCATCCGCGTCGACCACCTTCGGGTCGATCTTGACCGACTTGTACTCCCCCAGCCCGGTGACCACCACCGTCACCAGGCCACCACCGGCGGTGCCGGTCAGCTCCGCCTCGGCCAGCTCGGCCTGCGCGCGGGCGACCTGCTCCTGCATCTTCTGCGCCTGCTTCATGATCTGCTGCATGTTCGGCTGTGCACCGGGGCGCATGGCACCGCTCCTCAACTAATCAGTTCGTTGTCCACCGTCGATATGGCGCGCGGCGGTCGAAGTTACCGCCGCCAGCGTAGCCGCCACCGTCCCCATGCCCACCGAGACGCCACCGGACACCCCCAGCCGAGATCCACCCCTCCCCCGGCCCGTCCGAACTCCCGCATACGTGTGAGGTTCGGCCGCAATACGCGCCCGAACTCCACAACATCGGCAACGCCCGCCGCAGACCCGAGCCCAACTCACCCGCACGCCACCGCGGCCAGCCTGAAGCTCATTCCCGCCCACAGCCCGCCGCGGCCAGCGGGAAGCGGCGTACCACCCGTACTCCGCCTGGCCGCGTAGGCGTCCCACCCGCACGCCGTCAGGGGGCCTCAAGCTCGCCCCACCTGTAGCCCGCCGCCACAGGCTCGTAGCCCTGCCCACCTGTAGCCCGCCGCCACAGGCTCGTAGCCCTGCCCACCTGCAGCCCACCGCCGCAGGCCCGCAGCCCGCGGCGGCCTGACCTCAAAGCCGGCTCACCCGCAGGCTTTGAACGCGGCCTGCCCGCACGCCGCCGCAGCAGGCCTCAAGCGCAGCCGAGCCGGTGACCTTTGACTCGGCCTGAGAACCGGCTCACAGCTCGGCGATCTTCTCCGCGCCGAAGGCTTCCCGGAGCAACTGGATCGCCTGCTCCTCGCTGCTCTGACGGGCCGTCTTCTCGTCGATCACGACGTCGAGCGGCTCGTCACCCGGGTCGAAACCCTCATAGGCCGTTCCGCTCGGAGGCGCCGGACCGTCGTACTCCGGGTCGTAGGGCGCCTCCTCGACCGGAGACCCGTCGGACCATGTGGTGCCGGCCGGGCGACCCGCCGCCCCACCCGGAGCCTGGCCGCCCGCATTGCGCGCGCTGGCCAGAGCGGCACGTGCGGCAGCCGCCCCACCTCCGGAAGCAGAACCGCCCAATCCGGTACGCGCAGCCGCTCGAGCCGCCTCCATCGCCGCCGACCGCGCCGGCGCCGCCGGTGACGCACTGTCCCGCGGCGCGGCCGCAACCGCCGCTCCACCGAACGCCGACCCAGCCGCGAGCCCGGAGCCACCACCGGATCCTGGACCACCGCCTGCCCCCGATCCGGCACTCCGCGCCGAGCCCGCACCGATTCCCGGCCCCGTGCTCAGCCCCGAGCCTCCGCCAACGCCGGCCCCGCCACCGATCGCCGGGCCCTTGCCCGGAGCGGCCGGGTCACCCGCGCCAGCAGGTCCCGGCGCCACCGGCGACCCGGCCTGCCGACCGACAGCAGCCTCCGAGGCCGCGAGGGACCCACCGACGGCAGCCGACCCCGGTCGCACCGGCTCAGGCCAATCGGACCCGCTTTCAGCAGCCGCTTCAGACCCTCGCGGCCCAGCCCGATCAGACCCGCCCTGCGCGGACGCTCCAGGTCGCACCGGTTCGGGCCAATCAGACCCGTCCTGCTCGGACACTTCAGGGCGCGCGGGATCGAGCCGCACGGACCCGTCGCCGGTCCTTGCCGGATCGGCTGCCGCACCACCAGGACGAACCGGCTCCGGCCACTCTGACCCAGCCTCGGTCTCCGGCCCGGCGACCCGCTCGGGCGCGGATGCCTGATCAACGGCGCCAGGTCCAGCCGGCCGAACCGGCTCCGGCCAGTCAGCCTCGTCGGGCTGCCCTTGGTCAGCAGGCGCACGGTCTCCCGGCACCGCCGGCTCCGGCCAGTCGTCGCCGCCGACATCACGCTGTCCCTCGCCGACAGGCCGGGCATCAGGTGAAATAGAGGCCGGCCGGCCGCCATGCGGGGCCGCACCGGCGGTCGAAGGGTTCCCCGGTGAGACAGGTTCGGGCCAACCGTTTCCGGTGTCACCCTCCTGGGCGGGAGCCGATCGGCCACCCGGCGCGGCAGGTTCCGGCCAGCCCGAGTCTCCCACAACCGCAGCGGCACCGGATCGTCCGTGCTCCTCGGCAGACCGGCCCGCGCTGGAGTGTCCGCGATGCTCGGAACGGTCGATGCCGGTGGCTGGGCGGGCGGCCGCCGGCCAGTCTTCGTCGGCGTCGGCGGCCGGGGCGCGCTGAGGCCGGGACGGACGTGACTCGGTGCGCCCGGTGTTCCGCTCCGGAGCCGAGGCTGTGGAGGCGGCGGACGTGGGTGCGGCCCGGTTGGGCGCGCTGGAGGCGACGCGGCGATCGGCGGACTGGTCACGGCGGTCCGTGGACGCCCCGAGACGTCCCCCGCCCCGGGCGTCCGGCGAGCCCACCTCGCAGCGGATGCGCCACACGCCGCCGGGCGACTTGCGGAACTCGCCGGCGATCGCGTCGGCCCAGGTCAGGAAACGGTCCACGCCTGCCTGGGTGGGGGCGGTGAACATAACGGTGTTGCCGTCGACCTCGCGGACGCCGATGCCGTAGTCCTGCATCGCCTTGACCTTGGGCTGGCGCTGCCCGAGCACCTGCCAGGCGGTCCTGATCTGCTCCAGCCGCCCGTCGCGCTGAACCTGCTCCGCACCCACCGCCTCCGAACCGCCGGCCTGACCGCGGCCGGACTCGGCACCCATGAGTTCCGGGCGCACGAAGTCCGCACCGGCGGCCTGACCGCGGCCGGGCACGACACCCCTGGACTCCGGGCGCACGAAGTCCGAACCGCCTGCCTGAGCGCGGGCGGGCACGACATCCGCGGGTTCCGAGCGCGCGGATTCCGAACCGCCGGGCTGAATGCGGTCGGGCACGACACTCGTGGATCCCGGGCGCGGGGAGTCCGGATGGGCGGGCTGCTCGGCGCCGGCGGGTCCCGGACGGGTCGGCTCGGGACGTGCGGGGGCACGGCGAACCGGCTCGGGCGGGCCGGCCGCCTCCGGCGGATCCTCGTCCCACGGCGGCGGCTCGTCGTCGTAATACCCCGCTTCGACCGGATCGTTCCCCTCGGCGACCCGGTTCCAGTCGGGCTCGCCCTCCGCCCGCGCCGCACCGGCCGCCGGCGAAGAAGCAGCGGGTGAGGCACCGGCTGACGGCGAAGAAGCAGCCGGTGACCCACCGGCCGACGGCGAAGAAGCCGTGGACGGAGGAGCGAGGGCGGAAGATGGAGCAACAGCCTGGGCCGCGGGAGCGACCGGAGAGGTCGAAACGACCGGGGAGGGCTGGGCCGCCGGGGAGACCGGCCGGGCAGCCCCCAGGCCGGCCGAACGACCGCCGGCGGCCGCCCGGGCCGCTGCCATCGCCGCCGCTTTCGCGGCGCCCCCGCCGCCTCCGGCCGCACCCGCGTCGGCACCGGCCGGTCCACGGGGCGCCTCGACGGCGGGAGCCACGGGTGGGTGCTCACCTCGTACGTCTGAAGTCTGGGCAGGCCCGGCGGCGGACGGCGCAAGGGTGACCCCACGCTCCAGTCGCTCCAGGCGCTGCAGCAGCGCGGCCGCCGAAGAGTCCGCGCCCGGCAGCAGCATCCGGGCCGTGACCAGCTCCAGCAGCAGCCGGGGTGCGGTCGTGCCGCGCATCTCCACCAGGCCGTTGTGCAGGATGTCGGCGCAGCGGGACAGGGTGGCCGCACCCAGGCGGCCGGCCTGGGCGGCCATCGCCTCCAACTGGTCGGCCGGGCCGTCGATCAGGCCTTTGGCGACCGCGTCGGGCACCTGCTGCAGGATGATCAGGTCGCGGAATCGCTCCAGCAGGTCGGAGGCGAACCGGCGGGGCTCGTGGCCGGCCTCGGCGACCCGGTCGATGGTGGCGTAGGCGGCGGCGCCGTCCCCCTCGGCGAGGGCGTCGCACATCTCGTCGATCAGGGCGGCGTCGGTGACGCCGAGCAGGCCGACGGCGCTCGAGTAGGTGACCCCGGCCGGCCCGGAGCCGGCGATCAACTGGTCGAGGATCGACAGGGTGTCCCGGGCGCTGCCGCCGCCGGCCCGGACCACCAGCGGGAACACCGACGGCTCGACGGTGACGCCCTCGGCGTCGGTGAGCTGCTGCAGATAGGGCCGGAGGACGGCGGGCGGGATGAGCCGGAACGGGTAGTGATGGGTGCGGGAGCGGATGGTGCCGAGCACCTTGTCCGGCTCGGTGGTGGCGAAGATGAACCGCACGTAGTCCGGCGGCTCCTCGACGAGTTTGAGCAGCGCGTTGAAACCGGCCGACGAGACCATGTGCGCCTCGTCGATCACGTAGATCTTGTAGCGGCTGTTGGCGGGCGCGAAGAACGCTTTCTCCCGCAGCTCACGGGCGTCGTCGACACCGCCGTGGCTGGCCGCGTCGATCTCGATCACGTCGATCGAGCCGGCCCCGTCGATGGCCAGCGACTTGCACGACCCGCAGACGCCGCACGGCTCGGGCGTGGGGCCCTGCTCGCAGTTGAGCGAGCGGGCCAGGATACGCGCGCTGGAGGTCTTGCCGCAGCCACGTGGGCCGGAGAAGAGATAGGCGTGATTGATCCGGCCGCTGCGCAATGCCTGCGACAGCGGCTCGGTGACGTGCTCCTGGCCGATCACCTCAGCGAAGGTGCGCGGCCGGTACTTTCGATAGAGCGCGAGTGCCACTCCTGCCCCTCTCCAACGACCGCGCCATTGTCCGTCGGGGGTACGACAAGAACCAAGACTGTCCCGCTGCCGTGGCACCGACGGCCATCAGAACGCAAAGGACCCCTCGTGCACCCGTCAGAGCCCGCTTATCCTTGCTGCCTTCCGGCCCTGGGGAGGTTCACGAGATACACGCCGCACGAGGGGCTGTCCGGAAGCCTACCTTCTCCGGCAGTCGCGCGGCGGCCCACCCCCATGCACGGGGTGACCGGCGGAGTGCTCTATTCTGGCGCACGGAGGATTCGCCTAGAGGCCTAGGGCGCACGCTTGGAAAGCGTGTTGGGGGAAACCCCTCACGAGTTCGAATCTCGTATCCTCCGCTCTCTTCAGTAGAGCTCTCGCCGCGGGGCCGGATCGAAAGATCCGGCCCCGCGGCTTTTCTGCGTTCGGCATGCCATGCCTTGCCTCATATACAAGCTACTTGTATATTCGGTCGCCATGCGATCAACTTCGCGTGTCTCCCTGCGGGAGCCGTCGTACTTCGTCCTCGCCGCCCTGCTCGACGGCCGGCTGCACGGCTACGCCGTGGTCAAACGGGTCGAGGAGCTGTCCGGCGGCCAGGTCAAGCTCGCCGCCGGTTCGCTGTATTCGGTGGTGGACCGGCTGCTCGGCGAGGGTTACATCGCCGCGGACGGCGAGGAGATCGTGAACGGGCGGGCCCGCCGCTATTACCGCCTCACCGACGAGGGACACACGGTGCTCGCCGCGGAGGCGGACCGGCTCGCTCAGGCGGCCCGTGTGGTCCACGAGCGGCTGTCACCGGGAGACGGCCGACGATCGAACTGGAGGGCTTCACCGGCATGACCGACGACATCCTGGAACGCCGCTATCGGGCGCTGCTGCGGTCCTACCCGGCGGGTTACCGCGACGAGCGCGCCGACGAGCTGCTGGAGATCCTGCTGGCCGACAGCGGCCGCCGCTGGCCGGAGCCACGTCAGGCGCTCGCCCTGGTCCGCGGCGGCCTGCGGGTCCGGGCCGGCAGCGCTTCCCCCCGCCCCGGGCTGGTGCTGCTCTGGCAGGGCCTGCAACTGGCGGCGGTGGCCGTGCTGGCGCTGGGGGTGCTGGTCGGGATCGACGATCTCGTGGAGGCCTTCCAGTTCGGCGGCCTGGACGCCCCTCTGCTCGTGCTGCAGGACCTGGGGCCGAACGTGTTCTTCAACGCCGCCGCCCTGGCCGCCCTGTTCCTGGGCCGGCAGCGGCTGGCGGTGGGCTTCGCGGTGGCGGCGATCGTCGTGCAGACCGCGATCTCCCAGTACCTGTTCGCCAACGGCATGCCGCAGTGGTGGGCCCCGGTCCTGGCCCTGCCGTTGCTGATCATCGGGCTGCGCCGGCCGGCCCGCGTCGCGCCGCTGGAGCGGGGCAACACCGCCCTGGTCACGGTGGGCGTGCTGGCGCTGCACCTGATCCCGGTGGGCGAGTTCTGGCGGGTCGATCCGGTCGTACGGATCACGGCCCTGGTCGTGACCGTCGCGGCGGTCGCCGTCTTCCTGTGGTTCGCCACCGCTGACCAGCGCCTGCTGATCGCCGCCGCGCCGACCTTCCTGCTGGACCCGCTGCACCGGGCCATGACCGGGTCCCTGGACGCCCTGCAGACCTGGCCGTCGGTGGCCGCCGGGGTCGCCCTGGTGGCGTTCGCCGTCCTGCTGGCGAGTCGCCGCCGGGCTCGCGCCTGACTGCTCTGAGCTGGGCAGACGCCCCGCCGAGGGATGCCCCGCCGGGGCCGTCTATTGTCGAGAACGAAAACAGTGCGGGCGAGGGCCGGCTCCCGATCGGAGCCGGCCCTCGCCTTCTGTCGTCCTACCTGGCGACCTCACGGTGCTGGACACCGCCCAGCCGTTGGCGTGGCCGGTGATCCGCGGTTGACGGGCGTCACGCCGTACCCCACTGTGACCGCGGTCGATACGGCCCGGTTGGGGCGCCAGGCGGTCACGATCACCGCAGGGCGGGCCCCGCGAAGGGAGGCGGGGATGACGTACGCCGAACCGGTCGCCCCCTTGATCACCGCCCCGTTGGCCGTCCACTGGTAGGCGTACGCCGTCGGGGTGGGGTTCCAGGTTCCGGTGCCCGCCCGGACCGTGCCGCCGACCCGTACCGCTCCGCTGACGGCTGGTCCCCGGGTGACTTTCAGCGGGGCTGCCGTGACGGTGAACGCGCCGCCGAGGGTGGCGACTCTTCCGCCGGCCGGCCGGACCACGATGGTCCACGCGCCGGGGGTGCCGGTGGTGAGGCCAGCGGTGGCGGTCAGGACGGTGCCGCCGCGTACCGTCGCGTTGATCGACGGTGCGCCGGTGCGGGTGAGGGTCACCGTCTCGGAACCGGTGAGTCCGGAGCCGCGCGGGGTGCGGGTGGCGGGTCCGCTGTTCGCACGGCGGTGAGGGTGACCGACCCGGCCGCTCCGCGCGGCAGTGTTCCGTCGAGCAGGGGGCCGGCGGCGCTAGACGTCGACGGTGTGCACGCCGGGCTCGCCGATCACGCATTAGCCGGGGTACGAGCCGAGGAAGCAGGACGCGTCCACCACCTTGGCCTGCGCGTGGTCGCCTTCGTGGTGGAACCGGGTCAGGATCCGCTCGTCCGGGACCGTGGTCCGGAAGGTGTATCGGTGGATTCGGGAAACACTAGGCCGGAGGTGGCGACGCAACGGCTCCGTACCGTCAGATCTGGGCGGCCGCTATCGCGTCGTCCACTTCCGGGAAGATCGCGAAGTACCGGCCGAGGCCGACGGTTTCGAGCAGTTGGGCGAGGAAGGGGTTGGCGCCGGCGAAGCTCAGCCAGCCGCCCCGCGACGCGATCACCTGCTTGCTGGTGACGAACGCGCTCAGCCCTACCGAGTCACAGAACTTGAGTCCGGTCAGGTCCACCACGATCCGCGGCACCGGGCGTTCCAGCAGGTCCGCGAGCACCGTATGCAACTGGCCGGCGGTGTCCGCGTCCAACTCTCCCCGCAGGTGGAGCACCGCGACCTCGGCCCGGTGATCGGTGATTGTTGCGTGCATGATGATCAGGCTTCCTACCCGTGCGATGGGGATTCAGCCTAGATTCCGACCATCTCGACACATCGGACAGCGCGTGCGTCGGGAAACGCGCCGGGAAACAGGAACGGACCGGGCCCCTCATCGAAGGGGACCGGTCCGTTCGAGGCTGGCCGTATGAACAGGGTCAAGCATTTCGCGGCGCAGCCTGGAGGGGGCTCCTGGCGCCTTAGAGCTCGCGCCACCGCCAGCGTGGACCACGCCACGCGTCGGCCAGGATCATCGCTGACGCCTTGCCGGGACACTGCTGCACCTTCGACTTGCCCTCGGGGCCGCCCATCTGGGCCTCGACCTCCCAGAGCTCGCCGTCGGTGCGGACGTAGACGTCGCGGCGCCCGAGCCGGACGTCGCCATTCCACCAGTGATGCTCAACTCTCACATGACAAATCTAGGACAGACATCGACAGACCTGCACGGGGTAATTCCGCGAAAGTTTCTCGCCGCCCGGTCGGAACCGCATTGTCTGATCCGGTGTATTTGGCCCCCGTGACTTGCGCGACACCCTATGTATTAGGGCGGTCCGCATCCGACTACAGAACGTAGCCACATGCTCTGAGGTGCGACGAAACACCACCGTTACCCGAAAGTACGCTGATCATGGAGAACAACCGAACGGACGAGTCATGGCCGGCCTGGTCGGCGGACCTGGCCGCTGGCGACGGAGCGTAGCAGGGCCGGAGAGATAAAAGCAGAGAGCCCGGTCACATGAACCGGGCTCTCTGGTGGCGGTGGCGGCGGGATTTGAACCCGCGGAGGGCGTAAACCCTCACACGCTTTCGAGGCGTGCTCCTTAGGCCACTCGGACACACCACCGGGAAGTACGTTACCGGACGCCTCAACGGGTTTGTCGCCGGGTCACCCATAACCCGATGCGTGGCCGCTGACCTGGCAAGATCGACGTTCTAGTCACGGAACGTGGAGGAATAACATGAGCGTGCACATCGGCGGCAAACCGGGTGACATCGCCGAGCGGGTGCTGCTGCCCGGTGACCCGATGCGGGCCAAGTGGATCGCGGAGACGTTCCTGGAGGACGCGGTCTGTTACACCCAGGTCCGCGGGATGCTCGGCTTCACCGGCACCTATCAGGGCGTCCAGGTCTCGGTGCAGGGTTCCGGCATGGGCATGCCGTCGGCCTCGATCTACACCCACGAGCTGATCAACGAGTACGGCGTGAAGTCGCTCATCCGGATCGGCTCCTGCGGCGCCCTGGCCATGGACCTGAACCTGGGTGACGTGATCGCCGCGATCGGCTCCGCGACCGACTCCAACATGAACCGCACCCGCTTCGACGGCCTGGTCGACTACGCGCCGGTGGCCGACTTCAGCCTGCTGCGCAAGGCGGTCGAGGTGGCCGAGGCCCAGGGCACCCCGATCCGGGTGGGGCCGATCCTGGCCGCCGACGCCTTCTACACCGACCGCCCCGACCTCTACGACTCTCTCGCCGATTACGGCGTGCTGGCCGTCGAGATGGAGTCCGCCGCGATCTACACGATCGCGGCCCGCTACGGCGCCAAGGCTCTGACCATTCTCACGGTCAGCGACCACATCAAGCGCGGCGAGGCGATGGACTCCGCCCAGCGCGAGAAGGGCTTCTCCAACATGGTTCGGATCGGCCTCGAAACGGCCATCGCACAAGCCTGAGATCAAGACCCTTATTCGGTACGGGCCAGGCCGCCCTCAGCAATCCCGACTCCCGTGGCCCCCACGCGAGGCCGGCCCGGCTCGATGCCGTAACGCGGCCGCCGGGCTGAGGCGGTGGCCGGGCTGGTTGTCAGTGCTGTCTCAGCTGCGCTGAGACAGCACTGACAACCAGCCAGAAAACCCGAGCGCTACCGGAAGAAGTCCCGCATCAGGGCGGCGCACTCGGGTTCCAGGACGCCGGCGTAAACCTCGGGGCGGTGGTTGAGGCGAGAGTCGCGGACCACGTCCCAGAGCGAGCCGACGGCGCCGGTCTTGGGCTCCCAGGCGCCGAAGACCACTGTCGAGATCCGGGCCAGGACCAGCGCTCCGGCACACATCGTGCACGGTTCCAGGGTGACCACCAGGGTGCAGCCCTCCAGCCGCCACTCGCCCCGGCGGGCGGCGGCCCGGCGGATCGCCAGCACCTCGGCATGCCCGGTGGGATCCCCGGTCAGTTCCCGCTCGTTGCCGGCGGCCGCCAGTTCGGCGCCGTCCGGACCGAGGATCACGGCGCCGACCGGAACGTCCTCGGGCGAGGTGGACGCGACGGCGAGCGCCCGTCGCATCCACTCCTCGTGCTGCCGGCGGCGTATCACGCCTCGCGCAGCTCCTCCATCTCGTCGCCGCAGCCGATCCTCTGACAGATCTCCGCGGTGACGTCGGACGGCAGCATCCCCTCCATGCCGCAGAGGGCCAGCAGCCGCTGGGCGTTCACACCCAGGTCGCCGAGCAGTTCGGCGTCGCCGATCGGATCGGCGTCCGGGTCGGCCGGCTTGTCGTCCTCGTCCTCGGCGGCGGCCAGGTCGTCCAGCCCGAGGGCCGGTGTCTCCACCTCGCCGAGCAGCACCGAGCCGATCCGGGACTCTTGAGCGAAGGCCGAGTCGGAACCGAAGACCCGCACGTCCTCACCCTCGTCGAGGCGCAGGATGGCGAGGTACTCGTCGTCGCTCTCGACGAACAGCAGCGCGAGGTCGGCGTCCGGCTCGGCATCCCGGAGCGCGTCCACCACCTCGTCGATGTCGGCCAGGGCCGAGAGGTCCAGCTCCGACGCCGTCCAACCGTTCTTGCTCCGGGCGACAGCGGCAGCGAAAATCGACACGATTCCCCCAACGCGACTCTAATCTCTCAGCGCCTGACGGTAGCGGGTGGGACGGCGGGCGCATCGCGCCACGCCTTGACCGACCCGAAGTCAGTTGGCCGGGCGTCGGCGCATGGCGATCAGCTCACGGATCCGGAGTCCGCGCAACCGCGGCGACCGCATCGACTCTCGTGTGGATTTCGCCTGCGCGAGAGCCGCGAGCAACTGAAGACGACGGCGGCTGCGATCGGGGTCGAGCCACTGTGGCGAGGGGGCCATGCAGCCGAGAGTGCGACAGGCGCGCGCGTTCGTCAAGGGTCGATGAGCATATCGGCAGACCCACTGCTCAGGGCTACCGAAGGGGCACATCGCGTGGTCGCCGGAGCGGGTTACCAGAGGGGCCAGTCGAGCGAGTGGTACCACCGCAGGGTCACGAAGAACAGGGCGATCGACAGGCCGAAACCGCTCGCCACCGCCACACCGACGGCCACGCCGCGGTCGCCGAGGACGGCGAGGAGGAGCGCGACGGCCCAGGCGACGGCGGCGGCTCCGATCGTCCACCACGCGTACGACCCCAGAGCGTCGCCGAGACTGCCGAACAGCGCGAACCAGAGCGCCGTCGCCGCCAGCCCGCTGATCACCGCGCCGGTCGTGATCGGATGCGGCTCCCGATAGAACGGCCGGGGCGGCAGCGCGGCGAAGACCGGCGTGGAGTGGGGCAGCTCACGAGGCGGGAGATAGCCCGAGGGCGGAGGCTCGGTCGCGGCCCAGGACACTTGCCGTTCTGCCATTTCCCGTCCCCTCCTCACACCGACCCCTGCAGCGTAGCCACCCGGCACGGTCCTGCACGATCTCCGGTCTTCTGCCAGGATGTCGCGGTGCGCTTACTCCGTACCCTCTCGGGATTGACGATCGTGGCGGTCGGCCTGACCGGCTGCGGGTCCACCACCGGTGGGTCGGCTTCGCCGGCCTCGACGCCACAGTTCGTCGACCCGGCGGCGCAGTCCTCGGCCGCGGCCCCGCCCACGACGGCCTCGATCCCGCCGAAGGCGCCGGGCACGTCCGCGCCCGTCTCGCCGTCGGTGACGCCGAAGGCCAGCAGGAGCGCGAGCCCGTCGCCGAGCGCGAGCGCGACCACGAAACCGGCGAACGTGAAGTACGTCTTCCCGGTCACCGCCTCGAACGTGGACTGGCACGACACCCACTCCAAGTACCCGGCGACCGACCTGTTCGTCGACTGCGGCGAACCGTTCGTGGCCACCACCAGCGGCGTCGTGCTAGAGGTCAGCCTCAAGGACGTGTACGTGGAGGGCAACCCGGACGGGCCGGCCAACGGCGGCCTCTCGGTGTCGATCCTCGGCGACGACGGGGTGCGCTATTACGGCTCCCACCTGAGCAAGGTGCTGACCGGCATCAGGGCCGGGGTCCGGGTCAAGGCGGGCCAGCGGCTCGGCCTGACCGGCAAGACCGGCAACGCCAACAACGTCTGCCACGTGCACTACGGCATCTCCCCGCCGTGCGCGAAGACCGGTGACTGGAAGGTGCGGCGCGGCGTCGTCTGGCCGTACACCTATCTCGCGTCGTGGCGTAAGGGCGGTCAGAAGAGCCCGGCCGCGACCGTCGCCACCTGGAAGAAGGAGAACGACTGCACCGCCTAGAGTCGGCGGGGTGCATATCGCGGTCATCGGGCTGGGACTGATCGGCGGGTCGCTGCTGCGGGCCCTGGCAGACGCCGGGCACGACGTGGTGGGCTTCGACGCTGATCCGCCGACGCGGGAGCTGGCCGGTGCGGCCGGTTTCACCGTCGCCGAGTCGGTGCGGGAGGCGGTCGAGGGCAGTCACGTGACGGCTCTGGCCGTACCCCTCACGGTCTTGCCGCACGTGCTCGCCGACCTGGACGGATATGGCGGCCTGGTGACCGATGTGACCTCGGTGAAGGGTCCGGTCAGGGATCTGTTGACGGGTTTCCGGTTCGTCGGCGGGCATCCGATGGCCGGTAAGGAGACGTCCGGGTTCACCGCGTCCGAGGCGGATCTGTTCGACGGGTGCGCGTGGGTGCTGTGCCTGGAGCCGGACGAGACCGACCTGGCCGACTGGCTGCTGCTGGCCGCGCTGTTCACCGGGATGGGCGCGCGGGTGGTCCCGGTGACCGCGGACGAGCATGACACCGCGGTGGCCCGGATCAGCCATGTCCCGCACCTGTTCGCCGCCGTCCTGGCCGGGCAGCTGACGACCGATCCGCTGGCCGGAACGCTGGCGGCCGGATCGTTCCGGGACGGCACCCGGGTCGCGGCGACCCGGCCCGAGTTGATCGCGGCGATGTGCGGCGGCAACCGTGGCGCGGTGCGGCAGGAGCTGAGTCGGCTCATCGCCGAGCTGCAGACGCTGTCGGAGGCGCTGGACCGGCCCGGGTTGATCTCGCTGCTGCGGCCGGCCTCGGAGGCACGCCGGGGCTGGCCGGCGCGGCCGGGCGAGCCCGCGGCCGTCGCGGCGGACGTGCCGGCGCTGCTGGCGCTGGGGCGATCGGGCGGGTGGGTGACGTCGGTGCATGACACCTGGCTCGTCGGATTGCGGCCGGAAACTGACCGCAAAGGCTTATAGCGTTACGGGTGTCAACGACGCCCAGCCGCAGGGAGCCTCCGATGCCCGGTCAGGTCCGCCCCGTCACCGACGAGCAGGACGGTCTGCTCGCCTACCTCGCCCAGATGCGTCACGTGATCAAGCTGACCGCGTACGGCCTCACCCCGGAGCAGTTGCGGGCCACCCCGAGCGCCAGCGCACTCAGCGTCGGCGGCCTGATCAAACACTGCGCCTCCACCGAGGAGGGCTGGATGACGACGGTACGCGGCGAGCAGCAGCCGCTGGACTACGAGCGTTACGAGCGCGACTTCGCGATGGCCGACGGCGAGACGGTCGAGGAGCTGTTCGCCTTCTACGACCGGGTGGCCGAGGCGACCGAGAAGACGGTCCGTGACATCGCGGACCTCGATCACCCGGTGCCGATCGACCACTCCGTGCCGTGGAACCCGAAGGAGTACGACTCCTGGTCGCTGCGCTGGGTGCTGCTGCACCTGATCCAGGAGACCGCCCGGCACACCGGGCACGCCGACGTCATCCGGGAGACCGTCGACGGGGCCACCGCGTACCCGCTGATGGCCGCCGCCGAAGGTTGGCCGGAGACCCCCTGGATGAAGCCCTGGAAGAAGGCTTAAGGCTTCTCGCCGCGGTCCACCCGGATCACCCGCCGATCCGTGACGATCGCGGTGACCAGGTCGAACGGGGTGATGTCGAAGGCCGGGTTCACCGCCTCCGCCCAGGCGGTGACCTCGGCCGAACCGCGGTCCTCGATCTCCACCTCCGCGCCGGACCGGGTGTCCACGTCGACCGTGGACTCCGGCGCGACCACGATGAACGGGATCCCGGCCCGGTGGGCGCCGAGCGCGTGGGCGTACGTCCCGATCTTGTTGATGACGTCGCCGTTGGAGCAGATCCGGTCCGCGCCGAGGATCACCGCGTCCACCTCGCCCCGGGCCATCAGGAACGGCCCGGCCGAGTCCACCGCGACCCGGTGCTCGATGCCCCACCGGGCCAGTTCCCACGAGGTGAGCCGGGCGCCCTGCAGCAGCGGACGGGTCTCGCTGGCGATCACCCCGGCCAGCCGGCCGCGCTGGTGCAGCTCGCCGACCACGCCGAGGGCGGTGCCGACGGTCACCGCGGCGAGCCCGCCGGTGTTGCAGTGGGTGAGCAGCCGGGGCCGGTCGCCGCACAGCTCGGCGACCAGGTCGGCGCCGAGCCGCGCCATCGCCGCCGACGCGGCGATCTCCTCGTCGCGGACCGCACAGGCCTCGGCCAGAACGGCCTCCGGCCCGTGCGGGATCGATGCGGCGGCACGGCGGGCGCCCCGGGCCAGGTTCACCGCGGTCGGGCGAGCGTTCTCGATCTTGTGTACGGCCACCTCGAGCGCCACCGGGTCGTCGAGGTGGATCCGGGCCGCCAGGGCCACGCCGAATGCGCCGGCGACACCCAGCGCCGGAGCGCCGCGCACCGCGAGGGACTGGATCGCCGCGATCAGCTCGCCCACGGTGTGCAGCCGGAGCACCCGTTCCTCACCCGGCAGGGCCGTCTGGTCGATGATCTCGACGGCGCCGTCCACCCAGTCGATGGTCCGCACGATCACTCCGCCCGCTCGCCGAGGCTCTTCAGCACCGCCTCGAGGGTGTCCTGGCTCTTGCCGAGGGCCTCTCCGGTCCAGCGGCCCTTGAGGTGCACGGTCACGCCACCGTGCAGGTCGATCTCGGCCTGGATCGGCACGTTCTTGGTGATCCGGGCGCCGGTGACCTCCTCGTACGGGAGGAACCGGTAGTGCTGGGCCAGCACCGCCGGATCGTTGTTGGACAGCAGCTCCTTGAGCCGCTTCTCGCCTTCGTCGGTGCCTTTCGGCGCGGGCAGCACGACGAATCCGCGGTCCAGCAGGATCAGGTCCGACTCCTGGTCGTCGACGCGCAGGTTGGCCAGCGCGCCGATCACGTCCGAGCCGCTCGCGGTGGCTCTGGTCTCGACCGCGCGGGCCGCCTCGACGTGGACGCCGATCGCGGCGAGGTGCTGCCGGGCGGTGTCCACGGTCTCCGGGGCGACGGCCAGCCTGGCGATCTCCTCGAGATCGGCCGGGCGCCCGTCCCGGCCGATCAGGCGGGCCGGCGCGGTCCAGGAGTGCTGCCAGCCGACCACGCCGGAGCGGACCGCGGCGAGGGTGATCAGGGTGTCCATCGGCTCG
Organism: Actinoplanes utahensis; assembly: GCF_016862455.1. Lineage (GTDB taxonomy): Bacteria > Actinomycetota > Actinomycetes > Mycobacteriales > Micromonosporaceae > Actinoplanes > Actinoplanes utahensis. The sequence continues at coordinate 59,219 of NZ_BOMZ01000036.1, forward strand.
GCGAAGGCGATCGCGGCCTCCTCGCGGGTGGCGTCCGGGAAGAACTCGGCCGCCAGGTCGCCGAGCCGGCCGGCCGCGACGAGCTGGAAGATCTCGGCCAGACCGGCTTCCGGTACGCCGAGCAGGCGGGCCGTGGAGCGGAAGATGCGGTCGGCGCGGCGCTGCTGGGTGGCGGTGACGGACGCGGCGGTGAACTGGTCCCAGGGCAGCACGGTCCGGTCGCCGAAGTCGAAGACCTCGCGCTGCAGGGCGATGCCGGCGCCGGCGATGTTCGGCAGCAGCACGCTGGCGGGGCGCCGGTCCGGGGCGTGCCGCGCCGGCGGCAGCGCCCGCATGGCCGCGATCCGCTCGCCGATGGCCGGGTGGGTGTCCCAGCGCGAGGTCTCGGTGTCCGGCTCCTGGTCGCGCAGGTGGGCGAGTTCCTCGCTGCGGGACGCGTAGAGCTGGCCGAACCCGCCGAAGACGTCGTCCGGCGCATAGCCGAGCTCCAGGCCGTAGGCGATGTACCGGCCGAAGTAGAAGTCCCAGGCCGCGTCGACGACCGGGATCTCGCGCATCGAGCCGACTGCCGCGTCGAGCCCGGCGACCCGCACCGACACCTCGTCGGCCTCCAGTTCCTGCCGGCGGCCGACCGCGTTGCTGGCGAGCAGGTAGAGCCGGCCGTAGCCCTTGAACACCCAGCCGAACACGTTCCACTTGCCGACCCGGCTGAGGGTCTCGAACATCGCCAGCCGGCCCCGGTAGGCGACCGCGGCGAGCCTGGTGTGCGATCCGGAGTAGTGGCCGAGCTCGTGGGCCAGCACCGAGCGCATCTGGTCGACGGTGAAGGTCTGCAGCAGCGGCAGGCCGAGGTAGAGCCGGCGCCGGCCGGCGAGCAGGCCGAGCAGCCGGGTGTCCTCGCTGACCGCGGCATTGACCTCGGGCACCAGGCGGATCTCGTCGGGGGCGCGGGTGCCGGCCTCGACGGACATCTCCCGGACCGTCGCCCACAGGACGGGCGCCTGCTCGGGCGTGATCAGCAGGCCGTGCGGTTCGCTCGGCTTGGACTTGAGCGCCTGCCACAGACCGGCGACGACGGCGCCGACCGCGGCCAGCAGGAGCCAGCTCAGCTTGGCCGCTCCCGCGCTCTGCGAGTGCGTCCAGATCTCGTAGAGCAACCAGCCGACCAGCGCGAGCTGGGCCAGGCCCAGCACGTAGAAGCCGACCAGCATCGCCACCGACAGTGCGGCGCGTAGCGCTGTGGACACGGTCTCTTCCTCCCCGTTCGTCACCGCCCGCCCGGACGGCCGTCGGAAGATACCGGCTTCGATATCCCTCCGGCAAGATCCGTCACCTGGCATAGGCTGCGGTTATGGCATCCCGTGACCCGGTCGCCGACCTACGGCGCATCGCGTTCCTGTTGGAACGGGCGAACGAGGCGACCTACCGGGTCCGCGCGTTCCGGTCGGCGGCCGCGACCGTGGCGAAGACGCCGCACGACGAGCTGGTCGCCCGGGCCGGGGCGGGCACGCTGGCGAAGCTGTCCGGGGTCGGCGAGGTCACCGCCCGCTGCGTGACCGAGTCGCTGGCCGGGGAGGAGCCGGTCTACCTGCGACGGCTGGTCGGCACCGAGGGCGCCGATCTGCCGGCCGAGGCCGCGGCGCTGCGGGCCGCGCTCCGCGGCGACTGTCACGTGCATTCCGACTGGTCCGACGGCGGCTCGCCGATCGAGGAGATGGCGCTGGCCGCCGCCGATCTCGGCCACGAGTACTTCGTGCTCACCGACCATTCGCCGCGGCTCACCGTGGCCCGTGGCCTGACCGCCGACCGGCTGCGCAAGCAGCTCGATCACGTGGCCCGGCTGAACGAGGCGCTGCCCGACGGCTTCCGCATCCTGACCGGTATAGAGGTGGACATCCTCGAGGACGGCCGCCTGGATCAGGAGGACGAGCTGCTGGCCCGTCTGGACGTGGTGGTCGGTTCGGTGCACAGCAAGTTGCGCGACGACGCGGCGAAGATGACCCGCCGGATGGTGACCGCGATCGCGAACCCGCACCTCGACGTGCTGGGCCACATGACCGGCCGCAAGGTGTCGGCGACGGGGCCGGGCGACGCCGCGCACTCCCGGGCACGGACCCGGCCGCCCAGCGACTTCGACCTGGAGAAGGTGCTGGCCGCCTGTCTGGAGCACGGCAAGGCCATCGAGATCAACTCGCGGCCGGACCGGCTGGACCCGCCGAAACGGATGCTCACCGTCGCGGTCGAGGCCGGATGCGTGTTCACCGTCGACACCGATGCGCACGCCCCGGGCCAGCTCGACTGGCTGGGCTTCGGCTGCGAGCGGGCGGCGCTGTGCGGTGTCCCGGTCGACCGGGTCGTGAACACGTGGACGGCCGAACGCCTGCTCAAGTGGACTGCGTCACACGCCTGAGGTCCCGTAGGGTCGGCGAGGTGGGACGAATTGACGAACTCGCGAACCGATACGTCGACGACTGGGCCGAGCTCAACCCGACGGGGGCCACCGCCGCCGGCATCACCGGCTACGACGACAAGACCGACGATCTCTCGCCGGACGGCTTCGCCGCCCAGGCCGGGCTGCTCCGCAAGACCATCGGCGATCTCGACGTGACCGAGCCGGAGCACGAGTCCGAGCAGGTCGCCAAGGACGCCATGATGGAGCGCCTCGGCCTGCAGCTGGCGCTGTACGACGCCGGTTACGCCGCCACCGACGTCAACGTGATCACCAGCGGGTTGCACGGGCTGCGGATGGCCTTCGACATCATGCCCACCGAGGGCGAGGAGGCGGTCGCCAACATCGCGGCCCGGCTCACCGCCTTCCCGCGGGCTCTCGAGCAGTACCGGCGGACCCTGCTGGAGGGCGCGGACTCCGGCCTGATCAGCGCTCGGGCACAGCTGCTGGCGGTGGCCGAGCAGTGCGACGCGTGGACCGACCCGGCCCGTGACGACTTCTTCCACGGGCTCGCCCGCCGGGTCCAGGCGTCCGGGGCGCTGGCCGCGGAGCTCGAGCGCGGGGCGGCCGCGGCGACCGCCGCCACCTTGGACTTCGGGGCCTTCCTGCGTGCGGAGCTGGCCCCGCGCGGGCGGGACAAGGAGGCTGCCGGGCTGGAGCGGTACACGCTCGCCTCGCAGTACTTCCTCGGCGCCAAGGTGGATCTGCGGGAGACGTACCTCTGGGGTTTCGCCGAGCTGGACCGGCTGGAGCGGGAGATGCGCGCGGTGGCCGCACGGATCGCCGGTGCCGGGGCCTCGGTGGATCAGGCGGTGGCCGCGCTGGACGCCGATCCGGCCCGCAACATCGGCAGCAAGGAGGCCTTCCGCGACTGGATGCAGGCGCTCTCCGACCGGGCCCTCACCGAGCTGAACGGCACCCACTTCGACATCGAGCCGCCGGCTCAGAAGCTCGAGTGCTGCCTCACCCCGACCAGCGACGGCGCCATCTACTACACCGGGCCGAGCGAGGACTTCTCCCGGCCGGGCCGGATGTGGTGGGCGGTGCCGGAGGGGCAGGCGTCCTTCTCCACCTGGCGGGAGGTGACCACCGTCTACCACGAGGGGGTGCCCGGCCATCACCTCCAGGTCAGCCAGGCGTTGCTCCGGGCCGACACGCTGAACCGCTGGCAGCGGCTGCTCTGCTGGTGCTCCGGGCACGGCGAGGGCTGGGCGTTGTACGCCGAGCGCCTGATGGACGACCTGGGCTACCTGGCCGATCCGGGCGACCGGCTGGGCATGCTCGACGGTCAGGCGCTGCGGGCGGCCCGGGTGATCGTCGACATCGGCATGCATCTGGAGATGGAGATCCCGAAGGACAATCCGTTCGGCTTCCACCCGGGTGGGCGGTGGACACCGGAGCTGGGCTGGGAGTTCCTGCGGGCGCACACCCGGATGCAGGAGGACGTCCTGCGGTTCGAGTGGAAGCGCTATCTGGGGTGGCCGGGGCAGGCTCCGTCGTACAAGGTCGGGGAACGGATCTGGCTCCAGGCCCGCGACGAGGCGAAGCTGCGCAAGGGAAGTGACTTCGACCTCAAGAGCTTCCACCGCGACGCTCTGAACCTCGGGTCGCTCGGTCTGGATCCGCTGCGAAAGGCACTGGCCAGGATTTGAGTCATTCAGGCCTCTCCGCCCCGAAACGGGACGGAGAGGCCCGTTCTTATGTGTCAGCGCGATTACCCGGCGTGATATTGCTTCGCAGTGCCACCATTCCAATACGCTGTGTGAATTCCGGTACGCCGAGATGTAACAAATCCGAAGTAGAACTCATATTCACGTCGGCACGACGGTACGGATACGATCTCCCGCGGCGCTCCCGGCTTGGCATTCCCCCACCCCCGGCCCCCTGGCTGAACGCTCGTACAGCCAAGTCGGCGACGTCGCGTATCCCCCGATCAGCCGAGCGAACTCTGACCCTTGGAAAGGGGTTTTCTGAGGATTTCTCGGATAGATTGACCCGGATCGGTGCGCCCGCATGGCTACTCTCCGTAGCCCCCCATTGGCCCATCGCGTGTGCATGGCGGAGGACTTAAGCAATGTCAGTCTCGGTGAACAGCCGGCGAGCCCGTTTACGCTCCGCTCTCGCGGTGGTGCTGACGGTTCTCGTGGTGCTGCCGACCGCAGGTCTGTTCCTGCGCGTCCTGGATGAGAACTCGACTCAGCGGGACGAGACGGAGATCAAGCAGCAGGGCGTCGAGTACCTGGCGGCACTGGCCCCGCTCATCAGCGGTCTGGCCGAATCGCAGTCCTCGGCCCTGCAGGGCGTGGGCGCCGAGCCGGCCGCCCTGACCGCCGCCGTCGCCCGGGTTGAGGGCGTGGACGAGCGGCTCGGCGAGGTTCTGGACACCACCAGCCGCTGGTCCGGGCTGAAGGAGAAGATCGGTCGCCTGCCCGGCATCACCGGCAACTCCGACCAGATCTTCGAGGCGCACGTCGAGGCCGGCGACCTGGCGCTGGAGCTGTACGGCGAGGTTCGCGAGAACGCCCGGCTCAACCAGGACGCGCAGAGCGACATCTGGTTCCTCCAGGAAGCCATCGCGGTCGACATGCCCGAGGCCGTCACCAACGTGAGCCGGATGGGCGACCTGGCGAACATGGTCGCCGCCGCCAAGGCGAACAAGCGCGCGCAGCTCCAGGTCGAGTTCGGCGCCGCCGTCCTGGCCGTCCAGGAGAGCGTCGACGAGTTGACCGACAACCTGCAGGCCGCGGCCGAGGACACCGAGAGCTCCACGCTGGCCAGCAACACGGTGAACAACCTCGACCAGTTCCGGCGCGGTATCGAGGCGGCCAACCGTGGCGCCAACTTCGGCGGCAACCCGGACGTCTCCACCCTGGTGACCGCGCAGGGCACGCTGACCAACGCACTGAACGCGCTGACCACGGTCCTGCTCAAGGAGACGTCGACGCTGCTCGACGAGCGGCTCGACGAGCTCAACTACCGCCGGGCCGAGGCCTGGGCGCTGCTCGCCGTCGCGATCGCGCTGATCGTGGTCGCCACCATCTGGACCACCAGCCGGGCCGTCAAGGTCCGCGGCGAGGAGAGCGCCGCGAGCGGCCTGGACGTCTCGGTCAAGGGCGACAACCCGCCGCAGGCGCCGGCCTACCCCGCCGGCGGCTTCGGTACCGGCACGCCGGCGTGGGAGCGTTAAGGTGCTATTCGGTAAGTTCCGCATTCTGGGCAAACTCGCCCTGCTCATCCTCGTGCCGCTGCTCGGCGTCGTCGGCCTGGCCGTGCCGGTCATCTGGGAGCGTATCGACGCGGCCACCACCGCCGGGAACATCTCGGACACCGTTCAGCGGGCCACGCAGGTGAGCTCGGCGGTCATCGAGTTGCAGGAAGAGCGACTGCTGTCGGTCGGCTACAAGCTCGGCCTGGTGGACCGCCCGACCCTCGTCGTGCAGAGCGCCGAGGCCGCCGACATGGTGGCCGGCCTCGCCGAGGACGAGGACAACCCGGTCGAGCTGCGCCGTGCCATCGCCGGCGCCGCCCGGCTCAACAGCACCCGGCAGAACGTGCTGAACGGCGCGATCGACGTCGTCACCATCATCGAGGACTTCACCGACTCGATCGGCCCGCTGATCGACGGTCTGGGCCTGTCCACCAGCGCCGACCTGACCACCGGCGTCGGCCAGCAGGTCTACGCCCTGGACCGCGCCATGCGCTCCGACGACCTGATCAGCCAGGCGTCCTGTTACCTCGCCGCGGCCGTGGTCGCGGCCGGCAAGCCACAGTCCGCGCAGGGCGCGTCCCTGCTGCTGAGCCAGTTCAGCTCCACTTTCGCCCAGCTGTCGTCGATCATCACGACGTCGAAGGTGTACTTCACCGACCCGCAGTACAAGCTCTATCTCAGCACCCAGCAGGCGTTCAACTCGCGCGTCGGCCCGAAGTTCACCGCGGCTCTCGCGTCGAACCCGACGCTGGCGCTGCGCGACCTGAAGATCAAGACGCTGTACCCGTCGCTCCAGACGGTGACCATCCTGGGTAGCTTCGTCGAGAAGCGCGTGGCCCACGACGTGGACAACGCGGTCCTCGAGAACCGGGACAGCGCCATCCGGCAGTCGGCGCTCATCGGTGGTGGCGCCTTCCTGCTGCTGATCCTGGTGGTCACGCTGTCGATCTTCATGGCCCGCGCGGTCGCCCGGCCGCTGCGCCGTCTGACCACCTCGGCCGACCGGATCGCCCGTGAGGCCGAGGCCGAGCTCGAGCGGGTGGCCGACGACGAGGCCGAGGCCCAGGTCCGCCCGATCCGCCTGGACCCGGTCGACGTCGAGGCCCAGGACGAGATCGGTGACCTGGCCCGCGCGTTCGACCGGGTGCAGACCACCGCCGCCCGGCTGGTGCAGCGCCAGGTGGACGGCCGCCGCAACGTCGCCCAGATGTTCGGCCACGTCGGCCGGCGTACCCAGAACCTGGTCGGCCGTCAGCTGAGCCTGATCGACTCCCTGGAGCGCCGGGAGACCGATAGCGACCGCCTGCGCGAGCTCTACCGTCTGGACCACATGTCCAGCCGTCTGCGCCGGAACGCGTCCGCGCTCGTCGTGCTCTCCGGTGGCGCCGGCGCGAACGAGCACATGGCCCCGCTGCCCCTCTCCGACGTGGTCCGTCTCGCCCTCGGTGAGATCGAGGACTACACCCGTGTCGAGGTGGACATCCCGGACGAGATCGTCGTGGTCCCGGCCGTCCTGGCCGACCTGACGCTGCTCCTGGCCGAGCTGCTGGAGAACGCCACCACGTTCTCCCCGCCGCACACCAACGTCACGGTCACCGCCGACGAGCTGCGGGGCGGCGCCCGCCTCGCGATCATCGACCACGGTCTCGGCCTCGCGCCCGAGCGTCTGGCCGAGGAGAACGCGCGACTGACCCGCCGTGAGCGTCTCGACCTGGCGCCCACCGAGGTTCTGGGTCTCTTCGTGGTCGGCCGGCTCGCCCGCCGGCACGGCATCGAGGTGACCCTGACCGACACCCCGGACGGCGGTCTGACCGCCTGGATCGACCTCAACTCGTCGCACCTGATCGCCCGGGTGGAGAACCTCGCCCCGATCGCGCCGGCCGCCTACCCGGCGCCCGCGGTGCAGGCGCCGCCGGCGGTGCCCCAGCTGTCCGCCGAGCCCGCTTCGTTCGGCACGTCCCCCGCCTACTCGGGTGCGCTGCGCGGCAACACCACCGAGGTCGCGATCGCCAGCGCCGGGGTCCGCTCGGTGCCCGGCAGCCAGCAGCCGTTCGACCCGGTGGTGCTGAACCGCGCCACGCAGATCGTCGAGACCGGCCACTCGTGGAACGCGTTCGGCCCGTCCTCCGCGCCGGCCCTGGACAGCGCTCCCGCCGACCCGTACGCGGGCCAGCCCGTCTACGACGCCGAGCCGGTCTGGACGCCGCCCGCGGCCTTCCAGGCGCCGGCCTACCCGTCGGCCGGTGGCTACCCGGAGCCGGTGCAGCAGTACGACATGGGCACCCCGGTCGCCGGCCGTGTCCCGGCCGCGCTTCCGGAGCTGCCCCCGGCCCAGCCGGGCTGGAGCGCCGAGGTGGCCGTCCAGCCGACCTGGAACGTGCCGGCCCCGGCCTCCGCCCCGGCGCCCGAGCCGGCGCCCGTGGTGGAGCCGCCGGTCGTCCCGGCGCCGCCGCAGCAGCGTCCCGGCGCCGCCCCGCTGCGCCGCCGGGTCCCCGGCAGCCAGCTGCCGGAGGAGAGCGCGCCGCACCAGCTCGCCGCCCCAAAGACGCAGGACGACGCACTGGCCGCCCGGGCCATGTTCGACGCCTTCGAGGCCGGGGTGAGCAAGGCGCAGTGGGACGCCGGTGACACCAGCGTCTCGATCCCCGCTCCGGACCTCAGCAGCTCATCGTGGAACACGCCGGCCCCGGTGTCGCCCGCGGTCTCCGTCCCGGCGCCGGCCACCTCGCCGGTGCCGCCGCCTCCGCCGGCCTCCAACGGTTCGGCTCCGCTGACCCGTCGCGTTCCGGGTGCGACCCTCCCGCGCGACGAGATGCACCAACCGATCACCCCGCCGGCCCCAGCCACGCTGGATCCCGAGGCCGCACGGGCTCTCATGGATCAGTTCGAGTACGGAGTCGCACTCGCACTGAATGAAAGTCAGCCACAACACGAGGGACAACCGCGATGACTTCCCCTTACTCCACCGCGCCAAGTCAGCTCAGCGCTGAAGCCAAAACCTTCAACTGGCTGCTGGACTCGTTCACCTCCGGCACCGCGGGCGTGATCGAAGCGATCGCCGTCTCCTCGGACGGTCTGCTGATGGCGATGTCGGCGATCAAGGACCGGCCCAACGCCGAGCGTCTCGCCGCGGTCGTCTCCGGTCTGACCAGCCTCGCCGGCGGTGCCGCCAGCTGGTACCGGCTGGGCGCCCTGAACAGGGTCATCATCGACATGGCCGACGGTTACCTGCTGGTCACGGCGATCAGCGCGGGTTCGGTGCTGGGTGTCATCGCGGACCGGTCGGCCAACCTCGGCACCCTGGCGTACGAGATGACCCTCTTCGCGAGCCGAGCCGGTGGCGCGCTGAGCCCGCGTCTCATCGCCGAGTTGAAGAACGCCGTTCAGCAATGACCTATCCGGACCCCGACGACCCGGTACCTCCGGCGCGCCCCGGAGTCCGGCCCTTCCTGCAATCCGGTCCTCAGCACTCGACCGGTGGCTACACCCCTACCGGGGAGCAACCGCCGGTCGAGGCCTCGACCACCAAGCTGCGCCCGTTCGTCATCACGTCCGGGCGGACCGATGGAGGCGACCCCGACATCGGTATGGAGACTCAGGTGACGCTGGTGCCTGGTGCGCCACCGTCCCGGCTCTCACCGGAAACCAGGGCGATCGTGTCTCTCTGTGAGGAGAGCCCGATCTCGGTAGCCGAGATCTCCGCACGCTTGCGCCTGCACCTGGGCGTCACCCGGATCCTGGTCGGCGACCTCCGCGCCGCCGGTCAGCTCGACGTCCACGTGCTGGAGAACGACACACCCGACCCCGACACCATCATGCGAGTGATCCGTGGACTTCGATCCATCAGCTAACCGCGTCGTCGGTACCGCGCGCATACCCGGCGCTCCGGCGCCCAAGAAGGCGCCGGTCCCGGTCAAGATCATCGTGGCCGGCGGCTTCGGGGTCGGCAAGACGACCACCGTCGGCGCCATCTCCGAGATCGCGCCGCTCACCACCGAGGCCGAGATGACCTCGGAGTCGGTCGGCATCGACAACCCCGGCCAGGCGGTCCTGAAGACCGGTACGACCGTGGCGATGGACTTCGGCGTCCTCACCATCGACCAGACCCTGAAGCTCTACATCTTCGGCACGCCGGGTCAGACCCGGTTCGCCTTCATGTGGGACGACCTGGTCAAGGGCGCCCTCGGGGCTCTGGTCGTGGTGGACACCAACCGCATCGACGACTGCTATCCGGCGGTCGACTACTTCGAGCGGGCCGGCCTGCCGTTCGTGGTCGGCATCAACACCTTCAACGGGCAGATGGCCTACAGCGTCGACGAGGTGCGGTGGGCCCTCGCGGTGCGTGAAGACGTACCGGTCATATCCTTCGATGCACGCTTCCGCGCATCGGTGCGCGATGCCCTTCTCGTGGTCCTGGACCAGGCTCTCGACAAGGCGATCCGTATGAAGTCGTAGGGTGTGGACCCGGTCGCCCGGTGACGGTTTCCCGCAACCCGCGGACGGGACGGTTTCCAAACCGGCCCGCGGAGGGGCAGAGTTGAGTACCGGGCGACCTGTAGGAAAAGGACGGTGACCGTGCGAGGCGGACTGGACGACGCGCTCGACAAGCTCGCCCGGCGGGACGAGTTGAGGCGACGCGCCGCCGGCGAGAGCGGTAACAGCGGCACTCCGCCGGCGGTGACCGAGCTGGTCGAGGCGATCGCGGGCGTGATCTCCCGCAATCCGCAGCTGGGTGTCACGGTCGGCGTCGAGGGCGCCGGTGATCCGGTGCTGCTGCATTTCACGATGGCCGACGGCGTGGTCCAGGTGACCGCCGACAACACGGTCGCGGCCCGGGCCACCGAGGCGGGCCCACGGCACGCCGATTTCGAGATCGACATCGAAGAGCCGGCCGAGGCGCCCCCGCCGCCGGCTCCCGCACAGGCGTCACCGCCCCCACCCGAGCCGGCGCCATCGGCTCCCGCGCCGGAGCGGCCCCGGGCCAGTCACGACGACCAGGACCGGTTCGGCCCGACCGATTTCGATTACGACTACGCCGAGCCGAGCACTGCCGAGCAGCCACTGGTCGCGCCCCGGCACGAGGCGCCCGCGCAATCCTTCCCCGCGGAGCGGCAGTTCGGCCACGAGCACCTGGGTTACGAGGCGGCCGGCTACGCCGACCAGGGCAACATCACCCCGCATCCGTTCGCGGCGACTCCGCCGCCGCCGGTGCCACCCCAGACACCCCCGCCGCCGTACGCGGCCGCGCCGCCCCCGTACGCGCCTCATCCGTACGCCGACGCCCCGGCCGCCCCCTTCCCGGCGCAGCACGCCGAGCCGCAGCCCGGTTTCCCGGAGCCGCTGCCCGAGCCGATCCCGCTGCAGGTGGAACGCCCGGAGGAGACCGAGATGGCGGCCCGTCGCCTGGCCGCGATGCTGCGCGACAATCCCACCCTGCTCGACGACCCCCAGTAACCCGGCAATCACTGGTAGTAATCAGTGATCCACACCCCCTGAAGTCACTCTCCGCATTCGGCCGACTCCGCGCCGCCACTGCCGCCAAATGCCGGTTTCGCCCCTGATCGCGCCCGGTTTCGCCTGGTCAGTGAAGTCTGAGATGTCTGTGTTAGACCTTTCGGTCAGCTTTGACCACCATCCCGCTCACGCCCCTTGAGTGACGCTCGGTAGTTCCCTAATGTCCTATTACGTCCACGCCACCGAGCCTGGACGACACGGACAGTGAGCAACATGGGGGAGGTACCGATGTCCGCTTCGGATAGCTGGCTGATCGTCGTCGCGGGGTACGCGCTCCTCCTCGCCTGGCCGGTCTCCACCGTGGTGCTGGTCTGGTTCGCGCTCCGCTACTCCGGCACGCACCGCGCCAAGACGGTCAACCGCTCGGTGGCCGGCGGCGACGGCCGCCCCCAGCACTTCTGGATCATCGTCCCGGCCCTCAACGAAGAGGCCGTCGTCGCCAACACGGTCGGCGCGGCGCTCAAGCTGCGGGGCCCGGCCGGAACCCTGTCTCGGGTCCTGGTCGTCGACGACGGCTCGGACGACCGCACCCCCGAGGTGCTCGCCGCGATCGACCACCCCCGGCTGCACGTGATGCGCCGTGACCTGCCCGAGGCCCGGCAGGGCAAGGGCGAGGCGCTGAACGCCGCCTTCCGGCACATCTCCCGGCTCACCGCGGAAGCCGGCGTCGCCGCCGACCGGGTAGTCGTCGGGATCATCGACGGTGACGGGCAGGGCAGCGAGAACATCCTGGTCGAGGTGTCCCGCCTGATGCGCGACGAGCGGGTCGGCGCGGCCCAGGTGCAGGTCCGGATCCGCAACCGCAACAAGCTGCTCGGCGCCGTGCAGGACCTGGAGTTCGGCGCGATCGTCGACGCCTGCCAGAACCTGCGGGACGCCCTGGACACCGTCGGCCTCGGCGGCAACGGCCAGTTCAGCCGCCTGTCCACCCTGCAGACCCTCGGCTCGGCGCCCTGGTCCAGCTGCCTCGTCGAGGACCTGGAACTCGGCCTGCGGATGCACCTCGGCGGCGTCGCCATCCGCTACACCTCCCGCGCCTCGGTCACCCAGCAGGCGGTCGTCGACGTCCGCCGGCTCACCCGGCAGCGGACCCGCTGGGCGCAGGGCAACATGCAGTGCGCCCGCTACCTGGGCCGGCTGGCCGCTTCCCCGCGGGTCGCCCGGATCGCCCTGGCCGAGATGCTGCACTACCTGCTCTCCCCGTGGGCCAACGCGATCGTCACGGTGGTGCTCATCGGCACCGGGATCGCCGGGCTCGGCGGCCTGCTCGTCGGGCACCCGATCAGCTTCCTGCCGACCTGGGTCGCGCTGGCCGAGAGCGGCGGCGTCTGGCTCGCGGTGACCACCTTCCCGGGCGTGCTCTGGGCGCTGGTCCACAAGCGCAAGCACGGCGACGAGCGCACCGCCCGGATGCTGACCGCCGCTCTCGCGTACCCCGCCTTCCTGATCCTCGGTCTCGCCGCCACCTACCGCGCGCTGGGCCGGCAGGCCAGCGGCCGCCAGGGCTGGGCCAAGACCGAACGTCTCGCCGAAGAACCGCTCGCCGTCACCGCCTGAAACACCCTCCCCCCTTCGAGAAAAGGCTCCCCCCATGTCTCGTCGTGAAGTCCACCTGGTCGGCGGTACCCGCCCCGAGGCCGTCAAGCTCGCTCCGGTCGCCCTCGCCATGCGGGAGGCCGGGCTGCTCACCCCGGTCCTGCTGGCCAGCGGGCAGCACCCGGCGATGGTCACCCAGGCCCTCGCCGCCTTCGACCTCGAACCCGACATCACCCTGCAGGTCGAGCGCACCACCGGCGGCCAGGCAGAGCTGCTCACCGCGATGATCCGCGAGCTGGACGAGCTCTGGTCGGTACGCACCCCCGCCGCCGTCATCGTCCAGGGCGACACCACCACCAGCCTGGCCGGCGCCCTGGCCGCGTTCTGGCGGCGCATCCCGGTCGTCCACCTGGAGGCCGGTCTGCGTTCCGGTGACCTGGAGTCGCCGTTCCCGGAGGAGGGCAACCGCCGCCTGGTCGCCCAGGTCGCCGCCTTGCACCTGGCGCCCACCCCGCTGGCCGCGATGAACCTGCTGGACGAGAAGATCGCCGCCGGGGACGTGCTGGTCACCGGCAACACCGTGGTCGACGCGACGCTCGCGGTGGCCGCCCGCAAGATGCCGTTCGAGAACCCGGACGTGGCCGCCGCCCGCGCCGGCAGCGTCAACCGTCTCGTCCTGGTGACCGCGCACCGCCGCGAGTCGTGGGGCGAGCCGCTGGACCGGATCCTCGGCGCGGTCAAGGAGCTGATCGCCCGGTACTCCGACATCGACGTGATCCTGCCCAGCCACCCCAACCCGGCGGTCCGGCAGCAGGTGGAGGCGGCACTGTCCGGCGTGGAACGGGTGACGGTCACCGACCCGCTGCCCTACCCGGATCTGTCCCGGCTGCTCTCCGAGGCGTACCTGGTGCTCACCGACTCGGGCGGCATCCAGGAGGAGGCGCCGTCGTTCGGGGTGCCGGCTCTGGTGCTGCGGGACGTGACCGAGCGGGTGGAGTCGCTGCACGCGGGCTGCGCCAAGCTGGTCGGCTCGGACCCCGAACTGATCGTGTCGGAGGCGTCGGCGCTGCTGGACAGCCGGGTACGCCGGGACGCGATGACGGCCGGCGGGAACCCGTACGGCGATGGCCGTGCCGCCGTCCGTACCGCGCAGGCCACCGCGCACCTCCTCGGTCTCGGCCCCGCGCCGGAGGCCATGCCCGTCGCCCACCGGACCGCCCTCACGACCGGAGTGATCGCCTGATGCGCGCTACCACCGTCTCCCGCCGCAGTGTCCTCGTCGCCGGTGCGGCCGCCGCCGCTGCCGCCGCGGTCGGTTTCAACTCGATGGCGGCCGACGCCGCCGGCGTGACGGCCACCAGCCGGTCCGGCAGCGCGGCGCCGGGCGGCGGCACGGCCAAGACCCTGGTGCTGTACGACACCACCGGCGACTTCGGCTGGCTGGGCGAGGTCTACGCCACCCAGACGGCGAACCTGAGCTCGCACTTCGGCTCGTGGACCGCCGCTCCGGTGGCGAAGTACAGGTCCGGCGACCTGAAGAACTACACGGCCGTGATCTACCTGGGCTCGACGTACGACGAGCCGCTGCCGGCCGCGTTCCTGGCCGACGTGATCGCCACGACGAAGCCGGTGATCTGGGTCCGGGACAACATCTGGCAGCTCACCAAGGTGGACGGTTTCGCCGCGAAGTACGGCTTCACCAGTGGCCTGTTCGACTTCGGCGACGTCGCCGAGGTCTCCTACAAGGGCCGGACGCTGACCCGTAGCGCCGACAACAGGTCCGGCCTGATGAACCTGGCGATCAGCGACGCCGCCAAGGTCACCACGCTGGCCGCCGCGAAGCGGGCCGACGGTTCGGCGCTGCCGTGGGCCGCCCGGTCCGGCAACCTCACGTACGTCGGTGAGATCCCGTTCTCGTACGTCACCCACGACGACCGCTACCTGATCTTCGCGGACCTGCTGTTCGACGCGCTCGCCCCGCGGACGCCCGAACGGCACCGGGCCCTGATCCGGATCGAGGACGTCGGCCCGGACGCGGACCCGGCCGCGCTGACCGCCATCGCCGACTACCTGTCGTCGATGAAGGTGCCGTTCACCGTGGCGGTCTACCCGCGGCACCGCAACCCGCAGGCCGGCGAGGACTACACCCTGCTCACCAGGCCGGCGGTGGTGAGCGCGCTGAAGTACATGAAGGCCAAGGGCGGCACGCTGCTCATGCACGGCTACACCCATCAGTACGGGTCGGTGAACAACCCGTACGACGGGGCCAGCGGCAACGACTTCGAGTTCTACACCGCGCACGTCGACTCGGCCGACCGGGTGATCTACGACGGGCCGGTCAAGGAGGACTCGGTCGCGTGGGCCACCGCGCGGATGGCCGCCTCCGGCACGGTGTTCGCGGCCACCGGCCTGGGCGCGCCGAAGATCTTCGAGTTCCCGCACTACGCCGCCAGCCCGGCCGACTACCAGGCGGTGCACAACCTGTTCGGCAAGCGGTACGACCGGGGCCTGTACTTCCCGGGCGTGCTGACCGGGAGCAGGTACGACTACAGCCGCCAGTTCGGGCAGTTCTTCCCGTACCTGGTCCGCGACGTCTACGGCTCGGCCGTGGTGCCGGAGAACATCGGCAACGTGGAGCCGGAGGCGTACAACACGCACCCGGTGCGGCTGCCGGCCGACCTGATCGCCAGCGCCCGGCGCAACCTGGTCGTCCGGGACGGTGTCGCCAGCTTCTTCTACCACCCGTACCTCGGCGTCGACTACCTCAAGGAGCTCGTGCCGGGCATCATCGAGACCGGTTACACCTTCGTGAGCGCCGACACGATGCTGAAGGGCTGAGGGGCAACCGCATGGACGTGGTCGACTTCTGGGTCCGCTCGTGGACCGGCGACGATCTGGCCGGGGCGCGGCAGCTGCTCACCCCGGACGTGGAAGCCGAGTGGAACCTCGACGCGCCCGTCGACGACGAGGAACTGCTGCAGGTCCTGCACCGGATCGCCGCCTTCGCGGACGGGGTCACGGTGGTCGCCCGTACCGATGCGGTGGACGGCTCGGCGCTGATCTACGACCTGGCGGCGCCGTTCGGCACGGCCCGCCTGGTCGAGTTCCTCGGCGTCGAGGATCAGAAGATCAACGAGGTCAGGCATGTGTACGACGTGACCGCGATCGATCGTTTCTTCCCGGGCCTCTACGCCAATTAGGCCGGAAACTGTCCGGAACCATGGGTAGCGTGCGGTTCATGGCTTACGACTTCCAGGTCACCGTGGACTGCACCGACCCGCACACGCTCGCCGACTGGTGGGCGGAGACCCTGGGCTGGAACGTGGAGCCCCAGGACGCGGCCTTCATCAAAGAGATGATCGCCAAGGGGTACGCCACCGACGCCGAGACCATCCACCACAACGGCAGCCTGGTGTGGCGGGCCGGCGCCGCGATCCGGCACCCGGAGACCGGCCGGCGGATGCTCTTCCAGTTCGACGAGTCCGCCAAGACGGTGAAGAACCGGGTGCACGTGGACATCCGGGTCGGCGAGGAGAACCGCGACGCCGAGCGCGATCGCCTCGTCGCGCGCGGCGCCGTCTTCCTCTGGGCGGCTCAGCAGGGCCCGCAGTCGTGGTTCACGATGGCCGACCCCGAGGGCAACGAGTTCTGCATCACCTAGGCAGCGCGCGGCCGAGCAGGGCGAAGAGGGCCGCCCAGTGACGCTGCTCCGCCGCCTCGTCGTGCATCGAGGTGTCGCTCATCGTGAAACCGTGCGGCGCGCCCTCGTACAGCTCGGAGGTGTGATCCACCCCGGCCTCGGCGAGGGCCGCCTCCAGGGTCTTGATCTGCTCCGGCGTCATCGACCCGTCATTGTCGGCATGTCCGAAATAGACCTCGGCGGACAGCGCCGCGACTCTCCGGTGCGGGCTGTCCGGGCCGTCGGTGACCACCCCGCCGGCGTGGAAACTGGCGAGCGCCGCGAACCGCTGCGGATGCGACTCCGCCGCGACCAGCGCGTTCCGGCCGCCCATGCAGTACCCGACGATGCCGGCCGGGCGGTCCGCGACCTCCGGGCGGCTGTCCAGGAACGCCAGGTAAGCGGCGGTGTCCGCGGCGATCCGGTCGGCGGTGAGCGCCCGGATCATCGGCATCAGGCGGCCGAACGCGGCGCCCCGCTTCGCGCCGTCGGTCAGCTCGTCCGGCGTCACCAGCGGGCCGGAGGCGTCGCGGTAGAAGAGGTTCGGCACGAGGACGGCGTACCCCTGCTCGGCGATCTTCGCGGCCATCTCCATGATCCGCGGCCGGAGGCCGAAGGCGTCCATGAACATCAGCACCGCCGGGTACGGGCCCGGACCGTCCGGCGTGACGAGATACGCCTCCGCGACACCGTCCGCGGCCGGCACCTCGAGTTCGATCTGTGGCATTCCCGCACCTCCTGCTCCTTGGCGACGATCACGCGGACCGTAACACCGGATCTCCGTACCCCCGGCGCCACGTCGCCTTCCGGGCCCGGCCTTGATCCGCGCCGGGAAGCCGGGCACGTCGTATTCTGTGGCGCATGGCCACCCGGCTGCGCGCGGATGCCCGGCGGAACCGAGCGGCCCTGCTCGCCGCGGCCCGGGAGGTCTTCGCCGAACAGGGTCTCGATGCCTCGTTGGACGAGATCGCCCGCCGGGCCGGCGTCGGCAACGCCACCCTGTACCGCCGGTTCCCCAGCCGCCGGCATCTGATCGCCGAAGTCTTCGCCAGCCACATGACCGCCGCCGTCCACCTCGCCGAACAGGCCCTGGAGCACCCCGACCCGTGGGCTGCCTTCGTCGGTTACCTGACCCGGGTCTGCGAGTTGCAGGCCACCGACCGCGGCCTCGCCGAACTCCTCGCCACCAGCGCCTTCGACGACGACGAACGGCTCGCCGCACTCCGGACCGCCGCCCAGCGCCGCGCCGTCGACGTGCTCACCCGGGCCCAGCGCGCCGGCCGCCTGCGTGCCGACTTCACCGGCCAGGACTTCGCCCTGCTGATGATGGCGAACGCCGGCGTCGCCCAGCACTCCCCCGACCCGCACGCGTGGCGCCGCCAGCTCACCCTGGTCATCAGCGGCCTGGGCACCCGTCAGCTCTGAACGCCCCGCCCACGGTCGGTGCGGAGAGGCGCTGCCGTTCAGGTCAGATGCTCGAATCCCCGGCCGGCCTCGGCCAGGGAGTCACGGGCCAGCTCCCAGAACGTGGTCTCGGCCGGATGCTCCAGCCACACGTTCAGGGAGACGCGCAGGACGGCCAGGAAGGTGGCGGCGAGCAGCTTCGCGCGAACCCCCAACGGGTCCGGCTCCTGGAGGCGGACCGCGACCTCCGCGCTGATCTCCCGCTCCATCGCGGCGAAGGTCTGCGCCTGCGCCGCGGCCAGCGACGGGTGCCGGCGCACCAGCCGCGTCTGGGTGATCCACTGCGGATCGAGATCGCCCAGTTCGCCGTAGTATCCCGCGGCCGCGGCGATCAGGGCGGCCCACGGTGACTCGCTCGCCGGGCGGGCCCGGATCTGGCCGGCGAGCAGCCCCATCCGGCGCAGGTCGCCGTAGAAGAGCGCTTCTTCCTTGTTGGCGAAGTAGTTGGAGAACGTCCGCCGGGAGACACCCGCCTCGTCGGCGATGGCCTCGACGGTGACCCGATCCGGGCCGAGCTCGAGAGCCAGCCGGAGCGCCGCCTCGTGCAGGGCCTGCCGGGTCGCGGCCTTCTTGCGCTCGCGAAGGCCCTGCTCGGTCGCCGCACTCATGTCCTGAGCCTACCGGCGTGTGACTCAGTTCCCAATGCGCAAACTTGCACACTCGGCAACTTCCACAGATAGTTGTATGCAGCAAGCATCACGAGGAGGCGCCATGACACAGCGGCACGGGCTGATGGAGGCGTTCCAGGATCTCCTCAAAGCCGTCCGGCTGCTCAAACAGCGGCAGCCCACGATCGCGCCGCTCGGCCTGCTGGCCGCGATCCGCCGCCGGGAGCCGACCGGCAACTGCCACCTCAAGGAGCTGGCCACCGACCACGCCCTCGATCCGTCGACCGTCAGCCGCACGGTCGCCGCCCTGGTCCGCGACGGCCTCGTGGCCCGGACCGCCGATCCCACCGACGGGCGCGCCAGCACGCTGCGGCTCACCGACAAGGGCAACACCGTGCTCGACGAGGTCCGCGCCCACTACGAGGGCCGGATCACCGCGGCTCTGCACGACTGGACACCCGACGAGATCGCCACGCTCACCGCGTCCCTCAACCGCTTCGCCCACGACCTGATCGCCCAGGAAACACGCTTGGAGGCCGCTCGATGAGCGCACCGACCCTCGATCGGGTGGAGCAGCAGCGCCCGATGACCCACCGCGAGATCATGGAGGCGCTCTCCGGCCTCCTGCTCGTGCTCTTCGTCGCGATGGCCAGCTCCACCATCGTCTCCACCGCCCTGCCGAACATCATCGGCGATCTCAACGGCAGTCAGACGCAGTACACCTGGGTGGTCACCGCGACCCTGCTGACCGCGACCGCGTCCACCCCGATCTGGGGCAAGCTGTCCGACCTCTACAGCAAGAAGCTGCTGGTCCAGATCTCGATCGTGGTCTTCATCCTGGGCTCGCTGATCGCCGGCTTCACCCAGAACACCGAGCAGCTCATCGCCGCGCGGGCCTTCCAGGGCCTCGGCATGGGTGGCGTGCAGGCGCTGGTGCAGGTCGCCATCGCCGCGATGATCCCGCCCCGGGAGCGCGGCCGCTACAACGGCTACCTGGGCGGCGTCATGGCCCTGGCCACCGTCGCCGGCCCGCTGCTCGGCGGCCTGATCGTGGACACCGAGGCGCTCGGCTGGCGCTGGTGCTTCTTCATCGGCGCGCCGGTCGCCGTGATCGCCCTGATCGTCCTGCAGAAGACCCTGCACCTGCCGGTCCTGCGCCGCGACGACGTGAAGGTCGACTACCTGGGCGCCTCCCTGATCGCCGCGGGCGTCAGCATCATCCTGATCTGGGTGTCGTTCGTGGACGACGCGTTCGCCTGGCTGTCCTGGCAGACCGGCGCCATGGTCGGCGGCGGCGTCCTGCTGCTCGCCCTGGCCGTGCTCGTCGAGTCGCGGGTCGCCGAGCCGGTCGTGCCGCTGCCCATCGTGCGGCAGCGCACCACCGCCCTGGCGATCATCGGCAGCCTGTCGGTCGGCATGGCGATGTTCGGCGGCTCGGTCTTCCTCGGGCAGTACTTCCAGATCGGCCGGGGTTACAGCCCGACCGAGGCCGGCCTGCTGATGATCCCGATGATGCTGGGCATCATGATCTCGTCGACCATCGCGGGCAAGGCGATCACCAAGAGCGGCCGGATCAAGCCGTACGTGGTGGCCGGCACGATCCTCCTGGTCATCGGGTTCGCCGGGCTCTCGGTCCTCGACCACGAGACCCCGCTCTGGTACATCGGCAGCGTCATGGCCCTGGTCGGGATCGGTGTCGGCATGTCGATGCAGAACCTGGTCCTCGCCGTGCAGAACACGGTCTCGCTCAAGGACATCGGCGCGGCCAGCTCGACGATCGCCTTCTTCCGCTCGCTCGGCGGCACGATCGGCGTCTCGGTGCTCGGCGCGGTCCTCGCCCGGCGGGTGGCCGACTCGATGGCCGAGCAGCTCACCGCGATGGGCGTGCCGGCCGGCAGCGCCTCCAGCGGGGGCAGCAGCCTCAACCTGGGCGCCCTGCCGGAGTCGATCCAGCATGTGGTGCGGACCGCGTACGGCGACGCCACCGGTCACATCTTCCTGATCTCCGCGGGTGTCGCGGTGATCGGTGTGATCGCCGCGATCGCGATGAAGCCGACCGAGCTGCGCTCGACTGTCGACCTGGTGAAGACCGGCGCCGAGTAGGGCCAACATCACGTCGCACTCCCTGGGGTCAGCTGCTTACGCAGAGCTAACCTCGGGGAGCGCGGCGTTTTCCGCTCAGTACCGGTCACCGGCCGCCGATGGCCCATGCGGGGACGCTGCGGCGGCGAGGAGGCGGTTGATGCGGGCTGTGGAAGCTGAGCTCTCGGCGGCGCTCCTCACCATCGAGGACGAGCGCTCCTGGGATGCGCCGGCCGAGCTCGACCGGTCCCTGCACCTCGAGGAGGCCGCCCGCTCCGTCGGTGATCCGCTGCTGGTCCACCGGGCCCGGCTGTGCCAGGCCAACATGCGGTTGCGGTCCGGCGACATCGCCGGCGCGTCGGACCAGATCTGGCAGGTCCACGAGTGGGCGGTCGCCAACGACGCCCGGGTCCTGATGGCCCGCACCCACCTGATCTGGGCCGCCATCCACCAGCATCTCGGCGACGCCGAGCAGGCCCTGGAGCACGCGCTGCTCTCGGTCGAGCTGCTCGACGACGACTCCACCACGCACATGCACATCTGGCACCGCACCAAGCTGGCCGACGCCCTGTGGGCCGCGGACTCGATGGACGCGGCCCGGGTCCGTTACGCCCAGGCCGAGGAGCTCGCGGTCCTCACCGGCTCACCGGCCCTGCTGTGTCTGCTCAACAATCGCGCCTACGCGGAGTTCGACGCCGGCGACCACCGCCGCGCCGAGGAGGTGGCCGGCCGCTTGCAGCGGCTCGCCGCCGAGCGGGACATCCGGCTCGAGCCGGCCTTCCTCGACACGATCGGGACGATCCAGATCGGCAACGGGCGCCATGCCGAGGCCGAGGCGACGATGCGGCTCTGCATCGAGCGTCACGGCGAGGGCCGGCACGACGACGCCGACGCCCTCCCGGAGTACCTGCTGACCCTCGCCCAGGCACAGCGCGGGCTCGCGGCGTACGCACGGGCTCAAGCGAGCCTCGACGAGTCCCGGGCGCTCTGCCGGGACCGCGATCTGGTCGACGTGTTGGTCCGCGTGCACCAGGAGCAGGCGGAGCTGCATGCCGCCCGGGGTGAGTTCGCCGAGGCGTTCGCCCTGCACAAGACCTTCTTCACGGCGTACCAGAACCTGCACTCCCTGCAACGGGAGGCGCGGACCCGGACCAGGCAGGCGATGTTCGAGACGGCCGAGGCCCGGCAGGAGGCGGAGCGGTTCCGTGAGCAGGCCCGCCGCGACCCGCTGACCGGCCTGCACAACCGCCGGCACGTGGACGAGACGCTGCCCGCCCTGATCGAGTCCGACCCGTTCCTCACCGTCGCGCTCGTCGACCTCGACCACTTCAAGCAGATCAACGACCGGCTGTCACACAGCGCCGGCGACGCGGTCCTGATCGAGGTGGCGGGCATCCTGGCCGACGGGGCCGCCGCGTCCTGCCCGGCGGGGTTCACCGCCCGGATGGGTGGTGAGGAGTTCCTGATCGTGCTCCCCGGCACCCCGTCCGGCCGGGCCGTCGTCCTGCTCGACCAGATCCGCCGGAACGTGCGGGACCACGGCTGGCGGGAGCTCACCCACGGCCTGCCGGTCACGGTCAGCATCGGAGTCGCCGCCAGCGCCGACGTCACGGCGCCGACCCAGCCCACCCTGCTGTCCACAGCGGACGGTCAGCTGTACGCTGCCAAGCACGCCGGACGCGATCGGGTCTCCGCGATCCCGCGGGGTTACGCCTCGGCCGCTTGAAACCGCCGTTTCCGGGGTTAAAGCGATCGATCGTTGCGGCTAGGCTGGGCTGGGTCGTAGTGATGTGTGTCGCAAGGAGGCGGTCGTGGCAGAGGGCAGTCCCGCACCTACCGAGGTTGCTCCGCCCGGGGTCAACATCAACGTGCCGCACTCCGCCCGCATCTACGACTACTGGCTCGGCGGCAAGGACAACTTCGCCGTCGACCGGGCCGTCGGGGAGGCGATGATCCAGGCCATCCCCGGCATGCGTTACATGGCCGGCGAGAATCGCAAGTTCGTTCACCGGGTGGCCCGCGACCTGGTCACCGAAGAGGGCATCAGCCAGTTCCTGGACATCGGCACCGGCATCCCGACCCGGCCCAACCTGCACGAGATCGCCCAGCAGCACGACCCCACCGCCCGGGTGGTCTATGTGGACAACGACCCGATCGTGCTCGTCCACGCCCGCGCGTTGATGATCAGCCACCCCTCAGGCCGCAGTGAGTACATCGCGGCCGACATCCGCCACCCGGCGTCGATCCTCAAGGATCCGGCGCTACGCGACACCCTCGATCTGACCAAGCCGGTCGGGCTCACCCTGATCGCGATCCTGATGCTGCTCGCCGACGCCGACGACCCATGGGGCACGGTCGAGGAGCTGCGGGACGCGCTGCCGTCCGGCAGCTGCCTGGCGATCACCCACCCGACTGCCGACTTCAACCCGGATGCGGTGTCCGCGGCGGTCGCGGCCGCCACCGGGGCCGGCATGACACTGGTGGCGCGGACGAAAGAGGCGGTCCAGCGGTTCTTCGGCGACTGGGAGATGCTCGAGCCGGGCCTGTCCCCGGTGTCGGCGTGGCGGCCGGACGCTCCGGTCGACGATCCGGAGGCGGCCTACTACTGGGCGGGAGTCGCGCGTAAGCCCTGACGAGCGGGATGCTCCGGGCGTACCCCGAGCGGGGTTGGGAAACGACGGACGGCCCGGCGGATGACCGCCGGGCCGTTTCCATCGCCTCTGCTCTCGGCAGTGGTAAGCCGGGTGGGCGGCCCAGCACGGGGAACCGCGCCGCCCACCCGGTGTCACACGGGCGTGCTGCGCAACGCCCGAAATCGTGGCCGCTTCGCGGCGGCCGGCACCGGGACGCGGCTTGCTCGGACCAGCATCTCCCGAACCGCACCCTCGCGGCCGAGACGATCGATCACGATGCCGCGCACGCCGAACCACATGTCGCCCTCGTGCGGGATGGGCTGCGCCCAGTTGACCCGCTGCAGGCGCAGCCGGATCGGGCCGAGGCCGTAGCAATAGTCCGACTCGGCGAACTCGAGCACCGGCCAGGACGGACCGGTCTGCCGCAGCCGGTTGCCCCGGACGTGCGGCGCTCGCGCCTGCGGGAGCCGGGCAGCCCGCTGCCGGCGGTGGCAACGAACGAGCTCAGTCACGCGCGTCGGACTCATCCTCCTCGGCATGCGGCCCCCGGAACGTCGTCCCGGCGGGCCGGCTCAATGCAGACCTGACCCCGCCGAACCGGTGGGTCACCGTCGTCGCCCGGGTGGAGGCCGCGAACACTTCATCCGCGAACGGCTCGTCCCGGTAGAGCAACGGGTTTCCCCGGCGCGGGCTGTCGACCGCGCCGGGGCCACTCGATTCGGGGTGTTCCGGGCCGATGTTGGGTATCGACATACTCGTCGTCCTCTCGCTAAGGACGCCCCCGCCAGGGAGCCTCGCGCTGAGGCCGCAGACTGCCGCTCCGCGACCGACCCATCACCCTGCGATGTCACCCTGAGTAACACCCCATGGAGAGTTGTACGTGCGTTATCATGCTCAGAATCCCGTGACTACGCAAGGCCAGATGCACGTGCATTTGCATCGCCGCCGGATTTAGGCACGTGGAACCCACCGGACCCGGATCGATGGGCGATCCGGGGCAGACCTAGGGAGCTTGGAATGACCTACGTGGTCAACGGCATGCCTGCCGGCGAACTGCAGGGAGTCACCTGGCAGAAGAGCCGTCGCAGCAACCCGAGCGGCAACTGCGTCGAGTGCGCCGTCCTGCCCGGCGGCGACGTCGCCGTCCGCAACTCCCGGGACCCCGAGGGTGCGGCGCTGATCTACACCCGGGCGGAGATCGAGGCGTTCCTCGGTGGCGTCCGCGACGGGGACTTCGACAACCTCATCGCCTGATCGTCAGGCCCGTCCGGCCCCCTGCCTGGACGGGCCTTCTCTCTCAAGCGGGACGGCCGACCTCGTTCAGCAGCTTGCCGAGGATCTCCGGCGTGTGGTTCGGCGGCTCCGCATCGATGCAGACCCGCTCCATCGCCATCGCGTAATGGTCGACGTCCTCACGCTTGTCCAGATAGATCGCACTGGTCAGCTGTTCCACGTAGACCACGTCGGGCAGCTCCGGCTCGGGGAAGCGCAGGATCGCGAACGGCCCGCCGGCGGCCGCGTGCCCACCCGCCTGGAACGGGATGATCTGCAGACGGATGCTCGGCATCTTCGACGCCTCGATCAAAGACTCGATCTGCGCGCGCATCACGGCGACCCCGCCGATCGGGCGTCGCAGCACCGCCTCGTCGATGACCGCCCACAACTGGGGGCCACCCGAACGGGTGAGGATCTGCTGCCGCTGCAGGCGCAGGTCGACCCGGCGGTTGATCTCCTCGGCGCCGGCGCCGGCGTGGCCCAGCATGATGACGGCCCGGGCGTACTCCGGGGTCTGCAGCAGACCGGGAACGAACTGGATCTCATAGGTACGGATCAGCGAGGCGGCCGCCTCGAGACCCAGATAGGCCTGGAACCAGTTCGGCAGGACGTCACCGAAGTGCTGCCACCAGCCCGGATTGTTGGCCTGCCGGGCGAGGCCGATGAGAGCGTCACGCTCGGCGGAGTCGGCCACGCCGTACATGGTCAGGAGGTCGGCGACGTCGCGCTCCTTGAAACTGACGCGGCCCAGCTCCATGCGACTGATCTTGGAACCGGAGGCCCGGATCTCATAACCCGCGGCCTCCCGGGTGATCCCTCTCGACTCCCGCAGCTTGCGAAGCTGGGAGCCGAGCAGGATGCGCAGCACGGTCGGGCCGCCGCCCGGCGCCTCCTCCTGCGAACCCGCGCTCACCTGACTCCTTGTCGCTGCTCTGTGACTGCCCGCCGCAGCCTTACGCATCCTAGAGCGGAGATCGTCTACGGCAAAAGCTGTCGCGGCACGCCGCCGTATCGTCGCGCCTTGCGGATGCACGTGCATCCACCCTTGCTAACGCACTTGATGACGAGCATGATAGCTGACAGACGCGTACTGACCGTTGACACTGCGCTGTCTTTTCCGCCGCTCGCAAATCCGCCAAAGTCCTCAAGACTCTGGAGGCATTCCCATGCCGAACCTGATGGCGTCCACGCCGACCGTGACTCCGCAGCACCGTGACCCGGCGGATGTCGCACCAGCGGAGAGCTACCGGCCATCGGATCCGGTGTGGGTCTATCGGGACGGATGGCGGGCCGGCATCATCGAGGCGGCTTCACCGCGAGCGGTCACCGTCACCTACCGGACAGGCATCGACACCTTCACCGCGCCGTACGTGACGTGGCGTGCCGACCGCGACCCGGCCCTCGACCAGCGGACCCTCCGGGTGATGCGCCGGGGATCGCTGGCATGACCGGCGCCGTCACCGTCTCCGCCCTCCTGGGCATGCTCAGCCTCGTCGCCGGCGTGGCCATCGGGTGGCACCTGCGACGTTCCGGCGACCAGTGCCCCACCTGCGACGAGCAGCAGATCGGCGTCACCTCTCGCCAGCCCGTGTAGCTTTACGGGCATGACAGCGGTCGAAGAGCACCACGGGACCTGCGCCCGTCGCGATGCCGCGCTGTCCCGCGCCTTCGAGTTCCTCGGCCGCCGGTGGAACGCCGCGGTCCTCGGCAAGCTGCAGAACGGGCCGATCGGGTTCCGCGATCTGTCCCGCAGCATCGACGGGATCAGCGACTCGGTTCTGTCGAACCGGCTGTCCTCACTGGTCACGGCCGGTCTCATCGTGCGCACGGTGGAGGAGGGGCCGCCGGTGTCGGTGTCGTACGACCTCACGCCGGCGGGGCGGGCGTTGATGCCCGCGCTCGACGAGATCGCCGTCTGGGCTCAAGAACACCTCTCCTGATCATCGCCGGTTCCTCCTGATCATCGCCCGGTTCTTCTTAACGGGGGCCGGCTCTTCTTGACGTGGGCCGGCTCTTCTTGACGTGGGCCGGCTCCTCTTGGCCGGGGCCGGCTCCTCTTGGCCGGGGCCGGGTGACTCACTTCACCGATCTTGGAGTGGCTTTCTGATCGGGAGTCGCTAGCTTTTTAGAAGTGGATACTCTTTCTGAAGCCGGCCTGACCCCGACCCGCGCCCAACTGGACAAGGCCGGCCGCGAGCTGCTGTTCACCGAAGCCCGCACGGTCTCCTCGTTCGCGGCGACCCCGGTCACCGACGAAGAGCTCGCCGAGATCTGGGAACTCGCCAAGTGGCCGCCGACCGCGGCGAACACCCAGCCGCTGCGAGTGCTCTACGTCCGTACCGCCGAAGGCAAGAAGCGCCTCATCCCGCACCTGGCCGAAGGCAACCGGGCCAAATCGCAGAGCGCGCCCGTCGTCGCGGTCCTGGCACTGGACACGGCATTCCACGAGTACGTTCCCGAGATCTTCCCGCACAACCCCGGGCTCAAGGACGTGTACGAGGCCAACGAGCCGCTGCGCCTCACCAACGGCACCTTCAGCGCCGCCCTCCAGGCCGGCTACTTCATCCTCGCCGCCCGCGCGACCGGCCTGTTCGCCGGCCCGATGACCGGGTTCGACAAGGACGCCGTCGACGCCGAGTTCTTCCCCGAAGGCCGGTACAAGTCGCTGGTCGTGGTCAACCTCGGACACCCCGGCGAAAACCCGTGGCGCGACCGGCTGCCCCGCCTGTCGCCGGAGACCACCGTCCAGTGGGCGTGACACTCCTCTGAGAACGGCCCGCCTCTGACAGCGGCCCGCCTCCGAGAACGGCCCGGTGAGTCATCCGCCGGGCCGTTTTTCGATGTTTGACAGCGACAAAGTGGGGGTACGCGGGCGGCATCCGCTGCCGCTCGATAGGAGTGACCGCTGTGCTCAAGCCGGAGGATCAGCAGACTTTCGCCAGTCTGATCGCCCAGCTCCAGATCGACGACCCCGCGTTCGGCAAGCGCACCGAGCGGCTCAACCGGCCACCGGCCAGGTGGGCGATCCTGGCGGTGGCACTGTGGGCGGTCGCCCCGATCTGCATCATCTTCGGCGGCTGGACCGGAGTGATCGAAGCCGTGCTGGCCGTCTGCTACGGCACCCACCTGCTGCGCAAACGGCAGCGATGGGCGGCGGCGGCGTCCTCCACCCCGGATCAGCCGTCCGCCGCCCTCTAACGCCAGCGGTCGCCGGTGAGGCGCTCGTAGACCTCGACGTAGCGGTTGCGGGTGGCCTCGACGACCTCATCCGGGATCTCCGGCCCCGGCGCCGTCCGGTCCCAGTCGGTGAGCTGACCGGACCAGTCCCGCAGGAACTGCTTGTCCAGGTAACGCGGCACACTGCCCGGCTTCCACTCGTCGGCCCCCCAGAACCGTGACGAGTCCGGCGTGAGCACCTCGTCGCCGAGCTTCAGCACCCCGTTCGCGTACCCCAACTCGATCTTGGTGTCGGCGATGATGATCCCCTTGGCCGCCGCGATCTCCGACCCACGTCGATAGACCTCCAACGTGACCCGGCGCAGCTCCTCAGCGAGATCCTTCCCCACCCGCTCCACCGTCTGCTCGAAATCGAGCGGCTGGTCGTGCCCACCCCCGACCGGCTCCTTGGTGCTCGGCGTGAAGATCGGCTCCGGCAGCTTCGACGCCTCGACCAGGCCCTCCGGCAGGAGATTGCCGGAGATCGTCCGGTCCCGCTCGTAGTCCTTGAGCCCCGAGCCCGCCAGGTACCCCCGGGCGATGCACTCGACCATGACCATCTCGAGGCGCTCACAGCGGATCGCCCGCCCGGCGAACTCGGCCGGCACATCGGAAGCCGAGATCACATGGTTCGGGACGACCTCACTGAGCTGCTCGAACCACCAGAGCGACAGCTGCGTGAGAATCTTCCCCTTGTCCGGAATCGGCGTCGGCAGGATGACGTCATAGATCGAGATCCGGTCCGAGGTGACCAGCACGAGGTCATCCCCATCCGCATAGACGTCCCGAACCTTGCCGGAGTGCAGAAGCTCCACGTGTTCCCCTCGAAGCTGGCGGGTGAGGTGCGCTCTCAACGCTATCGAATCGCCTGGTCCGGCCGCCTAGGAGGATCGCAGCCAGATCATGCCGGATCGCCATGCACGAGGCTGACTCTGGCTTGGCCGTACGCGTCTTCACCCATCACGCCGTCCCAACCTATCGACGATGTCAGCGGCCATACCTCTTCAACGACTGCCTGCAGTTCGGCTGCATCAACACCCGGCAGATCATCGGGGCCAAGGGTCTCCAGTTCGGTGAGGACGAATCCCACATAGTCCTGATCGCTCGTTTCAAAACATGCAGCCATCGCCCGGGGCACACGCAGGCGGATGAGGCGCAACGCATCACGAAGCGCTTCTCGGTCGCCCTGCCGCTCACTCATCAATGCCTCTCCTATCCGCAGGCACCATATGGCTTTACATGCCGCTAGTACAGCGCTCGGTAGCGTCCCGCCGAAACGCGGGGAGCAAGTTCGATGGGTGTTCGTGATCGCACGCCATGGCTGAACGACGAGTACTGGATCGTGGGCGACCTGTGGCAACGCCGAGGTCGATCTGTCCGAGCCAACGATGCGGAAGTCGTCGAAATCGCGCATCTGCTCGGGCGAAGTCCCGACTCCATCACATGGCGGGTGGGGAATTTCGCTAGTACGGATGAGCCTGGTCGAGGACCGAAGCCGATCACGGGTGAGCCCCTGGAGGGATGGAAGAAGCTGCGCGGAAATCGCGCGGCTCTGGCTCGCGCGGTGGCTCAAGCACGAGCCCGCATGGCCCTTCTAACCACAGATGCGGTGTCCCGCCCCGATGGTACGGGCGTTCGCATCATCGCACCCGAGATCCCTAGCGGGGAACCGATCACGGTCGTCACCCAAGCGGCGGCACGTCAGGCCGATCAGGCGGAGGCAGTCCTCCGCGAGCGGTTCCGCGCGTGGCGGGACCCGAAAGGGCAACGGCTTCGCGGGATCTCGATCAGTACGCCGAACTCGACGCTACGAGTTGACCTGTACGACCCCGTAGCCAGCCTTCTGATCGAGGTGAAGGCGACGGCAGAGCGAGATCATCTTCGATTCGCTGTTGGTCAACTCTATGACTATCGACGCTATCTGGACTTCGCGGTAGATCTTGCGGTTCTTGTCCCTACTGAGCCCAGCGCCGATCTGATGGGCCTTCTCGACGCCGCAAATGTCGGTGCCATTTGGCAAGCCGGGCGATCGTTCGCCGACTCTGAAGGAGGCCGCTATGCCTACCGCAGCTGACTATCTTGCGATCACTCCGTCGGCTGCGCGCGAGCAATGGCGTTCGATCACCGAGCGCTCCGATACTGAAGGTCGTCGTCGCCAGGTCGACTTCGTACCGGCAGAAACGCTGGTATGCCTCGCCGCGAGTCTGGTAGTCGATCATCGACGTTACGGGGGCAACACATCGCACAAGGCTGAAGAGCCGGTGCCAACTCTGGCCAAGCTCTTCAAACGCCCCAACAGCAGCGTGCTGGCGAAAATGGCGAATCTGGATGGAAGCCGGTCGAACGGCGCCCGCTACGAGACGGAGGTCGCCGCTCGCCTTCTGAACGACGAGGACGAGCTGGCCAACATCTATCGTCTCGTCATTCAGGCAGCGAGGGATGTCGGTATCACGGCAACGGCTCTGCCTGACTTCCTGTACTTGGAAGACGACGATGGCCCGGTGGCTTTCCTCGGCCAGGACGAACTCAGTACCGGCGACATCGCAGGCGCGGTACGCCAACGGCTCGCCGAAACTGTCGATCAACTGACCGAGCGGATGCTGACTGCGACTATTCGAGTGGGCCAGCACCGCTTCGCGCGGGGAGTCCTGCGCAACCACGGGCATCAGTGCGTCTTCTGCGGCCTGGCCGTAGCCTTCGACGGCCGCCGAACTCCGCGGTTGCTCCTTGCGTCGCACATCAAGCCATGGCGCGATTGTGACTCACGAGAGCGTCTGGATGTCACCAACGGTTTGACCGCATGTCCGACCCATGACGTGGCTTTCGATACTGGGCTGGTCATGGTCACTCCGGACCTGCGCATCCACGTGCGCCCCGATCTGGAACGTGCGATATCGACCAATCCCGGCGTGGGCGCCGCGTTCGGCCGTCCACCCCTTGCGGAACACCTTCTGTTGCCTGCCGACGCCCTCCCGCCCCACCCGAAGTACCTCGAGTGGCACCGAACACGGATCTACCGCGGCGATCCACATGGCCGCTGACCGCTGAAGACGACGACGCCGCCCAGCCGGATTCGGCTGGGCGGCGTTTGAGTCAGGCTGGCTGTTCGGCGGGGCGGTTGAGGAGGAAGGACAGGTTGAGGGAGCGATTCTTCAGGCGGGCCAGGGCGATTCCGCCGATCACCGCGGCGATGGTGGTGACGGTGCCGGCGGTCAGCAGGGCGCCGCGGGCGCCGAGGGAGTCGCAGAGGTAGCCGATGGCCGGGGCGCCGACGATTCCGGACAGGGAGGAGACGATGCCGACGGTGGCGAGGACGCGGCCGCGCATGTCCTC
The DNA here is from genome assembly GCF_016862455.1 of Actinoplanes utahensis. Classification (GTDB taxonomy): domain Bacteria; phylum Actinomycetota; class Actinomycetes; order Mycobacteriales; family Micromonosporaceae; genus Actinoplanes; species Actinoplanes utahensis. Next base: position 90,216 of record NZ_BOMZ01000036.1, read on the forward strand.
GCGGGTGTCGAGTTGGATTCGGGTGGAGACGACGGTGTCGAAGATGACGGCGCCGGCGGCGATCGGGAGGATCAGGGCGGCGAAGCCGAGGATGTTCGGCATCAGGGCGGAGCAGAACTGCAGGGCGCTGATCACGAAACCGGTGCCGAGCAGGACTCGCAGGGTGGATTTGCCGGTGCCGGCGAGCAGGAGACCGCCGGCGACGGCGCCGACGGCGAACACCGTCGACAGCAGGCCGTAGGAGCCGGACGAGCCGCCGAGCGGGCCGGAGACCATGGCGGCCATCGAGACCTGGTAGTTGCGGCCGAGGGAACCGAGCACGAAGGACAGTCCGAGGACGACCAGGATGATCGGCTGGCGCAGCAGGTAACGGAAGCCGGCCAGGACGCCGCCTTCAGCGGGGGCGGCGGTGGCGAGGGTGCGCATGTCGCCAAGGCGCATGGCCAGCAAGGCGAAGATCACGGCGAGGTACGAGACCGCGTTGATCAGGAAGAGCGCGGCGGGGCCGGTGACGCCGATCAGCACACCGCCGAGGGCCATGCCGCCGATCCGTCCGGCGGAGCTGAGCACCGAGCCGAGTGCCAGCGCCGAGGCGAGCACGTCGCGCGGCACCAGCGCGGATCCGAAGCGGCCGAGGACCGGGCCTTCGAAGGAACCGATCACGCCGGAGGCCAGCGCGACGCCGTAGATCAGCCAGTTGCCGCCTGCGGCGAGGGTGGTGGAGGCCACCAGGGCCAGCGCCAGCAGGGCCCGGAGTCCTTGGAAGGCGATCAGCATCGGGCGGGCCGGGAGCCGGTCGGCGAGGGCGCCGCCCCAGCTGCCGAGCAGCAGCACCGGCAGGGACTGCAGCATGACGACGGCGCCCATGGCGGTGGCCGAGCCGGTGGCGGACAGGATCAGCCAGTTCAGCGCCAGCACCTGCATCCACGTGCCACCGACTGAGATGAGGTCGGCGGCCGCCCACAGGCGGTAGTTGCGCTCTCGGAGCGGCGCGAACATCGGAGCCAAGGCGGCGGCACCTCCATGAGGAAAGTGGCGCCGTAGCTCGGCGCCACCTGCCTCTTCGGACCGCCTCCCGGTTCCGCTTCGCCGCTTTCGTCATGCGCACCTCAACCGCAACCAGTCGATGCGTCATGTACCTGACCTGCAACTATGCCGACCTCGGGCATACCCGATCGGCAACCGCGAACGCGACCGAGCCGCAGGCGGAAGCCTCGCGCCGCAAGCGGACTCGCGGCGCAGGTGCAGACCGTCCGGGCCGTAGGCGGAGAGTTACACGGATGGCCCGTAGGTGGTGAGCACGCCGTCGGTGACCTGGTGGATGCGGCCGCCGGCGACGAGCAGGTCACCCGTGAAGGCCGGCCCCGCGACCGTGCCGTCCGTCGCGTTCAGCACCGGCCCACCCGGGTAGAGCAGCCCGCCGGCCAGCACCGGCTGCCGCCCGTCGGCTTTCTGCGCGACGGCCCAGACCCGTTTCCCGGTCCGCGCGTCGAGTGCTTCGATGTTCTTCCCGTTCACCCGGTAGACCCGGCGACCGTCGACGGCGATCAGCTCGTTCCCGGTTCCGGTCGCGGTCCAGCCGGAGGCGCCGTCCGTGACTCCCACCGCCGACAGGACGCCCGACTTGTCCGTCACGTAGAAGCGGGACGCGTCAGCCGCCCGCGCCGTCCATCCCGCTCGGCGTTCCCACCGTTGTCTCCCGTCGGTGATCGACAGGGCGAGGCTGGTTCCGGTGATGATCCCGCTCCCGTCGGTCGCCCGCGCCAGGATCGTTCCGTCCGCGGAGACTTCCGAGGTCAGCGCTTTGGCCCGGCTCCACAGCGCACGCCCGTCGCGGACCGCGTAGGCCGTGATGCCGTCTTCGTCCGACGGTGATCCGCCGGACACCACGATCACGTTCTTGTCCACGACGACGGAGTGCACCGGCCGGTCCAGCCTCTGTTTCCACCGGGGCAGGCCGGTTCGGGCGTCGAGGGCCAGCAGTGAGCCGTCCGGGTCGCTCTGTGAGTTGCAGTCGCCGCCGGCCACGATGACCAGGCCGTCGGCCACGGCCAGGCGGGGCGTCTCGGTGTCCGTCGGGTCGTCCCACCCGTACCGCCAGAGGGTTTTGCCGTTGTCCGCCGCTTGGGCGGAGACGCCGAGCTGATCGCTGACGTGGACCCGGCCGCCGGCGAGGACCGGTGCGGAGAAGCCGGTGCAGCTCTCGTTGGTGCGCAGGGTGGCCTGCCACTTCTGTGTGAGCCGCCGGACGCTACCGCCGTTGATCACGGTTTCTCGCGGGTTGTAGTGGCTGTCCTCGGCGTCGTAGCCGGGGTGGTCCCAGAGCGGCGCGACCGCCGCGACGGCCGGCGTGGGTGCCGCGGCGCAGGTCAGGGCGAGGGTCAGGAGCATTGCGGGGGTACGGCGTGAAGTGGGCATCGTGCGCCTCCTCGGAGAGTCAAGACGCACGTAACTTATGCGGATCAAACGCCCCAAAATGACAGAACGGCCCACCGAGTCATCCCGGTAGGCCGTTCTGGGTCCGTGCGGTGGGTCAGCCCGCGAGCAGCTTGAGCATCTGCTGGACCTGGTCGGTGCGGGACTGCTTGACCCGCTCCGCGAAGGACTTCGCCAGATCGTTGCTTCCCTTGTCCAGCTCCAGCTGGGCGAACTCGACCGCGTTGTGCTGGTGCGCCAGGAAGAGGTTGAGGAAGGCCGTCTCGAACTGCGCCTTCGGGACCGTCGTCAGCGACGCGATCTCCTTCTCACCGGTGCTGGGCATGCCGCCGTGGTCGGCGTGCAGGCTGACCCGCTCGTCGAGGGTGGCGGGCTTACCCCATTCGGCGAGCCAGCCCTTCATCAGCTTGATCTCGTCGGCCTGGGTGACCTGCACGGCTTTGGCCAGCTCGGCGACCTGGGGCCGGGTGGCCCGCTTGGTCGCGGTCTGCGCCATCTGCTGTCCCTGTTCGAGGTTGTCGATCAGCATCTGAAGGAACATCACGTCCGTGTCGTTGAAGGTCGATCCGGCGGTGATGTCGGCGACGTTCTTGACGTTCGTGGTGGACACGGCCGTGGCGGCCGGGGCGGCGTCCTTGGAGACGTCGGTTCCGCACGCCCCGATCAGGAAGAACGGGACGGCCGCGACGACGAGGGCGGCTACGTGACGGCGCTTCACAGCGGCAGCCAGAGGGCGAGCGTCCAGATGCCGGGTTCCCAGCTGCGGATCGAGGTGTGTGCCTGCCGGGTCTGGTAGGAGACGCCCTGGTAGGTCACCACGTCACCGACCTTGTACGCCACTCCCGGCGCCCACTCGCTTCCGGTGGCGGGGGCCGTGGTCGCCGGCGGCTTCGTGGCCGTCGCGGTCGCGGTCGGCGCCGTCGTCGGGGCGGTCGTCGGCGCGGTGGTGGGCGACGTGGTCGGAGCGGTCGTCGGCGCCGTCGTCGGGGCGGCCGTGGTCGGGGCCGTCGTCGGCGTGGTCGAGCCGGAACCACCGATGTTGACGTCCACGCAGCTGTAGAAGGCGTTGACGGTGTCCCCGATGTTCCAGACCGCCAGGACCGTCTTCTTGCCCGAGAACTTGCTCAGGTCGACGGTGTGCGAGACGGAGGCCGCGGGAATGGCGTTGTTGTCGTTGAACGTGGCGACCGCGGTACCGTCCACGTAGTACACCCAAGTCGCGGTCCGGTGCCGGGCCGTCAGGACCCAGTTGAAGGTCGCCGACTTGCCGACGGAGGTGGCCGGCCAGTTCTTGGAGTTGTCGTTCAATTCCGGGAAGGCGGCGTTTCCACCATTGCATTGCTTCGACCCCTTCGGGGCCTCCACGCTCTGCGGCTCGAACTGGATGGCGCCACAGTTCGCGACGGAGCCCGCGGCGCAGAGCGCCTGGCGGCTCGGCGGCGAGGAGACGTAGCCGTGTGCCAGGGCGGGCGACGCGACGACCAAAGACGATGCGACCATCCCGAGGGTAGCCAGCGGGTAGGCGATCTTCCTGCGCATGTCAGCTCTCCAGTGTTTCGACCTGGCTGTTACAGGGCGGAACATTAGGGAGGGCTTCCATAACGAAGCCTTAAAGAGACCGGAAGACGCCCATAAAAGTTGTTTCCGCTGGTCAGGGTGCCGCGTGCATGAGGAAACCGATGCGAGCGCCGCCCAGCGGGCTACGGTCGATGACGAGTTGACCGCGGACAGTCTCGGCGGCCCGGCGCACGATGTCCAGACCCAGTCCGGTCGAGCCGGCGCCGCTGACGCCACGCTTGACCGCCGTCTCCGGATCCGGGATGCCGGGGCCGGCGTCGTCGACGAGCAGGCCGCTGGCCGAGACGCTGACCCGGAACGCGGTCCCGTCCGGGGTGTGCGAGAAGACGTTGCCGAGCAGGGCGTCCACCACCAGGATCACCTCGCTGGCCGGCATCGGGATGAACACCGGCTCGTTGCCGCCGACCACCTCCCAGGGCCGTTCCTGGTCCTCGGCGAGCACCGACCAGAACGCCAGCCGGTCGGCCAGCACCTCGACCATGTCGCACTGCTGGGAGCCGCGTTTCTCGATGCTGCCCAGCCGGGCCCCGGTGATGATCGCTTCCAGCTCCTCGTCGAGCAGATCGCAGGCCTGCCGCATCCGTTCGGCGATCGGGCCGGGCGGCATCGCCTCCACGTCGAGACGCAGGCCGGTCAACGGCGTACGCAATCGGTGTGAGAGGTCCGCGGCCAGCTCCCGCTCGCGGTCCAGCAGCCGGCGCAGGTCGTCGGCCATGGTGTTGAAGGCGCTCGCCGCGTCGCGCAGTTCGCGCGGGCCGACCGGGGTGAGGCGCTCGTTGAGGTCGCCGCCGCCGAGCCGGCGGCTGGCCGCGGCGAGCTGGCGGGTGGCCCGGACCAGTTGGCTGCCGAGCCGGTCGGCGAACAGGGTCGAGCCGCCGACCAGCAGGATCGCGAGCCCGCCGAGGGCGAGCCAGGCGGTGCCGACACCGCGGCGGGTGTCCTCCCGCGGCACGAACACCTCGACCACGACGGTACGGCCGTCGGTGAGCACGGTCGGTTGCAGGTAGGCGACGCCGCCCTCGGCCTCGGCGGTCGCGGCCTGCCGGTCCTGCGCGGCCCGCCGCACCGTGGCCTCGGCCAGGTGAGTGGTGCCGATCGCGTCCTCGGCGGGCAGGTGGATGGCGAGCCGGCCGGCGCTGCCCGCGGCGGTGCTGGCCACCGCGTTGGTGAGGGTGACCGGGTCGCTGTTGACGCCGAGCACGGTGACCATCGAGGTGGCCTGCTGGCGGGCTTCGGCGATGGCCCGGTCGTAGGCGATCTGCCGGGTCGCCACCGCCAGCGGCACCAGGAAGGCCAGCGCCACCATGGCGGTGATGGCCAGCGCCAGGCGGTTGAGCGCCCATCTCATCGTGGATCGACCATCATGACGCCTACTCCGCGGACGGTGTGCAGGTAGTGCGGTTTCGCGGCGGTCTCGCCGAGTTTGCGGCGCAGCCACGAGATGTGGACGTCGATGGTCTGCTCCTCGCCGATCCGGGCCTGGTGCCACACCTGGTTCATCAGCTCGCGCCGGCTGATCACCTGACCGACCCGCTCGGCGAGGTACGCCAGGACGTCGAATTCGCGCCGGGTCAGTTGCAGCGGCTCACCGCGCAGCTCGACCCGGCGCTGCCTCGGCTTGATCACCAGGTCGCCGACGGTGATGGTGTTGGGCTGCTGTTCCTGGGTGGTCCGGGCCCGGCGCAGCACCGCCGAGATGCGGGCCAGGATGTGGCCACCGGAGAACGGCTTGGTCACGTAGTCGTCGGCGCCGGCGCTCAGCAGCGCGATGATGTCCGCCTCGGACCGCCGGGCGGTGGCGACGATCACCGGCACGTCGGACACGGTCCGCATCATCCGCAGCGCGTCGGTGCCGTCGATGTCGGGCAGCCCGAGGTCGAGGATCACGAGGTCGGGCCGTTCCTGGGTGACGATCTTCAAAGCCTGGGCGGCCTGGCCGACGGGCCGGACCACATGCCCGGCATCGGTCAGCGCCCGCGTCAACGCGGCCGTGATGATGCGGTCGTCCTCGACCAACAGGATCATCGCCATGGCGACAACCATAGGACCTGGTGAGAGGATGGCTTCGTGCGATCTTCCAGGTGGGTGCCGGTGGCCGGCTGGTGTCTGGCCACCGCGACGAGCATCGTGCTCTCCTCGGTGGCGCTGTCGCCGGTGCTCAGCGCGGCCCGCGCCGAGTCGGGGGAACTGCCCGACATCGATTCGCTGCCGGCTCCCGCCGCGCTGGCCGAGACGAGCGAGACCCCGGCTCCGGCGGCCACCGCCCCGGTCCGGCCGACCCGTCCCACCGCCTCGTCCACGCCGTCGCGCACTCGGCCGCCCGCGGCGTCGAAACCGGCGACCACGACCACGATCACCGGCCCGGCGCCCACGCCGACGAGGACCGTGACGACGAAGCCCGCGACCACCACCGAGGACGGCTGGACGGTGACCAGCAGTGACGGCGTGAAGACCTATGTGAAGTCGTTCACCACGGACGGCGGCAGCGCGGTGATCCGGATGACCAGCGCGGGCCTGGTCTCCCTGGTCACGGCCACTCCGGCGGACGGTTACCGGGTGGCGAAGACCGGCTCCGACACGAACCTCGCGGTCTACTTCAACTCCACCGGCCGCAACTTCATCATCCACGCTCAGTGGTGGAACAGCGCTCCCCTGGTCGAGGTCAGCGAGGTCGGCGGCTGAGGATCCGGCTGGTCGTGGTCGTTGTCTCGCGGGCCGTGAGACAGCACCCACCACCAGCCGGGTGAAGCGAGCGCAAGGGTTTTCCCCGATTCGGCGGGGGCCCGCGATGCCTAACGTCTCCCTCAAGTCATCCGGGTAACCGCCGGACGCCGCTCGTCACCCCCGGGCGGAGAAGGGACACCGCACCGACCGGCGCCACCGCGGCGGCGTCGGCGAGGCGTTCCCACGACGCCGGATGATCTCCACGGACAGCCCGCAGTGCAAACCTGCCGACCGGCCCCACGAAGGATCGGTCATCAGGGGTCGTTTCGGGACGCGCAGCCGATGTGCCGTCTCGAAACGATCACTAGCGGATCACGGTCGGCTGCCGAGGCTGCCCTTCAAGATCGGAGGCACCTATGGTTCCTCCTACATGTACGGACAGGAGGCCCCCCGGTGACCTACAGCTTATTCGGCGTGACCCACGGGCGGGCCACCGGTGTGATGGCCGATGTCTGGGGCCGCTCCGCCGTCCGTGACGTGATCCTGACCCTGGGCGCGGCCGGCGCGGTCGGTCTCGCCGCACAGATCGCCGTCCCGGTTCCCGGTTCCCCGGTCCCGATCACCGGCCAGACCTTCGCGGTCCTGCTCGCCGGTGTCACCCTGGGCGCGACCCGCGGCGCCGCCGGCATGCTGATCTACATGGTGGCCGGTGTGCTCGGTGTCCCGTGGTTCGCCGCCGGTGCCTCCGGCTGGCCGACCGCGACCGCCGGGTACCTGATCGGGTTCGTGGTCGCGGCCGCCCTGATCGGCCAGCTCGCGGCCCTCGGCGCCGACCGCAGCCCGGCCCGCACGATCGGGTTGATGGCCGCCGGGAACGTGCTGATCTACCTGTTCGGTGTGCCGTGGCTGGCGTTCTCCACCGGGATGGACATGACCTCCGCGATCACCACCGGGCTGGCGCCGTACCTGGTCGGGGATGTGCTGAAGACCGCGCTGGCGGCTGCTCTCCTGCCGGGGGCCTGGGTGCTGATCGGCCGCCGTACCACCGAAGAGACCGAACGCTGACCCGGCCGGGACCGCAACCGCACGGCCGGCGGCGAAACCCACAGGCTGTGCACACAGCCTGTGGATAACTCGAACAGGTGTGCGAATTCGGTCAGCTGACCGCCCGCGGCAGGCCGACCAGCCGGGGCAGGCCGATCCGGGTCCGCACCCCGGGTGACGCGTGCACCAGCGGAGCGCCGTGCGGCGCCGGCAGCCCGGCCGCCGCCGTCAGGTCCTGCTGCAGGTCCAGGACATGCGCACGGTGCAGCACCCACGGCGGATGCCACACGTCGACGGTCATCAGCCGGCCGCCGACCACGGTGTAGAGCCGGTACTGGGTGGTCAGGTAGTGATCGATCCGGCCCAGTTCGGCGGCCGGGAACGGCGCACCGGTCCGGACCCGCAAGCGGTAACCGGCGCCGCGCGGCTCGTAGCGGCGGCTGCCCCGGTACTCGGTCACGTCGCCGTCGGTGCGCAGCGACATCCGGGCCCATCGGTACGGCAGGTTCAGGGTGGCCCGGGCGGTCACCACAGCCGGGAGCCGGGCGGCGTCCAGCGAGAAGAAGAAGATGCCGGCGCCGCCGTCCGGACCGCGGACATAGGTGCGCAGATTGGTCTCCGGGAACGCCGACAGCCAGGGCACCGGCGGCAGCCAGGGTGGGCGCACCCCCTCCATCAGGAACGGGAGCATGCCCACCCACACCTGGCCGTCCTCGGCGTCGGGGGTGAGACCCTCGGGGAGCAGCGGAGCGACCGCCTCGGCGGGATATCGCCAGTGCAGGAACGTCATCCGCCGCCAGGACTGGATCATCATGGCGGTGCGGATCTCCGCCATCGGGGCCGCGAGCACGCCTCCAGTCTAGATGTCCAGACTGCTTTCGATCCGCTTCAGCTGGTGGCGGGCCAGGGCGAGATTGGCGCGGTCCTTGTTCAGCGCCAGATAGAGGAACAGGCCCTGGCCGGACCGCCCGGTCAGCGGCCGGAGCAGGTGATATTGGGTTTCCAGGGTGACCAGCACGTCCTCGATGTGCTCGTGCAGGCTCAGCATCTCCATCGTGCGCAGTTTCGCCCGGATCACCTCGGTATTGGCGGCCGCCGCCACCTGCAGGTCGAAATCGCGGGTCCCGCCGGCGATACCCAGCGCCATGCCGCTGGATCGGTCGACGAGCGCGACGCCGATGGCGCCGTCGATCTGCATCGCGTCTTTCAGAGCCACGTCCATGTCCGGCATCTCGGGGTGTCCTCCCACGTCGCTTCGGGTCTGAATCCGAGCGTGAACGACACCTGCCGGAACCGGTCGCACACATTGTCCGCCACGGTTTCCGGCCACCATGGGTTGATGTTTGGTGTAACGAGCCGATTGAAGATTTCCGCAACTCCGAAACTGCATCTCAACGCATTTCAAAAACCCATGACTTGATGGGTACGCCGTAACCGGGCTCGTGTCCACGCGGTTGGAGGGGTGGTAGAGCCGGGGTCTCGGCGGAGGGGACGCGACGTGTCAGTGCCGCTGTACCAGGCGAAGGCGGAGATGTTCCGGACCCTCGGTCATCCGGTCCGGATCCGGGTGCTGGAACTGCTCCAGAGCGGCCCGCGCCCGGTCCGCGACCTGCTCGCCGAGATCGACGTGGAGGCGTCGAACCTGTCCCAGCAGCTCGCCGTCCTGCGCCGGGCCGGAATCGTCACCTCGTTCCGCGACGGCGCCCTGGTCATGTACGCGTTGAGCACCCCGGACGTCGCCGACCTGCTGGCCGCCGGCCGCCGGATCCTGGGCGCGGTCCTCACCGACCGCGACGGCCTCCTGGTGGAACTCCGCGCCCAGGGAACCGGGCCCGGCGCGCGCAGCCGGTCGTCCTCGTAGACACCGGGCCGTTCGAGGATGCTCGCGGGTCAGGGCTGGACGAGCGATTCGCAGTCCTGGGTGGTGTCGAGGTCCCACCGGAAGCAGGTGTCGCCCTTCGGGACCGCGATGTGGTCGCCGCCGTTCAGGTGATCGGCGGCTTGGTCGTTGCCGCCGTCGAGGGTGTCGTCACCGTCGTCGCCGTAGAGGTGGTCCTCGCCGCCGTTGCCGGTCAGCGTGTCGTTGCCGGGGCCGCCGTTGAGGAAGTCGGTGCCCGCGGTGCCGGTGAGCCGGTCGTCTCCGCTGCCACCGGTCAGGGTCTCGACGTCGACGGCGATGGTGTCACCCTCGCCGTCACCGCCGTCGTCGCCCTTGACACCGTCCGCGTCCGCGGTGACCGGCGACGTCCAGTAGCGGTAGTAGTCGACCCGATCGTTGTCGGCGCCGCCGGAGTAGTAGTCCGCGCCCTGCCCCTGCTTCTCCCCCGGGTTCTCGGCGGCGCTGGCGTCGATGACGTCGAAGCCGTCGCCCCCGAAGACCTGGTCGTTGCCGTTGTCGCCGGCCAGTTTGTCGTCGCCGGCAGCGCCCGAGAGGAGGTCGTCGCCGTAGTCGCCCCAGACCAGGTCGTTCCCCACGTCGCCGTACAGGCGGTCGTTGCCGTCCCCGCCGCGCAGGTAGTCGGTGCCGGGGCCGCCGCCGATGGCGTCGTCGCCGCCCTGCCCGAACAACTCGTCCGGGCCGTCCCCGCCGTAGATGACGTCGACGCCGTGGCTGCCGAAGACGGTGTCCTTGCCGGCGTCGCCCCAGATCTGGTTGACGCCGGTCCAGACCGCGACGTAATCGTCGCCGTTGCCGCCGTAGACCCGGTTCGACCCGGTCCAGGCCTCGATCCGGTCGTTGCCGTCACCGCCGGAGATCAGATCGTCGCCGTCGTGACCCCAGATGCCGTCGTTGCCGGCGCCGCCGTAGAGGGCGTCCGCTCCGGCGTCACCACCGAGCAGGTCGGCGGCCGTTCCGCCGCCGATGCTGTCGTTGCCGGCGCCGCCACTGGCGTACATCGGCACGCCGGTCTTGTTGGTGATCGTGTCGTTGCCGTCGTAGGTGAGGACGATGACCTGGGTCGGGACCTTGGCCGGCGTGCACCGGACCACGGTGCTGTCCCCGGCGACCGCCCGGCAACCCGCGCCGGCCCGGATCGGGAACTGGTCGTCGATGACGACGGTGCTGCCGGAGCGGGTCACCACGATCCGGTTCTGCTTGCCGGCGGAGGCCGTGAACTGCACCTTCGTGGTCTGGGTCACGGACGCCACCCCGACCGGGGCGGCCTGTGCGGGCGCGGCCAGAGCGGTGGCGGAGACGGTGGCGAAGAGCGGCACCGCGACTCTGGGCAGCCATGCGGAACGGGACAACGTGGACCCTCCCCTGGGATCCGGCGGCCCCTGCGCCGCACGGTTCAGAGATCGTAGTTGGTCATCGATGTCTCACGCTGCCCCGGGCCGGGTGCTGTCGTCCGCTTCGGCTTGAGGACGGCTGCGAGGCTGGACAGCCAGCGCTTCCGCTCGTACACCGCGGGGGTCTGCTCCTCGGGCGCCGGCGCAGCCGGTGTGATCACGACCGGTCCCCGGACCTGCCGCAACCGGGCCGCGAACACCGCCATGCTGTCGATCGCCGGGACCGGCGTGAGCACCTCGTCGAGAAGCCCGGTCAGACCCGGCCAGAATGCGATGATCCGGTCGTCGTCCTCGCCCCGGCCCGGCCATGGCCCGCCGGTGAGCAGGCGGAACAGCACCGCCCCGAGATCGGTCACGTCCCCGCTGATCGTCGGCGCGGGCGTGCCGGCCGGGCGTGGCTCCATGAAGTCGCTGATCATCGGGATGCCGGTGGCGCTGACCAGCACCGACTCCAGCCGGATCCGGCCGTGCACCATCGGCGGGCGCATCGCATGCGCCCAGGCCAGCGCGTCGGCCAGGGTGATCACCAGGTGCAGGGCTTCGGCCGGGGTGTGCGGCACGTCGGCGAGCGGGCTGCCGTCGATCAGGTCGAGGGCGAGCCAGGGGCGCCCGGTCGCGGTGATCCCACCGGCGCGGACCGGCACGATCGACGCGTTGCTGCCCAGTCCGACCGAGGCGGCGATGAAGGTGGCGAAGGCGGCCTCGTCGGCCCGGCCCGCCGCGAACCGGTGGTAGAGCTTGAGCACGGCCCACCGGCCGGCCCGGTCGTCCCACGCCCGGTAGCGGTCGGCGTCCGGACCGGTCCCGATCCGTTCCAGGCGGCTGTAGCCGGCCGGGGTGTCGATGCCCGCCACTTGTCACCACCCCTCGACGAAACTTCGGACTACGGATCTCACCGCAGGCGCACCGGCAGTGGCAACGGCCTCTCAGTCACCAAGATCAACCGAAGATCCTTGCAGGTCCCGGACGGGAAGACCGCCGGAGTCTGCCGGTGGTCCCCGTCACCGAGGTGGCCGCGGTCACGCACAGGTGCAGTATCTCGCGACCGGACCGCTCGTGGTAGCGGTGCACCGTGTCGGAGATCTGATGTGGACCGTCGGCCAGAGGGCCGGCGCACGGGAGACCGTCGCGCCGCCGGCCTGTGACAGGTCCTCGGCGGCGACGTGCGGGGCGGGTTTCCTGGACTTGCGGCATGGCCGATGTCACGCGCGACGAACAACTCGCCGCGCGGCGATCTCGTGGGCTTAGCCCGCCTCGGCGCGGCTCTGCGCGCCGCCGACGGCGGCCGCTCTGCCTGGATGGGCGAGCTCGCCCGCGACTGATGCTCTCCACGAGCGGCCGACCGGCGCGCCACGTGGGCGCAGAACCCTGAACTACACGGACCGCTCCGGTCCCGCTGCCCCGCCCCGGGCCCCGGGCGTGATCCGCCCCCGAACGCGGGTGGGCCGGTCCGTGGGCATCGTCGACCACGGACCGGAGTCTGTTACCCGATCAGATGCTCTGGTACCCGGCGATGGTGTCGGCCAGGATCTCCCGGCCGGGCCGCTGCCAGAGCTCCTCGTTCATCACTTCCACCTCGATCGGGCCGGTGTACCCGGCCCTCTCCACCGCGACGTGGAAGGCGCGCATGTCGATGCAGCCGTCGCCGGGCAGGCCGCGGCCGGTGAGCACACCGGCCGGCAGCGGGGTGATCCAGTCGGCGAGCTGGTAGATGGCGATCCGCTCGCCGGCCTGCTCGATCTTCGGCAGCACGGTGTCGTCCCACCACAGGTGGTAGGTGTCGACGGTGACGCCGACCTGGCCGGCCGGGTGCTGCTCGGCGATCGCGATCGCCTGGTCCCAGGTGTTGATCACGCAGCGGTCGGCGGCGTACATCGGGTGCAGCGGCTCGATCGCCAGGGTGACCCCGGCGGCGGCCGCGTGCGGCACCAGTTGGGCGATCGCGTCGGCGACGTGCTCCCGTGCGCCGGCGATGTCCTTCGAGCCCTCCGGCAGGCCGCCGGAGACCAGGACCAGCACCGACGTGCCCAGCGCGGCGGCTTCGTCGATGGCCCGGCGGTTGTCGTCGAACCAGCCGTCGAGCTGGAAGAAGCCGCTGCGGCAGAGCGTGGTCACGGACAGGCCGGCGTCGCGGACCAGAGCGGCGGAACGCTCCAGGCCGTACTCCTGGACCGGCTCGCGCCACAGCGCGACCTTGTCGACGTCCGCCTCGACCAGGCCCTTGACCAGGTCGGTCAGCTCCCAGTGCTTGGCGGTGATCTGGTTGAAGGAGAAGCGGCTCATCCGACGTTCACCTCGAAGAAGCGGTTCGCCCGGTGGGCGGCCAGATCCGGATCGGCCAGCAGCCCGGCGGCGTCGGCCAGTTCGATCAGCTCGGCGAAGTGCCGCACCGACCGGCCCGATTGGAGGCCCCCGACCATCGTGAAGTGGTCCTGGTGGCCGTTGAGCCAGGCGAGGAAGACGATGCCGGTCTTGTAATAGAACGTCGGCTTCTTGAAGATGTGCCGGGACAGCGGGACCGTCGGAGCGAAGATCCGGTCGTATTCGTCCAGGTCACCGCGGTCCAGGGCGGCGAACGCGGCGGCGGCGGCCGGGGCGATCGCGGCGAAGATGCCGAGCAGCGCGTCCGAGTGACCCTGCTCGTCGCCCCGGATCAGCCGCGGATAGTTGAAGTCGTCGCCGGTGTAGAGGCGGACGCCCGCCGGGAGCCGGCGACGCAGGTTGATCTCGTGGTCCGCGTCCAGGAGCGAGATCTTGATGCCGTCGACCTTGGCCGGGTTGGCGTTGATCAGCTCCAGCACCGTCTCGGTGGCTTTGTCCACGTCGGACGAGCCCCAGTAGCCTTCGAGCGCGGGGTCGAACGCGGTGCCCAGCCAGTGCAGGACCACCGGCTTGTCCGAGGCGTCCAACAGGTCGCCGTAAATGCGGAGATAGTCGTCGGCGTGCTGAGCGGTGGCCGCCATGTGACGACTGCACATCAGCACCGGCGAGGCGCCCGCCGCCAGAACGTCGGCGAGCTGCTCCTGATAGGCCGCCTGGATCTCGGAGAGCGTCGCCGCCCCCGGTGCCAGCTGATCGGTCGCGACCCCCGCGACGATCTTGCCGCCGACCGAGAGCGCCTCCGCCGAGGAGCGCCGGACCAGCTCTTTCGTCGCCGCGTAGTCCAGGCCCATGCCGCGCTGTGCGGTGTCCATCGCCTCGGCGACCCCGAGACCGTGCGACCACAGGTGGTGCCGGAAGGCCAGGGTCTTCTCCCAGTCGAGGACCGCCGGTTCCCCGGGCGCGTTCTCGGCGCGCGGGTCGGCGACGACGTGGGCGGCGGCGTACGCGATCCGGCTGCTCGGCGCGTCGACCGGCTTGACCCAGCTCTTCGCGGAGAGTGTCAGCCTCCGCCCGTCGGGCAGGTCGACCGTGCTCACAGCGCGATCCGCTGACCGGTACGGGCCGACTCCAGACCGGCCTCGGCCAGGCGCACGCCCCGGGCGCCGGCGGCGAAGTCCCAGTGGAACGCCTCGCCCGCGACGACGTGCCGCAGGAACGCTTCCCACTGGATCTTGAAGCCGTTGTCGAACTCCTCGTTGTCCGGCACCTCGGTCCACTCGTCGCGGAACGACTTGCCGGTCAGCGGCAGGTCCGGGTTCCAGACCGGCTTCGGCGTGCCCGCCCGGTGCTGGAACTTGCAGCCGCGCAGGCCGGCGACGGCGCTGCCGTGCGTGCCGTCGACCTGGAACTCGACCAGCTCGTCCCGGTTGACCCGGACCGTCCAGGAGGAGTTGAGCTGGGCGATGATGTTGCCCTCCAGCTCGAAGATCGCGTAGGCGGCGTCGTCGGCGTCGGCCAGGTACGTCTCGCCGCGCTCGTCGACCCGCTCGGTGATGTGGGTCGCGGTGGTCGCCTGCACCGTGCGGACGTTGCCGAACAGCTCCTCGAGCACGTAGTTCCAGTGCGGGAACATGTCCATCACGATGCCGCCGCCGTCGGCGAGCCGGTAGTTCCAGCTGGGGCGCTGCGCTACCTGCCAGTCACCCTCGAAGACCCAGTAGCCGAACTCGCCGCGCACCGACAGGATCTGGCCGAAGAAGCCGCCGTCGATGAGGCGCTTGAGCTTGCGCAGACCGGGCAGGAACAGCTTGTCCTGGACGACGCCGTTCTTGATGTTCGCGGCGGTGGCCAGCTCGGCCAGCTCCAGCGACGCGGCGGAGCTCTCGGCGAGCGGCTTCTCGGTGTAGACGTGCTTGCCGGCCGCGATGGCCTGGCGGATCGCCTTCTCCCGCTGCTGGGTCACCTGGGCGTCGAAGTAGATCTCCACGTCCGGGCGGGCCAGGGCCGCGTCCAGGTCGGTGGTCCACTCGGTGAGGCCGTGCTGGGCCGCGATCGCGGCCAGCTTGTCCGGGTCACGGCCGACCAGGACGAGCTCGGGCCAGATGTGGCCGCCACCGGCCAGCGGCACGCCACCCTGCTCGCGGATGGCAAGCAGCGACCGAACCAGGTGCTGCCGATAACCCATCCGGCCGGTCACCCCGTTGATGGCGATACCGATCGATCTACGCGCTGCCATGTGGAACCCCTCCGGCGGTCATGAGGAAAGCGCTTTCCTGCTGCTGGCAGCGTAGGCGGCCAAACGCCTTCCGACAAGTGCCCGGTTCCGCCCACCGAGCCGGTCGGGCATCCCGGCATTTCCGCCGTTTCTCCCCGGGCCTCGATGAAACCGCTGGTGAACGGCTCCCCGGCGAACCACGGGAGAAGGTCGACATCCCGCCCGGACCGCTCAGGTACGGCCGCATCAGCGGCTAACCGATCTCCTTCCGCACCAGGGCCGCCGCGGCGGCCACGTCCGCGGCCGTCCACTCCAGAGCCGGCTCCGCCACCGTGACCTCGGTCATCGCGTAACCGGGCACGTCCGCGTCCACCCAGCCGCCGGCGAACCAGACCCGCTCCCGCTCGGCGACCCTCAGAACGGCCTCACCGAGCACCGCCGCCGGGTACGGCAACCAGAGACGGAACTGATGGGTGTGCGGTGGGTGCGGAAAGACCCGGGCGCCGGGGACGGAGGCGAGAGCGTCGGCGATCGTACGGGCGTGACCGACGTACTCCCGCAGCCGCGGCAACTCCCGGTCGAGCCCCGCCAGAGCCGACAGCGCCGCCGGGAACTGCTGGTAGATCGTCCCGCCGAACCGGTGCCGCCAGGGCCGGGCATAGTTCGCGAGGTCGGCCGTGCCGGCCAGAACCGCGCCGCTGATCCCGCCCAGCGACTTGTAGAACGAGACGTAGACGCTGTCCGCCAGCGCCACCACCTCGCGCAGCGCGCGGCCCAGATGCGGCGTCGACTCCCAGATCCGGGCGCCGTCGAAATGCACCCGCGCGCCGATCGCCCGGGCCGCGCCGCAGACCGCGACCAGCTCCTCCCACGACGGCAGCACGAAACCGGCGTCACGCAGCGGCAACTCGACGACCACGGTGCTCACCGGCTCACCCAGGGCGGCGATCTCGGCGGCGGTCGGATTGCGCGGCCGGTCCGTCGACGTGATCCCGCGCAGGCCGCTGAGCTCGGCGTACGCATGCCGTTCGTGCATCTCCTGATGGCCGAGCGGATGCAGAGCGGCGGCCGGGATGCCGGTGCGGTCGGCGCCGTACCGCAACGCCACCTGCTGGGCCATCGTCCCGGTCGGGAAGAGCACCGCGGCCTCCGTGCCGAGCAACCCGGCCACCCGCTCCTCCAGCGCCTCGACCGGCCCGCCACCGTAGAAGTCCGGCCAACCGTCCAGGTCGGCGGCGGTCTCCAGGTCCGCAAGCCGCTCCCGCATCGTCTTCGGGCGGACGCCGGAGAGGATCCGGTCACTGGACCGCATCGCGTTCAGGCGCCGCAGCTTGAGATCGTCGGACATCTGCGGATGATCGCACGGGCAGCGGATTTTGTCGGACCTTGTCGATACTGTGCGCGCCATGCGGAGTTTCGAGTTCGTCGCGGGCGGGTCGGCGAAGTTCTGGGAGATCGAGCGGGCCGGGCGGGATGTCAGCGTGCGGTTCGGGCGGATCGGCACGCAGGGGCAGACAAGCGTCAAGTCGCTGCCTGACGAGGCTGCCGCGATCACCCACGAAACCAACCTGATCAACGACAAACTGCGCAAGGGGTACGTGGAAACGTCCGCCCCCATCCCCTCCGCCGCCGCACCGGCCGCACCACCGGTGCCCTCCGGTCCGGTCGCCGCTGCCGCACCGCCCTCGCCCTCGGGTTCCATCGCCACCGCGGCGCCGGCCGCGGATGATGATGTTCTGGTCATTCCGCCGGCCTGGCTTCGTCATCGGGCGGCTCGCCGGGGCAGCACCGGCCTGAGCCGGTTCGCGCCGAGCGCGAAAGCGCGGGCCGCCGTCGAAGCCAAGATCGCCCTCAACCCGGGGCGGGTCCGGAAGATCCTCGGCGCACCGACCACCCCCGCGCCGATCCGCCTGGCCGCGCGCGCTTACCTGGGCGCTGCGGCGGACGCGACACCGCTCGGCGCGGCGGCCGTCGCGGCCGTCGCCGAGTCGGCCCGCTGGGATGACTCCTCGGCCGCCGACGCGTTCGTCGACGTCTGGATCCGGGAGCGTGGTCTCGTCTTCGCCGCCGAGGCCGTGGTCACCATGGCATCGCTGGTCATCGTCGACGACCGGAAGCACACAAGCCAGCGACTCGACACCGATCAGGGTGTCCGCCACCGACGCCCGCACGAGGTGGGACGCGCATGGCAGGGTTCGCTGTTGCGGATGGTCCTGCGGGTTCGGCAGGCCCTCGCCACCGCCTCCGACAGCGACCACGCGGCGGTCGTCGCCGCTCTCCGGCCCCTGCGGGCGGAGCATCCCTGCACCCGGGCCGCCACCGCTGTTCTCGTCCCGGAGCAACGGGAGTGGATCGCGGAGGAGACGGCGGCTGCCGTCGCCACCGGCGACTCGTTTCTGGCGGGCGCGCTGTTGTCCGCGGTCAGCACCGAGGCCGACGTCCGGGCGCTGTACCCGGTCGCCAACGAATACATGCTGGTCTTCTCCCTCGCCCCGCTGCTCACCCTGCTCGACGGGGCCGGTCCGGCGGCCGCGCCGGCGCTGTTCCATTGGTTCGACGAGGCGTTCGATGACGCCGAGTCCAAACGGCGACTGTTGTCGGTGCTCGCGCTGATCCCCGGTGACGAGGTGACCCGCGGGCTGATCGAGCGGATCAGCGTCCGCCACGTCACTCCCGCCCTGCTGGAGCACGCCGATCGGTTCCCCGCCCGGGTGTTGCGCCTGCTCGCCGAGCATCCCGGTGCGCGTGCCGTCGACGACCTGCTCCGTGGGCATCTGCTGAAACACCGCGACCTGGCCGACCGGGTCGTTCCGGACCTCAGCCCCGCCGCGGCGGACCGGATCGGGCGGATCCTGGCCGACGAGGCCGCGGCGGTCCCGCCCGCACCCCTCTCCGCGGTGCCCGCGCTGCTCGCCGACCCGCCGTGGAAACACGTCACCCCGCCGGCGAAACCGATCGTCATCTCCGGCCTGACCTGCGACGACCCGGCGACCCTCGACTGGCCGGCCGGCGAGCGGGAGCGGTGGTCCCAGACCCGGATCCATCGGGACGGCGGCGCCCGTGAGTGGGCGACCCACGCGAGCCGGATGGCCGTCACCCGCCTGGACGCACGGGAGGCCGCCATCCTGTTCCTGGACGCGCCGGAGGAGACCGCTCGGCAGGCGATGCGCGACTGGCAGCCCGGCAACGTCTGGGACGCGGGCAGTCACATGCGGCCGGTCGCCGCCCGCTACGGGCTGGACGCGCTGCCGGCGCTGCTGCGGCTGGCACGCCGGGGGCCGAGCGAGATGGCCGACATGATGCTGCCGTTCGCCGCGCCGGAGGTCGCCGTGCTGGCAGCGGATTGGCTGGCCCGGCTCAAGTCACTCCGGGAGACCGCCCTGGAGTGGCTGCTCCGGCACCCGGTCGTGGCCGCCCGGGCTCTGATCCCACCGGCGCTCGGCAAAATCGGAACGGCGCGCAGGCAGGCGGAGAACGCGCTGCTCGCCCTGCACGCCAACGGCCACACCGCGACCGTGCGCGCAGCCGCCGAGAGTTACGGCGAGGCGGTGTCGGCAGCCGTCGAGCCCCTTCTCGCCACCGATCCGGCTGCGATCCTTCCCACCCGGATCCCGGAGGCGCCGGCCTGGGCGACGGCGGGTCTGCTCCGGCCGGTGCTGCTGCGTGACGGCTCCGGGACACTGCCGGACGAGGCGGTGACCAACCTGGTCGTCGCGTTGGCGATGTCCCGCCTCGATACGCCGTACCCCGGTCTCGATCTGGTCCGGGACGCCTGCGAGCCGTCGAGTCTCGCCGAGTTCGCCTGGAGCCTGTTCGAGCAGTGGCAGGCCGCCGGGGCGAACGCGAAGGAGAACTGGGCACTCGACGCCCTCGGACTGCTCGGCGACGACGAGACGGTGCGGCGGCTCTTCCCGCTGATCCTCGCGTGGCCCGGCGAGAGCGGCCACAACAAGGCCGTCACCGGGCTGCGGGTGCTGACCACGATCGGCAGCGACGTCGCCCTCATGCACCTGTACGGCATCGCCCAGCGATCCCGATTCACCGGCCTGAAGAACGCCGCCCGGGAGAAGATGGCCGAGGTCGCGGACGCCCTCGGGCTCACCGCCGAGCAACTGGCCGACCGCCTGGTCCCGGATTTCGGCCTGGACGCCGACGGCAGTCTGCGCCTGGACTACGGCCCGCGGCAGTTCGTGGTCGGTTTCGACGAGCAGCTCAAACCGTTCGTGACGGACTCGGCCGGCAAACGGCTCAAGGCCCTGCCCAAACCCGGCGCCAAGGACGATCCGGAGCTGGCACCGGCCGCCTGTCAGCGCTTCACCGCCTTGAAGAAGGATGTCCGCACGGTCGCCACCGACCAGGTCCGTCGTCTGGAGCAGGCGATGGTCACCAACCGCCGCTGGACCGGCGCCGAGTTCCGTCGCCTCTTCATCGAGCATCCGCTGCTCTGGCACATCGTCCGCCGCCTGGTCTGGGTCCGGTTCACCGCGCCGGGCGGCCCGGAGCGGGGGCGGCTGGTTCCCGGGGAGGCGTTCCGGATCGCGGAGGATCGGTCGCTCTCCACCGTGGACGACGAGGTGACCACGCTGGCCGACGATGCCGTGGTCGGGGTGGCGCATCCGCTGCATCTGGGAGAAGCGGCCGCGGCGTGGGCCGAGGTGTTCGCCGACTACGAGATCCTGCAGCCGTTCGCGCAGCTGGGGCGGCCCACGTTCGCATTCACCGAGCGGGAGCGGAGGGTCAGCCGGCTGGCCCGCTTCCAGGGGATCAAGGTGCCGTCCGGGCGTCTGCTGAGCATGGAGCGCCGGGGCTGGCGACGGGAGACACCGCAGGATGCCGGTGTCCAGAGCCGCCTGGAGTTCGCGGCTGGACCCGGCCGGGAGATCATCATCGCCATCGAGCCGGGTATCGCGGTCGGTGTTCCGGACATGTTCCCCGAGCAGGAGCTGACCGAGATCTTCCTGCACGACGGCACCGCGCCCCGGTGGGGGAGGACCGGCGACCGCGGTCACGTCTCCCTCGGCGACCTCGACCCGATCACCGCCTCCGAGATCCTCCGCGATCTCACCGAACTGACCACCCCCTGACCCCCACCCCGCCGATGAGGGTGCGCGGCGGCCCCGACTCCGAGCCGCGAGTCGGCGCCGCCGAGCCGACCGAGGCTCGCGAGGTCTTCGCCCCACGGCCGGCCGGGGCGGAGATGCGCTCCGGTCCGGGTCGCGGGGCGGGTGGTCAGGCGGCGGAGGCCAGGTCTTCGGGATTCTCCGGGTGGAGCGCGCCGAGTTCGACGAAGACGGCGGCGTTGTAACGGAAGGCCAGCTGGGCCTCGTCGATCAGGGTGGTGGCCTGGTCGTCGGGGAGGTTCAGGGCGTCGAGGCGCGCACGGTAAGCGACCTTGTAGGCGCGGGCGTCGGGGATCCGCTCGAACCGGTAGAAACTCGTGCCGGCGTCACCCAGTCCGTACACCTTGGCGAGGGTCCGGCCGATCATCTGGCCGCCGCTGAGGTCGCCCAGGTAACGGACGTAGTGGTGGGCGATGAAGTGGGTGGGTGAGGTGGCTGCCAGGCCACGGAGACGGTCGGCGTAAGCGCGCGTGGAGTCCAGGACGGTGACGGCCGACTCCCAGTCCGAGCCGTAGAGGTGGGCCAGGTCGGCTTCCAACGAGGGGACCCGGTTCAGGGCCGGGTCGGCGAACCCGGCGACGAGCGCGGGCACCGGCCCGGACGATGGGGCGGCGACGAGTGCGGCTCCGGTGCGCATGCGGGTGGCGGCGGCTTCGAGTTCCCGGTAGATGGCCAGGTACTGGGCGGTGAGGGCGGCGAAACCGGCCATCGGCACCTCGCCGGCCATCAGCCGGGAGATGAAGCTGCGGGTCTCGGCCTCGCGGTGCTCGACCATGGTGGCCCGGCGGAGGCGGGTGGAGAAGTCGGTCATGTCGGCTCGTCCTTCCTGAGCATCGAGGCTGCGGCGCGGCTGGGGCCTCCGGTTCGGTCCCAGGTCGCCCGGTTCGAGGCCGGGCCGGTGGGGTGGGACGTCACCGGGTGGCGACACGACGTCGATGTCGGTCTGATCATCCTCATTGCGGGGGGTCGGGGTCCAGTCCTGATGAGGTGGACTTCCGGACCCGGTAAGGATCCTGCGGCGGACAAGACGGACTGCTAGGTACAACACTGCCATGGTCGGCAGTGCGATCAGCGCCCATGGCCAGGCCCAGACCGTGGTTCCGCGGGTGCCGGCGGGGAGCCTCCGGTCGAAGGTGGCGGGCTCGGCCCTTTGCACGGCTGGTTGGCACTGCTCTCTCAGCGCCCTCGAGACAGCAGTGCGAATCAGCCGGGGTTGCCTGAGCCGGGACGGGAAGCACGATCAGGAGAAGAACCGCGGCCAGCACGCCCCGGATGGTCATGTCGCTCCTTACGATGGGGCGGAGCCGGCCGGGGATTGTTGCGGAATCCCCGGCCGGTTTCTCGCCTGTGCACCGCCGGCGAGCGCGCTCGGTGGGGCGCTGGTCGTGGTGACCGGGGAGCTGATCACCCGGACCGCGATCGACTACCAGGAGCTGCCGCTCGGTGTGCTCACCACGGTGGTCGGCGGGCCGGGCTTCTTCTGGCTGCTGCGCCGCATCCGGGCACGGGCGGGAGGCTGGGGACGAGGACTTCCGCGGTGACCGCGTCGGTGAAGTCCACGCCGAGGGCCTCGCAGCAGCGGCGGGCGCAGGCGAGCCGGGCCGGGTCGTCGCGGCCGGCGGTCACCACGACCCGGTCGGCGTGGACGATCAGCCAGCCGGGGTGATGGCCGCCGAGCGGGGTGGGGATGGTGAAGCCGGCGGGGAGTCTCGCGTAGACGAGGACGTCGTCGCGGGCGTCCAGCTCGCGGGCGAACGGGTCGTCGCCGCTGCTCACGTGGTCGTAGACGTGCTTGCTGAGCGGTGCCCGGCCGGCTTGGACCCGAGGACCGCGGTCGGGGAGGATCCCCCGATGGCCGGGTACGACCCGGTAGACCACCTCTCGCGCGATAAGCCCTGATTTCTCGGCGTTTATCAGAGCTGCCGCGCTGGCGATGAAACGGTCGGGATCGTTGGGGTAGAGCGCGAACGTCTCCGGATCGAGCCCCGCCAGGATCGCGCTGACGGTCCGGCGCGTGAGAGCGGTCCGCCCCGCGACCTCACGAACCAGATCAAGGGAGATGTCGGATTCAAAGGTGTAAGTGCGGTGATGCCCGCTGGATCGGACGGTGACCTCGAGAGGCGCCACCACCAGCTGATCGTCGAGCGCAGCGACACACCGACTGACCAGTGTCGCCGAGTCGAACTCAACCCGGAAGACCGTCTCCCGCTCGAGCCGGGCCAGCGCGGCCTGAAACGCCGGCAGCCGGGAGTTGTCGTTGAGCGGAAACCGCCGGAGAAGACGCCCGTCAGCGATCGTCCCGGTCGCCCCCTCCTTCTGCAACGCCGTGACGAACGACGTGTACGACTCGTCCGTCACCACCGTCAGCTCGTTCCCCTCGGTGATCCGCTCGCCGCGCTGGTCGACCGCGAGCCGCAGCCCGCGCCCCACCTCCTGACGCCGGGAGACCACGTTGGCGCTGCTCTTGAGCATGCCCATGACGAAGACGTTCGGGTTGTCCCATCCCTCCCGCAGCGCCGAGTGGGAGAAGACGAACCGGACCGGCTCGTCGAGGGAGAGCAGCCGTTCCCGGTCGCGCAGGATCAGGTCGTAGGCGTCCACATCGGAGGAGTCGCCGTCGATCATGCGCCCGGTACGCCTGTCGATCGCGAAGTAGCCCTGGTGGGTGCGCTCGACCGGGATGCCGGCCAGATACCGCCGATAGGGGCCGTCGGGTTCGGCCGCGGTCAGCGCGCGGTACTCCTCGATGAAGATCCGGGCGTACTCGCCGAGCAGATCGGCCCGGCCGTAGTCGCGGTACCGGACCACCTGGTCGATGAAGAACAGCGACAGCACCTTGACGCCGCGGGGCGCCAGTTCGCGTTCCTTGTCCAGGTGGGCGCGGATCACCTCGCGGATCTGGATGCGCCGTCTCGCCGTCCCGGCGGCGCCCTCCACCCCGACGACGGCGATCCGTTTGACGAGCTTCTGCTGGTACGCCGCCCGCCCGTCGAGCCGGTGCACCAGATCGTGGCGTACCCGGTGGGTCGCCGAGTACCGCAGCACCATCAGTGGGTCGAACCGGCTCAGCGACTCCAGGGCCCGGGCCGCGCCGATCCGCTGCGGCTCGTCGACGACCACCACCGGGCGGGCCGCGCTGATCACGTCGATCGGGCGGCGTGACTGGAAGCCGTCGAGCTCCTCGTAGATGCGCCGGTTCTCCCGGGTGGCCGAGTTGAACGCCTGCAGGTTGATCACCATGACCTGGATGCCGGCGCCGGAGCGGAACCGTTCCAGTTCGTGCAGGGCGGTGGAGTCGTAGGTGAAGTGGCGGACGCGGGTTCCGTACGTCTGCTGGAAGTGCTCGGCAGTGATCTCGAATGCCTTGCGCACACCCTCCCGGACCGCCACTCCCGGAACCACGACGATGAACCGGGACCAGCCGTAACGCCGGTTCAGCTCCATGATCGTCTTGATGTAGACGTACGTCTTGCCGGTGCCCGTCTCCATCTCGACGTCCAGGTGCGGGGCGTCCGGCGCGGCGGCGCTGCCGGCGAGCGCGGCGGACGGCGGCAACCCGGCCCGGTCCTGCACCGCGCGGACGTTGGCCAGCAGGTGTGCCGGGCTCAGCCGGATCGGGGCGTTGCGGGTGCCCGGGTCACATCGGGGCTGGCCGGCGAAGCAGTCCACCACCGCGGCCACCGCCTCGGTCTGGAACTCCTGCACCGTGAACTGGAGCCGCACCGCTCAGACGACTCTCACGTCGGTGCCCGGCGACAGCTCGGCGAAAATCTGCTCGGCGTTGATCCGGTCGGCGTCGGTGGCGAAGGCCGAGTCCCGGAAGACCGCGCGGCGCGGGCGGCGGGCGGCGACGGCCCGGATCACGGCGGGCTCGATCGGATCGTCGAAGCAGGCGATCAGTTCGTCCGCGCCGACGGTGAAGACCCCTTCGACCACCTCGAGCGGCGACCCGGGGTCGAGGCCGCAGGTCAGCAGCACCTCGAAGAGCAGGTCCTCACCGGTGCGGCCGGGTTTGACGGGGTCCGCCACGAGCCGGTCCTGGGTCAGCTCACCGGCCGGAACCCGCGTCTCCACCAGATTGGACGAGTCCCACGTCAACACGCGGAATCCGTCGGGAGCTCCGCTCTCGGCGAGCACGTTCCGGATCCGGGTCAGCCCGATCTCGAAGATCGACGCGAGGCCGCTCTCGGCGATCGGCAGCGGCGCGGGGATCTGCACGCTGATGAACCGCCGGTTGCCCCCGTCCGCGAGGTTCTGTGCGAGGACGGCGTGCGCGGTGGTCGCGCTGCCTCCGAAGAAGTCCAGGACGATGTCGCCGTCACCGGGACGGCCGGCCAGTTGCAGGATGCGCTGGACCAGTTCGACGGGTTTGACGGAGTTGAGGACGTTGGCGGTGTGCTCGAACGGGACGTACCGCAGCAGTGTCCGTTTCGCGTCCTGGGTGTGGCCGACCTCCTCGTACGGCCACAGGGTCTGCGGGGTCCGCCCGGCCGCCACCTCGGAGAGGAACCGTTTCACCGCCGGCGCGTTGTCGCCGTCGGCGCCCCACCAGATCCGGGCGTCCGCGTCCAGCTCGTCGAAGCGCTGCCGGGAGAGGCGCCAGTAACTGCCGCGCGGCGGCCCGTCGATGACCCGCCCGGACGGTGTGGTGATCGGGTAGACGCCGGCGTCGTACCGGTTGCGGGCCGACATGTTCTCGGCCTTCCACGGGCCGCGCGGATCGTTGTCCGGGTTGCGGTACCGCGCCTCCATCGCCTCGGTGCGGGCCAGCGGGAGCGGCCGCCAGCGGTCCCGGTTCCGGGCGAAGACGACGATGTAGTCGTGGTCCTCGGAGAACCAGCGGGCGGAGTTCTTCGGCGCGTACACCTTCTGCCAGATGATCTGGGCGACGAAGTTCTGCTCGCCGAAGATCTCCGCGCCGATCTTGCGCAGGTTGTCGACCTCGTGATCGTCGATCGAGACGAAGATGACCCCGTCCTCGGTGAGCAGGTCCCGGGCCAGGGCCAGCCGCGGGTACATCATGCTCAGCCAGTTGGAGTGGAACCGCCCGCCGGACTCCGGGTTGGCGACCAGCGGCACCCGGTTCGCGTCCACCTGCCCGGATTCGGCGAGATAGCCCGCCCGGGTCTGCGAGAAGTCGTCGTCGTAGAGGAAGTCGTTGCCGGTGTTGTACGGCGGATCGATGTAGATCACCTTGATCCGGCCGAGGAACGGCTCCCGCAGCAGCCGCAGCACGTCGAGGTTGTCCCCCTCGATGAACAGGTGCCGCGCGCTGTCGAAGTCCGTCGACCGCTCCCGTTGCGGCCGCAGCGTCCCGGCGGCCGGCTCCCGCGCCGCCCGCTGCGCACGGCGCCTGCCCGGCCAGTCCAGCCGGTACCGCTCCGGCGCATCCGCCACGGCCTGCTCGCCGAGGCGCTGCTTGAGCAGGTCGAAGTCGATGGCGCGGGTGAGGTTGCCGGCCGCGTCGGTCACCTCGGTGACCACCATGGGGAACAGGTCGGCGATCCGGTCGACGTCGCTCATCGCCGGGTCCGGGTAGCGCGTCAGCTTCTCCACGGCCATGACATCCTCCTGCGAAACAGCACCCTACCCGACAAAACCCCCTTTCCTGTCCACGAAAGACCTTAAAAACCATTTTCCGGTACGGGCCACGAAGGGAACCGTGGCAGTCCGCGCGAGGTGGCCCCGGCGCCGGGCCCGAAGGCGGGCTGCGGGCTCATGCGAACGAACGAAGGCCCGGCGAAGATCGCCGGGCCTTCACACGTCGGTCCGCTTCTACGACGCCGGACTGCGCAATGCCAGTCCGGCGCGGATCAGCGCGCCCATCGCGTAGCCGAGCAGCAGCACCGCGATCCCGGCCCCGGTCACCGTGCCCGGCAGCACCGACGAGGAGACCAGCCCGGTGATCAGCCCGGCCAGCGCGGCCAGGCAGACGAGCACCGCCAGCACTCGCAGCGCCGGATCGCGCAGCACCGGCGCCAGCGGCCAGAAGTGCGCCCCGACGACGGCGCCGACGAACACCGCGATGTACTCCGAGTGACCACTGACCGCCAGCAGCACCGCACCGAACCCGGCCGCCGCGAGCTCCCCCGCGAAGATCACCAGGTACTTCCGGTCGCCCTGCACGTCTCGCTGGAACGACCCGCCCGCTCGGGACCGGAACACCAGGGCCCCGCCGGTGCCCGCGGCCAGTAGCGCCGCCACACTGCCCACCACCAGCACGATCCCCAGCGGTGGCTCGTTCTTCGGCACGCTGAACCAGATCGTCGCGAAGATCCCTAGATAGAGAGCGGTCAGTCCCGCCCGCCGCAGTGCATCCGCCGTCACCGATCGTTCCTTCCCGGCTCCCCCGTAGCGACCGTCGATCGACAGTCCAGCGAATACTACGAATGGTGACGGTCTCCGGATGTCCCCCGGTGGCATCGGGTCTCCTACCCGACAGTTCGGCCCATGCCACTGAGGACGGAGGCGAGCGCGTACGGCACGTCCGGCCGGGAGAAGTCCCAGATCATCAGCAGGCCGCCGGGGCTGGTCAGCGTCAACCGGCCGTACCGCATGATCGGGAGCTGCCGGTTGTCCTTGTACCGCCGGTCCGGCCCGCCCGACTTGTTCGCGTACTGCCAGGTGGTCCCGACCGTCTGCGCGTCGCCCGGCACGGTTCCGCTCTCGACGAACCGCTGCTCCTCGAAGTACGCGCCGAGCTGGAAGTACGGGATGTCGGCGTACTGCTCGCCGTGCCGGACCAGGGCCCGATCCGGCAGGAAGTAGATCGACCGGTCCCGGCCGTGCAGGCTCGGCACCGCGATGTTGGTGACCAGGCACGGCGGTCCGGCGAGATCGATGGTCGCGGGGTGCCGGCCGACCAGCGCCGAGGCGCCCGCGTTGACCTTCTGCTGGTACGGCGTGGTCAGGCTGCCCTGGGCCTCGACCTCCCAGACCGCCTGCACCGCGGTGACGAACCCGGCGTTCCCGGTCAGGTGCTCGTACCGGGCCGCCGCCTCGTCCTCCACCTGGTAGAACACCACCACCGAGCGCCGCGCCAGGTCCCGCTGCCACAGCCACCAGATGCCGGGGACACCGGGCACCAGCAGCAACAGACCGGCCGGCGGCAGCACCGCGATCAGCACCAGCAACGCGACCGCAGCCCAGTGCCACAGCGACCGCTGTTTCGCCGCCGCCTGGATCTGCGTGACCAGGTCGGACGGGTGCGCGGCGGCCAGGTGCTGCACGGCCACCCCGGTCATGTCCCGCATGTCGACGGCCTGATGCGGGCCGCCGACCGGCACCGGGGCCGGAACAGCGACCGGCGACACCGGGGCGTTGAAGTACGAGGTGCCGAGCGCGCCGACCCGGATGTAGTTGCCCCGCGGCCCGGTGCCGATCCGGAACCCGGGCACGCCGACCGAGACGCCGACACCGGACCCGGTCAGAGTGAACCGGAAGGGGCCGGCCTTGAGGTCGGTCCGAAGATAGAAGCCCATGTCCGCGTGACGGTAGAGCGGTCCGGGCGCGCCGGTAATCGCCGCTTCGGCCGGTCCGATCGTCTCCACAAGGGATGCGGGGAAGCGACTCGGACGAACTCCCGGATCGAACGGATGACCGGTTCTGCACATCCGATCGTGCCGCCGGCGGCATCGTGCGTGTGAGACTCCGGACCGTGACGACTGTGGACCGGCGGAAGCGGCGCGACTTCAAGATCATGGCGGCGCTGGTGCTCGTGCTGTGCGGCTGCATCGCGCCGGCCAAGTTCATCGGCGCGGTGGACGCGGACGACAAGGACACCGGGGCGCCGGTCGTCACCACCACGCCGCCCACCGACCCGGTCCGGACCACGGCCGCGGCGGCGACCGACAGCACCCCGACGGCCGTACCCACGTCGAGCGCGCCGGTTCTGCCGAGCACCCCGGCGCCGGCGGTGACCACCTCGAAGCCGAAACCGGCCGTGACGACCACCAGGCCGAAGCCGGCGGTGACCACCACGAAGCCGAAACCGAAGCCCACCCCGACCGAGGAACCGACCGAGGAAGAGGAGGAGAACGTCTACTACGCCAACTGCACCGCGGCGCGGAACGCCGGCGCCGCCCCGCTCTACCGCGGACAGCCCGGGTACCGGGCGAAGCTGGACCGGGACGGCGACGGGGTGGCCTGCGAGTAACCCACCCCGCGATGTCCGGGACCGGTCAGGTCTACTCGCGGGCCTGCGGGGTGAGCCGGCGCCACAACCAGGACGGGAACACGCTCAAGCCGGAACCGAAGGCGCTCTGCAGGAACAGATCGGTGCCGATCCCGACACTCGCCGGGGCGTGCCGCAACACGTGCAGCATGTGCCGGGCGGCGCCGCGACCACCGGTCAACTTGAGCGCGACACCGAGAGCCAGTTCGGCGCGCAGTGTGTTCGGATGGGTGTCGCCGAGGACCGCGCGGAACCCGTGCAGGGCGTCGGTGAAATGGTCTCGGGCGTCCTCGTTGCGCCTGCCGCGCGCGGCGGCGAAGCCGAGCAGCAGTTCGGTACGGGAACGGGCGGAATGCTCCAGCGGGAACCGGTCGCGCACGTCGTCGCGTACCGCCAGAAGGGTCTTCTCTCGCCGCTCCGCCTCGGCGTGGGCCACCGCGAGCGCGAGCGTCAGGCGATGCCGCCGGCCGTGCGCCCCGGCGTACCGGTCGCGGAGCCGCAGCAGCTCACCGGCCAGGTCGTCGTCCGGTTCGGCCGGGGCCACGGTGAAGCGGGCATCGCCGATCAGGTCGATCGCCGCGACAGCGGTGGCGTGGTCGGTGAGATGACGGGCGGTGTACTCGGCGATCACCCGGGCGGCCCGCCGTCGCGCCTCCGACTGCGCGCCGAGGTCGAGTTCGGTCCGGGCCAGCTCCAGCTGCGCCTCCTGCGCCTGGTGGAACACGGCTGAGCCGGTGCCGAGCCGGTCGATCAGCCCGGTCAGCCCGGTCCGCGCCTCGTCGAGGTGGCCCCGCAGCCGTCGCGCCCGGAGAAAGGCCGCGGCGTCCGGACCGTCCGCCGCGCCGAGCAGGGTCCACAGCGCGTCGGCGCGGGTGGTGTCACCGATCTCCTCCAGGCACTCGACCAGCAGGAGCCGGGCCGCGTGCCGGGTCGCCGGGTCGGTCGCAAGCGGCACCGCGCGGTCGGCGTGGTCCTTCGCCTCCTCCGGCTCGCCGCGGGCCCGCATGACCCGGGCGGCCGCGATCAGCACCTCGGGATCGTCGAAATGGCGTTCGGCCAGTTCCCGGTGATGCGGCAGGACCAGCGCCGCCTCACCGGCCGGCTGGTGGTGGGCGATGACCCGCCGGTGCAGCCGGTCGACGACGGCGTCCGGCAGGTCGGGCCGCCCGGCGAGCCGGGTCGCGTGCCGGGCGACCAGGAACGATTCCAGCGGCACCGACCACGGGTGGTCGAGCACCGCGTCGGCGAACTGGCGGGCCAGCGCGGTCCAGTCCACCGGCGGGAGGTGCTGGCGGGCGATGTCGCGGACCAGTGGGTGTACCTGACAGGCCCCGCCGTCGGAGGTGGCGAGCAGTTCCCGGGTGAGCTCGGCGACCGCCTGCTCGGCGGAGGCGCCGAGGAACAGCCGGATCAGCCCGGCCGGCAGCGCCGCGGGCGAGCTGAGCGCCGCCACCCGCAGCAGCCGGCAGGCCGCGTCGCCGAGCCGGTCGAGACGGTCGCGCACCAGCACCACCACCGGGCTCACCGTCTCCGCGTCGAGCCGCGCGGCCATCGCGGTGAGGTCGCCGCCGGCCAGCCGGAGCGCCATGGGGTGCCCGCCCAGAGCCGTTCCGATCGGCCCGAGTTCCACCGTGGGCACCGGCAGCCCCGGCGTGTCCCGTCCGGTGATCAGCACGGTACGCAGCTGTCCGCCCGCTTCCGGCAGGGACAGCCGGTCGATCAGCTCGGCGGTCAGCTCGCCCGGGATGTCGTCGACGACGAGCAGCGTCGGCTCCGGACCGGCGGCGACCCGCTCGGCGAACTCCGCGACGGCGTCGGCCACCGGTGGATTGCCGGTGCGGGCCCGCAGCCCGGCGGCGAAGGTCGCGGCCATCTCGTCCGGGTCGGCGCTGCTGCCGGCCAGGCTCACCCAACGGGCTGCGCCCGGGAAGGTTTCGGCGTACGCCGCCGCCAGCGCTGTCCTGCCGACACCCGGCGGGCCGGTCAGCACACACGTGCCGGGCTGCCCGGTGAGCGCGTCGTGCAGTGCCGCCAGCTCCCGGCGGCGCGACCGGTCAATCGTCTCGTCCAGCACGCGCAGGAAGATACCGGGCCTCCCGGAGCGACTCCGGTGACGCGCCGGGACCGGCCGAACTGCCGCCGGACGGTTACCTGAACGGCGTATGAGCAGGTGGCGACCGTGATCTAGCGTGCACGCCATGAATGCCCGACGGATCAGCTCCCGCCGTGTCGCATTGACGGCCTCGTTCCTGGCACTGGCGGCGGGTGGAGCGGCGGCCTGCGACAGCTCGCCGCCGGACTCGCCGGGCGTGGTCGTCGAGGAGACGTTCACCACGGTGACCGAGGAGAACGTCGAGGAGGAGCCGGTGGAAGAGGAGCCGGTGGAAGAGGAGCCGGTCGTGGAGGAGAGCACGCCGGCGCCGGTCGCCGGGGCGGCCGGTGAGCTCTTCTACTGCGCGGACGCCGACGGTCTCGTCGTCGACGAGGAGTACTGCGACGACGACACCGGCGACTACTACATCTGGCACTCGTCCAGCTATCCGCGCAACGCCCCGGTCGGCACGCTGCTGCGGGGCGGGGGCTTCTTCCCGGCCGGCGACGCGGCGAGCCGCCGGGCGTTCTCGCTGCCGGAGACCGGCCGGATCGGCAACGGCAGCACCATCAAGACGAACGTGGTGGGACGCGGCACCAGCGGCTCCTCGGTGACCGATGGCGGCTCGACCTCGTCCGGCGGCTGATGCGGGATCATCGACCGCATCCGTGTCGTCGTAGGATTTGACCTCAATTCAGGTTGAGGTTCTACGGTTTCCTCCGACGGCACGGCAAGGGACGAGGAAGACCAGTGTTCAGCGAGATCGATACGGTTGTCGCGGCGCGGTTCAAGGCCGCTTTCCGGCGTTACCCGACCGGGGTCGCCGTGATCGCCGCGGCCGGGCCGCACGGTCCGGTGGGCCTGACCGCGTCCAGCGTCGCCTCGGTGTCGGCGGACCCGCCGGCCCTCTCCTTCTCGGTGATCGGCTCCGGCTCGGCCCTCGCGGTCCTCGCCGCGCCCGGTCTCACCGTCAACCTGCTCGGCCCGGCGCAGGTGGCCCTGGCCCGCGACTTCGCCCGCTCGGGCGGCCCCCGGTTCACCCCCGACCAGGGCTGGGAGACGCTGCCGACCGGCGAGCCGATGCTGCCCGGCGCCGTGGCGAGCCTGCGGTGCGCGCCGCTGCACCAGGTCCCGGTCGGCGGCTCGACGGTGGTCGTCGCGACGGTTCTGGAGGTGTTCCTCGGGCCGCCGGGCGGTCGTCTGGTACACCACGATCGCCGATTCCACACGCACGAGGATTGAACCGGCCCACCCTCCGGCGACGTGAACCGGTATGGGCCGGAAAGATGACCGTCACCCGGTCCATCGAGACGTTTGGCGGACTGTGCAATCATGCGTGGTCGTTGTTTCGACGGGTGGGGAGATGGGTTTGGCCAGATCCACGAAGCGTCGCGCACCGCTCTGGGCGCGGCTGTGTGCCATTTTCGGGGCCGTCATCGTCGTCGTCAGCGGCGGCACGCTGGTGACCGGCCAGACCCTGATCGCCAAGTACACCGGCGGGCTCACCAGCACCAGCCTGCTGGACTCCGGTGACGGGTCCGCCAACGCGGCGCCGAAGGACATCAAGGGGCCGCTGACGATCCTGCTGGTCGGCATCGACCCGCGGGACACGACGACCGCGCCGCTCGCCGACTCGATCGTCATCGCGCACATCCCGAAGGACATGAGCACCGCCTACCTGTTCTCCATGCCCCGGGACCTGTACGTGGAGATTCCCGCGGACAAGAAGTCGGGCTACGACGGCGGCCGCACGAAGATCAACGGCGCGATGGCGCACGGCAGCCAGGTCAACGGCAAGATCGACGTGGAGAACGGGTTCAAGCTGCTCTCCAAGACGATCCGCAACTACACCGGGATCGAGAAGTTCGACGCCGCGGCGATCATCAACTTCGGCGGTTTCAAGAACATCGTCGAGGCGCTCGGCGGCGTCTCCATGGTGATCGACATGGACGTGATGTCGGAGCACCTGACCCCGGAGGGCAAGCAGCGCCCGCGGTCGAAGGCGTGCCCGGTCGGCAACAAGTCGAAGAAGTGCGAGCACCCGTACATCGGTCCGCAGGCCACCTACAAGAAGAGCACCAAGCCGGTGCGACTCAAGCCGTGGCAGGCGCTGGACTACGTCCGGCAGCGGTACGACTGGGCGGACAGCGGGCTGGACGACTACGGCCGTCAGCGGCACCAGCAGCAGTTCATCAAGGCGATGGCCAAGGAGGCGATGAGCAAGAACGTCGTCACCGACATCTCCAAGATGACGAAGATCCTGGACGCGGCAGGCAAGTCGCTGACCTTCGACGGCGCCGGCCACGACCCGATCGAGTGGGCGGTGGCGCTCAAGAACCTGAACGTCGACGACATGACGACGATCAAGCTGGCCGGTGGCGGCAAATACGTGAACGGCCCGGGCAGCACGTACCTGGGTGAGGAGTTCCTGCAGCCGGAGGTCGCCGAGGCGTTCTTCAAGGCCGTCAAGGAGGACCGGGTCACCTCGTTCCTCATCGACAACCCGACCCTGGTCAACAAGGACAGCTGAACCCGTGTGCGCATTTCGGCCGTCATGCGCGCCCGAAATGCACACACGGGTCACCGTGCGCCGGTCAGGCCGCGGATCAGCGTGATGGTCCGGGCCAGGTGCGGCTCGGACCGGTCGGCCCGGTGCGCCAGTGCCAGATCGACGGTCACGGCCGGGCGGATCAGCGGCCGGTAGACGACGCCGTCGAGCGCGAGCGCCGTCACCGGCTCCGGGACGACGGCCACCCCCAGTTCCCCGGCGACCAGCGTGATCAGGGTGGACGTCTCGCCGACCTGGTGCCGGATCCGCGGGTCGAGGCCGGCGTCGCGGAACAGGCCGACCACGACGTCGTACATCACCGAGCGGCGGTCGGCGGAGTGCACGATCAGCGCGGCCTGCCGCAGGTCGGCGATGCGTACCTGCCGGCGCTGCGCGAGCGGGTGAGCGGCGGGCAGCGCCACGACGAGCCGGTCCCGGCGCAGCCGGGTGACGGTCAGCGACAGATCGGCGACCGGTGGGCGCAGCAGGGCCAGGTCGATCTCCCCGGAGCGCAGTGCCTCGATCTGGTCGGGAGCGAGCATCTCGCCGCGGAACGAGAAGTCGACGCCGGGCAGCTCGACGGCCAGGTGCCGGGAGAGCGACGGCAGCAGGCTGTACGTCGCCGAGCCGACGCAGCCGATAGCCAGGTGCCCGACCGCCCCGGCGGCGACCCGGCGGACCTCGTGCCCGGCGCCCTCGACGTCGGCCAGGATCGCCCTGGCCCGCTGCACGAGGAACCGGCCGGCGTCGGTGAGGCCGACCCGGCGGGTGGTGCGGTGCAGCAGCTCGACGCCGAGGTCGGTCTCCAGGCGGCGGATCGCCTGGGACAGCGGCGGCTGGGCCATGTGCAGACGGGCGGCGGCCCGCCCGAAGTGCAGCTCCTCGGCGACGACCAGGAAATATCTCAGCTGACGCAGCTCCACGGCATCAAGACCTCGTAGCTCTCAATCGCGCCGGATATTGATACTTCAGCGTATCAAGTTCGCCACCTAGCGTTACCTCATGACCTCCTTCGTCTACGCCGCCACCCGTACTCCCTTCGGTCGGTTCAACGGCGCCCTCGCCGGGGTCCGGCCCGACGACCTCGCCGCCCGCGTGATCCGGTCGGTGCTCTCCGACATCGATCCCGGCGTCGTCGACGAGGTGGTCTGGGGCAACGCGAACGGCGCCGGCGAGGACAACCGCAACGTCGGCCGGATGGCGGCGCTGCTGGCCGGTCTGCCCACGTCGGTGCCGGCCACCACGGTGAACCGGCTGTGCGGATCCGGTCTGGACGCCGCCATGATCGCCTCGCGCACGATCGAGACCGGCGACGCCGCCGTGGTGCTGATCGGCGGGGTCGAGTCGATGACCCGCGCGCCCTGGGTGCTGCCGAAACCGGCGAAGGGTTTCCCGGCCGGCGACGTGACGGCGGTGTCGACGACGCTGGGCTGGCGGCTGGTCAACCCGCGGATGCCGAAGGAGTGGACCGCCTCGCTGGGCGACTGCAACGAGCAGCTGCGGGAGCGGTACGAGGTGACCCGCGCCCGCCAGGACGAGTTCGCCGCCCGCTCGCACCGGCTGGCCGCGCGGGCCTGGGACGACGGTTTCTACGACGACCTGGTCACCCCGATCGAGGCCCTGACCAGGGACGAGGGCATCCGCCCGGACTCGACGCGGGAGTCGCTGGCCGCCCTCAAGCCGAGCTTCCGCCCGGACGGCACGATCACCGCCGGTAACGCCTCCCCGCTGAGCGACGGCGCCTCCGCTGTCCTGCTGGGTTCTGCGGGCGCAGCCTCCCTCCTGAAGCGGGAGCCCCTCGCCGCGATCGTCGGCCGGGGCGCGTTCGCGCTGGATCCGCAGCATTTCGGCATCGCCCCGGTCGAGGCCGCCAACCGGGCCCTGAAGCGGGCCGGCATCGGCTGGGACCGGGTCGGCGCGGTCGAGCTCAACGAGGCCTTCGCGGTGCAGTCGCTGGTCTGCGTGGACGCCTGGGGCATCGACCCGGAGATCGTGAACACCCGCGGCGGCGCGATCGC
This sequence comes from Actinoplanes utahensis, assembly GCF_016862455.1. GTDB lineage: Bacteria > Actinomycetota > Actinomycetes > Mycobacteriales > Micromonosporaceae > Actinoplanes > Actinoplanes utahensis. Next base: position 125,717 of record NZ_BOMZ01000036.1, read on the forward strand.
GCTGGGCCATCCGCTCGGCGCGAGTGGCGGCCGGATCCTCGGCACCCTGGCGAAGGTGCTGCGGGAACGCAACGAACGGTACGGGGTGGCCGCCATCTGCATCGGTGTCGGCCAGGGCCTGGCCGTGGTTCTGGAGAACCTGGCCGCCGGCCGGTGAAGGGATCTTGCAGGTGATCACATAGAACGCTACCGTTACGACGCGTTGGGCCCTCTGGCATTCCCAGCGCATCGTCGCGGGAGGACTCACAAACATGGCTCGGTGGTCTCGGTCGAGGCTGCGCACTCTGGGTATCGGCATATCCGCAGTGGTCGGCGGCTCGCTGATCACTCTCCCGGCTGCCGCGCAGGCCGCCACCCCACCCCTGATCGGCGTCGCCACCCCACCGGCCGCCACGGACACCCTCACCGTGACCGCCGAGGGCGACAAGAAGTCCGCGTTCCAGTTCACCAGCGACGCCGGCGACCGGAAGGCGGCCATCGGGTTCGTCTCGACCGGCGGCTCGGTCAGAGCGCGCGAGCTCGGTGTGAAGGCGGAGCCGGCCGTCACGGCGAAGACGGGCGTGCCCGGCACCGCGCGGGCCGCGGCCTCGGCGGCCGCCGCGACGTACCCGACCACGATCCGGCTCGCCTCGGAGAACTGGACGGCCTGGAACAGCCTGATCAACGTGTGGAACCGGGACACCTGGACGTACGTTCCGGTCACCAACCCGGGCAACACGCTGAGCATCACGGCGAACCTGCCGCCCGGCAACTACTTCGTCACCTCGATCTACGGCATCTACAACGTCAACAGCTACCTGCTGACCGCGTCGTTCACGGTGACCAACAAGGCGCAGACGGTGGTGCTCGCCGAGTCGTCGGCCAAGGAGGTCGCGCTCAAGGTCGACGACGCCACGGCGGCGCAGGACGCCAGCGCGGTCTGGGTGTCGCTGCCCAACGGCGACTTCGTCGGTTTCGCCGGCGGTTACAAGGTCCGGTCGTACGTGACGACGGCCTCCCTGGCCGGAACGACGCTGCGCACCCACGAGATCCTGACGAAGCGGGGTTCGACGGCGCTCAACCCCACCCCGTACCGGTACGACCTGACGCAGAGCTGGTCGCACCCCTTCCCGGCGTCCCCGATCACCACGGTGAAGACGGCGTCGCTGGCCAAGACCACGACCACGGTCCGGGCGCAGGGCGTCAACACCACCGGCATGTACCAGTCGGTGCCGATGCTCGGCGATTCGAGTGGGGCCTACCTGGCGACCACGATGCGTTTCCCGGCCACCTTCACCGAGTACGTGACACCCGGCGTGACCGTCTCGCGGCTGGCCGACACCGGCACCCACCAGCTCGACCTGGGAGATCGCACCCTGTCGGCCGGCACTTCCCCGGCCACCACGGCCGGGGTCGCCCCGTTCGCGCCGACCCCGTCGTACAACTCGGCCTACCGGCAGGGCAACCGGGTGCAGTTCACCGAGAACACGCCCTACGGCGACGCCACCGGCAGCAAGGGCTCCGACCGTGGGGCCCGGGTGTCGACGAGGCTCAGCGCCGGCGGCGAGGTGCTGAAGGAGTCGAACAGCGCCGTCCTGGTGGCGGACCTGCCGGCGTACGCGCAGACGTACCGCCTGGAGCAGACCGCGACCCGCAAGGTGGCCTGGTCCCAGCTCTCCACGAAGATCCAGAGCGACTGGACCTTCTCCTCCGGCAACGCCGTACGGGGCACGATTCCGCTGATGGACCTCGGCCTCACGGCGTCCGGCCTCGACGTGCGCAACCGCGCCGGGTCGACCCCGGTGACCCTCACCGTGGTCCCGTCGACTCGGGTGGCCGCCACGACCAGCACGGTGCGGGGCATCGAGTGGTCGGTCGACGACGGCGCCACCTGGACCGATCTGCCGTTCACCGCCTCCGGACAGGGCGTCACGGCGTCTCTGGCGGTGCCGGCCGGAGCAGCGTTCGTGTCGCTGCGGGTGTCCGCCGCCAACGACCAGGGCGGCAAGCTGACCCGCACGGTGCTGCGCGCCTTCGCCGGCCCGGCGACCGCCGGTGACGAGGCCGTCGGCGATGTCACGATCTCCGACTTGAAGATCAACAACGGTCAGGGCCTGAACCTGAGCGTGTCCGGCACGACCACCTTCAACGCCTCGTTCACCGCCACCGCCCCTTCCGGCATCCAGGGCGGCGGCCTCTACCTCTACCACGGCGCCTACAACACGCCGGACGGTGTGCTGATCCCGAGCACCAGCTGCACGCCGGTGAACGCGACCACCGCGACCTGCTTCGCCGAGTGGTACGTCTACGACATCCGGCACGAGATCTCGAGCAACGCCCTGGCCGGCAACTGGCGAGCCGCGGTGTGGGCGACCGCGAACGACGGCGGTCACATCGACCGGCACAACGCGGCCACCGTGCCGTTCCGGCGCCTGACCTACCTGACCGCCACCGACGCCCTCCCGGAGCCGGTGAGGAAGGGCCAGAACGTCTGGGCCGGCGCCTCGCTGATCCGCGCCGACTGGAACACCGGCACCTGGCAGCCGTACGCGAGTCGCCCGGCCGTGCTGCAGTTCTGGCCGAGTGGTCCCGGCGGCAAATGGACGAACGTGAAGACCGTCTGGACGAACGCCCAGGGCCGGCCGGCGACCACCGTGACGGCGACGGTGAGCGGCTCGTACCGCTACATCTACTACACCGACCCGACCTCCAACTGGGCGGTGAGCGCGCACGACTACGTGATCGTGCGCTGACGTAACACTCAGAAGGGCGGGGTCCGGCATCGCCGGATCCCGCCCTTCTTCATGATCACTTGCTGTGCACAGCGCAGGGGACGGACCGTGGATAAGTTGTGGACAGCCTGGGGACAACGCGAGCCGGTGCCGGGGCTGTGGAAAACGGGCCGGGTTGTACCCCGGTTACCCACATGAAGGCCACAGGGCGAAAACGCTTTGACCAGCGGTTATGCGGGTTTTCCACAGTTTGCACAGGGCCTACTATTACGACTTTTATATCTCTTACAGAGAAAAAAGAAAGTCGTAGTTCTGTGGACCGTACCCAACAGGGTCGTCGATCGCTCCGAAAAAGCAACCACCACCCGCCTCAACCACGGAACGTGTTCGTCGAAGCGGAAACGGGAACGCCCGCCTCCCGCGAAGAGTGCGGGCGACGGGCGTACCGGAAAGGGGGTTGTCAGTTGGTCGCCGGCTCGCCGGGGATGTTGAAGAGCGGCTTCCAAGGGTCGTCCGCGTCGATCGGGAACTCCGTCGACGGGGCCTCGCCCTTGGTCGTCCACTTGGCCTCGTAGGGCAGGCCGCCGAACAGGATCCGGTGACCCCGGAGGTAGACGGTGTCCGCCCGCCAGACCTTGGTGACGTTGGCGACGACCGGCACCGGCCGGGGCGCCTTCTCGACCGGGCTGACCGGCCCGATCACCGACCACGCGCTCTGCGTGCCGGCGGCCGGGGCCGCGGACGGGTCGATGCCGGAGTTCGCCCACTTGGCCTCGTAGACGACACCGCGCCAGACGACCTTGTAACCGGTGACGTACATCGCGCTGAGCCGCCAGATCGGGTACGGGCTGGTCCTCGGGTCGTCGACGACCGCCGCCTGGTCCGGGATCTCGACCGCGTCGTGGTTGTCGCCGGCGACGTCCTTGCCGGGCAGCCCGGCGAAGACCTTGGAGAAGGCCAGGGCGTCCTGGTCGACGCCGCTGCAGGTGTTGGAGTGCACGACGACGTTCTCGAAGGTGCCGCGGCAGGGCGCGTCCCGGTTGATCGACCACATGGAGACCCGGCCCAGGCCGTTGGTGACGGCGAAGTCGGCGAGGCCCCTGGCGTCGTCGACGGTGAAGCGTTCCGCGTCGATGTCGTTCTGGCCGATCATCGGGGTGGCCCCGATCAGCGACCAGACCTGCGGCGAGGTGAGCTTGCGGCCGAGCTGCAGGTACAGGTCGGACACCTGCTTGTGGGTGCCGTTGAGCGCGCTCTCGGCCAGCGCCAGCATGTCCGGGTCACGGTCGCCGTTGTTGTAGTCCATCGTCATCACGTTGACGCCGCGCAGGTCGACGCCGCCCTCGAGCATGCCGCGGACGACCGCGACGCCCTCGGTGGTGAGACCGTTCGGCGTCACCGGCAGGGTCAGCCACACGGCGAGGGCCTTCCCGGCCGCCTTGCGCTCCTTCTGCACCGCGGCGACCGCCGCGACGCGCCGCCGCAACGACGCCTGGTCGGCGACGGCGGTGCCTTCGATGTCCAGGTCGAGCGTCTTCACGTCGTAGCGCTCGATCAGCTGCCGGTACGCCGCGGTGAGCCGGGTCTGGTCGGTGCAGGCGACGGCGAGCTCGGAGTTGCTGAGTCCGCCGAGGCTGAGCGTGATGTCGCCACCGGCCTGCCGCAGCTGCTCGATGCGGCGGTCCAGCTCCAGCGAGGAGGCCGCCTCGTCGAGCGTGTACGCGGCCCCCCAGCTCGGGGTGCACGGGCTCTTCGGGTGGGCGACGACGAAGCCGAGGGCGACGTCGTTGGCCGGATTCGCGGTGGGGTCCTGGAACTGGAACGTCGGCGTCAGCGTGACGTCGACGTACGGCACCGCCCACGATTTCGCGGTCGGGCCGGACGTGTTCTGCAGGTGCCTCACCCCGAAGGTCCCGCCGGCCCCGGCCAGACCCAGTACGAGCACCAGGATGCCGAGCCGCGTCCAGGACAGGCGGCTGCGCGGTTGCTCCGGCTCCTGCCAGTTCGGGTCGGCGAGCGGGTCGTACTCCGGCCGCACGGCTACGGGTGTGGCGCGGTCCGTCATGGAAGCCCTTTCGATATTCGCAAGTCGCCAAACGCTGGCGTATCCCGGCGACTTTTGCGATCGGGCGAATGGAGGACACCCACTGGGACGCGGGCACCATTTCTCCAATCTGGAATCCGGAGCGCCAGATCGGGATCCTGCAAAGACAATTCCGCCGGGCACCGCCATTAGGTGTCACCGTAATTCGCACCGAAGGGCCCGAAAACGCATGCCACGCACATCGGCGGACCAGCGCAAGCGGGACGCTCAGCGCCAATGGGGCGCCGACCGGAGGACGCAACCTCATCCGATCGTGCCGCCCCCGGTCTCCGAAGGCAGGATCACCCGCGGCCGCCTCGCGATCGTGGTGACGATCACGGTCTGGGCCTGTTACATCACATACACGATCATTCAGCAGTTCATCGCGGGTGAGGCGCACACCGTCCGCCTGGCGATCGAGGCGATCGTGTACATGCTCGTCGTCACCGGGCTCGCCGCGTCCGCGGTCGCCTACCTGATCACGCGCATCGGCTACTTCTACCGCGCGCGCGGCCACCAGCGGGCCCCGCGGATCATGCTCGACGAGTTCATCGGCGGGAAGACGCCGTCTCTTACGGTTCTGGTCCCGTCATATCAGGAAGATGAGCGGACCAACCGCACCACGCTGCTGTCGGCGGCCCTGCAGGAGTACCCCGGCCTGCGGGTCACCCTGCTGATCGACGATCCGCGGGCGCCGAAGACCCGCGCCGCCCGGGACATGCTGCTCGCCGCCCGCGCGCTGCCCGGCAAGATCGACGCCGAGCTGAAGGTGCCCTTCTACCGGGTGTCCGGGGCGTACGCGAACTTCGACGAGCAGGTCCGGCTGCGCGGCGGCCACCTGGTCATGCTCGAGGACATGCGCCGGCTCGCCGACGAGTACCGGTACGCCTCCGACTGGCTGTACGACCTCGGCGCCCGCCAGGAGATGGTCGACCACACCGACACGTTCTTCGTCGAGCACCTGCTGCACCCGCTCGCCGTCGACCTCGGCCAGATTGCCGGCGCCCTCAACTCCGGCGCCGACGAGCAGGTCACCCTGCCGATCGCGCGGATGAACCAGCTCTACCGGCGGCTGCTGGCGATCTTCGACGTGCAGATCACCAGCTTCGAGCGCAAGAAGTACGTGTCGCTGTCGCACGAGCCGAACAAGGCGATGAACCTCAACAGCTACATCGGGTTGATGGGCGGGGCGTACCAGGAGGTCAGCACGCCGCTGGGCACCGCGCTGGTGACGGCCGGCCCGAACCGGGCTGATCTGGTCGTCCCCAACCCGGATTACGTGCTCACCCTCGACGCCGACAGCGTGCTGCTCCCGGAGTACGCGCTGCGCCTGGTGCACCTGCTCGAACAGGGCGCGTACGCGCAGCACGCGGTGGTGCAGACGCCGTACAGCGCGTACCCCGGCTCGGCGACCCGGATCGAGCGGATCTCCGGCGCCACCACCGACATCCAGTACATCGTCCACCAGGGCATGACCCATTACGGGGCGACGTTCTGGGTCGGCGCGAACGCGGTGCTGCGCAAGAAGGCTCTGGACGAGATCGTCGAGGTCTCGTACGAGGGCGACTGGGAGATCAAGCGGTACATCCAGGACCGTACGGTCATCGAGGACACCGAGTCGACGATCGACCTCGGCGTCCGCGGCTGGCTGCTGCACAACTACCCGGAGCGGCTCGCGTACAGCGCGACCCCGCCGGACTTCGGCTCGCTGTGCATCCAGCGTCAGCGTTGGGCCAACGGCGGCCTGCTGATCCTGTCCCGGCTGAAGGACCAGTTCCGCGCGAAGTCGAAGCGGGAGGACAAGAACCGCTTCGGCGAGTACTTCCTGCGGGTCAACTACATGGCCTCCATCTTCTGGAGCTCCGTGTGCCTGGTCGTCATGCTGGTGTACCCGTTCAACAACAAGCTGCTCAACCCGATCCTGCTGCTGATCTCGGTGCCGTACTTCTTCATGATGGCGGCGGACCTGAAGCACCTCGGGTACAAGCGGTCGGACATGCTGCGGATCTACGGCTTCAACCTGATCCTGCTGCCGGTGAACCTGTCCGGCAGCATCGCCTCGCTGCTGCAGCTGCTGACCGGCGAGAAGAGCGCGTTCAAACGTACGCCCAAGGTCAGTAACCGGACCACCGCGGCGACCAGCTACCTGCTGCTGCCGCTGGCCCTGATCGTGCTCTGCGTCTACACGGTCTGGGTCGACATCCAGCACCAGCTGTGGAACAACATGGTCTTCGCGGTGCTGAACCTGACCCTCTCGCTGTACGCCATGATCGCGTTCGTCGGCCCCGGCAACACCGTCGTCGACCTGTTCACCCACCTGCGCAGCTGGCTGATCCGCCCGGTCACGCCGAAGAAGCCGCGCCGTAAGGCCACGAAGGCGGCCGCCGCGGAAACCGCCACGAAGGCGGTCGGCGACTGGGCGCAGGTGCTGCACTACCGGCACGAGCACGGCGCCACCGCCGGCCAGGTCACCGTACGGTTGCAGCGCACCGACTCCGGCGACTGGAAGACCGACCGGTCCAAGTCGTCGTCGAGCCGCGCGCACCTGTTCGAGGAGTTCAGCTTCTTCACGGTGTTCCAGCCGATCTACAACATGGTCAAGGGCCACGTCGTCGGGTACGAGGCGCTGACCCGCTTCGCCGACGGCAGCAACCCGCGGGAGGCTCTCGAATCGGCCGCCGAGCGGGGCGTCCACGTCGCCCTGGACGCCGCGCTGATCCAGGCCGCCATCGCGTCGTCGGCGTCCCTGCCGAACGGCACGTGGCTGTCGCTGAACGTCTCCGCCGACCTGCTGCATCGCACGCACGAGCTGACCCCGCTGCTGGCCGGCTCGCGGCGCCCGCTGGTGCTGGAGATCGGCGAGGCGACGCCGACCGGGCTGGCCCAGATCGGCAGCGAGGTACGGATCGCGGTGAGCGACCTGGGCGCCGGTTACGAGACCCTGGCGCACATCGAGTCGGTGCGCCCGTCCTTCCTCAAGCTGGGCCGGGACACCCTGCAGGGGCTGGAGAACGAGACGGCCCGCCAGGCCGCGATCCGGGCCCTGGTCGAGTTCGCCGATCAGCACGGCTGCACGGTCATCGCCGAGGGCATCGAGACGGCCGCCCAGCGCGACGCCCTGGTCGCCTGCGGCGTCCCCTTCGGACAGGGCTTCCACCTCGGTAAACCGGTTCCGGTGGAACGCGTTCTGGCCGGCGTCGGCGGCTGGTGAGCAGTGGCCGCCCCGGCGATCCGGGGCGGCCACCTCCAGCATGGTGTGACCGTCGTCACCATTGATCTTGGGCAACCGATCGGCCGTCCCAGCGCACAACTGTTCGTCCCCACCACGCAGCGCCTGTCCCCCGGCGCGCGAGACGAAACAGGTTGAGCCTGATGAAACGATCTACCGTGCTGAGTCTCTCCGCGATCGCCGGTGTCGCGGTCGTCGGCGGAGCGCTCGCGATCGGCCTCCCCCAGGAGAACGCCAGCGCCGCCACCAACGTCGCCACCGGCTTCGCGAGCCAGAACGGCGGCACCACCGGCGGCGCCGGCGGCGCGGTCGTCAAGGCCACCACCGGCACCCAGATCCACGAGGCGCTGTGCAAGCGCGCCGCGGCCAGCACCCCGATCACCATCCAGGTCGAGGGCACGATCAACCACGGCAACACCGCCAAGGTCTCCGGCAGCAGCTGCAACACCGCGGCTGGCCTGATCGAGCTCAAGGGCGTCAGCAACGTCACGATCGTCGGTGTCGGCGCCGGCGCGACCTTCGACCAGCTGGGCATCCACATCCGGGACTCCAGCAACATCGTGATCCAGAACGTGACGATCCAGAACGTCAAGAAGTCCGGGTCGCCGCTGTCCAACGGCGGTGACGCCATCAGCATGGAGAGCACCGTCCGCAACGTGTGGGTGGACCACTCGACGCTCGTCGCCTCCGGCGGCGAATCGGCCGGCTTCGACGGCCTGTTCGACATGAAGGACGACACCCAGTACGTGACGCTGTCCTACAGCATCCTGCGCAACTCCGGCCGCGGCGGCCTGATCGGCTCCAGCGAGACCGACACCGGGAACAGCTTCATCACGTTCCACCACAACAAGTACGAGAACCTCGACTCGCGTACGCCGCTGCTGCGTGGCGGTGTCGCCCACATGTACAACAACCACTACCTGAAGCTGAACGAGTCCGGCATCAACGCGCGGGCCGGCGCCAAGGCGAAGGTGGAGAACAACTACTTCCAGAACTCCAAGGACGTGCTCGGCACGTTCTACACCGCCGCGGCGGGCACCTGGCAGACCGCCGGCAACGTGCTCGACAACGTGACCTGGTCGGCGAAGGGCACCGAGTACAACCCGGCCGGCCCGAGCATGGCCTCGACGACCACCGTCGCCGTTCCGTACACCGCCGTCCTGGACAGCGCGGCCTGCGTGCCGTCGATCGTCGCCGCGACCGCCGGCGCCGGCACCGGCCTGAAGGTGTCCGACGGCAAGTGCGCGGTGACCGCCAACCCGACGGCGACCGCCACCACCAGCCCCACGAAGGCGCCGACCACCAGCCCCACGAAGGCGCCGACCACCAGCCCCACGAAGGCGCCGACCACCAGCCCCACCACCGCGCCCACCAAGGCGCCGACCGCGGCCCCGACGACCAGCCCGTCGGCTTCGGCGAGCCAGCCCACCGGCGCCAACCTGAGCCTGGTCGGCAGCGCCGACGGTTCCAGCAAGATGAGCGGCACCAGCTTCGGCTACGTCAAGGACGGCAAGACCACCACCTACTGGTCGCCGAACGGCACCACCGGTGAGGTCTCGATCAAGTGGGGCACGGCCACCAAGGTCGCCCGGATCAACATCGTTCCGGCGTCCGGCTCCTCGATCGGCGCCTACCAGGTCGTCAACGGCTCCACCGGCGCGGTCCTGAAGTCCGGCACCGGCGCGGGCGTCATCACCTTCCCGGCGACGTCGCTGACCAAGCTCACCTTCAAGATCACCAGCTCGACCACTACCCCGAAGATCGCGGAGTTCCAGACCTTCGCCTCCTGATTCCATGGGCCCGGCTCGTCGCAACGGTTCGGTTGCGACGAGCCGGGCCCGACTCGTCCTTTCGCCCGATATCCCATTCGTGATCATCGAGATAGCCTCGCGTCGAACTCGACGACCCACGGGGGCAGCATGGGCACCAAGAGGATCGGCGCGGCGGCACTCGCCGCGCTGACCGGCACCACCGTTCTGACCTTCGGCACTGCCGCACCATCACTCGCCGACACGAGCGACTTCATCAAGATCACCTCGGTCGGCGACATGCTGGTCGACGGTGTCCACGACCGCGTCTTCATCACCGACTGGAAGGCCGGCAAGGTCCTAGCGACCGACTACTCCGGTAAAGAGGTCGGCAGCGCGCTCGTCGACAACGCGACGAACCTGGCGCTCTCCACCGACTCGTCGCAGCTCTATGTGACCTCCCCCAGCGGCCAGGCCGTCGTCGCGCTCGACACCGTCACTCTGGCGCAAAAAGAGAAGCTTTCCACCGGCGGTGTCGCACCGATGGACGTGGCCGTTGCCGGCGGCCGGATCTGGTTCTCCTACCGGCACCTCGACGGTACGACCGGCAACCTCGGCACAATCGATCCGTCCGCCGAAACTCCCACCGCAGTGCTGGACCGCTTCAAAACCGGTTACCCCGGCATTTCGGAGATCGCACTCGCGTCCGCCTCTGCCGCCCCGAACCGGCTCGGTGTGGCCACCCACACCAAGAGCGCCATTCTTGAGGTCTCCGGGGACACTGCCACGACCGTGGCGTCCGTCGCGACCAACCTGGACGTCGGCGATCTGGCGATGTCCCCGGACGGCAACCGGATCGCCACAGTCATCGGCGAGGACTATGCGGTGACGCTGCGCGACGTCGGTGACATGGCAGCCGCGCGGAGCCTGACGATCGACCCGTACCCGGTCGCTGTGGATTTCGCCGGTGACGGCACCCTCGCCACCGGCAGTTCCATCCACTACGACGGCGTCGACCTACAGACGTTCACCGCGGCCGGCGAAACGATCAACAAGATCGAGAACGTTCCGGGTAAAGTGCAGGCGCACGGCGTGGCTTGGGAGCCGGATGGTGACCGGCTTTTCAGCCTCACGATGGACATGTCGGGCGACGTCAGTCTGAGCACCTCGTCGAGCGTGAAGTTCGCCGCGTCCCAGATCATCCTCGCCGACACGCCGTCGGCGGTTCCCGGCGCACCGATCACCGTCGCTGGCAGATTGACGTCGACGGTGTCGCTGCCCACGGGCACCGTGGTCTCGATCTCGCGCTCCGGCACCGGGCTGGGCACCGCCGCAGTCGGCCCGGACGGCGCTTTCACCTTCACCGACAGCCCTCCGGCTGCCGACAAGGCGACCTATGAGGTCTCGTATGCCGGTGACGGCAACCATGCACCGGCCACTGCGACCACCTCGGTGGGAATCGCTCGGGTCGCGGCGAATCTGACGCTGTCCAGCCCGTCGACGGCGATTCCGGGCGCGGCAATCACCATCGCCGGATCGATCACGTCGACGGTGTCGCTGCCCGCCGGGACCAAGGTCGCGGTCACCCGCGGTCAGGCCTCCCTGGGCACCATCCCGGTCACGGCGGACGGCACGTTCGCCGTCACCAACACCCTGCCCGCTGCCGAGGGCAAGCTGACCTATCAGTTCTCGTACGCCGGAGCCAGCACCCATCTGCCCTCCACCGCAACAGCAACGGTAAACGTCTCCCGTAAGGCGTCCGTGCTGAAGCTGTCCGGGCCTGCCTCCGCGCCCCGCGCCAAGGCACTCACCATCAGTGGCAGCCTCACCTCCCCGCTGTCGCTGCCGGCCGGGGCGAAGGTGTGGGTCACCCGGACCGACCTGGACTCACCGGCTGGCGTCTCGCTGGGCCTCAAGCCGGTCTGGAGCAACGGCGGGTTCGCTTTCACCGACACCCCGCAGGCCGGTGGCACGGTCACCTACCGGGTCTCCTACGCCGGGGACGCCACGCGCGCCCCGGCGTTGGCGGCCAAGGCGATCGCCGTCTCCCGGGCCGCCCCTGCCATGTCGCTGAACAACCACGGAAGGGTGTATGCGTACGGCCAGACGGTCGCCTTCACCGCACACCTCGGCACCACCTACAAGAACCGGACCGTGGAAATCTGGGCCGACCCGGCCGGCAACGACCAGGCCCGGCGCTTGGTCAAGCGTGTCCCGGTGAACAGCGCCGGCAACATCGCCGCAAGCCTTCAGCTGACCCGTAACACCACGGTGAGCGCGGTATTCACTGGAGACGCCCGGTACGCCCCGCGAACCGTGACCGCGACCGTCGGCACCCGGGTCGCCGTCTCGGTCAACCCGGTCAGCGCCTACGGGACGAAAAAGATCAGCGGCATCACGTACTACGCCTACCGTGACACCAAGTACGCGACCTTGGATCTATATGTGGGCAACAACCGCAGCACGCGGAATCTGTACTTCGTGATGCAGGAATACGTCAACGGTAAGTGGCAGACCGTGCAGACCGAGTACTTCCTCGGCGACGAACGGCTCTACATGCGCGGTACCGGCTTGGCCGGGGTCAGGATGCGCGCCGCCGCCGCCTACATCTCGGGTACGTCCGGTGACAGCCTGAACGTCACCACGTGGTCGCCGTACAGGTACTTCACCTTCACCAAGTAACACCGCAAGCGATGTGACCGGGCCTCCCTCGCGGAGGCCCGGTCATTCTCTTTCCGCCGGTACGCCTGCCCGGGTGTGCCGGCGCACCAGCAGCACCGACTCGACGACCATGGTCAGCACGGTGAGGCCCGCGGCGACCGGAAACGCCAGCGCCGAATTCGCGGTGATCCACGGGCCCAGCCCGTCGGCGCCGTCCACCCGCCCGGTGAAGGCGGCGACGCCGTGGCAGTCGCTCCCCACACACGACCGGGCGGCCTCACGCGCCTCGGAGAAGGTCAGGACGAGGCCGAGCACACCCCCGCCGATCGCCGCCGCCGGAGCGAGCAGAGCGAACCACAGCCGGTACGTCCGGTCCCGCCACCAGCTGCGCGCCCACATCACCACGATCAGGGCGGTCAGGGCCCACTGCATCCACGGGTACGACATCACCGGCACGATGCCACACCGGTCAAAGACGGTCAGATCTTCGCGCCGACCGCCTTGCCGTTGGCCGGAACCAGGAACGCCGAGTTCGCGATCGTGCCGTCGGCGGCTCGGGCGCCGGTGATGACGGATGTGCTGGTGCTCGTCAGGGTCCAGGTGCCGCCGATGTTCCACGAGTTGCCGGAGGCGGTGGACTTGCCGAGGGCGACAGCGGTCGCATTGCCGGCGGCGAGGTTCGCGGTGAGCTTGGCGGTCGAGCCGCCGTCGAAGTCGAAACCGGTCTTGGCGTTCTTGTACGCCGTCGCCCGCTTCACCACGATCGCCCCGGTGTTGCCGTTGTCGGTGAACCCGTGCGCGGCGTTGCTGAACGCCATGGTGTTGCTGACGGCGTGCGCGGCGGCCGGCCCGGTTCCGCCGCTGCCGCCCAGCTTGAACCCGTTGCCGTCACCGGAGAAGTTCGGCACGTTCCAGCGGTTGTACCCGTTGCCGTACACGATGGAGTTCTCGATCGTGATCGGCGAGGTGAAGTTCCACGCGTCGAAGCCGTCGTCGATGTTGTTCCAGAGGCGGGCGCCGCGCACGATGTTGCCGGTGCCGCCGCCCTCCTTGATGCCGAGGCCGTCGGCGCTCTCCCCGTTCTTGCGCGGGTCCCGGTTGCCGTGGCTGTCCAGGTTGAGGATCAGGTTGTTCGCCGAGGCGCCCTGCAACTGGAACCCGGTCTCGTAGTTGTCGCGGGTGACGAGGCGGTCGAACGTGTTGCCGGTGCACTTGTTGCAGTAGATCCCGTACGGCCCGTGCGCGATCTCCAGCCCGACCAGCTTCCAGTACGACGCCTCCATGTGGATCGCGCCGCGCTGCGCTGCCGGGATCGTCGAGCCGACCGCGCCCGGCGTGTACCCGAGCGCCTCCCCGTCGATGACCACCTTCTCGCTGCCGTACCGGGTGAGGGTGATCGGCGCGGCGGCGGTTCCGCTCTTGGTGATCTGGATGTTCGTCTTGAGCGCGTACGTGCCGCCGCGCACCGCCACGGTGCCTCCGGCGGAGACTGCGCCGATCGCCTTCTGGATGGTGGCGAACGGGGCGGCGAGGGTGCCGGCGTTGCTGTCGCTGCCATTAGTGGCCACGTAGTAGGTGGTGGCGGTCGCGGCATCGGCGGTCCTGATCGCGGCGATGCCCGCGCCTATGACGGTCGCCACAGAGGCCGCCACGACTGCGACTTTACGTAGCGGGCCGCGCGGGCTTTTCGAGGTCATCAGGTCTCCTTGGTCACGGTCGGTGTCACCCGTACCAGTGGCCCTGATGATCGAAAAGGTTGCGCGGCACGAAGGCCCAAAAGATCGTCCACTTTGCATACGATCATCCGGTCGCAGTGATCACCTTCTGTGCCTGCGGCGTAACTGAACGGGGAAATTCGTTGCGCAGATCGCTCTGGGCCCGCCTCGGGTTCGCCATCCTGTCCGGAGTCCTGACCACCACCGCACTGACCGCGCCCGCCACCGCCGCCGAAACCGGCGTCATCACCGGCACCCTCACCGACCGGTCCGGCCGGCCCGTGTTTTTCGCCGTCGTCTCGATCGAGAGCGTCGACGGCAGCACCCGATACGGCACCGGCTCCGGGATGGGCGGCGACTATCGGACGGAAGTCCAGCCCGGCACCTACCGGGTTTCGTTCCAGTGGCAGGCATTGACCCAGTGGGCGCATCAGCAGGTCGACGTCAATCAGGCGACCACCATCACGGTCGCCGCGGGCGAGACCGTCCAGGTCGACGACCAATTGGTGCCGACCGGCATCCTGAGCGGTCATCTCACCAGGACGGACGGAACCCCGCTGGCGCGCGAGGGGGTGACCCTCTGGCGTGACGACGCGGTCGTGACCTCCACCCAAGCCGACACGGTCGGCTTCTACCGTTTCCTCGGGGTGCTCCCCGGCGAGTACCGGGTTCAGTTCGGTTCCGAGTACATCCCTGGCAGGTTCACCGTCGCTGCGGACACGACCACCACGGCAGACGGCGTCCTCACACCGCCCCAGCCGGAACCACCGAAGACGATACTGGTGGTGAAGGCGGTCGACTCGGTCACCAACGCACCGGTAACCGACTTCTGCATACAGGTGGACATCATGTCCGCTGGCCAGGTCTGCACCGACACCGATACCGTCAAGGCCACTGGGACTCGCGCCGGGCAGGCCGTCATCCGTGTGTGGCAACGGCAAAACGGGTCCAACCTCCACCTGCCCAAGGACGGCGTGACCGCCACCCTGACCGCCGATGAGACGACCACGGTAACCGTGCCGATGGATCTCGGTGGGCAGGTCGCTTTCACCGCCACCGGCCCTTATGAGCTTCCGGTCCAAGTCTGCTACGAGCTCCAGACACTCGGTCGCCCGGAACTCGTCGGCAGTGGCTGCAAACGGGGTTACAGCAAGGGCATGCTTGATCAACCGGTCCCTGCAGGCACCTACACGGTGTTCGTCAGGTCGGCACAACAAGGCTTCGGCCACCAGTGGCTCGGCAAGTCCGGCGGCACCGGTGACCAGCGGAATGCCGCCCAGATCACCGTCAAGCCGGGCGAGATCGTCGAGGCTCCTGCCATTCACCTCGACGAGGCCTCGTCCATCTCCGGAGTGGTGACCGATCCCAGCGGCAAACCGCTGAGCGGGGTCGGCGTCGACTACAGTGCCCTGCCCGGTTTTCAGGGCGCCTCGCCGGCGGCTCGCACGGATGCCTCCGGGCGGTACGTCATCGACGACCTCGGGCCTTACGCCTGGCCGTTGCTCTTCGCCCCGGCAGCCGAATACCCCTATCAGTGGTCCGGGAACACCAGCAACCGCTTCCAGGCCACCCAGATCCCGATCGCGGAAACCGTCTCCTACGACATCACGCTGCGGAAAGGTTCCACGTTGAGCGGCGCGATCATCTCGGGATCGTGGCAGGTTGGCCTGACGGCACACAACGCGATCACCGGTGACGTGGTCGGCGTCTTTTATGAATTTGACCCGGCGAGCAACGTGACGTCGTACCGGATTCCGCTGATGGGCGGTCAGCAGGTGAAACTCCGGTGGAACATGTCCCCGGTCATTGGAACCTGGCACTCGGGCGCCACCGACATCAGCACCGCTCGAAAGATCAGCATCCCGCGCAGCGGCGTGAAGACGCTGAACCTGACAGTGCCCTGATGAAACGCGAACGCGCGGCTGCCCTGCTGGGCAGCCGCGCGTTCGCGGGTCGGGTCAGAAGCCGGCGCTCACCCGGGTGAACTCCCAGTCGGCCTGGGCGATGCCGGAGCAGTTGCTGACCACGCCGCCACCGGCGCAGCCGCGGTCCCGGTTGACCGCCCAGAAGGAGAACCGGGCCAGGCCCTTGCTCTTGGCGTAGTCACGGATCCGGGTCCAGGTCTCGACCGTGGTGACCTCCTGCTGGTCGGAGAGACCGTTCATGCCGGAGATGCCGATCCGGGCGTACGCCTGGGCGTCGGTGTATCCGAACGTCGACTTCAGCACGTTCTTCAGGCCCTCGGTGGCGCCGACGGTGGAGCCGTACATGTCGGCGTGGCCGCTGAAGTCGAACGGCATCTGGGTGAAGATGTCGATGTTCGCGCCCTTCGCCTTGGCCTGCTGGATCAGCCGGACGCCGTGCGCGTTCGGGCCGGTCGGCGTGGTGCCGAAGGTCAGGATGGTCTTCACGCCGGGGTTGCGCTGCTTGACGATCTTCAGCGCGTCGACGATCCGGTCGGCGACGATGTAGTTCTCGAACTCGTCGGTGTTCTCGATGTCGATGTCGATCGCCTTGAGCTGGAAGGTGTCGATCACCTTCTGGTACGCGTCGGCGAGCGCCTCCGGCGTGGAGCAGTTCGGGCCGAGCTTGTTGCCGCTCCAGCCGCCGATCGACGGAACCACGTCGGCGCCGGCCGCCCGGATCGCCGCGATGGTGCTGGCGTGCGCCCCGCCGGTCAGGCCGGTCGAACCGTCCCACGCCGGGTTGCAGCCGTTGCTGGCCAGCACGAACGCGATGGTGAAGGCCTTGATCCCGGTGGCGTTGACGACCGTCGCCGGGGCCGGCGGGTTGCCCCAGCCGGGGTAGATGTACGGCGCGGCGGCCATCTTGGTGCCGGTCGCCGGCGGCGGTGTCGTCGGGCCGGTGGGCGGCGGGGTGGTCGGGTCGGTGGTGCCGCCGCAGACGCCGTTGTCGGCCCAGACCGCCCACTGGCTGCTGTTGGCGGCCGGCGACTCGTTCTGCGTCCACCACTTGGCGGTGTAGTTGCGGCCGTTCTGCGAGGCCACGTTGTCCTTGACGTAGACCGCGGACGCGCTCCACGCCGGGGCGCATGCGACCGCCGCGCTGGAGGCGGCCATCGGGAGGACGGCGGCGGCGGTGCCGAGCGCGCCGACCGAGGCCACGAGGGCGATCTTCCTTGTCAGCTTCATGTTCAAAACCCCAGTCAGGGAAGGGTGGCGAGGTGCGGGTCGACGGTGTTGGCCCAGGCGTTGCCGTTGGTGACGTCCCAGTTGATCGACCAGGTCATCGCGCCACGGATGCCCGGGTACGTGGCCGGCGGCTTGAAGGTGCCGCAGTTGGTTCCCTTGGCCAGGCAGTCGAGGGCGTTGTTGACGACCGACGGGGCGACGTAACCGCCGCCGGCGGCCCGGGTGCTCGACGGCAGGCCGAGAGCGACCTGGTCGGGGCGCAGCCCGTTCTGGAGCGGGATGCAGGCGAGGGCGGTCAGGAAGTTCACCGTGCCCTGGCTGTACGCGGCGTTGTTGTCGCAGCCGAGCATCGAGCCGGAGTTGTAGTACTGGGTGAAGACGACGGTGAGGATGTCCTTGATGTCGAGCGCGAGCTTGAAGTACGAGGACTGCGGGTTCTGCATGTCGATGGTCTGCGGCGCCATCGTGATGATCAGGCCGCTACCCACCTTGGCCCGCAGGCTGCGCAGCGCGCTGGCCATGTAGGTCGGGTTGAGCCCGTTCTCCAGGTCGATGTCGACGCCGTCGAACCCGTACGTCTGGATCAGCCGGTGCACCGAGTCGGCGAAGGCGGTGGCCGCGGCGGCGCTGTTGACGGCGACCGAGCCCTTCTCGCCGCCGACCGAGATGATCACCTTCTTGCCGCGGGCGTGCAGGGTGGCGATGTCCGCCTTGAACTGGGCGTCGGTGTAGCCGCCGACCGCCGTGGCCAGGCCCGGGTCGAGGGTGAAGGTGACCGCGCCGGGGGTGGCGGTGGCGTCCGCGAAGGCGACCGCGATCAGGTCGTAGGTGGCGGGGACGGCGGCGAGCTTGAGCGGGGCGGCGCCGTTGTCGAAGTTCTGCCAGTACCCGGTGAGGAAGTGCTTCGGCAGCGAGCCGTCACCGGGTGGTTGCGTGGTCGGCGGGGTGGTGGGCGGAGTCGTCGTCGGCGGCGTGGTCGTGGGTGGCGTGGTCGTCGGCGGCGTGGTCGGGGTGGTGCCGCCCTCGCAGACGCCGCTGTCGGCCCAGACCGCCCACTGGCTGCTGCTGGTCGCCGGCGACTCGTTCTGCGTCCACCACTTGGCGGTGTAGTTGTGACCGTTCTGCGAGGCCACGTTGCCCTTCACGTACACGGCGGAGGCGCTCCAGGCGGGTGCGCACGCCGTCGCTGCCGACGCGCTGCCCGCGAAGTAGGTCGCCGTGCCACCGGCGCCCAACGCCATGACCGTGGCGAGAATGATCGATCTGGAGCGCTTCATCGGCGTCCTTCCCTGTACGTCCGTGGGGATGGGTAAATCTTTAGGACTGTTAACAGTGGAAGTAAAGATGTCGATCCTTAAACATCCTTAAATCGAGAAAAGACGATGCTGACGGCCCCCGCGCACGGCGCGCCGGCCGCCCCGTGCGGACCCGCCGCCCCGAAAGAGTTATCCGGGGTTCCGGAACCCGTCTCCATTGACCCCAGGCAGTCAATCTCTAAAGACTGTTTGGAGTGACGGTTCCCCTCTCCCCCGAGGACTCCCCATGCGGAAGTTACGTGCACTTCTCGGCGCGGCCACGGTCGCGCTCACCCTGGCCGGGGCCCTGACCGCGGCCTCCAGCGGCGACACCGCGGAGGCGGCGGTCGGGCCGGTCACCTGGTCCGACGAGTTCAACGGCGCGGCCGGCGCCACCGTCGACTCCTCGAAGTGGAACTTCGACGTCGGTGGCGGCGGGTTCGGCAACAACGAGCTGCAGTACTACACCAACTCCACGAACAACGTCCGCCAGGACGGCCAGGGCCACCTCGCGATCACCGCCCGCAAGGAGAACCCGGCCGGCTACCAGTGCTGGTACGGCTCGTGCCAGTACACCTCCGGCCGGATCCTGACGTCCGGCAAGTTCACCCAGAAGTACGGCCGGTTCGAGGCGAGCATCAAGGTGCCGAAGGGACAGGGCATCTGGCCGGCGTTCTGGATGCTCGGCGACAACCTCGGCAGCGTCGGCTGGCCCCAGTCCGGCGAGATCGACATCATGGAGAACGTCGGCAAGGAGCCGAACACGCTCTACGGCACCATCCACGGGCCGGGCTACTCCGGCGGCAGCGCGATCAGCGGCAACCGGGTGTTGTCGGCGCCGCTCGGGGACGCGTTCCACTCGTACGCCGTGGAATGGTCTCCGAATCTGATCGTCTGGTTCCTCGACGGCACCGAGTACTTCCGGGTCACCCCGGCCTCCCTCGGCGGCCGCCAGTGGGTCTTCGACCACCCGTTCTTCCTGATCCTGAACGTCGCCGTGGGCGGCAACTGGCCGGGCAGCCCGGACGCCTCCACCGCGTTCCCGCAGACCATGCTCGTCGACTGGGTCCGCGTCTCGGCCTGGAACGAGGGCACCACCCCGCCGCCGGCCACCGGCAACGCCCTGAAGAGCAACCTCAACGGCAAATGCATCGACATTCCCGGGGGTACGGCCACCGACGGCGCCCGCCTTCAGATGTACGACTGCAACGGCACCGCCGCCCAGAAGTGGACCTTCAACGGTGACGGAACGCTGCGGGCGCTCGGCAAGTGCATGGACCCGGCCGGCGGCGCGCTGACCAACGGCACCCCGATCCAGCTGGTCACCTGCAACGGCAACCCGGTGCAACGGTTCACCCTGTCCGCCGCCGGCGACCTGGTGAACGTCTCCGCCAACCGCTGCGTCGACATCAGCGGGTGGAACAGCGCCAACGGCGCCCAGCTCCAGC
This sequence comes from Actinoplanes utahensis, assembly GCF_016862455.1. Classification (GTDB taxonomy): domain Bacteria; phylum Actinomycetota; class Actinomycetes; order Mycobacteriales; family Micromonosporaceae; genus Actinoplanes; species Actinoplanes utahensis. The sequence continues at coordinate 145,759 of NZ_BOMZ01000036.1, forward strand.
TCTGGGACTGCGGCGGCACCGCCAACCAGAAGTGGGCGCGCGCCTGACCCGCTACCGCATCCGCACCAGGTGATGCCCGGTGCCGGCGCCGCTGCGCGCAGCGGCGCCGGCACTCTTGACCCGCCACAACCGGACCGTGTCGTCGTCGCCGGCGGTGATCACCCGCTTGCCGTTCGGGCTGAACCGCAACGCCCAGACCGGCCCGTCGTGCCCGGTCAGCGGCAGTCCTTCGGGACTTCCCGTCGCCGCGTCCCACAGCCGGACGGTCCCGTCGTCGCTACCGGTGGCCAGCAGGTCGCCGTCCAGGCTGAAACGCATGGCACGCACCGGGCCGGTGTGCCCGGTCAGCGGCAGGGCGGCGGGCGTTCGGGTCGCCGTGTCCCACAGCCGTACGGTGTTGTCCGCACCGGAGGACGTGGCCAGCAGGTTCTTGCGGCCGAGACTGAACGTGAGGGCGTACACCGGCCCGGCTCCGGTGACGATCGGCTCGCCCGCGGGCTCGCCGGTGGCGGGATTCCACAGGCGTACGACATCGTTGCCGCCGGAGGCCGCCAGCAGCTTGCCGTCCGGGCTGAAGCTCATCGCGTACACCGGGCCGGGGTTCACGGTCAGCGCCCCGCCGATGGGCCGGCCGGTGGCCGCCGTCCAGAGCCGCACGGTGTCGTCGGTCCCCGCCGCCGCCAGACGTTTGCCGTCCCGGCTGAACACGACCGAACCCACGGGCCCGGAGTGGCCGGTCAGGGTGCGTACCGGGCGGCCGGTCGCCGCATCCCACACCCGTACCGTGCCGTCGTCGCCCGAGGTGGCCAGCAGATCATCGGTGGAGCTGAACGACACCGAGCGCACCGGCCCGGCATGCCCCGTCAGCGGCGCCCCGGACCGTCGCCCGGTGGCGGCGTCCCACAGCGAGACCCCGCCGTCGCCGGCGACCGCCAGCAGCTCGCCGTCCGAGCTGAACGCGACGGCGTGGACCGCTCCGGCACCGGCGGCGATCACCGGTCCACCCCGACGACCGGTCGCCGTGTTCCATTGCTTCACCGTCATGCCGCTCACGGTGGCGAAGACCTTGCCGTCCGGGCGCACGGCGATGTGCCCGTCCGCGCCCGGCACGACGCGCCGGCCCGGGGATCCGGCGGGTGCGGCGGCCGTCTCCGTGCCGGGATGGTGTGCGACGGGCGCGGATGCCGCGGCCGGCACCGCAGTGGCGATGACGGTGAGCACGAGCAGCCCGATCAGGGCCGCCGGCACGGTCGCATGGCTACGGTGAGTGTCTACATGATTCCGTTTGGTGGTCACGGTCGGACCGTAACGACCCTGGTCAGCAGATTTCCGGCCGTTCGCGACGGTTCATCCGGCCGGGTATCGTCCACAAACGAGCAGCCACCTCGCCGCGCCGCCGCACCCCCTTGCGGGCGACCCGCCCGGCCACCGAGCACGCCTTCCCGCGATGCCTCCGGCACCCAGGACGCGCGGAGGCATCTCGACGAGGCTCGCGACACATCGCGCTGAGGCTCATGACACCTCGCGACGATGCTCAGGACACATCGTGCCGGGGACTCACGACACCGAGCGCTGCCGCACCTGGGCGAGGGGCGCCAGCTGCACCGTCCAGGTCCGGGCCGTCCCCACGCTCGCCATGGCCCGGCAGAGCAGCTCACAACCCAGCTCCGGGCTGCCCTCCGCGAAACCCCGGTTGACCAGGGTGACCACTCGCGCGTGGTCGCCCTCTTCCAGGGCGCTCTCCAGCGCTGTCGTCAGGACCGCGGCCAGAGCGGCGTGGAAGCCGGCCGCCCCCTTCTCGCGGAAGGATTTGGCGGACGTCGGCGGGGTAGACATCAGGGTCACGTAACTCTCCGGGATTTCGGTGTCACTCGGGTCGTCGGCGGACTGATTCGCAACCCGCCTCTGCGCGCCCTGCGCACGGCAGTTCCGCAGCCGGTCCGGTGAATTCTACTCGCAGCGAATGAGAAAATCTTGCGTCACTTCGCGGCCGGTGGCGATCATCGAATTCTGTGCTACGGTTGCCCGGTTGCAGTTTTGATTTCCGTAGACGTTTTCGGCGCCTGTTGGGTTTCAGATGACCCGGCCAGGCGCTTTTCGTTTTTTCGTGTCGTTCCGACGCGGGTGATCAACGCGGCGGCGTGCGGGACCGCAGGTTGCGGCCCCCAACAGCCTGCGAAGGAGCAGACATGGCTACTGGCACCGTGAAGTGGTTCAACGGCGACAAGGGCTTCGGGTTCATCGCCCAGGACGGCGGCGGCGCCGACGTCTTCGCCCACTTCTCAGCGATCTCGGCGAGCGGCTTCCGCAGCCTGGACGAGAACCAGCGGGTGGAATTCGACATCACCCAGGGCCAGAAGGGCCCGCAGGCGGAGAACATCCGCCCGCTCTGATCGAGCATTCGCCGAACGGCGGCCCGACTGGTTCAGCGGGCCGCCGTTTCGGCATTTCCGCCTCCTGATTTCCGTGTTCGCACCGCCTATTCCGCCTCGGAACGGCGGGCGGCCGCCAGGAAGCGGTAGAGATCCGGGCGGTTAGAGTGAGCCATGGAGCGCAATAGTTCGGCCGCGACCGGCCACATCGGCCGGATCCCGCCGATGTATCGAGCGGTGATGGCGGCGTCGGGGCCGATCGTCCGCTGGTGGGGCCGCCTCGAAGTGACCGGCCTGGACCTTCTTCCCCCGCAGGGCGCGACGATCGTCGCGGCCAATCACGACAGTGCCTGGGACCCGGTGGTCATCGCGTTCGCCGCCCGGCGCCGCCGGCAGATCCAGGCCCTCGCGAAAGCGTCCCTCTGGAAGAATCCGCTGCTCCGCCGGGTCCTCAACGGGATGGGGCAGATTCCGGTCCGGCGCGGCCAAGCCGACATGGACGCGCTGGACGCCGCGGTGCAGTGCCTCTCCAACGGTGGCTGCCTCGGCATCTTCCCGGAGGGCAGCCGCGCACAGGGCCGGCAACTGCGCGCCCGCAGTGGCGTCGGCCGTCTCGCGCACGCTGTGCCGCAGGCCCGCATCATCTGCGCGGCGGTCTCCGGGACCGTGGACATCGCCCGTTTCCCGCGACGCCCGCACCTGAAGGTGACGTTCTTCGAACCCACCCCGCCACCGCCGTCGGAGACCGCACCCGACCTGGCCCGACGGCTGACCGCCGAACTGCGGGCCGTCGCCCCGGTGGCCTGATTCCCGGCAGGCCGGCCCACCCGATCCGGCTCGTCCCCACCTGATCCCAGGCAGGCGAGGCCACCCGATCCGGCTCGTCCCCGCGACGACGAGTTCGAGCTCGTCACCGTGGGGACGAGTCCAAGCGATGGCTCAGCAGCAGGCGAGTGCCCGTCGCGCTGGTGGTGATGTCCATGCTGGTGCACGCCTGGTGGATGATCCGCAGCCCGCATGAGCCCGGCCACGCGGGTCCGGGGCCGGGCACGGCGCCGGACGTCTCCGCTTCCGACATGCCGGGGCCGTGGTCACTGATCTCGGACCACAGGTGCCCGCCGCGGCGCCAGATCAGCAGCTGGCCGTAGCCGCCGCCGTGACGTACCGCGTTGACCACGGCCTCGTGCACCGCCAGCAGAAGCTGGTGGGTCTCGACATCCCGCAGGCCCTGGCCGCCGGCGATCGCACGTATCCGGTCCCGGACGTGGCCCAGATCCGCCGGTCCGAACCAGCAGGCCAGCAGCACTCCGTCCGCACCCGCGGGCAGGTCCGTGGACTCGACCGGGCCGTCTTCGGCCGCGCCGGCCGGCAGCGGATCGTGCCGGCCCCGCGCGAAGGCCCCCGCCAGGTTCAAGTCGTGGCTCTCCAGGGCGAGCAGTTCGGCGACCGCTGCCGTGAACGTCGTCGCGGCCAGGCGGTCGGCGCTGTTCAGCGGCCCGGGGATGGGCCGGTACAGGTCCACGGCCCCGTCATGGCGTATGCCGCCGGCGTCCAGGGGAAGCGCGAACACCGCCCGGGCCCCGGCGTCCAGCGCGGCGCGGGTGAACCAGGGCCACCGCTGCCGCCACGGCCCGGTCGCCAGATCGGCTGCCCACACCGGTTCCCGGTTCGCGGCCGCGTCCCGGCACGGGCCTTCGTTCAGGGTCAGCTGCGCGGACTCCAGCCGCGAGCTGGTCGTGTCGCTGAAGAACCGGACTCGGGGAACGGTCCCGACCGGGCCGGCCGACAGGCCCAGGCCCTCGATGCCGGACATCAACGTCGTGCCCGCCCGGCACAACGTGGTGACGTCCGGGCCGTAGGCGCTGACCAGGTCCCATATTCGGTCGTGATGCCCGTTGCCGCCCCCGGCGCTCTCGCTGGACGAAACGGTGCAGGAGGAACGGTATTCGTCGGTCATGGTCGGGTGCCTCGCGTCCTCATCGTCACCACCGCGACGAGTTAGGACCCGGCATCGACTATCCGGCGTCCCACCGAAAACAGGGAATCTTCGATCGCGCCTCGGAGCGGACCTGACTCCACCATACCTACGGGCCATATGCACAACCGTGCCTAAACGTGACAACCTTCCCACTCCTCACGGACGGGGGATGTGCCTCGGGAACTGGCACGGATCCGGAGCCAGGCGGTGGTGGGAGAGCCTGGTGGCCGCCGGGATCACTCTTCGGGCGTTTGCCGGACGCGGGAAGGGGGTAGGGAGTAAGACACTGCACCACAGTGGCTGTCCAGACTCCCGCAGCCTTCGTCATCGGTTCCGCTCACCCGTCGCATCGTGCCGGGGAGCGCCTTGCGAGGGAGTCACGCGATGAGCGTTCCCGATCCTCACCCTTTCGCTTCCGCGCGGCCCGCGCCTGACCTGCTCGTCCGGCTATCGTCATGACGTCGGCCGAGCGCACACGGACGGCGGGTAGTGACTTCGCCGCCCTGAACCGCCTGGTCGTAGCGGCCGGGCTCCTCGAACGACGGCCGGCCCACTACGCCGTACGGATGAGTGTGGTCCTCCTGATGTTCGTGGCCGCGTGGTCGGCCTTCTTCCTGATCGGCGCCTCGTGGTGGCAGCTCCTCGTCGCCGTGTTCCTGGGTGCCGTGTTCTCCCAGGTGGGCCTGCTGGCGCATGACGTGGCCCATCGGCAGGTCTTCCGCACCAGGACAAGCAGCGAACTGGTGGGCCGGCTGCTCGGCAACGTCGGAATCGGGATGAGTTACGGATGGTGGGTCGACAAGCACACCCGCCATCACAACAACCCCAATCACGACGACCTCGACCCGGACGTGCAGCCGGAACTGCTCATCTGGGCCACCGAATCGGCCGTGGGCAGGCGCGGGCTGAAAGGCTTCGTCAACCGTCACCAGGCCGGTCTGTTCTTCCCGTTGTTGACGCTGCTCAGCATCGATCTGCGGATCTCCAGCATCAAGGCCCTGCGGCGTCCCGGCATGAGGAGCCGCGGCCTGGAAGCCGGATCGATGGCCCTGCACCTGGTGGCGTACGTGACCGTTCTGCTCGTGGTGCTGACCCCGGTGCAGGCGCTCGGGTTCTTCGTCGTACATCAGGCGGTGTTCGGGGTGTACCTGGGAATGACGTTCGCGCCGAATCACAAGGGCATGCCGCACCCGGACGGTGACGAGGACTTCCTGCGCAAGCAGGTGCTGACCTCCCGCAACGTCGTCGGTGGCCGGCTGATCGATGCGGCGCTCGGCGGCCTCAACCACCAGATCGAACATCACCTGTTCCCCGCCATGCCCAGCCCGAACCTGCGCAAGGCCCGGCCGATCGTCAAGGCGTACTGCGCCCGGATGGGCGTGTCGTACGCGGAGACGACGCTTGTCGAGTCGTACCGGCAGACACTGCGCCACCTGCACGAGGTCGGTGCTCCGTTGCGCGCGGAACGCCGGGGAAATCGTGGATGACATGGCGACCGCGGTGTTACGGGTTCGGCTCATCGGCGGCGACCGGATGGACCTGACGTACGACAATCCCGACCTCGCCGACGGGGAGGAGCTGTCGAAGTACGTGATCACGACCTTGGCACGGGACTCCGGAGTCCTGCGTGCGCGGCACGGCGACCGCCTCGTCGTGCTCTACGGCCGGGGTGTCGCCGCGATCGAGTTCGCGCCCCGTGGCGCCGTTGTGTGACATCCGTACGCGCTGTGCGACAAGACCCTCTCTGCTGCGGCTACCGTAACGGTACGAACACTGCCGCAACCGGCGTTCGTACCGTCTCGCATTCGCTGCTCCAGACCCTGGCGGCGCTGCCGGCCTTCCGAGGAGCAGCGAATGGACCAGTACAGCGTCGACAGATCGCTTTCGGACCGGACCTGGGGCCTGATCGGCGCGCACGGACCGAACCTCACGGGGTTGTGCCGCGCGGGGGTGGCACTGATGCCGGGCTTCGCGGGCATCGGCTTGTCGGCCGGCCGTGACGATGCCACCGTCGTACAGACCCGGTTCAGCAGCGATGCGGGCAGCGCCAGCCTCGAAGCCGCCCAGGAGACGTTCGACGACGGCCCGTGCCGCGATGCCACCGTGAACCGCCGGCCGGTGTACGCCGCCGACCTGACCGACTCGTTGTGGCGCGAACGCTGGCCGCGGTTCACCCCTGCCGCCCTGGACGCCGGAGCGCGGTCGGTGTTCGCGCTGCCCCTGCACGCGGGCGGGGTGCGGCACGCCGGAGCCGTCGACATGTACCGGCGTACCCCCGGTGGTCTCTCCGGCGCCGACCTGGCGCTAGCGTCGGCGTTCGCCGCCGCCGCCGCCGAGATGGTCACTCTGGAACGGCTGGGGCTGGACTGGACCGCTGCCTTCGCGGACGCCCGCCTCGGCGGCGTGCCGGACGGCATGTCCCCCGCGTTGCCGCTGGCCCGCTGGTTCGACCGGTCCTCGAGGTCCCGGGTGCGTCTCCAGGTCCACGCGGTCAGCACCGGGTACGGCCCGCCCCACGGCGACCCGGCGCCGTTCGTGCTGGCAGTGCACGAGGCCATGGTCAACGCGGTGCAGCATGGCGGCGGTCGCGGGCAGCTGCTGCTCTGGAGCCGCAACGACCGCCTGTGGTGCGAGATCAGCGACCACGGGCCCGGCATCGGTACGACCCTGCGATCCGCTCGTACGCGGGCCGGCACCCGGCGGCGGAGGGTCAGCGGTCTCCACCTCATGCAGCGGGCCTGTCCCGGCATGGACCTCATCACCGACGTCACCGGCACCCGGGTAACGTTGTGCTACCAACCGTGACCGGTCCTGGACCAGACGTAGTCCAGGCATAGCGCGTCCGCAGGCACCCGACGGCCTCCGGCTCTGGAGGCCGGGCGCCGCGCCGAACTGTTCGAGGCCCGGGGGATGGTCATGATGCGGCTGGGTACCTCCGTCGGTGAAGCGCTCGTACGGATGCGGGCTCATGCCTGTGCCGAGGAACCGCCGTCTCGACGAGAACGACGCACGAGTGGCCGCACGGTTCGGGAACGATCGGAAGGCAGACATGAGCACCGTCTCGACTGAGCGGCTCGCCACGATCTTCGTGGAGGCCGCGGACACCCTGGTCGACGAGTTCGACCTTTTCGACTTTCTGCACATGCTGACCGAGCGGGCCTGCGGTCTGGTCGGGGCGGCAGCGGCCGGACTGGCGCTGGCCGACGAGCACGGCCGGCTGGGCTTCGTGGTCGGCTCCGACGACAACGTCCGCCTGATCGAACTGTTCCAGATCCAGAACGACCAGGGCCCGTGCCTGGAGGCGTTCCGTACCGGGCAGCCGGTCATCAACATCGACCTTCCGGCCGCGGCGGCGCGCTGGCCCCGCTTCGTGCCCCGGGCGACCGACGCCGGCTTCCGATCGGTGCACGCGTTTCCCCTGCGACTGCGATCCCAGGTGCTCGGGGCGTTGAACATCTTCGGCGACACCGTCGGCGGCGACTTCGCCGACACGGATGTGCCGATCATGCAGGCTCTCGCGGACGTCGCGACCATCGGCCTCATGCAGGAACGCGCGATCCGCCGCAGCGAGGCGCTGACCGAACAGCTTCAGGGCGCGCTGAACAGCCGGATCATCATCGAACAGGCCAAGGGCGCCATCGCCCAGATCAAGGAGGTCTCCGTCGACGACGCGTTCCTCCGGATCCGCGCCTACGCCCGCAACCACAACCTGCGGCTCACCGATGTCGCACGCCGGATCGTCACCGATCTGGCGAGCCTGCCCGGTCTGTGAGCCTCACCGGGCGGCACAGCGGAGCTCCCTCACCGGGCGGCGCAGCAGAGTGACCAGCTCCCGATGGGGCGGTCAGGCGGACAGCGTCGCCCAGACGACTTTGCCCCGATGGCTCGGCATGACGCCCCACCGATCGGCGATCGTGTCGACCAGCTTCAGCCCCCATCCCCGCGCCGGCGGTGACGACGGGTCCGCGTCCGGTACCGGCTGACTGACGCGCGGATAGCTGGCGTCGCAGTCCTGAACGACCACGTGCAGCGAATGGGCGCGCCGGAGCACGGTGACCACGAACGCGGTGCCGGCATGATCCACCACATTGGTGGCCAGCTCGGACGCGATCAGTGCCGCGCTGTGCCGCAGCTCGGGCAGCCGCCACATCCGGCACGCCTCCGCGACCAGCTCACGGGCCACCCGCACGGAGTCCGGCCCCGGCGTCAGCCGGGTCTGCACCCGATGTCCCCGCCTCAGCCGGCGCCCGGTCGCGATGCGCGCTTCCGATCTCGTGGCGAACAGCGACGGCGCCACTGCGGGCTGATGCCGTAACCGGTAGTCCAGCATCGACCGGGGCGGCGGGCAGAAGGCCAGATGCACCGGCAGCGGTCCGAGCCGAGCCGTTCTCTGTGCGGCCAGCCAGGACGGCAGGCTGACCCCGTGCAGATCACCGACCTCGTGCAGATCGACGATGATCGCCTCGACGGGGCCGGCCAAGCAGTCCCGCAGGAGGGCGGCGAACTGGTCACCGAGCTGCTGGGACCATCGGCCCCGCAGTGTCATCTCGACCACGGTGCCGCTCACGTCCGCGAGGACGTGCACGGACACGCCCCTGCCGTCGACACCCATCCTGACCAGGTGCGGGGACGGCAGCGGTGGTGACCCCTCGTGTCCCTTTGTGGCGGTCACCGGTCGCGAGTGGTACTCGTGAGCCGGCGGGCCGTTCGCGCCCCGACATGCTGCAAGATCAACTTAAAATCCACGGCCACCCCACGACACCCGATAGGAAGGGCGCTACCGAGGTCTGGAGCAGCGGGCGACGATGCGGCACCGTCGTTGGCCCTACGGTATACCCGGTCAGCCGTCGATCGCCCGCCTCGCCACAGGATCTCTCCATGATGCGCTGGCGGAAGGAGGCGACCGTCCCGTGGTCGCTGACCATGACGTGCCAGAGGCGGGACCGGCGGCGACTCAGGCGGTCATGTCGCGGCGACGAGCTGAACGCCGCTCAGTTCACCGGACATGCCCTGCAGCCGCTGGACCACCACCCGGCGCCGCAGGATCGGGAACTCGTCCAGTTCCTCGCGAGTGAGGTGCTCCAGGATGGCCCGGTGCAGGACCGCGAACCGCCGGGCGAAATCCGGATCGCCGGCACCGAGGTCGTCGAGGGTGCCCAACGACGACAGCAGCGCGGTCTCCTCCGCCAGACGCATCGTCGCGATGAGGCCGGCAGCGGCACCGAGATCACGGACAACCAGATGGATGATCGCTTGCTCACCTGATTCGTGCAGGTGAACGGCGTGGGACAGCACGGCGAACCGACGGCCCCTCAGCCGGTCACCGCTGCGCTCGACCGCCGAGCACAGCCGCCGGATCTCGTCGTGTTCCGCCAGCAGGACGTCGACCACATCAGAGAAGATCATCACGGTCGCCGGGACTGCTGATCGGAGAATCGAGGAAGGAACGGCATAGCGAAGATCCAGACTTCCGCCGGAGCCGGGTGAGACGCACCCGGAAACAGTCGCGTGCGAACGCATCCGGATCGCCGCGCCGCCGAGGAGCCGGTCATGCCGCGGAGGCCGGATACCAGGCCGTCAGGGTCCGGAACGGTATCCCGACCCTACTCCTCCCCGTGCCGTTCGGCGATCGCCCGCGCGGAGGGCGGGCCCGGCGGCCCGACAGGAGTACCGTCGAGTCCTACCTCGGCTGGTACGCCTCACAGCCCGCCGGGCTGGTCACCGTCATCAACGAGTTCGGGCGCGACCGGTTCGACCTGCTCGTCATTCCCCCGGACGCGAGCAGTGAGTCGGCGGACAGCACATCCGCTGCGGCCGCGGACGCCTCCGACCCTCGCCGTACTCCCGAGTTGCTCGACCAGATCGTGCAAGTCCGCTGACGGCCCGGCTCAGCCGGCCGGCTCCTCGAAGCCGGTGAGGCTGGGCAGATCGGTGACGACCAGGTACGCGACCTCGCCGAGGCGGCGATTGTTCCGGCGAGCGTAGGAGCGGATCATCCGGAACGCCGTGTCGACATCGACCTCGTACCGCTGCGCGATGGCGCCCTTGGCCTGTTCGATGACGATACGGCTGTTCAACGCGGACTGCAGTTGCTCGGTCAGCACCTCGGCGCGGCTGATGGTCCGCTCCTGCAACAGGCTGATCGCCGCGACGTCGGCCAGCGCCTGCACGATCCGCACGTCACCGTCGTCGAGGTCACCGGTGGTCCGGCTGAACAGGCCCATCGCGCCGATGATCTCGTCACGCAGCCGCAGCGGGAACGCGTGCACCGCCCGGAACCCGAAGTCCGTGGCAAATCGGGCGAAGTCCGGCCAAGCCGCGGCGGCCACCGGGGCGAACAGATCGGTGTTCACCACCGCGCGGCCGGTGCGGAACGCGTCGAGACACGGCCCGGCCTGCTGTTGCAACTGCAGCAGCTCGAGCAGCTTGGCGCTCTCGTCGGACGCCGCCATGAAGTGGAGGCGGCCTTTCGCGTCGACCAGCAGGATGCCGACGGTGGCGTCCGCGGTGAGCACCGCGACCCGGTCGGCGAGCATCTGGAGGAATTCGATCAGGTCGAACTCGGCGACGAGGGTGTCGGCGACCTCGACGAAGACCTTGGCGAGGCTCTCAGCGGATAGTGTCGTCATGGCTGCCTCCCGGCCTGGCGCATACGTTGTGCGGTTCACGACTGTGACGGATCGAAACGGAGGCGGCGGGCCACGACATCGGCCGCGACGTCGGACAGCGTGCGGTCCTCGGCGTAGGCATAGGCCCGCAGCCGGACCATCGCCTCGGCCAGGGAGACACCCAACTGCACCATGACCATGCCCTGCGCCTGGTAAAGCCGCGCACGATGCTCGACCGCCTCATCGAGATCACGGTCGGCATGGGGCTGATCCTGGCCATCGAGCAAGGCCGTCACCGCCAGGTCGGCGAACGTGATCGCCCGCCCCATCTGTTCTCGGGACAACTGCCCGGCATGGGTACGGAACACGTCGAGCACACCGAGCCGGACCGCACCGACCTGGAGCGGAAAGGCGAACACCGCCCGGATCCCCTCGCCGTGGACGGCCGGGCCGTAGACGGGCCACCGCCGCATGACCGAGTCGTCGAGGTCGGGGACGAGAACCGGTCGGCTGGCGGCGAAGGCGTCGATACACGGCCCCTCCCCGAGGGTGAGCTGCAGCTCTTCGATGCGCTCGGTGGCCGGATCAGACGCGGCGGCCATCCGGTGATCGCCGTCGCCGGACATCACGCTCACCCCCACACCGGTCGCCGACAGCGCCTCGGTCGCGTTCGTGCACACCTTCCGGAGCCGTCCCAGGGCACCGGCGCCTGCCGACGATGACGGTCCTCCGGGGACCGGCGCATCACCAACGACCTCGTCCACGCCGGCTCAATCGGGCCGCTGTGCGGCGGTCCGCGGCGCCTGCCGGGAGAACCCGTCACGAACTCTGCGATCACACACGGCCGCACCTCCCCGTCGACACTGCCGGGGTCTGGGGCAGCAGCAGAAACCCATGGATTCCCACGACTCTAGTCAACGGACGCCACCTCGGGATACCAGGACGCGGAGGAACATCCCTCCGTTCGCCGGCGCGTACAGTGGAGAAGACCGTCGGCCCCGCCGGCGTGCGTGGCCAGGCGACTGCTGGCGGCCACGCCTTTCACCGACCTGGGTGGACCTCGTCTCGCCCCGCGTCATCGGGCCGGACCCGCGCCTGCGTTGGTCCCGGACGACGGGCACACCGCATGAGAACACCGGTACGTCCGGTCGGGCGACGGATCACGAACGAAGCCCTCTACCGGGCCGTCGTCGCTGCCCGGCAGGCGCCCTCGGCGCACGACGCCCAGCCGTGGCGATGGCAGGTGACCAACGGCGTCCTGGACCTGTTCCTGCACCCCGAGCCATCGGCCGGCCTTCCCGGCCCCGAGGACCGGCTCGCCACGATCGGCTGCGGCGCCGCGTTGCACCACGCCCGCCTGACCCTGGCCGCGCTCGGCTGGCGGGTGACCACCACCCGCCTGCCCGACCCCGGCGAACCGACCCATCTCGCGCGCCTGCACATCGACGGCCCGGCCCCGGTCAGCTCCGGCACCGCCGGCCTGGCGCGCATCATCGAGCTGCGGCACACCGACCGCCGCCCCGTCACCGGCAGCCCCATCCCACCCGGGCACCTGAGCGCCATCCGGGCCGCCTTCGAGTCCCAGCACGTCCGGCTCGCCGTGTTACGACCGGACCAGATCCTGGGTCTGGCCGTGGCCACCGCCGACGACGGCGGCCTGGAACCGGCCGGCGAACAGTGGCGGTCGGAGCTGGCCCGGTGGGCCGGCGGCGACCGCATCGTCGGTGCACGCCGTCGCCTGCGCCTTCCCCTCGCCCACGACGGACACGACCGGGCCGCGACGTTCGCGGTGCTGCACGGTCCGGGCGATCAGAGCCTGGACTGGCTTCATGCCGGTGAGGCACTCTCCGCCGGCTCGCTGGCCGCCGCGGAACTCGGAGCGTCGACCCTGCCCTTTAGCGCACCGATCGAGCACCACCGCGCCCGCGACATCCTGCGGGATGCGTTGCCCGACCTCGGCCATCCGTACCTGATGATGCGTCTGGGCCACCACGCCACCGAGGCGGTTCGGCCACTGGACCGGGAGACGACGACGGCGTCTCCGTCCCGCCCCGGGCCGCTGTGACCTCCCGACCCCTGATGGCCCTCACGGGTCGTCGCCGTACCGTTGCGGTATGGATGGGCGGGCGATCAGATGAGTGGCTCAGGTACGACACCGGGTTCGTCACCTGATCCTTCGTGGGGGCCGCTGGCCGACGATCTGGTGGCGCTGGCGCAGACCGCGGACGACGACGCCATCGTGGACGTGTTGCTCGCCCGGATCACGGCGCGAGCGGCCGAGGTGGTGGCCGGTGTCGACTACGCGTCGATCACCGCGTGGCGGGGTGCCGGTTACACGACGGTGGCGACCAGCGACGACCTGGCCCGGGCGGTGGACGATGCCCAGCATGCCGAGGCGGCCGGGCCGTGTGTGCAGGCCGAGCAGACGGCCACGCCGGTGACGGTGCCCGATATCGCGGCCATGACGATGTCGTGGCCGGGCTTCCACAAGGAGGCGGCCCGGCTGGGGTTGCAGGCGTCGGTGTCCGTGCCGTTGTTCGCCGGCGGCGGTGGCCCCGTCGGAGTGCTGAACCTGTACACCCGGCAGGCCGCGGAGCTGGACACGCTGAGCGCCGGGGTGCGTCACGTCTTCGCCGTGGAGCGGGCACCGGCACGGGACTTCGCCGCCGATGGGGACGCCGGCACCCGGCAGTTGCTCCACGGGCTCGGGTGGGCGTTGCGGCTGCGGGTGGCCATTCAGCAGGCGGTCGGGATGCTGATGGCCGATACCGGCTGCGGTGCCGCGGACGGCGATCGCATGTTGCGGGACCGGGCCGCGACGGCCCGGGTGTCGCCGGCGGCGGCCGCGCTGCGGGTGATCGACGAGATGGAGCCCGGCAGCGGTCCGGGCGTACGGGTGACGATGGTTCGCCTGGGCGGCGACGTGCTGTGGGCGGCGGTCAGCGGCGAGCTGGCACGACCGTTGGACACCGCGGCGGCCGGGCAGTTGACCATGGTGCTCGACGAGCCGGTCTCGGTGGTGGAGCTCGACCTGTCCGGTCTGCGGTTCTGTGATGCCGCCGGGTTACGGCTCCTGCTCGACCTGCGGGAACGGGCCATCGCGGCCGGCCGAGGGCTGCGCCTGGCCGCCGTGTCGGTGGCGGTGCGCACCCTGCTGTCGCTCACCGAGACGGCGGCTGAGTTCGGTCATCCCCCGGCGTCCGAGTCGGCGGCCGACGGCGAACCGGTGGATTGAACGGGCAGCGGCTGGTGCAGCAGCAGCCGCGTACCGCCCGTGGTGCTGGTGATCAGCATGTCCGGGCAGATCCGCCGGATCAGCCACAGACCGGTCTGCTGGTGATGGATGTGGGGCATGCCGGCCGGGATCTCGAAACCGGCGGGCAGGCCGGGACCGTCGTCGCTGATCTCGCACCACAGGCTGCCGTCGTGGCGCCACAGCCACAACCGGCCGCCCCGGGCGTGTTCCTGAGCGTTCGTGGCGGCCTCGTGGATGGCGAGCAGGAAACTGTCCAGCGTCGTGCCCGACAGTCCCGTGCCGCTCAGCCATTGCCGCACCAGGTCGCGGAGCGGCGCAAGCGACGATGCCATGGTGATGGGCTGCACCAGCAGGGCCGACGCGGGACCGGTATTCCGGTGCTGGGTCGGCAGGTTGCGGACCAGTTCGGTGGCGGTGGCCGCCAGGTTCCGGTCGGTGCGCATGGCGTGCCGGCGCAACTCCTGAAGGGCGGCGGCGGTGTTCATGTCGAGCAGTTCGGCCAGGATGCCGCGGGCGCGTTCGACGGCCACCCGGCCGATGAGGATCTGCTGCGACCGGGCGGCCAGCACCCTGCGGTAACCCGTGTCGCGCTTGACCAGCAGGCCGACGGTGGCCAGGTTCGCCAGCGCCTGCGCCAGACGCAACTGTTCGTCAGAGAACGGTCCGGGGCGGTGCCGCAGCACGCTGAACGTGCCGATGATCTCGCCGTGTATCCGCATCGGCACGGCCGTGACGGACCGGAACCCGGCGGCGCCGGCCTGGACGGCGAACCCGGGCCATCGCGGGTCCGGATCCTCGAGATCGGGGTCGACCAGCGACTGCCCGGTGGCGAAACTCCAGTGCGACGGCGCGGACACCGTCTCGAACAGCTTCGCCTGCGGGGTGTACTGAGGGGCCACCGCCAGCAGCCGCAGCACGCCGCGCGCGTCGGCCAGCATGATCCCGGCGGCCTGTGCCGACAGCAGCTGCATGCCCCGCTCGCTCACCCAGTGCAGCAGAGCATCGGTATCCAGGTCGGCGACCAACGTGTCGGACACCTCGGCCAGTAGATCCATCATCGCCGGATCGTCAGCTGCGCTCACCGGAACTCACCTGCCCTGTCCCTTCATCGTCCAGGTCGTTGAATCGCAGCCGCCGCGCCAGCACATCGGCGGCCACGTCGTCGAGTTCACGGCCGGTCGCGTACGCGTGGGCACGCAGCCGCGCCAGCGCGTCCTCGACCGAAACGCCGAGCTGCACACTGACCATCCCGGTCGCCTGGTGCACTGCCGCACGTGGCAGCAGGTACTCGCCGCGGCCGTCGGCGAACAGCGCCTCGTCGTCGCCGTCGGTCATCGTTTCGGCGAGCAGTAGTTCGGTGACCGCGTCCGCCATGATCAGCGCGTCCGTCATCGTCTGCTCGGTCAGTCCGCCCGCGGTGTCGCGGTACAGGTCCAGCACCCCGATCCGCGCGCCGTCCACACGCAGCGGCAGCGCGAACACCGCCCGGGCGCCCGCCAGCACCGCCGCCGGCGCGAACGCCGGCCACTGCCGCTGCCACACCGCCGCCCGCAGATCCTCGGCCAGCACCGGCATGGTCCCGGCGTACGCGTCGCGGCACGGCCCCTCACCGAGCAGGAACTGCAACTGCTCCACCCGGGCACTGACCGCGTCGCTGGCGTAACGCACTTCAGAAGTGTCCGGCGTCATCACCGTCACGCCCCCGCCACCGACCCCAGCGAGAGCGGGCAGGTAGGCGTCACAGAGGCCGTCCACGTCCGGGCCGTACATGGCCATCAGTTGCCGCACCCGGCCTCGGTGCTCGGTGTCATCCACATCGATCACGGTCGGTCCCGGCCAAGCGCGAGCAACGGTCCATCACGAGATGACCCTCCGACCCTGCCCCGAGGCGTTCCGCCCGCTTTCGGGCCCAGCGCCGGAGACTGCTGGTACCCCACCGAGCGCACCACTGGATCCGGCAGATACCCCATGAGCCTACGCCGACGGTGAGCAGGCGACCTTCTCGGGCGTTGCCGGGCTGCCCGCGGAACCTGCTCGCGGATCGGCTCCGCAAACGGTTGGTCAGTCGGGTCGGTAGACGCCGGTGTCACCGGACACCGCGCCCACGTCGTAGCCGCTGCGGTCGGCGGAGCCGCGTTCGTCGGTGGTCTCCGGTTCCGCGCTGCCGGTCGTCAGGGAAGCGCCCGGCTCGCGCAGCGACGCCTCGTACGCCGGTGTGCCGTCCGGTTCGTCTGTCGGGTGCCGGTCGGCACGCCGTCGGTCATCGGTCATGAGGCGCGACTTCCCCGGAGCCCGTCAGGTAAACGGCAACGGTCACCACCAACGGCCGACGCCAGTGGGACCGATTGTTTGCGGTCGATGTACGGGGGTAGCCGTGCTCGACCCTTCGAGCACCGCACCAGTGGCGGCGATTCCGCAGGAACCCGAGAAGAGGCAGCCATGGAACCCATCGGCGATCCCGACGACGACACCGGCGACTTCGCCGAGGAACACCGGCTCACCGAAGTGACCGAGGCGGAGGCCGACGACGAGCCGGAAAGCCCTGATCGCTGGACGGGCGGCCTGAATCGGGAGGGGCCGCCCTGACCCAAAGGTCCCTCGTTACCGCCGATCCCGGCGGGAAGCCGGTGAACCCCCCTCGTGAAAGGACGTCACATGAGCACCTACGACAACGCCGGCGACACGGCGCGCAGCCCGGTCCGTACCGCCGCCCTGATCGTCGCCGCCACCTTCCTGCTCGTCGGGGTGGCAGGCTTCATCCCGGGGATCACCACCGATTACGGCGACATGACGTTCGCCGGCCACCACTCCGACGCGCACCTGCTCGGCATCTTCCAGGTGTCGATCCTGCACAACATCGTCCACCTGCTGTTCGGGGTGGCCGGCCTGGCCCTGGCCCGCAGCGTTCCCGGCGCCCGCGCCTATCTGGTCGGCGGCGGGGCCGTCTACCTGCTGCTGTGGGTGTACGGCCTGGTCGTCGGCGAGAACTCCGCCGCCAACTTCGTGCCCGTCAACAACGCCGACGACTGGCTCCACCTCGGTCTGGGGCTGGGGATGCTGGCGCTCGGGCTGCTGCTCACACGCCGGCGCACCACTCGGCACTGACCACATCACGGCGATGACCTCGAACGTCGATCCGGCACGGACGGCCGCACCACACGCCGGGCAGGTGATGTGCGCCGACAGCGTCGGCCACACCCTGCTCACCATGGCGGTACCACCAGAGCAGCGTCGGGGTGACGCCGTCTCCCGCGTGCCGGCGCTGGGCCGGCATGCGTCGGACCGGGCCACCGGGATCCCGCTCAGTTCACGAACTTGCCCGCGGCCCGGCCGACCGCTGCGGAACTCTTTCGAGATGACCGCATCCATCCGGCGGAGTCCGATCGAAGTACAGGTGGTGGCTGTCGGAGCCACCATCCCGTACCGATCGGAAAGAGGCTCGAAGATGAGGTTCACCCGTCTCGGCAAGCAGGCCGCCGCTGTAGCCACCGCCGCGATCGTCGCCTCCGCCCTGGGCGCCGCCCCCGCCCAGGCCACCGGCAAGAAGCCCCTCAAGACCAAGTCGCTGGCCGCGGTCCTGACCACGGACAAGCGCGGCTTCGACCACAACGGCCACGACTACGACATCCTCACCGCGGCCGTGCAGGCGGTGCTGAAGGCCAAGCCGGGCAGCAAGGTCGCCGTGCTCGCCGACGGCAAGACCGCCCTGACCGTCTTCCTGCCCAACGACCGGGCCTTCCAGTTGCTCGTCCAGGACATCACCAAGTCCAGGAAGCTGCCGGGCGAGAAGGCGTCGTTCACCGCGGTCGCCGGCCTCGGCATCAACACCGTCGAGTCGGTGCTGCTCTACCACGTCGTGCCGGGCGCCACGATCACCAAGGCGGCCGCGCTGAAGTCCGACAACGCCAACCTGGCGACCGCGGCCGGCTCCAAGATCAAGGTCGATGTGTACGGGCCGCGCTGGCACCGGCAGATCGCCCTGATCGACGCGGACCGCAGCGACCGCAACCCGCGCGTCAACCGGGCCGACATCAACAAGGGCAACCGTCAGATCGCGCACGGCATCGACCGGGTCCTGCGCCCGATCGATCTCCCCTGATCCCAGTCCTCAGCACGGCCCGGGCGTGCGGCGCAGCTCTCGCCCGGGCCGTCCCCTTTCCGAAAGGCCCTCGGCCGCGGCCGGAGAGGGGTACGACAAACGGTCCCTCTCGTGATCGAGAAGGACCGTCGGGCGATGGAGGTCAGGCCGCGTTCGCGTGCCGTCGACCCTGGTAGGCCTGGTTGAGCTGGAGAGCGTCCTCGAGTTGGTCCTCGAGGATGATGATCCGGCAGGCTGCTTCCAGAGGAATGCCGCGGTCCACCATCTCCCGCGCCCGTACCGCCAGGCGCAGCTGATAGCGGGAGTAACGGCGATGCCCGCCGGCGGACCGGAACGGGGTGATCAGTTTCGCCTCGTCGAGGCGGCGCAGGAAGTGGGGCGAGGCGCCGGTGATCTCCGCGGCGCGGCCCATCGTGTAAGCGGGGAAATCCTCATCGTCGAACATGTCATCCGGTTGGGCCATACAGGTACCTCCATGACGAGGGCCCCGGCGCGAAAGCGCCGGGGCCCAGGGTTACGGGTTC